>JAXMAW010000023.1:0-98682 GCA_046350195.1 Gemmataceae bacterium
TTCCTCGATCGGCTCCCGCCGGTCTGCTCCCGCCGGCCCGTTGCACCGAGTCACGGCGCTGCCGTTGCCACCCACCGAGATCACACGAGGGCTTTCATGAGAATCGAGTCGGTTGAATTCTTTTACCTGTCCATGCCTGAGGTTCTCGACATCGGGGACGGAAGCCAGGACGCCTGTCTGGTCCGGGTGCGTGCCGGCGGATTGACCGGCTGGGGCGAATGTGAAGCCGCCCCACTGCCGTCGATCGCCGCGCTCGTGTGCCCGATCTCCCACAGCGCCTGTAAGCCGGTCCAGGCTTCCGTGCTCGGTCAGCCGATCGACGACGTCGCGGACATTCGCCGCATCGGCGACCGGGTACGCGAACAGAGTCTCGACCTGTTGCAAGCGGACCACACGCTGTCCGGCATCGACATGGCCCTTTGGGACCTGCTCGGCAAGAGACTGTGTGAGCCGGCCTATCGCCTGCTGGGCTACGAGGGCGCCTTCCCCAAGATACCTTACTCCTCGATGTTGTTCGGAGACACCCCGAGCGAAACCTACGAAAAGGGGTGCCAGGCGCGGCGGAACGGGTTTCGCGCCGCGAAGTTCGGCTGGGGGCCTATCGGGTCTGGCAGTGTCCAGGCGGACGTCGAACAGTTCCGGGCGGCGCGGGAAGGCCTCGGCGAGGGCGGGACCCTGCTGGTGGACGTCGGAACCGTTTGGCGGGACGACGTCGAGGCCGCGAGCCAGCGGCTGGCGGCCTTGGAGGACGTCCGCGCGACCTGGCTCGAGGAGCCCTTCGTCTCCGGGGCCCTGGAGGCCTACAAACAACTCTCCCTCCGGGCGGGCCGGGTGAAGCTTGCGGGGGGCGAAGGCTGTCACAACTTCCACATGGCCCGGCAGATGATCGATTACGCCGGCATCGGTTACGTGCAAATCGACGCCGGGCGGATCGGCGGCATCAGCGTCGCCAAGCGCGTCGCGGACTACGCCCACGCCCGAGGTGTCACGTACGTCAACCACACCTTCACCTCGCACCTCGCCCTCAGCGCCTCGCTGCAACCGTTCGCCGGGCTCGAGGGCGCCGTCATCGCCGAATACCCGGTCGAACCGAAGCGCCTCGCGACCGACTTGACCGCCAACCACATCGAGCGCGACAAGGACGGCCTCATCCGCGTCCCGGACGCGCCCGGGCTGGGGATGACGGTGAACGTGGCCGGGCTGAAGAACTACCTGGTGGAGGCCGAGATCCGCGTCAAAGGGCAGGTGGTCTACCGGACACCAGACCTCGAATAGGCGTCCCGTGGCACGCCCAGGGGACTCGTAACCAGGGGGTCGAGGGGACATGAATCCGTCACCAAACCGGTCGCGCTGGGTAATCGTCCTGCTGCTGATGGCCCTCGCCGGGCTGGCCCATTTCAACCGGATCGCCATCTCCGTGGCCGGGGCGGAGGTGTTCATCGGCAAGGGAGGCATCAGCGAAACCCGAATGGGCTGGGTGTACACGGCGTTCTTGATCGTCTACACAGTCGGGATGATCCCCGGCGGTTGGCTCATCGACCGGATCGGCCCGGTCCGCGCGCTGACGATCCTCGGGCTCGGCATGGGTACGTTCGCGGGGCTGACCGGCGTCCTGGGCCTGGTCGCCCTCTCCCCGGAGCAACTCTGGGTCGGGTTGCTGGTCGTCCGCGGCGTCGCGGGGCTGTGGAACACGCCCCTCCACCCTGGAGCCGCCCACGTCGTGTCCGACGCCATGCCGCCCCGTCGGCGGGCCACCGCCAACGGCATGGTGACGGCCGGGGCGCTGGTCGGGATCGCCTTCTGCTACCCCGTGTTCGGCCAGTTGATCGATCGGTTGACCTGGCCGTGGGCTTTCTTCACGGCGGGGGCCGCCCTGGCCGGGTTCGGCGTCGTCTGGCACCTGATCGGTTCGAGGCTCGTGCCTTCGCACGCGCCGGGCGGGGAGGCGGAATCAACCGGCTCGACGCCCGGCGTCCGGGCGCCGGCCGACTGGTCCCTCCTGCGCCGCCGAGACCTCTGGCTGATCTCTCTCAGCTACACCGCGTTCGGCTATTTCCAGTACTTGTTCTTCTACTGGATGGACTTCTATTTCAAGGAAGTGCTGCACGTCGGAAAGGTCGAAGCCCGGAACGACTCGTTTTGGATCACGATCGCACAGGGGGCCGGCATGGCGCTCGGCGGACTGTGTACGGACGCCGTTTGCCGCCGGATCGGGGCGGCGTGGGGCCGCCGGGTGATCGTGATGACGGGGATGGGGCTGGGGGCGGTCGGCGCACTCGTGGCGGTGGCGGTGCGATCCGAGGCCCACGTCGTGTTGGCCCTGGCAGCCTCAATGGGGGCGCTGGGCTTGTGTGAGGGCGTGTTCTGGACGGCGGTGACCGACATCGGCGGGCGCGATCGCGGGCTGGCCGCCGCCGTCATGAACACGTTCGGCAACGCCGGCGGCCTTGTCTCGCCGACGCTGACGCCAGTGCTCGCCCAGTCGTCGCTCGGCTGGCCCGACGCCCATCACCGTGGCGTGTGCGATCGTCGCCGCCGGTGGGCTCGTCTGGTGCTGGATCACCCCGCCGCCTGGCAGTATCGACGGGGCCCCCAGGGGTGCGCAATAAGGCACCCGCCGCCCACCGCGCCATCGGCCTCGCGCCGGGTGGCGAGGCCGGGACCGGCTCCCGGGACGGCAAGGATCAGTTCCCCGACCAGCGGAAGTCCGGAGAGCGACGTAGCAGCCGGTAGTGCGCCCGCTCCACCGCTAGCCACTCCTCACGGGTCGCGGACACCACCTCGTAATACACCGCCTCCACGGCTTCCAACGCGAAGGGCTCGTCCCCATCGTAGGCGATCAGCGCCCCACGGCCCTGGGCGAAGCGGGCTGGCAGGAGCATCCCATCCAGTAGGCAACGTATCGTCACGGCGGTCCCTCATTCCACTACCCCCCCTGAGGATACCCACCGGCATCGCGCGACGCCAGCGCGGTAGCCGCTTCTCTTCCGCCCCGCGCGCGGCTATCATCCCCTTTGGTCATCCACGAACCGTCATGGGCCACCCGATGAGCACCCTTCCCCACCCGGCTCCGCAACCCACCCCGACAAACGGTTTCCCGGTGTTGGGATGCGCGTTCGCCCTGTCCTTCGTCGGGAACCTGGTCGCGCTGCTCGTCATCGCCCTCCTTTGTGCCGGGCTCGCCTTCCGCGCCGGCGGCGAGGCCTCGGCCCCGACGCCGCTCACGGAAAGGTACTTTGCCGGCTCCAAGACGGCCTCGGACAAGGTCGCCATCGTCTCCGTCGAGGGGCCGCTCCTGGAAGGAATGCTCGACCACGCCCACAGGCAGCTCGAGCAGGCCGGGAAGGACGACACGGTCAAGGCCACCGTCGTTCGCATCAACAGCCCCGGCGGGAGCATCACCGCCAGTGACGACCTCTACCGGCGGGTCCTCCAGCTCAAGGACGGCCAGGCCGACCAGGACATCCACCCCCGCCCCGTCGTCGTCTCCATGGGCAGCATCGCCGCCTCCGGCGGCTACTACATCGCCGCGCCGGCAAACAAGGTCTTCGCCGAGCGCAGCAGCCTCACCGGGTCCGTCGGCGTCTACGCCTCGTTCCCCAACGTCAAGGACCTCGCCGCGAAGGTCGGCTTCACCATGCAGACCATCAAGGCGGGCCAGATCAAGGACTCCGCCTCCATGTTCCGCGACATGACCCCCACCGAGCACCAGGTGATGCAGGACATGGTGGACGACGCCTACCTTCAGTTCCTCACGGTCGTCGAGAAGGGCCGCCCGGCGCTGACGCGCCAGAGGCTGCTCGAACGGTTCACGGTTACCCCCCTGCGCCCCGACCCGAAGGCGAAAGCGGATGACCCCGCCCAGTACACGCGCTACCGCGCCGACGGTGGCATCTTTACCGCGCCAAAGGCCAAAGAGCTTGGCCTGATCGACGAGATCGGACCGCTCGAGGACGCCGTCAAGGCCGCCGCCTCCCTCGCCAACCTCGGCCCCTACCGCGCCATCCGGTACAAGAAGCAGCTCTCCCTCACGGACCTGTTACTTGGCGTCCAGTCCCCAGCGGCCCCGCCCGCCTCCTCGATCGAGCAGCGGCTGTTCCGCAATGTGTTCACCCCCCGGATGTGGTACCTCGCCCCCGGCTATGAGGCCGCCGCGTTCCTGGCGCCCGTCACGGAATGACCCGTTCCGAGGAAACCCTGATGAGACGGCCTTCGCCCCTTTGCGCTATCGCGGCCTGCCTGGTCGGGCTCGCGCCGGTTGACCCCCCAGGGGAGCACCAGGCCCCCCCCCTCACACTCCCCCCGGGCCTCTCAGATCAGGCCGTTCTGCAACGCCTCGGGCCTCCCAGTCGGACGTCGCGACAGGTCCTGCTTCATCGGATGATCGAGCAGTGGCACTACGGCAACCCTCATCACCTCCGGCTGACCTTGGAATGCGAGCGCGGCCTACCCCCCTCCCTCAGGCGAACCGAGCGGCTACCCCGGCCGGACCGCTGAGAGGCGAGTCGTCCTGTGGCGATCGATCCTGCCTGTTAGGAGGACACCGACCCGCCCGGGTCCGGATGTTTCTTGATTCCGGCTCAAGCGTTACCGCGCCTGATCGGATATACTTTGGCGTCTTCAAGGACCGGTCGTTGGTGCCATGACTGCCGGATTTGCGGCATCCCGTTGTTCAAAAGTCAACCATGGCGGCCGACACCCTCGGGGCATCGAAGGAGTGATTTCGATGTAAAGCTATATTTTACAATATATTATGTCATATCACAAGATAATTTCAAGGTGCACGATCGGCGGCACGAAGGTTGCATCTGTCAAGGGCGTTACCTTTCCGATTGTCTCCCCCATGGCGTGAATATGGCGGCCCGGTTCCGCACGGGTTGCTTCGGTGCGGCGGGGAGAAGCACCAGCGAGCGAGGTTTGCACCAATGGCACGACAGGACGCATTACTCCGCCTTCACAATACCCTCCTGGCCCGCCGCGGCGAGATCATCAAGAAGCTGCGCGAGGACATGGACAACCTTCGCAACTTCAAGGGCGAAGACTCGACCGGCGACAGCGCCGACGTGGCGTTCGAGGCGGGCAGCGACGAGATGGCCTCCCACCTGGCCGAACTGGACTCGCGCGAGCTGAGCCAGATCGACCGGGCCCTGCACCGGTTGAAACAGGGCACCTATGGCCTGTGCGAGAGCTGCGGCCAGAAGATCCCGATCGGGCGGCTGAACGCCCTGCCCTACTCGACAATGTGTATCGACTGCCAGCGCGAGATGGAGCGCTTCCCCGACTGGGCCGGCGCCCGCCGGGGGGGCGACTGGGAGCGCGTGTATGAGGCGACCCCCTCGACCGAGGAGCAGCGGGAAGTCCGCCTCTCGGACCTCGACCTTGACCTGCCCGGCAGCCGCTAACAGGCACCCCGGCGCGAGTCCCCGCGGTCGCCGATCCCTTTGGGGTCGGCGACCGCGGGTTTCCGTCCGTGCGGCCGGACCAAGGAGTTTTTCACCCAACCTCCTTTCCTCCTTCAAGTGGGGCCTCCGGCGCCGGGTAGAATCACATCGCGACCTTGCTTTCGTCGCCGCTCGGTTGGGCACACGGCGGCCGCCGCGGGTCGGCCCAGGTTCGGGGAGGGTAGGTTTATGAAGCAGACGGCGCTGGCCGTGTTTCTCGGCGCGTGCGCGTATGTCGGGGGCATCTCGGCCAACCTTCTAACGGCCCCCCGGGTTTCGTTCGCCCAGGCGCCGGACGCCACCCGGCCTTTTGAAGCCGACCCGGGCCGCGGCCCCACCCTGCCACGCGACATCTTCGAGGCGACGGCGCGGAAGCTGTCCCCATCCGTCGTCGCCATCGAGGCGGTCAAGCCATCCGTTAAGGACGGCAAGTCCAAGTCGATTGACGACTCCGGTTCCGGCGTCCTCGTCCGCTTCCCCGGTAAGCCCGGCGTGTTCGCCGTGACCAACAACCACGTCATCGGCCAAGCCCCCGCCTCGCAAATCACGATCAACCTCTCGGACGGCCGCATCCTCAAGCCCAGCCGCGTGCTCACCGACCCCGAAAGCGACATCGCCCTGCTTGGCCTGAGTGACTCCGAGGCGGTCCCGATCGCAGCCATCGGGGACAGTGACAGGATGCGGGTCGGCCACTGGGTGTTGGCCTTCGGGTCGCCGTTCGGGCTGAACCAGACCGTGACCCACGGGATCATCAGTGCCCGCGACCGCGGTCAGGTCAGCCTCGGCACGACCATCCGCATCAAGGAGTTCCTCCAGACCGACGCGGCGATCAACCCCGGCTCGTCCGGCGGCCCGCTGGTCAACCTGGACGGGGAGGTCATCGGCATCAACACGGCGATCGCGTCCCCCTCCGGGAGCAACTCCGGGATCGCCTTCAGCATCCCCTTCAACCTCGTGAGTAAGATCGCCTCCCAGCTCCTTGAAAAGGGCCGGGTGACCCGCGGCTACCTCGGGGTGCAGCTAGCCCCCGGGTTCGAGTCGGCCGAGGCGGTCAAGCTCGGGCTGAACAAGGCGCAGGGGGCCCTGGTGGACGGGGTCCACCCGGAGACGCCTGCCTCGGCCGCGGGGCTGCGGGCGAAGGACGTCATCCTGGAACTAGACGGCGGCTTGGTGAAGAACGAGAACCAGTTCATCAACCGCATCAGCAACCTGCCGCCCGGGCAGCGCGTCGTGATGAAGGTCTGGCGCGACCGAAAGCCGGTTCAGGTGGACGCGGTGGTCGGCGACTGTGGTAAGGTCGAGGGGCGGTTCAAGAAGTAATGCCACCACCCCGCCCAGGAATCCCTCCCGCCAGGGCCATTGAAAGGCCCTGGCGGGAGTCGGCGTTTTCGGGTCGGGGGACGGGAGAGGGAAACGGACCGGTTGGCCACCTTCCGGGGCGAGAGCCGATTACTCTTCGTCCTTCTTGTTGCGCAAGAACATCAGTAGGCCCACAAGGGCTATGAGCAGAACGGCCATCAAGATCATAAACGTCCAGCTCTCGAAGAATTCCACGGGACGCTCCTTTCTGGAGTCACGAACGGGGAAGGATGACGGTTACCAGGGTCGCGCGGACGGCCGGCCCGGGCGCACTCTCGCCGGCCCCTCGTGGCCGTTCCAGCGTCGCTCCCACCGCGAGCTGACGAGAGAATTCGACAAGTGTTCTAGGGACCCGTCCAGCCGGTAGCAAGCGTCCAGCGTGGAAATCCTAAACGGACCCCCCAGGCCTGGAGGGGCACTTCCAGAGCTTGTCACCGCACTGGCCCTTGTTGCACTTCGTCCTGCCCGGGCTGACCTTTGGCCATTCCACCGGGGCCGTCGCGATCCCGGCGAGCGCCCTGGAGCCTCCGGCGAGGATGTACCGGGGGGAGTGAAGGGGATGTCGCTCTTGACAGGAGACCGACCCTCCCTTATCACACGCCCGCCATGAAAAACATTATCGCGATCACCCTCGCCGCCGGGGTCACCCTCGGCGCCGCGGGCCTGGCCGTCCTCGCCTCGCCGCCCCCGGCCACCGGCCGGGTGTTGGTGCTGGACAACGAGCGGACGCTGACCGGCGACATCGAGCAGGTCGGCGACCAGTACCGCATCAAGAGGCTGATCGGCGAGACGCTCATCCCCGCGTCGAAGGCGCTGAAGCTGTGCGCTTCGCTCGACGAAGCCTACCAGTTTCTCAAAGGGCGGGCCAACCTCAACGACGCCGACGAGCGGCTCCGGTTGGCCGACTGGTGCCGGCAGCACGAACTGCGCGAGCAGGCCTCCGAGGAGGCGGACGCGGCGCTCCAGTTGCGGCCCCGCGACGAGCGGGTCAAGCGGCTGGCAACCCACCTCCGCGAGGCGAAGGCGCGGGCCCAAACCCCTCAGCCCGCGCCACCGCGGGAGCCGGAGTCGCCCCGGGTCGAGGTGACGTCGGAGTCGCTGGGGCTGTTCGCCTCGAAGGTGACGCCGATCCTCATGAACGCCTGCGCCAGCTGCCACACCGGCGGGCGGGGCGGCGCCTTCCAGCTGACCCGCGTCTCCGGGCCGGGGCTGGCCAGCCGCAAGTCGCTGGAGAAGAACCTGTCCTCGGCCCTGACACAGATCAACCCGAAGGACCCGGCCGCGAGCAAGCTGCTCTCGAAGGCGATCAGCATCCACGGGCCGGGCATGACCCAGGCTCCGCTCAAGGGCCGGGAGGTCACCGCCTTCCGCCTGCTGGAGTACTGGGTGGCGCGCACGGCCGAGACCAACCCGCACCTTCGCGAGGAGGCGCACGCCAGCGCCGCGGTGCCGCCCTTGCCCTCCCCGCCCCCACAGCCGAAATCGACAGATGGGTTCGGCCAGGATCGCGACCCGAAGCCGGCCCTCGCGGCGCCCATGCCACCTAAGCCGGAGGCGAAGGCGGCCGAGAAGCCGGCGATCGCCGACCCGGTTGATCCGGAGGGGTTCAACCGTGAGTTCCACCCCAAGCCCGGCGGCTCCCGCTGAGGAGCGGCCGACAAACGTCCTGGGCCGCGAGCGTGGTGACGCAGGATCGCCGCCCGGCGCGAGGTTTGCTCTGGACTCCCACCATCCGCGAGGGCCGCGGACGGCCCCTCGCATGAACCCACTGGAGTAACACCATGAGTCGCCGCACCCTGCTCTCCGCTTGCGCGCTATTGGCCGCCGCCTTCCTCGCCATTGGGTATTACGTCAGCGCGGCGGATGACAAGAAGCCCCACCACCACAGGCACGGTCCACACCTGGACTGCGCCAAGGCGTGCGACGATTGCGCACGCTCCTGCGACGCCTGCGCGGCGCACTGCGCGAAAATGCTAGCAGAGGGGAAAAAGGAGCACCTGAAGACCCTACAGACCTGTCAGGACTGCGCCACCCACTGCTCGGCCGCCTCCTGCATTGCCGCCCGGGAGGGCCCATTCTCGGACCTGATCTGTACCGCCTGCGCCGACGCCTGCAAGCGGTGTGGGGACGCCTGTGAGAAGTTCCGGGATGACGAGATGATGCGGGATTGCGCCCAGGAGTGCCGCCGCTGCGAGAAGGCCTGCCGCGAGATGCTCAAGCACGTGGCCCGCGACGGGAGGTGAGCAGTAGGCGCGCCGGCGGCAGAGACCCGGCGCGCCTCGTTTTCTGCTCACCGCTTCACGTTCGACATCGCCTCAAGGGCCAGCAGCAGCGCCTGCGTCCCCTTGCGGCCGTAGCCGAGCGCGCGGACGCTCTCGTAGAGTTGCTTCGCCAGGGCCAGCCCCGGGAGGCAAAGGTTCATCCTCTCCGCCTCGGCCAGGGCGATGCCCATGTCCTTGATGAAGTGCTCGACGTAAAAGCCGGGCTCGAAGTCGCGCCTCATCATGCGCGGCCCGAGCACCTCCAGCGCCTTGCTGCCCGCCGCCCCGACGGAAACGGACTTGAACACCGTCCCCAGGTCGAGGCCGCACTTGTAGCCGTACAGCAGCGCCTCGCAGACCGAGATCATGGTCGAGGAGATCAGGATCTGGTTGACCATCTTGGTGTGCTGGCCGGCGCCCGCCGGGCCCTGGTGGACGATCGTCTTGCCCATGCACTCGAACAGCGGCCGGACTGCGTCCACCACCGCCGCCTCGCCGCCGATCATGATCGACAGCGCCGCGTTCTTCGCCCCGACGTCCCCGCCGGACACCGGGGCGTCGATGGCGTGAACCCCTTTCGCCTTGGCCGCCTCGAAGATCTCGCGCGCTAGCGACGGCTCGCTGGTCGTCATGTCCACCAGCACGTTTCCGGTCTTGCTGCCGGCCAGCGCGCCGTCCTTGCCAAGGAACACCTCCCGCACGTCCCTGGGGAAGCCGACAATGGCGAAGACGACGTCGGACCGCTCGGCGACGGCCCGCGGGGTCTCGGCGAAGGTGGCGCCGGCGTCGATGAGCGGTTGGGCCTTCTCCCGGGTGCGGTTGTAGACAGTCGCCTGGTAGCCGGCGGTCAAGGCGTGCTGGCACATCCACCGCCCCATCACGCCGGTGCCGACCCAGCCGATCCGCGTCTTGCCCGGCTCCGCCTTCTGCTGCGCCATCGCGACCCCCTTCCGGGATTGGTGTGCTCCGAGGACAGAGTGATCGTAGCCCGCCGCGCCGCGCGCGGCCAACCTTCCGCACAGGCGGGGCCTTCACCTATAATTCATGAACTGCCCTTCCCGGACCGGAGGAGAACGCCCGTGACGATGCCGACCCTGAAGGCCCCCATCGTGCTGGTCCACGGCCTGTTCGGCTTCCCCGGGCTGCGCCTCGGTCGGCTGCGGTTCGACTACTTCCACGGCGTCCATTCCGCACTGGAGGCGACGGGCAACCGGGTCGCGGCGGCGTGGCTGAGCCCTACCGGTGGCGTCGCCGTGCGGGCGGCCCAGCTGAGGGCGTTCCTGCAACGCCAGTTCCCCGGCGAGCCAGTCCACATCCTGGCTCACAGCATGGGCGGGCTCGACGCCCGGTATATGATCTCCAGGCTCGACATGGCCGGCTCCGTCCTCAGCCTGACGACGCTGGGCACGCCGCACCGCGGCAGCCCGTTCGCCGACTGGGCGACGCGCGGGCTGGTCCGGCTGGTCGCTCCGTTTTTCGACGCGGTCAAGCTCCCGCGCGACGCCTTCGACGACCTGACCGTGGCGTGCTGCAAGCGGTTCAACGAGGAGACGCCCGACGCGAAGGGCGTGCGGTATTACTCGGTGGCGGCCCGCTACACCGGGACGCGGTTCCACCCGTCGTGGTACCTGTCCGCGCCGATCGTACAGAAGGCGGAGGGGCCCCACGATGGCATCGTGTCGGGCGCCTCGGCCAGCTGGGGCGAGTCGTGCGAGGTGTGGGAGGGCGACCACGTCAGCCTGATCAACTGGCCCCAGCGCGGCGTGGCGGCGCGCCTGTGTGACCGCCTGCCGCACTACGAGGGGTTGCTCCGACGGCTCCAGGACGAGGGGTTCTGACGCCGCTACCCGTTTTGCCGAAGTTCCGCCCCCCGCCTTGCCGATCAGATCGAAGACCGCCTCCCTCCCCGCCGCCGCTTACCCCGGCGGACCACCCGGAGACACGGATGTCGTTCCTCGGGCGGCGCGGCCGCACCCTGACCCTGGTGAGCCTGGCCAGCCTCGGCTGGGCGTTCAGCTTCGGCCTCGGCGCGTCGCTGGCCTCACTTTGGCTGAGGGACGCCGGGCGCGGCGCCTGGACGATCGGCCTCAACACCACCTGCTACTACCTCGGGGCAGCGCTGGTCGCCCCGCTGGTGCCGCGCTGGATGGGCCGGGCCAACCGGGCCTGCGTCCTCGGCGGCCTGCTGCTCGACGCGGCGGCGACGACGCTGTTCCCTCTCGTCTCGGGGGACGTCGCCTGGCACGGACTGCGCCTGTTGTGCGGCATCGGGACGGCCCTGTGCCTTGTCCCGATGGAGACGCTGGTCAACGGCAACGCCCCGCCCCAGCGCCGGGCGCGGGACTTCGGGGTCTATGCATTCTGCGTCGCGCTGGGGATCGGCCTCGGCTCTGTCGTTGGGCTGACCTCCTACCCCCTGGCGCCGCGCCTGGCGTTCGCGGGGGGCGGCCTGGTCACGCTCCTGGCCGCCCCTCTGGCCTTGCTGGCCATCCCGTCGAGTATGGCTCACCGCCCGGAGGCCCCGGCCAACGCCCCCCTGCCCTGGCGGGACAGCGCCCTGAGCCTGGGAACCGCCTGGGCCCAGGGGTTCCTCGAGGGCGGGTCGATCACCTTCCTGTCGATCTACCTGCTCGGCATCGGCTACGGTGAAAGCGGCGCGGGCCTACTGATGGGGGGGCTTTTCGCCGGGGTCGTCGCCGCCCAGTTGCCGCTCGCATGGCTGGCCGACCGGCTCGGCCGACAACGCGTCCTGCTCGGTTGCCACGCGGCGCTGCTGGCGGGCCTCGGCGCCGTCCCCTGCCTCCGCGCCGCGCTGCCGCTGGCTGCCTGGCTGTTCGTCCTGGGGGCATGCTGCGGGGCGCTCTACCCGCTGGGCCTGTCGCTGCTGGGCGAGCGTCTACCGGCCTCCTCGTTGGCCCGGGGGAACGCCTGGTACCTGGCGAGCAACTGCGCCGGCAGCCTGACCGGGCCGCTGGTCATGGGGGTGGTCATCGAGGCGTTCGGCCCGCGCGCCCAGTTCACCACGGCCGCGGCGGCCGTCGCGGCCGTGCTGCTCGCGGACAGACTCCTCCGGCGCGAGCCGCTGCGGCCGGTGGCCATCCTGCTCCCCGCGTCGCCCGTTGCGCCGGGCGGCGTGATACAATGAGAACGACCCTGCCCGGCCCCCTGACCGAGCGACCCCGCATGGCACTGCCGATCCGCACGCTCCCCGTGGTGCAGAACTGGGACTGCCACGCCACCGGCACCTGCTGTCACGAGTACCGCGTCACGCTCTCCGCGGACGAGATCGAGCGGATCGAGAAGCAGGGCTGGACGCGCGAGGACCTCGGCGGCTGCGAGCCGTTCCTCCGCGAGGGACCGCCGTGGCGGCGGGTGGTGCAGCTGAACCACCGGCCCGACGGGGCCTGCGTCTTCCTCAGCCCCGAGGGCCGCTGCCGCATCCACGAGCGGTTCGGCTACGAGACCAAGCCGCTGCCTTGCCGGCTGTTCCCGTTCGTGCTGTTCCCCGCCGGCGACCACTGGCGCGTCGGCCTGCGCTTCGCTTGCCCGTCGGCCGCCGCCAGCAAGGGCCGCGCCCTTCCCGAGCACCAGAAAGACCTCCACGCGTTCGCCGAGAACCTGGCCAGCCGGGAGAAGCTGACGCCGCGCGAGGACGGCTCCCTGACCGCCCCGCCCCGGCTCGACGGCGGCGAGCAGCTCGACTGGCCCGACACGCTCCGCCTGGTCGATGCGCTGCTGAAGGTCGTCCGCGAAGGCCGCTATCCGATGGAGCGGCGGATGCGAAAATGCCTGTACCTCGCCGAGCAGATGCGCAAGGCGAAGTTGGACGCCGTCTGCGGCAGCCGGCTGGGCGAACTGCTCGACCTGTTCTTGACCGCGAGCGAGCAGGAGGTGCCGGCCAGCCCGATGCTCGTGCCGCCGCCGGGATGGATCGCCCGCGTCCTGTTCCGCCAGGCGGCGGCCCTGTTCACGCGCAAGGACCACGGGCCCAACCGCGGCATTGCCTCACGCGGCCGCACCGCCCTCCTGGGGGCCGCCTACCGATTCACGCGCGGCATCGGGGAGGTGCCCCGGCTGCACGGAAAGCTCCCCTCGGTGACGTTCACCCACCTGGAAGAGCCAACCGGGCCGCTGCCGGCCGACGCGGAGGCGGTGTTGGAGCGCTATTACACGATCAAGGTAGGCTCGTTACAATTCGTCGCGTTCGGGTTGCCATTCTGGGAGGGCCTGGAAGGCCTGGCCGTCACCCTTCCGGTCCTCCGCTGGGTCGCGCGGATGTTTCGCGACCGGCCGCCGGTCGAGGCGATCACGCAGGCCCTGGTCATCGTCGATGACCACGTCGGGTTCAACCGCGTGCTGGCGAGCGTTCGGCAGAGGCTGAGCTTCCGCATCCTGGCCCGCGGCGGCCACCTGTCGCGGCTGGTGGCGTGGTACAGCCGGTGACAAACACGGAGGTTGTACGGGGCATGGACGTTCGCATCCTCGACCTGGACGGCGGTGTCGCCGCACAGCCCTCCCTCAAGGCTCGCGCGTCGTCCGTCGTGCCATTGAGGAACTGGGGGCCGCGGCTGCGGCTGGCCTGCGGCTGGCGGGCCTTTGCACGATTCGAGCGCGACCTTGACCGGGTGATTCCCACCCGGCCGGCGCTGACCTTCCTCGGCTCCGGGGACTTCCACCACCTCAGCCTGGCGCTTCTCCGCCGCCTGACCCGGCCGTTTAACCTGCTCGTGATCGACAACCACCCCGACTGGATGCGGGGTGTGCCGGTGCTCCACTGCGGCACCTGGCTTTACCACGCGGCTCGCCTGCCGGCCGTCCGGCGGGTGTTCCACGTCGGCGGCGACGTGGATTTCGACAACGCCTACCGGTGGCTCGCGCCGTGGTCGATGCTCCGCTCCGGGCAAATCACCGTCCTCTCCGCCGTTCGCATGTTCCGCGGACGCGGCTGGGCCAGGGTCCCGCACGCCAGGCTGCGACCGATCTCAACCCAACCCGTGGCCCCTTCGAGGATCGTCGGACTTGTGGCCTCCTGGCGCGAGGAGTTAGCCTCCCTGCCGTTGTACATCACCCTTGATCGTGACGTGTTGCGCGCTCAGGAGGCGGCGGTGAACTGGGATTCCGGCCACCTGGTGACCGAGGAGGTACTGACCCTGCTTGACGCCTTCGTGTCGTTCAGCGGAGGGGTGGTCGGCGCGGACGTCGTTGGCGACTGGTCGCCGGTCCGCGTTCAGGGGTCCCTGCGCCGGGTGCTCCACGCCGTGGAACACCCCCGCCTTGAGGTAGGGGCTGAAGAGGCGCAGCGCCGGAACGAGCGGCTCAACCTGGCGCTGGTCGAGATGCTCGCCGGGCCGACAAAATCAGACCTTGCGAAGGACGCCGACCAGCACCCCGAGGATGCGGGTGTCGGAGTCGGGATCGACGACGATCGGCTTCATCGCCCCGTTGCACGGCTGTAGCACAATCTGGTCGTTCTGGTGGTAGAACTTCTTCAGTGTCACCTCGTTGTCGATCATGGCGACGACCCGCTCGCCGTTCTCGGCGTCCTCCTGCTTGCGGATGACCACGAAGTCGCCGTCGTCGATGTGGTCCTCGATCATCGACTGGCCCTTGACCCGCAGGGCGAAGTGGTCGGGGCCGCAGAACAGGTCCTCGAAGTTCAACCGGTCGTCGGTTGGCACCGCGGCGATCGGCTGACCGGCGGCGACCGAGCCGTACAGCGGCAGGTCTGCCTGTTGGGCCGTGCGCCCCTGGTACCCGACGATCTGGATGGCCCGGGCGGATTGCGCCTCGCGCTCGATCAGCCCCTTCTTCACCAGCGCGTTCAGGTGGCACATCACGCCGTTGGGCGACTTGATGTCGAAGGCGTTACCTATCTCCCGCACCGTCGGTGGATACCCCCGCGTCTCCAGCTTCCCGCGGATGAAGTCGTAGATCTCTTTCTGCCGGCTCGTCAGCGCGTTGTGATTGGCCACGGCTTGCCCCTTTGCTCTGGATGGTCCTTCGACCGCGGTAGGGAGTAGCGCCCTGCCGCGCGTTCAGTATGTAAGAAAGTATATTAGACGCCTGTATAGAGTGAAAGAGTTTTTTTGTCGTCCGACCCGTTTTCGGGTATCGTCAATCGGGTAGGGCCGGCGAGTCCGGCAAGGAAGGAAAGGGCCGATGGCGGAGATGCCGGTGCCGACCTGGTTCGTGCCCACACTGGAGGCGCTGCTCGACCGGCGCGACCTGGCGCCGGCCGAGGTGGAGGCGCTAATGGAGGGCCTGCTCGCCGGAGCCTGCGGGCAGGTCGAGACCGCCGCGCTGCTGGTCGCCTTACGCTTCAAGGGCGAGACGGCGGCGGAGCTGGCCGCCGCGGCGGCAGTGATGCGGCGTCACTGTCAGCCGCTTGTCACCGACACCCCGGGGCTGCTCGACACCTGCGGCACCGGGGGCGACGGCTCGGGGACGTTCAACATCAGCACGGCCACGGCGCTGGTCGTGGCCGGGGCCGGCGTGAAGGTGGTCAAGCACGGCAACCGGGCGATCTCCAGCGCCAGCGGCAGCGCGGACGTGCTCACCGAGCTTGGGGCCCACATTACGGCGGACCCCGCCGTGGCGCGGCGGTGCCTGGCCGAGGCGGGCCTCGCCTTCTTGATGGCTCCTCTGTACCACCCGGCGCTGCGGCACGTCGGCGAGGTGCGGCGACGGCTGGGGGTGCGGACAATGTTCAACTGTCTCGGCCCGCTGGCCAACCCCGCCGCCGCACGCCGCCAACTGCTTGGCGTCGGCCGGGCCGAGTGGCTCGACCGCATGGCCGGGGCCCTGGCGATCCTCGGCACCGACGACGCCCTGCTGGTCCACTCGCGCGACGGCCTCGACGAGGTCAGCCTCTCGGCCCCGACCATGGCCCGGCGGGTGCGCGGCGGCGAGGTGACCGAGGCGGAGTGGACTCCCGAAGACTTCGGCCTGCCGCGCTCGCCCCTGGAGTCGCTTCGCGCCGCCGGGGCGAAGGCCAGCGCTGCGACGATTCGGGCCGTCCTGGCAGGCGAGCGCGGGCCGCCACGCGACGTCGTCCTGGCCAACTCCGCCGCCGCCCTGCTGGTTGCCGGCGCAGCGCCCGACCTGCGGGGAGGGGTCGAGCGTGCCGCGGCGGCGATCGACGCCGGCCGCGCCACCGCGGCGCTGGAAACGCTCATCGCCCTGACCCGCTCGACGTGTTGATCCGACCGCGCGTCACCTGTTCAAAGGGAATAACCCGATGGCGGAAAAAGTCATCCTCGTGGCCGACCCCGGCATCGATTCGGCTTTCGCCACGGCCCTGGCGCTGAACGACCCCGACCTGGAGGTGCTGGCACTGGTGGCGACCGCGGGCAACGTCAACGCCGACCAGGCGACCCGCAACGCCTACATCGTCATCGAGCAGATTGACCCCGCCCGCTGGCCGCGCATCGGCACCGCCCTTCCCGTCACCTATGACCGCGACGCCCGGGAGCTGCACGGCCCCGACGGCCTGGGAGGCCAGGACTTCCCCTGCGCCCCGCCGCACCACGCGACGCCCAGCGACAAGCTCATCATCGACACGCTGCGGCAGTACCCCAACGAGGTCTCGGTCCTGCTGATGGGCCCGCCGACGGTGCTGGCGCGGGCGTTCGACCGCGACCCGGACGTGGTGAGGTTGGTGCAGAAGCTAGTCGTCGTCGGCGGGACCTGGCACGAGCCCGGCGACGTCACCCCGGCCGCGGAGTTCCACTTCTGGTGCGACCCCGCGGCCGCCAGGCAGGTCCTGCGCTGCGGCGCCCCCGTGACATTGCTGCCGCTCGACGCGACGCGCAAGCTGGTCTTCTCGCCCAACGACATCCGCCACCTGGGGGCGCTGGAGACGCGGACGGCCGCCTTCCTCAAGCGGGTGGTGCCGATGCTGCTGGCCCCGACGGCGGGGCTGTACGGCATCGAGGGCGCCTACTTGGCCGACGCCTTGGCGGTCGCGTACCTCTCCCGACCGACGGCGTTCACCCTGAAGGCGGTGGCGGCCGACGTGGAGACGCGCGGGGAGCTGACCCGCGGCATGACGGTGATCGACACGCGCTGGTCGTCGCCGGCCCGGCCGAACATCGACCTGGCGACGGCGCTCGACGTCTCGGCGCTGCGGCACTACTTCCACCAGGTTCTGGCCGACGGGTCGGCTTGATTCCTGGGGGCCGCTTCTCTATCGTGGGCACCCTCTCGACGCGGCCGCGCCAGGACGGCGCCGCTGCGCGAGCGTGACTCCCCGCTCGGGATCACCTCCGACCGCGAATCTCCCTGGACGAGCCCTCCCCGAGTCACGGCCCGGCCCCCTTCCGCAAGGATGCTGTCATGGCACGGACCAGCCTGCGCGCGCTGTTGTGCGGCGTCGTCCTCCTCGCCTCCCGGCCGGCGTCGGCCGGCGACGGCCCCGACCAGCGGCAAAAGGCGCTGTTGGCCGTGCAGGTCGCCCTGGAGCAGGGCCAGGAGCTGGTGCAGAAGGGCGATTACGCCGCCGCCGTCGCTGTGCTGGAGAGGCAGGTCCCCTACATCGACGGCAACAAGCGTTACCTGGCGCTGCTCCGCGACGCCTACCGGGGCCACGTGACGGCGCTGGAGAAGGCCGGCGACGCCACCGGGGCGAGGAAGTACCGTGGCTTTTTGGAGATCCTGGAGCCGGCCCCTCGTACCGCGGTCGCGACTCCGGTGACTGCCGGCCCGGTCCACCGCGGCAAGGTCGAGAACGACGACCCGTTCGCCGTGACCAACGCGGCGGGCCGGCGCGGCGGGTCGCACTTGGCGAAGGCCGAGCGGGCCTACGAGGAGCGGTCCTACGAGGCGGCCGCCCAGTGGTACGCCCAGGCCGAGCGCGACGAGCCGGGCTGCTCCCGGGTGTGCCAGGAGCGCTGGGCCTACTGCCGGCTCTTCACCGTCGCCCAGGAGCTGAACCGCGCGTCCGGCACGCGCTCGACGGCGGAGCTGGAGCAGGAGGTGAAGCAGGCGCTGCGGATGGCCCCGCGCCTGGAGAAATTCGGTCACGGGCTGCTCGCCCGCATGCGCGACAGCGGCGACTCGCCGGAGCAGGGGTTAGAGGTGAAGCACACCCCCCGCGGCCAGACCGGCTGGGCCGTCGCCGAGACGGTGAACGTGCGCGTGTTCCACGCCCTGAGCCAGGACAAGGCCGAGCAGGTCGTCCGCGCCGCCGAGGCGACGCGCGTCGGCATGGCGCGGAAGTGGTTCGGTGAGGAGGCCAAGGGCTGGTCACCCCGCTGCGACATCTACGTCCACCCCAGCGGCCAGGCCTATGCCAAGGCGACCGGCGCCCGGCCGGATCGCCGGGGCACTCGACGATCTCGCTGGAGGGCGGCCGCGTCGCCGTGCGGCGGGTAGACATCCGCGGCGACGACCCGAACTTCCTCGTCGGCGTGCTGCCTCACGAGACGACACACGTCGTCCTCGCCGGCCGGTTCGGCCAGCACCACGTCCCGCGCTGGGCCGACGAGGGCATGGCCGTGCTGAGCGAGCCGCGCGATCGGGTCGAGCTGCACCTGCGCAACCTGCCGACGCACAGGCGCGACGGTACGCTGTTCGGCGTGGCCGAGCTGATGAAGATGGCCGACTACCCCGAGCCGCGCCGCGTCGGGGCGTTCTACGCCCAGAGCGTCTCGCTGGTGGACTTCCTGACGAAGAAGAAGGACGCCGCCACGTTCTCCCGGTTCCTGCGCGAGGCCCTCGACGGGCGGTACGACGCGGCGCTGGAGCGGCACTACGGCTACCGGTCCTTCGCCGACCTGGAGCTGGAGTGGCACGGCCACGCCTTCGGCGAGGGCGCCATCGCCACGGCCACCCGCTGACCAGTAGGCCTCTAAGGTTGTACATCTTCAACTAGCCTCCCCCACCGGAGTTGAAGATGACCCACGCCTACCTCCTCACCGCGGCCCTTCTCGCCGCTGAGGCCGAGCCGTTCCGGGTGCTCCCCTACCTACAAAGTCCGTCTCAGGACGCGATCACCGTCCGCTGGCTCAGCGAGAAGGGCCACCCGGGCGTGTTGACGGTCAAGGCCCCGGACGGCGCGCGCACCTACCGCTCCTCCCCGGCCCTCGCCGGCGCCCTGGTCACCAACCCGTTCGGCAAGGAGCCTGGCGGCCCACCCCGGCCGGCACCGTACCTCCACAGCGTCCGGGTCACCGGGTTGCGGCCGGGGACGTCCTACGACTACTCCGTCCGCCAGGACGACCGCGATTTCCGGGCAGCCTTCCGAACCGCCCCGACCCGCGACCAACCGATCCGCTTCGTCGTCTACTCCGACTGCGAAACCGAACCGGAGTCCAGCACGACCGACCCGGTGGAGTGGCCCCCCTCGCCCGGCAGCAACCGGCCCAAGGACGTCACCCGCTACTTCGTCAACCAGACGGTCGGTTACCGGGAGAACCTCAAGGTCGTCGCGGCGCGCCGACCCGACTTCGTGGCCATTCCCGGCGACCTGGTCGAGGCCGGCGGCAAGCAGCGCGACTGGGACGAGTTCTGGCGCCACAACGCCGGCGACTACGGAACCATTGCGGCCCGCGTGCCGATCCTCCCGGCCCTGGGCAACCACGAGAACTTCGCCGGCCCCGGGGCGATGGGGGGCTACGGCACCGCGGCGTCGAACTTCGCCACCGCGAAGTACCTGACCTACTTCGAGGTGCCGAGGAATCGCGCCCGCGACCCCAACCACGAGGCCCGGTATTACCGCCTCGATTACGGTCCGATCACCCTGATCACCCTCGACACCAGTGACGGGCTTCCCGCCGGGACGGCCGCCGACACCAACCACAACCCTTCCGGCAGTCACGCCCCCGACTTCAACCCTGGCTCTGAGCAGGGCTTCCGCTGGCTGGCGCTGCAGCTGGCCGACGCCAGGAAGAAGAGCTCGGTTCACCTTCGTGCAGTTCCACCACCTCCCCTACGGCTCGGGGCCGCACAGCATTCCGTTGGGAAAGCCAGGCTTTCCCGGCCAGGCCGGCATCGCCACCCGGGTCCTGCTGCCGTTGCTGGGCCGGTACGGTGCCGCCGCCGTCTTCTCGACATGACGAGATGCTGGAGCGATCCGAGCGCCGGCGAAGGAGGCCCTGGCGGACGGCAGCACCCGAAGCTACGTGATCCACTGCTACGACGTCGGGATCGCCGGCGACGGGCCGCGCGGGCCGTCGGAGGGGTTCGACAACCCCTATCGGAAGTTCCTTGCCCACGACAACGCCCCAGAGCGCGCGGCCGCCAGCTGCTCAGCGGCGGCAAGCATTACGGTCACGTCGAGGTGAACATCGACCGCGGCAGGGGCGGGCGCGGGAGGCGACGATCACCCCCGGCGGTGTTCCCGCTCACCGACGCGAAGGGTGCCGTCGCCGTCGGCTGGGAGCGCCGACCTTACCCCGACCTCGTGGTGCTGACGACGGAGCCCGGGCAACGCCGGGAGGGATTTTCAGGGCTGGCGCCGGCGGTCGCCGTCGTCCTGTTGGGCGCCTTGGGACTTATGGTCCGGCGAGCCCGGAAACCCCTCCGTGGGCTCGGCAAGGCTTGAGGGCCCAGGCGGGAGAAACTGCCAATTCTATTGGTTTCTTCTTGACATTCTCACCGGCGGTGAGAATGATTTCACTCTATCTTCATCCATTCTGCACGGGTCCCTCTCCCACCCCATCGGGTACCCACTCGAACCTGGAGGTCCTCATGAATCGGTATTCATCGAAACCAAGGCCAGCCTTCACGCTGATCGAGTTGTTGGTGGTGATAGCGATCATCGCCATCCTCATCGGCCTGCTCCTCCCCGCCGTCCAGAAGGTTCGCGAGGCCGCCGCACGCATGCAGTGCAGCAACAACCTCAAGCAGCTGGCCCTCGCCTGCCACAATCACCACGACGTCAACAGCGGCTTCCCCATGATCGATGGCTTCACGTTCGGCTGGGGCCTGTTCCCGCGTCTGCTGCCGTACGTTGAACAGGACAACGTGTACAGGCTGATCGACTTCAAGACGAACGTGACCTGCGACAGCTCGGCGGCGGTCCGCCAGGCGAACCTGAAGGTTCTCCAGTGCCCCAGCGACCCCGACGCGGCCACGCTCCATGACAACCGCACCATGCCGACCAGCGGCTGCACGACCGGGACGGGCACGCCGGACGGCGCCAACGGCAGATACCGCGGCTACGCCACCTGCTACGCCGGCAGCTACGGCGACGGGTTCAACAACCGCCCGAACGACGACCCTTACGGCGGGGACGGGGCGTGGGCGCGCTATGGTGCCGGTGGCTGTGCCAGCAACAACTCCGGCACCCCGACGACGGCGTGCCCGCTGCCGGGGGTCGGCTACGGCGGCGGTCGGAACCACCGCGGCATCTTCAACTACCTCGGCGACTCACCTGCCGTGCGCATGACCGACATCAGTGACGGCACCAGCAACACCATCCTCTTCGGCCACATCACGGTCAAGGCCACCTCGGTCAGCAACATCTGGATGACCAGCACTGGGTCGGCCAACGGAACCAGCTTGCCGATCAACTGGATCCTCCAGCCGTGCAAGCGGTCGGCCGGTCTGGGGGTCGATCTGTGCGGCAACTCGTCGTTCGCCAGCTGGATGGGCCGCGGCTTCTCCAGCTACCACACCGGCGGGATCAACGTCGCCCTGGGCGATGGCTCGGTACGGTTCGTCATGGATTCGATCGACCAGAGGACGTTCAACGCCGTCGGCAGCCGCTCCGGGGGCGAAGTCATCGGTAACGGGTTCTGAGGCCATCTCCGTCCCGTCGAGGGCAAGGTCATGACGAACAGGTTCTGGCCCGCGGCCGCACTGGCGGCGGCCGCGGGGTTTGGGCTATTGTCGGCCGGCTGTGGCCGGTCGGACCGTCCCCCGCTGGGGCGGGTTTCCGGGACGATCACGTACAACGAACAGCCGCTGGCGAAGGCCAACGTGATCTTCTTCCCGGACAAGGAAGGCATCCGCAGCGGGATGGGTGTGACGGACGAGCAAGGGCGCTACACCCTCTTTACCTATGACCCCGGCGATGGCGCCCCCGTCGGGAAGCACAAGGTCACCGTCACCCTCCGCGGCGCGCCCCAGAAGGTGGACATGCACCCTTCGGTGGTGAACAAGGCGTTGGGCGAGGCGTACTACGAGCAGGCCGCCGCGACCGGCAAGCCGCTCATCCCCGAGAAGTTCTTCAACCCAATGACCTCCGGCCTGGCCGCGGAGGTGAAAAGCGGGAGTAACACCCTGGACTTCGCCCTCACGGGCCCCCCTCTGGCGAAGAAGTGAGCGAGCGCCGAAGTCGGCCTGGCGGACAGTGGAATGGGGAACCGACCAGGGTCGGTTCCCCATTACCATTCCCCCCGACTGGTTTGCTCAGGCCCTCGGCCAGCGAATCGTGAAGCGTGACCCCTGGCCCGGCGTGCTAATGACCTCGATGGCCCCGCCGTAGCTCTCGACGATCTGCTGAACAACCGCCAGCCCCAGGCCGGTCCCGCCGTCCTTCGTCGAGAAGAACGGCTCAAAGATACGGCCTCGCGTCTCCTCGCTCATTCCATGCCCGGTGTCCTCCACGAACAGCCGCACCCAGCCGTCCTCCCGACCGACCCCGACCCGCAGCGTGCCGCCTCGCGGCATCGCGTCGCGGGCGTTCAGGCAGAGGTTCATCAGCACCTGCTGGGCCTGGGTCTCGTCGGCGCGGATGGGCATCGGCCCCGGCTCCAGCTCCTCGACCACCCGGACGGAACCGGGCAGGGTGGCCTGGATAAGGTCCAGAGTCTGGCGGACAATGAGGGTTAGGTCAAGCCACCGAGCCGGCCCTGGGCGGTGCTTGCTAAACGTCAGCAGCTGAGAGGCCAGGTCGGCCGCCTGTTCCGCGGCCTGGGAAATGCGCTTGAGGTCCACGTGGACGGGGTGGTCTTTCGGGAGGTGTCCCCTGGCCAGCTCAGCCAGGTTCAACACGACGCTCAGCAAGTTATTGAAGTCGTGGGCGACGCCGGCGGATAGCCGGCCGACCAGCTCCAGGCGGCGGGCGCGGTCAAGCTCCTTCTCCAGCTCCCGCTGCCGGGAAATATCCAGCATCAGCGTCGTCGTGCCGATGAGGGCGCCGTCGTGGTAGCGCGGCTGGGCCATGGCGAGGCAGACCTTCTCGGTGCCGTCCTTGGCCCGGAAGCGCATCTCGCAGCGGCCCTCGCGGCCGGCCAGGGCGGCCTGGGCCAGC
The DNA here is from genome assembly GCA_046350195.1 of Gemmataceae bacterium. Taxonomy (GTDB): domain Bacteria; phylum Planctomycetota; class Planctomycetia; order Gemmatales; family Gemmataceae; genus CALDUY01. The sequence continues at coordinate 23,259 of JAXMAW010000023.1, forward strand.
TCATAGACCCTCTGGGCGTCTTCGGGAGGAATTCGGGCGGACCACGCCTCGGGCTCGCGGACCTCGGCCAGGTCGAACCCGCTGATCGCCTTCACCGCCGGGTTGGCGTACACCAACCGCATGTCGCGGTCGGCCTGGATCAGCATCAGCGGGAGGCACTCGACCAGCTCCCGGTAGCGCTCCTCCGAGGCTCGGATGGCGTCCCGGGCCTGGACGTACCCGCTGAGGTCGGAGAAGGTCGTGACCACGCCGGCCCCCTGCCCCAGGGGCATCGCGTTAATCAGGAGCCACCGGCTGATGGGGCGCTTGCGCCCGTTCGGGTTGGGGGCGGCCAGGTCGTCCGCCTCCGGGTGGGCACCAAGGACCACGTGCCGAACCGGCCTTCCAGTCCGCAAGGCCACCTCGGCGGGGTGGTCGGCCTGCTCTAGCGGCGTGCCGTCCTCCCGGGCGAAGCGCCAGCCGAGGTCGAACAGGGAGCGCCCGATCAGTTCGGCCGGGTGGAGGTTGAAGAACGCCCCGGCCGCCGAGTTCGTGGTGACGATCGCCCCCTTGCTGTCCTGGACGAGCAGCCCTTCCGCCATGGCCTCCAGGACGGCGCGGAGCCGTCCCTCCGTGTCCTTGCGCGCGGCCTCGGCCTGGTGCAGCGCGGTCAGGTCTTCGAGCACCCAGACGGCGCAGTCGGGGGCCGGCCCCTGGCGGAGGTGGACGGGGGCGGCCCAGGTCACCAGCGGGACGCGCCGGCCGTCGGGGCGGTGGACGACAATGTCGTCGCGCATCGTCGTCCGACCGTGCTTGAGGGCGAGGTAGACCGGCAACTCCTCCGGGGGGTAGGGCGTCCCGTCGGGGCGGTGAAGTCGGTACACCTTCGGCAAGAAGTCCAGGCCGGCGGCGAAGTCCTCCCGGGTTCCCAATAGCTGCCGGGCTCGGGAGTTCACCAGGATCGGGTTGCCGGTCGGCCCCTGGACGAAGAACACGCCGGTCGGCAAGTTCGCGATCAGCGCGTTGAACATGCTCGTCGTCCGCCGCAGGTCGTCGGCCAGCAGGCGCTGCTCGGTAATGTCGGTGACGACCCCCTCCCAGCCGAGGAGCCGCCCGTCTGGCCCCCGGTGAGGGCCCAGGGTGTCGCGCAGCCAGCGGGTCGGCTGGCGGGCCACGACCTCCCCCGAGTCAGTCCCGGCAGCCCGCGGCCGCCGCCAAAGGCCAGGACCCCCGGTCTCGGCCAGCCGGTACTCGCAGGTGACCGGCTCCGACTGCCGCGCGAGTTGGTCCAGGGCGGCAAGGACCACGATTCGGTCTTCCGGGTGCACACAGCTGAGCCACCGGCGGAAGTCCCCCAGGAGCTGATCGGCCTGGTAGCCCAGGAGCCGCTCGCTCGCCGCGGAGACGAGCGTCACCTCGGCCAGGCCCTCGGCGGGGTCCTGGTCGGGGTCGCTCAGCGGGCGGTGGGCCGGCGGGTGCTCGCGGGTGAAGCGAGCGCTGTAGATCACCACCGGCACGTGGGCGACCACCTGGCGGTAGCCCGTCTCGTGCAACCTCACCCACGACGACGCGGCGGAGACGAGCAGCCCCGCGGAGCACTGGGCGGCGAGGTGGGCCTGGAGTAGCGGCTGGAAGAGCGGGTCCTCGGCGACAGCCCCGGGGCGCCGTGCCAGCAGGGTCAGCGCCGCCGAGGCGGCCGCCGTCAGGGTGCCACCCCGCATTCCCTGCCGCAGGCTGGCCCAAACGATGAGCAGGATCTGCACGCCCCACAGCTGCCAGCCCATCAGTTCCCGGCCGCCGTGCAGCCGGCTCAGCAGCAGGCTCAGGAGACTGGCGCAGGCGGCGAGCCCGAGGGTCTCTAGCCAGTCGCCCAGGCGAGGGGTTTCCAGTCGGGAGGCGGTCAGGTCCTCGGCCGCGGTTGAACCGGCACCTTTCTGGCGGCGCAGCAGGCCGCGCGCCTTGAGCCAGGAAGTCAACAAAACGAGCAACGGAGGGGCGAGGACGAGGACCCCCAGGGAGCGGTCGAGCCAGAACAGTGCCAACAGGCGCGCCGGCCCTCCGGTCGGAGTCACGGGAAGATCCAGGAGCCTCGCCGCGAGCAGGCGGAGGGCCGCTCCCAGGCCGGAACAGGCCCCGGGCACGAGGAGGACGAACTGCATCGCCGACCGGGGGTCGGAGAGCGTGAGCGTGCCCCTGGCCAGGTCATGATATATCCACCAGGCGATCGCCGCTTCCAGGCAGGTCAGCACGGCGTCGGTCGCCGTCCAGCCCATCGCCGGCGCGAAAGTTTGCGATGGGGGGCCGATTATGGCGGTCTGGCACAGCAGCAAGGCCCCTGCCGCGGCCACGGTGGCGGAGGCGAACCTCCAACCGAACCAGGCCACCAACACCAGGGCCAACCCCGCAGGCGGAGACCATTGTGGGGGCGCACTGGCCCCCCAGGCCAACGGGTTGGTAACGGTCAGCAAGAAGACGGCGAGGAGGCCCAGCGCCCAGGTGGGCCTCCCTGCGCCGTTGCCAGAAAGGTCCCATCCAGGCCGTGAGTGGCCGGCCGCCTGGGCGGCCGGCGTGCTGATTTCAGAGCGAGACGCCATGGTTGGCCATCCGCCCAGGGCGAAAGGTCCATCCTCCCTGAGAGTGGTCGGCCCGACCTCGATCCCTGTCGGCCCTTCCTACACAACCTCGCCAGGACCCGTGAGGTGTAAGCCTGAGGAGGTAGTCTACGGCACGCGGCGGTGGCGCTCAAGCAAGGACAGGAAAAACCGTGTCGTAGCCCAATAGAAATGTCCGCATTTCGGCCCCATTAGAAATGTCCGGTGTCAGGGCGTTGGCACTTCTGCGGCTTGAACGGCCGGCGCCAGGGGTGATTCTGGGCTGGACGGCCCTTGGGCCTGGCGGCCATCACCCGCCCCGCCGTCGGGAGGATAGGGCTCTGCAGGAGTGCAACCCGAGCGCCCCGCCGGCCGGCTGTACGCCAGCCCGGCCCCCTCACCGGGGGCTGGGCCTTCCCCCCTGGCGTCGGCCGCCGATGCGGTAAACTCCGGGGGTCTGGGGGCAGAGCCCGAACCCGCCCCGCCCGACCGCCTCGTACTTCCGGTATCGCCCCCCGAAGCGCACGCGCGCGGGCTCCCGTCGATACGCCGCTCCAGCACCACCTTGCCCCCCCCAGCCCCGGCACGCCGGCGGCAGCAGCTGGTAGAGGCGGCCGTCCGAGCGCGCGACGTAGTCGTTGCTCGCCGCCCGCGTCGCCTGCACCGACAGGATCGCGCTGGTCGTGCCCCGGCCCCAGCGGCCGGTCCGCGTCGGTGGCGTCCTTCGCCTCCTTGGCGAAGCGGCAGTTGTGCGCGCAGCACCAGGCCAGCACCTCGGTGGCTTGCTCGGCCGTCCGCGCCCCGGCCAGGCGCGGCTCCTTGACCCGCCGGTCCTGGGCCGTGCCGAAGCTGCGTTCGACCCGCCCCTTCGCCTGCGGGCCGCGCGCCCGGATCAGGCTCGACGCCCAGGCCTCCTGAAGCCGCCGGCCGAACTGGGTGACGCCTCCAGGCGAGGCGCGGCCTTGTCCTGCGGCTCGAAGGTGCTGTGCCGGTCGGTGTACAAGGCCACCGGGCGGCCGTGCCCAGGAAGCCGGCCCCAGCAGGCTCCATGTGGGTCAGCACGGTGCCGGCGCTGAAGAAGCGGGCCAGGATGACCCCGGTGGCGTCGTCGATCATGCTGATCAGGACCACCTCCTCGCCGCGGCCCTCCAGCCAGTCGTGGATCGAGGCGTCCATCTGCACCAGGCTCGCCGAAGGGCCCGGCGTGGCCGGCGGCTGCGGTGCTCCTCACGCCTCCCTGACGCGACCACAGGCCCGCATCGATCAGCCAGCGCCTGAGCGTCTCGCGGCCGACGTGCAGCCCCTCCTCGGCCAGCTTCTCGGCGGCCAGGGTGGGGCCGAAGTCGGGGTAGCGCCCGGTAGGCTGGCACGGCGGCGACGCACCTCGCCGTCGGCCTTGCGGTTGGACGGCCGGCCGCGCAGGCCGTGGCCGACGGCCCCGTCACCGCCCGCCTCGAGGCGGCGGCGGATGCGGCGGACTGGCGGGCGGACAGGCCCAACGGCTCGGCGGCCTCGGCCTGGGTCCGGTCGCCGCGCACGGCGGCCCTCATGACGGTCAATACGTCGCGGCTCGCCTGGCTCATCTCGATCCAGTCGGTTGCGCCCGATAGACATGCTACCCTCCCTGGCTGCCCTCCAGGGAGGACATCTCTATCGAGCTAAGACCGGACATTTCTATTGTGCTTCAACAGCAAGGACAGGAAAAACGGCGCTGAAGGCCCTTCCCTGGCGAAGGCGACCGTTTCCTTCGGCGCAAGAGGTAGCCGTCCGCCCGGGCGACCCGTCAACCCGCCTCGTCGGCCTTCGCCTCCCGCGAAGGGGGTTTTCCGTCCTGGCGCTGGTAGTCCTCGACCTTCTTGTGCAGCGTGTTTCTGTTGATCCCCAGCCGCCGAGCGGCTGTCACCTGCACCCCGGCGCACTGCTGGAGCACCTGCTCGATCAGCTCGCGCTCGACCACTCCCACCACCCGCTCGTACAGGTCGTCGTTCAGGGTCTGCACCCCGAGGCGAACCAGTTGCTGCACCAGCGACTGAAGGTTCCCGGCCCGCGGCTTGCCGGCCAACCAGCGCCGGTCGCCCCGCCCGGGGGGGGCGAGCAGGTCCGGGGTCAACTTGTTCCCCGGCCGGCCGGCGGTGGCGTGGACCACGGCCCGCTCCATGTAGTTCTCCAGCTCGCGGACGTTGCCCGGCCAATCGTAGGCGGCCAACACGCCCAGCATCTCCGGCGTCAGCTCCGGCGGATCGACCCGGTGCTCCTCCGCGTGGCGTACGAGAAAGTATTTCGCCAGCTGCGGGATGTCCTCCCTCCGCTCACGCAGCGGCGGCAGGTAGATCGGCCAAACGTTGAGGCGGTAGTACAGGTCGTCGCGGAACCGGCCGGCCTCGATCTCCTCGGGAAGGTGGTGGTTGGTGGCGGCGACGACGCGGGTATCGACGCGGATGGTCCGGGACTCGCCCACCCGCTCGAACTCCTTCTCCTGGAGGACGCGAAGCAGCTTGACCTGGAGCTTGGGGCTGGTGCTGCTGATCTCGTCGAGGAAGATCGTGCCCCCGTGCGCCGCCTCGAACCGCCCGGTCTTGTTGTCGATCGCCCCGGTGAACGCCCCCTTGACGTGGCCGAACAGCTCGCTCTCCAAAAGCCCCTCCGGCAGCGCCCCGCAGTTGACGCGTACGTAAGGCCCGTCGGAACGCGGGCTGAGCCGGTGCACCGCGCGCGCGACCATCTCCTTGCCCGTGCCCGTCTCGCCGACCAGCAGCACGGTGGCCGGCGTCCGGGCGACCAGGCGCGTGAACCGGTATACCTCCCGCATCGCGGGCGACGTGCCCACGATGCCGGGCAGCTCGGCCTCCAGCTCTTCGTCGGTGGTGCGGCCCATGGCAGTCGGAAGGATGAAGGATGAAGGATGAAGGATGAATCCAGGAGGGGGCCACTCCTCCCCTCTTTCATTCTCCGACTTCTTTCACCCTTGCTCCTTCATCCTTCATCCTTTCTTAGCTGCGCCAGCAGGGAAGCGAGGCGGTCGGCGGCGAGGCGGGGCTCCTCCAGGAGGACGCTGTACATCTCCTTGCGGATGAAGCCGTAGAGGTCGTCGCCGGTCCAACCCAGCTCGCGGAGCGCGGTGCCGATCCGCTCGTGGCACCGCTTGCTGACCGCGTCGATCCGGCGGGTGACATTGCCCTCGTGGATGCCGAGCAGCTTCGCCACCTCGCGCTGGGATAATTTGTATCGAAGGCGGAGGCCCAGGAGCAAAACTTCCTGGTCGCTCAGCCCGGCGAACCACTCGCGGGCGGCCTCGCGGAACTGCTCGTGCCAGCGGGCGTCGGAGTCCTCGGGCAGGTACAGGTCGGCCTCGCCCAGGTCGTCCTCGGCCAGCGGCACCTCGCCCCTTTGCCGCCGCATCTTCGACAGCTCCTTGTTCTGGAAGACGCAGAGCAGCCATGGCACCAGTGGGCGCTGGCCGTCGTAGCGGGCGAGGATCGGGTCGGACCTTTCCCGCTGGCCGGCGAGCAAGTAGCCCCAGAAGTCGGTAACCGCCTCCTCCTGCCTCTCCGGGTCGCGCGGGTACAGCCGGGCCGCCCGGGCGCGAAGGGCGTCCACAAGCAGGGTGTCGCTGCGACTGGCTCGCGCGGCGAACAACGCCTCCCACCCCGTCTCGAACCCCTCCAGGCAGGCGCAACTCAGGAACAAGTCCAGCGCGTGCAGGCCCTCCAGGAACGCCTCCCGGGTCACCTGGCGGGCGGGGCCGGCCTTGCGCGGCAGTGCGACCGACCGCTGGTAGGCCGCCTCCAGCCGGCGGGCGAACGCCGCCAGAGGCAGCGGGATCGTCGGCAGCCGCAACCGGCAGAAGTGGTAAACGAGCGCGGTTTGCACGCTGGCGTCGGCCATGTTCTTTGGAAGGAGGAAGGATGAAGGATGAAGGAAGACAGCAGAGGTCTCGCTCTCTTCTTCTCCGGATTCATCCCTCATCCTTCATCCTTCATCCTTTCAAGATTGCGGGGTGAACACCAGGATCTCGGTGCGGGCCGGCGGAAGCGGCTCCGATTCGCGCTGCGGCGCCGGCTGGCCCCCCATGCCGAACGGGACGACCTTGCGCCAGCTGAACCAGCCGAGCTTGTGGATCTTCTGGCTCGTCTTCAGGTACTCCGCGACCGCCTCGCTCTGCTGGCGGGAGACGCTCAGCGCCACCCGGGCGTCGCCGCCCTTCGGGTCGGCATAGCTGACCACGACGACCTCCGAGCCTTTCTGCCTCAGATCACCGAACCACGAGGCGAGGTCGTCGAGCTTCTCCTTGCCCTTGGCCAGGAGCACGGACCGGCCCGGCTCGAACAGGTCGGCCTCGGCGAACACCTTGCGGTGCCGCTCGTGGCCGGGCCGCACCAGCACTCCGACCGGGTCGTCGATGTAGCCGCCCAGGATCGGCACCCGCTTGAGGGCGTCGGCGTCGCGCTGGAGCGACGACATCGTGTCCTTGCCCTTCTCGACCGCCTCGTTGCTGGCCCGGATGAGCCCGACCAGCGCCTCGTAAACCTGCGGGTCGCGGACCAGTTTGCCAATGGTACCGTCCCCGTTGCGCACCCCTTCGATCGCCTCGCCGACGTCGCCGAGCACGTCGCCCAGTTCCTTCATCGAGGTGCCAACCAGCATCTCGCCCTCGGAAGCCGGTTCCAGGTCGGCCTGACCGGCCTTCCGCGCCGGGGGGCGAACCTCAACCACCTTGCCGCCGAGCATCCCCTCGCTGACGATCTGCACCGTCGAGGTGGCGCGGACGAGGTGTCGGTACTCCTGCTTGACGCGCAGCCGCAGCACGACCGGGTCGTGCGGGGACGGCGGGGCGGCGATGCCGACGACCTCGCCGGCGTCGATGCCCTGCAAGCGGACGCGGGTGCCGACCTCGACGCCGCGGATCTCGGCGAACGCGGCGAAGACGTGCAGGTCGTGGCGGCCGGGCCAGACGCGCGAGCCGACGACGAACAGCCCCAGCCCGCCCAGGACCACGCCCAGGAGGACGACGGCCCCCAGGAGGAGGGCTTGCCAGCGCGACAGGGAACGCGACACCACGAAATCCTCCCGACTAGGTTACGGGAGTGCCGGGACCGTCGACACGCTCCATTATATCGAGGCCCGGCGCCGGCCGCCCCGTCATCCTGGCCTGGCCTGGTTTCGCGCCAACAAATCGCGCGCCAGGGGGTTTTGCCCTTTGCACCCAGGCCCGTTCGTCCTCTATGATGACCGAAGGCAGGCCCGAGACCTCTCTCATCCCGTTCCGCCGGACGGTAAACCCCAAGAGTGGCGGGAGATCATTCATGGCTTCTGGCACGAGTTTCAAGCAGCAGTGCCCTAGCTGCGACGCGATGGTCCCGATCCGGGACTCCGGGTTGATCGGCAAGAAGATTGACTGCCCGAAGTGCAAGTACCGCTTCCTCGTGGCGGAGCCGCCCGCCGACGACGAGGACGACGCCCCGCCGAAGAAGAAGGGGGACTCCAAGGTCACCACCAAGCCCGGCGCGAAAGCCGGCCCACGCCGCAGGGGGGGCGACGACGAGGAAGGCGGGGCCAAGAAAAAGAAGGCTGGCGGCTCCGGCATGCTGATCATCGGTGGCGGCCTCGGCCTGGCCGGGGTCGTCGCCATCGTCGTCTGTGCCATGTTCCTGATGGGCGGCTCGGACGAAGGCGGCAGCAAGGGCGGGAGTTCTTCCGCGCCCCCGTCGGCCTCCGGTATCGCGGCGACACCCCCCGGCGACACCGCCCCGGCCGCCGGCGCCGCGGGGCCGGGTCAGGCCAACCCCGCGGCACCGGCCGCCATCCTGGTCAACGTCAGCAACCTCCTGCCCAACGACGCCCAGGCCGTTGTCGCCTTCCCAATGCCGGTGACGCTCGGCAGCGCCCTGAAGGCGGCCGCCATTAGCGAGGCCGAGGGCGGGTTCAAGGCGGAGCGGTTCCGCCAGACCATGGGCGTCGATCTCGACGACCTCAACCGGGTGGTGACCGCCATCAACGTCAAGGACAACTGGCTGTTCACCATCCTCCAGTCGAAGAAGACCCTGATCGCCGACGTGCTGAAGCAGCAGCTGCGGATGGCACCGGCCCCGGCGGTCAAGGGGAAGTCGGGCAAGTCGTACGACGTCTTCCTCGCCGCCGGCGAGATGGACAGCCTGAGCAACCTGTTCGTCAAACTCAACCAGCCGCGCGAGACCATGATGGTCTACTTCTTCGACCCCAACACCGTCGTGTTCGCCGACCCAGTGCCGATGAAGAAGTTCCTGGAGGACGACGCGAAGCCGGAGTACCTGACGAAGGAAGGCGTCCCCGGGGCTGGCGGGCCGGGGGACGGGGCCGGCTCGCCGGAGGGCGGACGCCCTTCGGGGAAGCAAGGGATGAGTGTCAGCATAGGGCCTGGTGGCCCCCCTGCCATGACCCCTGCCGGCGGCATGGGGCCTCCTGGCGGCATGGGGCCTCCCGGCGGCATGGGGCCTCCTGGGGGAATGATGCCCGGAGGGGCGGCCCCCGCCGCGCCGGCCGCGCCCGAGGTTTACACCCCCACGTCGTGGATGACGGTCGATCCCTCGATCAAGGTCATCCTGGACCGGATCGAAAAGCTGGAGGAGAACCGGGCCAGCCGCCGCAAAGAGCCAGCCTCGGTCGCCACCGTGGCCGGGCTGGTGGATCCGCTCGTGCCACCGCTGACGGCCAGCTTTAACAAGGCCTTGAACGAGTACGAGGTGGACTTCCTGGAACGGGTTGTGGCCCAGACCCAGATGTCCCTCGCCACCGCGGAACTGAAGAAGCTCAAGGCGGTCGGCGCCAGTCTGGTGGCCTTCGACCAGAGGAAAGGCGACGTGGCCTTGGCCGTCGAGTTCCGCGACCGCCGCGACGCCGAGCGCCTGGACCGGCAAGTCCGGCCGTTGCTGCCGCACGCGCTTCCCTTCTTGAAAGAAGCGCTGGGCATGACCATCGCCATGGGGAACACCCAGCCGAACCCCGCGGAGGGCTTTGGTGGCTTCGCCGGGCCCGGTGGGGGAATGGGCATCGGGCCCCCCAGGATGGGTGGCGGGGGGATGGGGCCGGCGGGCATGACCCCCCTGTCCCCAGGCGGGATGGGCGGGCGCGGGATGGGCGGGCGCGGGATGGCCTCCCCGGGCGGGGGGGGGCTCCCACCATTGGGCGGCTTTGGCCCGCCTCCGGGCGTGGGCCCTCCCGGTGCGGGCGGGGAGGGAAGCGCCGAGAGCCCGATGGACGACAAGAGCGACGGGACGCTGACCCTGGCCCGCGAGGACCGCATGCTGGTCCTGACTCTGGAAACGACGCTTACCAGCGAGGCGTACGACAAGCTGTTTGCCCCGGCGAAAGAAGTGATGCAGTGGGTGAAGGCCCAGTCGGACCTGGCTACAACCCGCTCCCGGGTTCACGAACTGGCGGCGGCACTCCAGGCCTACTTCACGGAGAAGGGCCAGTTCCCGCAGGGGGCCCTCCAACGCCCACCCAGCGGGGAGCGGGGCTTGCCCTGGCGCCCGGACCAGCGCCTCAGCTGGGCCGTCGAACTTCTGCCGTACCTCGGCGAGGACTACCGCGACTGGCGCATCGATCGCGAGGTCGGCTGGAGCGAGGGCAAGAACGCCTTGGTGGCCACGCGCATCGTCCCGGCCCTGGTGTCCCACCAGACGCCCGGGACCGGGTCGGTCCAGGTGGCCTACCCCGGCCATTCGGATGTCCCGTTGGGGGCGACGCACTTCGTGGCCGTCGCCGGCCTGGGCCACGAGGCCGCTGAGTACCGCCTCGGCGACCCGGCGACGGAGAAGAAGGTCGGCCTGTTTGGCTACGACCGGGTGACGAAGAAAGCCGACGTCAAGGACGGCCTGGCGAACACGATCGCCCTGATCATGGTTCCCGGCGACCACAAGGCGCCGTGGCTGGCCGGCGGCGGGGCGACGGTCCGTACCGTCTCCGACGAGCCGGACGACCCGAAGCCGATCGCCCCGTTCGTCTGCACCACCTTCCCGGAGAAGCCGGGCGCGGCCCAGTCGCCGATGAGCGGCAAGAAGGGCACCTTAGCCATCATGGCCGACGGCAAGGTGCGCTTCATCCCGGAGAGCATCCCCGCCGCGACGTTCCGGGCGCTGTGCACGATCGCCGGCGGCGAGAAGATCGACGGCCTGGACAAGCTCTGCCCGGTGATCGAGGAGGAGAAGCGCGAGCTGAAGACCGAGACGTTGCCGGTGGTAAAACCAGGGGCGCCCCCGGCCCCCGGCGCCAAGGTGGCCTGGAAGGACTTCACACCCAAGTCGAAGGCGTACACGGTCCGGTTGCCCGAGACCGTGGTCGAACAGAACCAGGAGCAGGCGCTGCCGGACGGCTCGAAACTCATCGTCTCCTCGGCGGCAGCGAAGTACGGCTCCGCCGACGCGGGTTGCGAGGTGAGGGTGGTCAAGGCTCCGTCCTCGGCCCTGGCGCAGCAGGTGCTCACGGCCTCGCTGGCCCAGCTGACCGGGGCCGCCGCTGGCGGGGTGACGGCCAAGGAGGAGAAAAAGGTCACGCTGGGAACCCACCCGGGAACGGAGTACGTGATCGAGGCCGCGGGTAAGGGCGCCGTTCGGATCCGGGTGTTCCTCGTGTCCGACCAGATCTTCCAGCTGACCGCCGGCCCCTTGACGGCCATCCCCGCCGCGGAGGTCGAGGAGTTCTTCAAGTCGTTCCGCCTCGGCGGTTGACGAGGCCATCGTTTTCGAGAGGATACAGCGGGAGAGGGAGCGCCAAGACGGGCGGCCCTCTCCCGCCCTCGCTTTCCCTCCTCGAGCCCGAGTGCCGCCATGCCTCCACTGTTCCTTGGACTCGACATCGGCACCCAGAGTGTGCGTGCCGCCCTGTACGACGACGCCGGTGCATGCCGCGGCCACGGTGTCGCGCCGCTGGACACGACGCACCCGCGCCCCGGGTGGGCGGAGCAGGACCCGAATCAGTGGTGGCAGGCGGCTCGGTCCGCCGTCCCCCAGGCCCTTTCGCGCGCCGGGGCCTCGGCCGACGCAGTCGCCGGGGTTGGGCTCGACTGCACCGCCTGCACCGTCGTGCCCTGCGCGCTAGACGGCACCCCACTCCACCGCGCTTTACTGTGGATGGACCAGCGTTCCCACCGGGAGGCGGCGGAGATCAGCGCCGTGGGCGACCCGACCTTGCGCTACGCCTCCGGGGTCGTTTCGCCGGAGTGGATGTTGCCGAAAGCCCTTTGGCTGAAGCGCAACCAGCCAACGGTCTACTCCCGGGCCGAGCGACTGGTCGAGTGCACCGATTGGTTCATGCGCCGGCTGACCGGAGCTTGGACGCTGTCGCTGAACAACGTGACGGTCAAGTGGAGCCACGCCCGCCCCGACGGGGGCTGGAGTGCTAACCTCCTTCGCGCGGTAGGCCTCGATGACCTGCCGGCGAAGTGGCCCTCGAACATCGTCCCCCTGGGCCAAGGCGAGGGCCGCCTTAGTGCCGTGGCCGCGGCGGAACTCGGCCTGCGCGAGGGGACGCCGGTGGCCCAGGGAGGAATCGACGCCTACCTCGGCATGCTCGGCCTCGGCGCGGCGGGGGCCGGGGACGTGGCGATGATCGTCGGGTCAAGCACCTGCCACTTGGCGATGTCGGCCGATCCGGTGCTGGGCAGCGGCATGCTCGGCTGCTTCCCCGACGCGGTCGTCGAGGGGCTGTACACCCTCGAAGGGGGACAGACCTCGACCGGCTCGGTCCTGGACTGGTATCGCCGCCACTTCGCGGGGCAGCAGCAGACGCGCGCCGAGAAGGAAGGCCGGGCGGTGTGGGAGGTGCTCGATGAGGAGGCCGCCGCCGTGCCTCCGGGTTCTGAGGGGCTGGTGTGCCTGGACTACTGGCAGGGCAACCGCTGCCCGATCAAGGACCCGCAGGCGCGCGGGGCGTGGTGGGGCCTGTCGTTGTCGCACGGGCCGGGCCACCTCTACCGCAGCATCTACGAGGCGACGGCCTGCGGCACCCGGCACATCCTCGAGGACCTGGCCGGCCACGGGTTCCAGGTTAAGCGGTTGTTTGCCGGCGGCGGCGGGGCGCGCAGCCGCCTGTGGATGCAGATCCACGCCGACGTGCTCGGGCTGCCAATTCACCTGCCCGCCGACGCGGAGGCCTGTGCGCTGGGCTCGGCCCTGATCGCGGCGGTCCACGCCGGGCGTTTCTCCAGCCTCGAGGAAGCCACGCGGTGCATGGTGCGAATGGCCGACGTCGTCGAGCCGGTTGCCGGCAACCACTCCGCGTACGACGAGCTGTTCGGCCGCTATCGGGCGACCTACCCGCGCACTGCGGGCGTTAATGCACGGTGCCGACGGGGCAGCTCGGACTAGCTGAGGGTCACCTCGCGGCCGTCGTAGATCAGGCGCAGCAGCATCAGCCCGACGAAGAAGTTCTCGCCGTGCGAGGACCTTGTACACCGGGCCGGGCTCGCCGACGACGAACAGCAGGAAGACGCCGCTCTCGATTCGGTAGCTCGTCAGGTGGTACGGCTCCGTGACCGGGTGAGTCTTGGCGAGAAGGGAGCGCGGCGTGTATTCCAGCCCGCCCGGCAGGAAGCGGAGCCGCGACGTCCACCTCACCGGGCCGTGCGGCACACCCCCGGCCCAACGGCGGGCGATGCGCAGGCAGATCCGGTCGCGGAAGACGGCCAGGTCCCTGAAGGCGTAGACCAGGGCGGCGTAGAAGTTGAGCGCCGGCTTCTCCCCGGCGCGGCCGAGCTGGAGCAGCAGGGCGCTGCTGCTCACCCACACCACGGTTTCGACCTCGTCGTCCCGCAGCGACTCGACTCGCTCCGAGGTCTGCCACGCCACGCCCATTTCGTGGAAGGCGACCTTGGGCAACAGGCCCATGCGAAGCTGGTGGGCCATGGCGGCGAGCACGAGGACAGTCGTGGCCACGGCGGACCCGACGATGAAGAGCGACCACGACTGTGACACCACGCCCGGGAGGAACAGGCCGCAGCTGAAGGTCAGGGTCAAAACCAGGGCGATACCGAGGAGGGCGTCGAACCCGCGGCGCTCCGCCAGTACACGGCCGAGCGGGCTGGCAGCCGGTCCGTGGCCGGCCTCGCCGCCGGCCGCCTCACAGCAATTCCCCAGCGGCAGCACGTTCCTCGAGGAGCCAGGTAGCCGAGTGAACGGCCGCTCGTCCTCGCCCTTCCAGAGGCACAGCCGGCCGGAGTAATACCCCACCTTGGTCACGCTCCGCAGGGGGAACACTTCGCCCCGGTATAGCAGCCCGTCCTTGTCCAGGCGCCAGTGTCGGCCGGCGAGGAGGCGCCCTCGCCCAGCCTGCGGACGCGCCGCACCAGGCCGGTGACGACCCTCGCCCACAGGTCGGCGAGCGGGTCGGCCTGGCCCTGCGGTACGGATAGGCGATCACGACCGGCCTTCCGCCGCACCTCCAGCCGGACCCGGTGCCGGATGTCGGGGACGCTCCGCTCGCGGAACGAGTGGGTGACACCGACGACGTCCTCGTCGTCGAAAGTCCGGCTCCTGCCCCGGTCGGTGAGGATGAACCCAGTCGGCGTCGGCTCGACCCACCGCCGCCGCCAGAGCTGCCCCAGCAAAGTCCCAGCGGCCAATGCCGTCCAGAACGCCCCCGCGCTCGCCATGTACTGGAAGGACGTCCGGTCCCAGGGCCGCAGCGCCCGGTCGTACACTCCCACCCCGACCAGGACCTGGCCGCAGCAGAGCAGGAAGACGAGCGGGCCGAGGCTGAACGCCCCCCGCACCAGGACCGGCCCCGTCCGCGGAACGGCCTTCGGAGAATCACGATCCGGTTGGGTGGACATTGCGGTCAGCCCCGGCCGGGGCGGTCAGAACGACGGGATGGCGACGCGGTCGCCGCCCTTCATCGCCGACTGGTGGGCGCAGATGCCGACCATCGTCCAGTTGGCGCTGGTCGGGGCGTCGGGGAACGCCGGCCGCTCGCCCAGGCAGGCCATGAGGAAGTTGTGGGCCAGGTGCGGGTGGCTGCCGCCGTGCCCGCCGCCCTGGAGGAACGACAGGTGCTCGGCGTCCTGGATGGCCTGCGGCCTGGTGAACTTGCGGATCGGCTCGGGGAGCAGGTGGGCGAAGTCCGGCACCTTCGTCCGCACCGGGATCTGGTCCTCGCGGAGCGGCTTCTCCGGGCTGTTCTTGGTGTGGATGACCGGCTCCTCGTTCTCGACCTGCTGCCACTCGAACGACTTCTTCGACCCGGTCACGTCGAAGCTCTCGCGGTACTGCCGGGCGACGTCGAACAGCGTGCGGGTCACCTCGGCGACGACGTCGCTGCCCCTGATCTTGAACGTCGCCGTCTCCAGCGCGAACGGGCTGTTGTAGCGCGAGATCAGCTCCTCGCGGATGCGGCCGGAGCCGTGGCAGACGACGCTCTCGGCGTGGGCGGGCTTGCCCGGCCTGGACAGGATCGCCAGGCAGGGGCTGACGCAGTGCGTGGCGTAGTGCATCGGCGGCAGGCCCGGCCAGTAGTCCGGCCAGCCGTCCATGTCCTGCTGGTGGCTGCCGCGCAGGAACTGGATGCGACCCAGCTCGCCCTTCTCGTACAGGTCCTTGGCGAAAAGGTACTCGCGCGCGTAGACGACTGTCTCCATCATCATGTAGACCTTCCCGACCTGCCGCTGCAGCTCGACGATCTGCTTGCACTCATCAATGGTGGTGGCCATCGGCACGGTGCAGGCGACGTGCTTGCCGGCCTTGAGCGCGGCGAGAGACTGGGCGGCGTGGTCGGGGATGGGCGAGTTGATGTGGACGGCGTCGATGTTGGGGTCCTTGAGCAACTGGTCGTAGTCGGTGTAACGGGCCTTGATGCCGTACTTGTCGCCGCACTTGTCCAGCTCGCCCTTGTTGCGGCGGCAGACGGCGTACATCTCGGCGTTGGGGTGCGCCTGGTAGATGGGGATGAACTCGGCGCCGAAACCCAGGCCGATGATCGCGACGCGAATTTTCTTGTCGGAGGCCATGGAGAGACTCCCTCACGGGTGACGGATGCGCGGATGTGAGGGGATAATAGGCGCGGCTCCGTCGTAGGACAAGCTGCCAGCTTGTCCTCTGAGAGAGGGACAGGCTGGCAGCCCGTCCTACGACGGAAAGACGGTCACGCCGGCTGGATGCTGGTGCCGCCGCGCTTGCCCTTCAGCTTTGGGGCCGGGGCGGGCGCCGCCTCGATCTCCAGCGGAGCGTAGCTCCGCCACGCCGTCAGCGGCAACGCAGAGAAGCCGAGCAGCACCAGCTGGCTGACCCAGAACCACCGGCACAGCAGCACCAGGGCGTTGTTGAAGCCGTAGGCGTGCAGGCCGATGCCGAGCTGGTTGGTACCGAACCACGACCACATGGTGATCATGTTGCCGACGATCGTCAGGGTCGCCATGCCGCGGTCCTTGATCATGCCGCCCCAGCGGGCGTGCAGGATCAGGGCGTTCATGATGACGATCAGCAGTGCGCCGTTCTCCTTCGGGTCCCAGCCCCAGAACCGGCCCCACGACTGGTCGGCCCAGATGCCTCCCAGCACCGTGCCGACAAAGCTGAACAGGGTGGCGAAGCAGACGGTGCCGTAGATCATCCACGCGACGACCTTGCGCGACTCGTCGGTGAAGGCGAACCGCTCCAGGAAGCGGGTGCCGTACGGCAGCGCGTCCGGCCGGGCCGATCGCCGCCGCACCAGCAGGTAGGCCGCGATCAGCAGGCTGGCCCCGGCGATCAGGAGGCCCGTGACCGTGGCGAGCGTCGGGCTGATGGTCGCGTCGCGGGTGGCGCGGTAGCGAAGGCCGAACAGGATCGCCGCGGCCATTGTCAGGGCCAGCAGCCCTGCCCCAAGCGATGCCAGGAAGAACACCACCACCCTGCCGGGACCGGCCGCGGCCTGGGATCGGAGCGAGTTCATGACGCTCGTGACGAGCATCATCCAAAGGAACAGGGTGCCGAACAGCCCGGCGACGAACGTGGCCGAGTAGCCGATCGTGACGGTCGTGACGTGGGTGGCGAGCCAGAAGTTGGTGTCGAGGACGGCCTGCATCATTTCCATCGTGTCGCCGGAGCCGCCCAGGTAGTGGGCGATCAGTAGCGTGGCGAAGCCGGTCAGCCCGGCGACGGCAGCCGCCAGGGCGTTGCGGAAGCGCCACTCCAGGAAGACGCAGACCACCACGCAGGCCCAGCCGATGAACACCGCCGACGAGTAGAGGTTAGTCACCGGTGGCCGGCCCTGGATCCACATCCGCTCGCCCAGCGCCCAGGTGTGGATGGCCAGGGTCAGCACCATGAGCCAGAAGGCGAACCGGTTGATGACGACGTCCGGCCACAGCCACGAGACGCACGCCACCACGAAGGCAATGACGTACAGCACGGAGCAGCGGTAGAACGGCGCGAAGGCGTTGAAGCTCGTCTCGGTCGAGGCGGTCGCGACCTCGGTCGGCACCACCTCGTTGAGCAGCTTGTGGTAGCGCTCGACGACCTGGTTGAACTCCTTCGGCTCGTCCCGGGCGTAGGTGAACAACATGGCCTCGAAGGCGATGGCCGGCGTGTGGCGGGACAGCTCGTTTTGGTCCTTGCGGTTGGCGTTCTGGAGGGCCTCGCGGGCGTCGGGCAGAACCTTCCAGTCGTCCCCCTGGAACGCCGGGCCGACCAGGTGCAGCGTGTCGGCCGTGCCGCGGGCCAGGCCGACGTACAGCTCGACGTGCTTGAACGTCTCGTAGGCCTTGTGGTCGTAGACCGAGGCCGAGCGGTCCTTGGCGGCCAGCAGCTTCTGTGCCCGTCGGGCCTCGCGCTCCAGGTTGCCGAGCTTGGGGAGGAACTCACCGAAGCCGTAGCGGAAGCCCTTGCGCGGCTTCAGGCCGAGGATGGACAGCACCTCCTCGTTGTCAATGCGGAAGACGCGGTGCGGCGTCTCGTACAGCGAGAACTGGATGTGGGCTCGCATCTGCGACGCCAGGTCCGACAGCGCCTGGTCGCGCTCGCTCATCCCACCCGAGTCGGGGTGCGGCAGTTGGGCCGCCTGGCGGAACAACTCCTTGAGCTTGTCCGGGCCGGCGAGTTTGTAAATCTCCTCGAACGAGAACACCTCGCCCCTGGCGTCCTCCATGCCGAGCAGCTTGCGCAGCGCGGGGTCGTCGATCTGGTACGCCTTGACCGACTTCGACTCGCCGGGGATGGGGGCCTCGGGGGTCTGAGATTGCTTGTTGGCGGCCGTCATCACGTCGAGCAGCCAGCGGATCGCCGGCTGGACGACTTCCTTCTCGTCCTCGTAGTCCTGCTTGCCGCTGATGACCATGAGGCTGACGCGGGCCAGCGTGTCCACCGGCTTGACCCGGCCGTGGTCGAGCACCGGCAGCCGGCCGAAGGCGTCGAGATCGAACTTGCTGCCGTGCGCCTCGCCGGCCAGGCCGAGCATCAGGTACACGGCGACGCCGATGCCGGTCAGGGTGACGAACACCCAGGCGAAGGTGCGGGAGGTCTTGGTCACGACACGGCCCTCCGCTGGAGGAAGGAGATCAGGTTCATGCCGAAGTGGATCAGCAGGCCGAGCGTCACCATGGTGCAGGACAGGTACGGCATCAGCCAGGCGGGGTTGCGGACGACTTGCAGGATCGTGCCGGTGTTGTCGGGGAAGTAGCCCGACTGGTAGAACGTCTCACCGGCGTAGCGCATCGGGTTGTTCATGTAGATCTTCACCTCGCGGCGCTGGCCGTCGGGGCCGGTGAAGTCGATCAGGCTTTGGAAGTTCTTGGCCGTCGAGGTGCCCTGAAACTTCTCGTGGGTGAACTGCCTCAGTTTGATCGTGTAGTCCTTGTACTCGCGCCTCGGCCGCAGCTCGACCTCGTAGGTCTTGTCGCCGACCGTCAGCGTCTGGGGCGGGAAGTGGAGCAGGCGGTTGACCGCGTTGGGGTAGTACCAGAACGAGAGGAACAGCTCCTTCAGCTTCTCGTCGGTGCCCTTCTTGTAGAAGGCCACCCTCGCGCAGGCCATGTCGGAGCGGGCCTCGGCGTCCACGCCGGAACCCTCGCCCTGCGGCGTCACGCCGTACTCGCGGCCGTCGAGGGCCTTGCGCCTGTTGGGCACCACCCCTTTCTGGTGCGGGGTGACGTCGATCAGCGACGAGTTGCGCGAGAACTCGACGACCTCGACGTCCACCGGGAGTTGGTCATTCGAGATGCGCGTCCCGACCTTCCGCACCAACCGGTCGGGGAGGACGACGACGTCCTCCTGCGAGTCGTCCCTGGCGTTCGGCGTGCTCAGCGCCAGCTCGACCTTGTCGCTGACGTCGGTGAAGGCGACCGTCTCGCCCTCGGCGATCGCCATGCGGGCCTCGACGGCGAACAGGCCGGTGCCCAGTTCGCCGAGCATCAGCACGATCAGGCCGGCGTGCGTCAGGAGGATGCCAGACCGCTTCCAGGTGACCTTGAACCGGACGAGGGTGGGCCGCGATCAGGTTGATCAGCAGCAGGGTGCCGAGCGTCCAACCGCCGGGGAAGGGGAAGGCGCCGGAGACGTTCCACGCCTGGGGCACGCCGAAGAACACCTGGCCGAATTGGACCAGCAGTCTCCACGGCACCCAGACCCACCACCAGCGGAAGTACTCCTTCATGACGGTGCCGATGCCGTTGTCGATCTGCGCCATGGTGCCGAAGAACACCAGCAAGAGCGACAGCACGAACAGCACGACGGTCAGGCGAAGCGACGCCAGCGGCTTCAGAAAGCTCACGACCCCGGGCCAGCGCGCGGTCCCGGCGACGGGCTTGGCGTCGTCCCGCCCGGCGGCCGGCGAGGGGGCCGTCTGTACGGAGGTATTACTCATCGGAGGCTCTCCGGCGGTTAGCGGAACGACACGGACTGTATGAACGCCTCGAACTTGTCCTTCTCGTTATCGACGACGTCGCGCGGCCCGCGCATCTTGAAGAACCAGGTCTTGCCGTCGGCCTCCAGCCAGACGACCAGGGAGCGGTCCACCTTCCCCACGAGGTCCATCAGTTTCGCGGCGTGGTTGCCCACGCGGACGTCCCGGACGTCGGCCCGCTTCAGCTCGGCCTCACTCAGGGGCGGCAACTCGACCTCACTGCGCCAGCGGTTGACGTTGGCCAGCAGCCCACCGGGCATTGCGCCGCCCAGCGGCGTGACCAGGACGCGCGCCGATTTCCCCCGTTTGGTAACGGTGAAGCTGGCCGCCGCGAACTGGTTGCCGCCGCCCTCCGTCCAGCCCTCGGGCGTCTTGTACTGAATCGGCCCGCCCGGGTCGGCCTTGGCGGCCACCGGCGGCATCTTGGGGGCACTGGCCCTGGCCTCGACGCCGGGGCCGCGCATCTCGACGAGCGTGACTTTCAGGCCGCCGACCTTCTTGTCGCGAGCGACCTTGGCCATGGCTCGCGGGGTGATCGGCCCCAGGCCGAGGTCGATGCGCCGCCAGCGGTCGAGGTTCGGCTTCAGCGCCTGCTCGCCGCCGAGCTTCGTCACGGCGATCTCCGGCCGACCAACGCCCTCGGGCCGCAGCGTGGCGACGCGGTTGGGGTTCTCCCGGTCTTCCTTCCACTTCTCCGGGACCGCCCAGGTCAGCGCCTTGCCGTCGAACTTCAGGGAATCGACGAGCTTGTGGAACGACCCCTCGACCATCTCGACGATGTCGGCCCGGCCGACGAGCTTGAAGAACCAGGTGTCGTCGCCGGCCGGCACGATGGCGACCAGCAGCTTCGTGTTGCCGGTGCCGACGTCGTCTCCGGCGCGCGGCACCGTGTAGGTCTGGACCTCGTCGTGCTCGCAGCCGGTCAGGGCCAACGAGAGCGCGAGAATGCCGAGGAGGGTTGGCCAGCTTCGGTGGTGCATGCGGACACGCTCAATGAGGGCGTTGGGACGGTGGGAGGACGGACAGGTGGGCGTCGAGGCGGGTAGGTACATTACTATCTCAGACAACTCGTCTAAAATCAAGGGGGGAATCCGCCGCCAAGGCATTTTCCTTTGTAGCAGGTCAACCATTCGGCGGCGGCGCGGGCTTGTCGGAGAAGTCAAAGTTGGGGTCGTACTCGGCCGGCCGCTCGCGGTGCCGGGCCTGGCGCAGTCGCGCCTCGTGGAGGACACGCAGGGATTCCTGCTCGGCCCGGTTGGCGCGGGCGGCGTAGAAGCGGGCGAAGTTGTACACGGCCAGTAGCAGGCACAGCCAGCCGGCGGAGATGTTCAGGCCGCGGATCAGGAACGGCCACTGGCCGGTCACGAACCCGTAGCCGAAGATCCCCACCGCGGCCGCCAGCCAGAGGGTGCCGAAGACCAGATTCATGTACTCCTCCGAGCCGCCTGTCTATCTTATTCTAACCAGGTCGCCCCCGAACGAGGAACCCACCATGCCGCCTGTCGCGCCGTCGGTGCTGGAGAAGCTCCGCAAGTACGACACGCCGACGATCTGCAACGTCGTCGAGTTGTACGACCTTTACCCGCGCACGGCGGGCTACATGGACGGGCGGATCGTCGCCTGCTACCCCAAGCTGCCGCCAATGGTCGGCTACGCCAGTACCGCGACGTTCCGCAGCGCCTCGCCGCCGAAGGCCGGCAACGCCTACGCCGGGCTCGACCAGCAGGTCGCCTCGTTCGCCGAGTTGCCCGGCCCGGCGGTCGTCGTCTTCCAGGACGTGGACAATCCTCCGGCCGCCGCGACGTTCGGCGAGGTGATGTGTACGACCTACAAGGCGTTCGGCGCGGCGGGGCTGATCACGTCGGGCGCCGGCCGCGACCTCGACCAGGTCGAGGCGCTCGACTTCCCCTGCTTCACCGGTGGCACCATCTGCGCCCACGGGTACTGTCACTTCCCGTCGGTCAACATCCCCGTGCACGTCGGCGGCGTGACAGTCCACCCCGGCGACCTGATTCACGGCGACCGTAACGGCGTGACGACCATTCCGCTGGAGGTCGCCTCGGAGGTGCCCGATGCCTGCGCCGAGCTGGCCGACGCCGAGGCGGTCGTGCTGAACTACCTGCGGGCCGGCGGGGTGACGGTGAAGGGATTCGCCGAGGCGCGCAACGAGTGCAAGGGGCGGATCGACGCGCTGGCGAGGCGGCTGAAGAAACGTTGATGAAACGGGACCCTGACGCACTACACCGCGGGACGTTCGACCTGGTCGTCCTCGGCGGCGGCATTACCGGGGCCGGCGTCGCACTCGACGCCACCCTGCGGGGATTGCGCGTCGGCCTGATCGATAAGGGAGATTTCGCCTCCGGAACCAGTAGCATCTCGTCGAAGCTGGTTCACGGCGGCATCCGGTATCTCGAACAGGGGCAGCTCGGCCTCGTCTACGAGGCGCTGCACGAGCGCCGGAGATTGCTACACAACGCCCCGCACCTCGTCTGGCCGCTGAAGTTCGTCATCCCGTTCTACGCCGACTCCCGGATGCCGTCGTGGAAGTACCGGCTCGGCCTGCTGCTCTACGACTTGCTCGCGGGCCGGGGAAGCCTCCAGTGGAGCCGTGGCCACAGCCGTGAATGGATGCGGTCGCACTTCCCGACACTGAGGCCGGAAGCCCTCACCGGCGGGGCGGAGTACGCCGACGCCCAGATGGACGACGCCCGGCTGTGCATCGAGGTGCTCCGGACGGCGTCCGCCCACGGGGCCGCCGTTTGCAACTACGTCGAGGCGGTTCGCATCGTCGGGGGGACGGTGTCCGCCGTAGATCACCTAACGAACCGCGAGCTGACGATCCCCGGGAAGGTGGTGATCAACGCGACGGGGCCCTGGTCCGATCGGGTTCGCGCCCTGGCCGGTGAGGGGGGTGAGCCGCTGCTGGCGCCGACGAAGGGGGTCCACCTGGTGGTCCCCGCCCAGAGGCACGGGTCGGCGTTCCTGCTGCTTCACCCCCGCGACGGGCGGGTCTTCTTCGTGCTGCCCTGGCTGGGCAAGACGCTGCTGGGCACCACCGACACCGACTGCCCCGGCCCGCCGGACGCCCTGGCGGTGACCGAGGAGGATATTGCGTACCTTCTCGAGGGCTACAACCACCACTTCCGACCGGGCCTGCAACGGAGCGACCTGCTCGGCCACTTCGTCGGCGTCCGGCCACTGGCCCGGACGCGGCCCGGCGAGCCGTCGGCACGGTCGCGGGAGTGGCGACTTGTCGAGGGCGGCTCCGGCCTGCTGACCGTGGTTGGCGGCAAGTACACCACATACCGCCACATGGCCGAGAAGGTCACCGATCGGGTGATGCGTCGGCTCGGACGGCGCGGGGTTTGCAGGACCCGCGCCTTTCGACTCGCTGGCGCCTTTCAAGAGACGGAGATGGCCGCTGCCCAAGAGCGGATCGTTCGTCTGAGTCAGCTGGGATTACTGAGCGAAGCGTCTGGCCGGCACTTGGTGCGGCGCTACGGGAGGTGCGTTAGCGCGGTCCTCGACATCCTGGCGCGCGACCCGGCGCTTGGCCGGCCTGTCGTCGAGGGCGAGCCGGACGTCCTCGCGGAGTTCGTCTACCACCGCGATCAGGAGATGGCCTGCCGGCCCGAGGACTTCCTCCTCCGCCGCACCCGGCTGGGGCTGTTTCACCCCAAGCTACTCGCCTCGCCCCCGCCGTTGGCCGTCGGGGGCTAGCGCCGTTCAGTTGCCGTTGACGTCCCTCCCGGAACCGACCTTCACCCGACGCGCGCCGTTGACCCGGCGTTCCGACGGAGGGGGAGCGTTTGGCTCCGGGGCGGGCTGCGGCGCTGACTCCTCGGCCGGCGCGGACAGGTTCCGCATCACCAGCACCACGACCACGCCGACGGCGAGGCCGACGATGCCGGAGATGGCCCACTCCGGCAGCTGAATGCGGCTGAGGCCCACGCCACCGAGGATGGCGAGGAAGAACCAGACTGCCCCCATGCCGCCCGGCACCTTGACGCCTCGCTGCCGGGAGGGGGCCAGGGGCGGGGCCGGCCGCGGTGCGGGCGACGGCGGCAGCGCCGCAGCGGGGGACGCCACCACGGGCACCTTGTGGGCCGGCGTCTTGCCCCGCCGGCGGATCGGGGCGGGGACGTCGTTGACCGCCGGGAACGGCGGCGCCTTCGGCGCCTCCACCGGCTTGGTCTGCGAGGTCGGCGACCTGGCCGGGGCCGCTGCCCTCTCGGGACCGCTCAGGGCGGCCGCCGGCGAGGCCGGCTTGGCCGGGGCCCGCTCGACGGGCTTGCGGGCGACCGCGCTGGTCTTCAGCGAGGCCGACGCCAGCAGGAGTGCCGAGGCGGCGCTGGTGCGCTCGATTGTGTCGCGGGCGTCGGCGGCCAGGGCCAGGTGCTCGACCAGCCCGTGGTAGGCCGCCGCCACCGGCGACTCGCGGTGGGAGTGACTGACGATCTGGGCGGAGAGCATCGCCTGGCCGACCGACTCGTCGAACGGCACGACGTGGGGCAGGATGCGCGAGCCGAACCGGCCGCGCAGCTCGCGCTCCCACCGCCCGCCGGGCGCCTCGCCGTCGGGCAGGGTCAGCAGCAGGCCGCGCATCTGCACCGGCAGCCCGGCGCGCGACCGCTGCACCAACTCCAGGAACGCCGGCAGCGTGCGGTAGGCCATTGGCTCGGCCCGCATGACCAGGACGAACTCCTCGCAGGTCGAGAGGAGCTGGGCGGGGTTGGCGCCGAGGAACGGCGGGGTGTCCACGACCAGGGCGGCATAGCACTCCTGAAACGCCGACGTGCCGAGCAGGGCGAGGAGCTGGTCAAGGTCCTCATCGCTGCACCCGCCGTCGTCGTAGGGGCTGAGGACGTCCAGGCCCGGGATGACGTTGCTGACCAGCACGCCGGGCAGGTCGATGCCGGCCTGGCGGAGCGGCTGGCGCTGCGGGTGCTGGGTCAGGTTGAGCGAGGCCGAGATGCTCGACAGCGGGTCGGCGTCGAGGAGCAACACCCGGGCGCCGGCCATCGCCGTCGCCGCCGCGAGGTTGATCGACGTCGTGGTCTTGCCCACTCCGCCTTTCTGGCTGGCCACCAGGAGCTTTCGCACGGTCTCCTCCGGGGAGAAGTGCCATGGGCCGGACGACGGCGCAGGCAGATCGGGAATCGCGTCTGGACAGGAAAACGTAGCACACGCCCGAGCCACACGCCGGAAAAACCTCGCAGGAGGCCGGGTTGGGGCCGGCGCTACCCCTTCTGCCGGAGCACCGCCTCGATCAGCTTGCGGTAGTTGTCCAGCCCGTGTGCCGCCACCCGCGACTGGATGCTCGCCCAGATCTCGGTCAGCAGGGAGGCGCTGAGCACGCCCTCGACCGCCTTGCCGGCGAACGCCTGGGCCAGGTCGAGCGCCCCCCCCGCCTCGCCCAGGGCGATCTCCTTGAGGCAGTGGCCGTAGTCGTTGGCGACGAGGCTCATCGACGGCAGCTTCGGGACCGGGTCGGTGCAGTTGACGTAGCGGTAGACCCTGTCCGGGAACGCCTTGTCGAACGCCTCCGAGGCGGCGGCGTTGCCGATCATTGGGGCCCCGTACGTGTAGATCTGGTGGACGTTGAGGAAGCGGCGCTTGAACATCCACGCCGCGAGCATGGCCAGGGCGCCGCCGAGGCTGTGCCCGGTGACCCACAGCGGCCGCTCGGCCTTCTTCACCTCCGCCTCGACGGCGGCCAGCACCGGCTCCCAGATGTCGGCCAGGGCGTTGAGGAACCCGAGGTGGAACCGGGCCTTGACGCCGGCTGCGGCGAAGTCGGTGCCGAGGCGGCCTTCCGGCAGCACCAGCAGGTTCATGGCGTCACTGAGGAACCAGTCCTTCAGACCCTCGATGCTGGTCGGCGCCTCGGTGCCGCGGAAGGCGACGACGATGTGATCGGCGTTCGACCCGACCCAGACCTGCGTGTTGCCGATGCTGGTCAGGGTGGCGTCCAGGCCGAGCTGCTCCTTGAAGGCGGAGACGCCTTGCTCGGAGTTCATGTACGCCAGGTCCGAGGCGACGGCGAGGAAGGTGGCGTTGCGCGGGTCGCCCAGGGCGTCCTCGACTAGCTCCAGCGGCATCGGGTGACTCCTCAGTTAACGACCTTCCTCCCCTCGCGGGCGGCCTTCCACTGCCGCAGCGTCTTGGAGGTGACCTGTTTCGTCCCGGTCATGTCGAGTCTTAGGAGCGACTCCTTGCCCAGGAGGTGCTTGCGGAACCCCTCGTCCGTGATACCGGTGTTGGCCAGCCGCAGCCACTCAATCGCCGGCAGCCGGGCCAGGGTCGCCAGCCCCTCGTCGGTGATGCTGGTGTCGTTGAGATCGAGTTCCTTGAGGATCGTCATACCTTCTAGAAAGTGGAGTGTCTCGTCGGTGACGTCCGGGTTGGCCATCTGAACGACGACGGCGTCGGGCCTTTTGGCCAGCAATGAGTAGTCGTCCTTGTCCCAGCCGGTGAGGGTGATGTGTAGTCCGGGATTCTCACCTTTCTGCACGACCCTCTCGCGCTCGCCGAACGTGGCGAACCGCTGCTGGATCTGCGGGTAGACCATGGCGGTGGCGACGACGACGGCAGCGACGAGCATCAACCCCAACGGCCCGCGCGCCGGCCTGGTCCGGAACAGCACGAACGGCAGCACCGTGGGCGGGAAGACCAGCAGCCCCCAGCCCCAGCCCTTGTGGGTTCGGAACGCGCGGACCAGAAGCCACAGCCACGCCAGCAGGGCCAACACCAGGCCGACGGCGAGGATGTAGTACGGGATGCTGTCGTTTTGGGGCATGGTGGCACCTTGCACGGCTCTGTTGCAGTTATAGGATCAGACACAGACCCGCGTAGCCCCGCCCTAGCTCCTTGCGACCCAAGAGTGCCGCCATGCCCGGATCGTCTTCGTTCGCCGCGCTGCCGATCTGGGTGCTGCTGCCGATGCTCGCGTTCGTCGCGGCCTACTTCATCCAGGTCGCCTGCAACACCACCGGGACGGACTCGCCTTCGTTCCGCAAGGGCCTGATCGTTTCCGCCGTCGGGGCGGCGGCCGGGTATTTCACGTTCGACGGGCTCGGCTACTTCCTGATGCTCGGGACGCGCGACATGACGCACCTGGTGCTGCCGCCGGGGTACGGCTACTTCGAGTGGCTCCAGGAGCCGATGGCCCTCAAGTGGCAGGTGCTGGGCCTCATCCCCGTCCTTCGCTACATCCCGCTCGTCATCGCGGTCTGCCTCACCGGCGTCCTGTACATGCTCATGCTGCGGGAGACCTGGCGCATTGTCGTCGTGATCCTCCTGTTCCAGTGGGTGTTGACGATCGTCGTGGCGACGGTCCTGGCCTACGCGCTGACTAACATCCTCGGGGTCTTCAAATCCCACGACCAACCACCGGGGGAGACGCAGCCCACGACGCCGATCCCGAACGAGCACGCGCAACGGAGGCAAACGCGGCCGACGCAGAGGCGGCAGGTGGCCCGGAAGGCGCCCGAGGCCGCCCAGCCGGCGCCCCAACCGCCGGAAGGGCCGGCCGGGATGACCACCGAAGGGGCGAAGAAGGCCGAACTGAAGGACATCCTGAGCGGGCACAACCCGCTGGCGGGGACCGAATTCACCAAGTGGGAGCACGAGGTCCTCGACACGTTCCACGAGTGGACCGGGCCCCTGGTCGATCCGATCGACGAGGCCGCCAAGCCTTACACGCAGCACCTGCCGCCGGTCATTCAGGAGTTCCTGGAAGACGGCGGCTGGCTGCTGGTGCTGCTCGGCATCACCGTCACGGGGGCGCTGGGCGTGCGGTCGATTACCCGGCGGTTCCGCAAGGCGGTATCCCGGAAGCAGAAGCGCACCCGGCGGGCGACCGAGCACGTGGAGGTCGATCTCGAGGAGATCGGCGACGCCATGAACGAGCCCGGTAAGAACCAGGCGACGGTGCGCGGCTTCTTCGGCCGGCTCCGCCTGGTGGTCATGGCCCCGGCGTCGAGTTACGTAGGCGACCTGCTCCCCGAGATGGCCGAAAGCCTCCTCGACTGGATCCGCCCCGGCCTCGGGGCAGTCTACCTGAACGACACGCCGCGCGTGCTCGTCTGGCCGCGCTTCCCCAGCGAGGGGCGCTTCCTCGAATTCGTGCAAAAGTCGGTGCGCATCCCCGAGGAGCGCGGCCGCAAGACCCCCTGGATGGTGTGTGCCGGCACCACGCACCTCGGCCGGCAGCGGATCTACCTCTGCATCGTGACGCACCTCGACAAGCCCGGTTACATGCGCGAGGTCCGCGTCGATCAGGACAAGTGGGGGGAGTTGCTCGGCGTCGCGCCCACGCCGGAGTGACAGGTTCAACCATGTGACGAAGGGGTCGGGCCATGAACACGGCGGTTGCTGGCGTGCTGACGACCCTCCTGCTCGGCGCGGCGCCCCCGAGGCCGGCCGGGGCGGAGATGCGCTTCCGCGTCGTGGATGAGGAACGATGTCCGGTCGCCGGGGCGAGCGTATACGCCTCGATCTGGGCGGGGAATAACGGCGGCAACCGCAACTATACGACTGACGCGGACGGCGTGGCGATGGTTCGCCGGCCGAACGAGGTGGACCTTATGCGGATCTGGGTGTCAAAGCCCGGCCACGCCGGCCTGTTCCGCGGGTGGGAAAAGGGCACGCACGATCAGGGGAGGGGCCTGCCCAAATCGTTCACCTTCCAGTTGAACAAGGCCACGACGGTGGGCGGGCGCGTCGTCGATGAGAAGGGCCGTGGGGTCGCCGGCGCTCGAGTCGAGGCCCAGTGCGAAGTCGATGGCGCGAAGAAGCTGCCCGACGGCGTAGCGTACCACACAACGCTGGCCTACGGCGCGGGCGCCGCGGTGACCGACAAGGACGGCCGTTGGAAGCTGGAGAACGTCCCGGTGCCGGCGTCGAGTTTTTCGCTGCGGATCGCGCACCCCGAATACGTCTCGGACACCAGGGACGGGGGGCTACAGCAAGAGCAGGGAGTGACCACGGCCCAGCTCCGCGCCGGCGAAGCCGTCGTGCGCCTTGCGGCCGGGGGCCGCGTCGCGGGCAGCGTCACCGACGCGGCGGGCAAGCCGGTCGCGGGAGCCCTGGTCGTCTTCGACGACAACGCCTACTACGGGCATGGTCGCCAGGAGGTCCGAACCGACAAGCAGGGGAATTACTCCTTGCCGACGCTGAAGCCGGGGCGGCACCCGGTCACGGTGATTGCCCGAGGCTACATGCCCCAGCGGCGGGAGGTTGACTTGAAAGCCGGGCGGCTCACCGAGGACTTCCGCCTCGGCCCCGGCAAGGCGCTGCGCGTCAAGGTCGTCGATGAGGCTGGCAAGCCGGTGCAGGCGAGCTTCACCGCCACGAAGTGGCGCGGGAGTGAGGCGATCCGACCGTGGGGGAGTACGGGCATCCCGCACAACACCAACGCCGACGGCGTGTACGTGTGGGACTGGGCCCCGGCCGACGCGGTCGTGTTCTGGGTGTTCGCCAAGGGGTTGCAGACGAGGATGAACCTCCCGCTCACCGCGGGAGAGGGCGCCCAGACTCTGGTCATGCGCCGGGTGCCGGCGGTCGCCGGCCGCGTCACCGACGCGAAGACCGGCAAGCCGGTCGGCAAGTTCCGCGTTTACCGCGTCATCGAGTTCGGCTCCGGCACGTTCGTCGTCGAACGCCGGGAGCCGATCGACGGCAAGGCGGGGGTGTACCACACATTGCTGGAGCGTGACGACGTCGATTACCGCCTGCTGGTCGAGGCCGACGGTTACCGGACGGCCCTCAGCCGGCCGTCGCTGGTGAAGGGGAAGGCGAAGGAGGTCGATTTCGCCCTGGAGCCGGCCGCGCCGGTGCGCGGCCGTATCCTGGGGCCCGACGGGACTCCGCTGGCGGAGGCGCGCGTTTCGCTGGCGACGGCCGTGCAGGATTTCACCTACCCGGAGCGCGACACCAACCTCACCGCCGTCACCGACAAGGCGGGTGTGTTTACTCTACCGGCGCAGGCGCATAGGTTCGTCCTGTTCGTCGATCACCCCCAGGGCAGCGCCCGGCTCGACCGGCTACCGGACCAGTCCGTCGGAGACGTGACGGCGAGGCCGTGGGCCTCGGTCCGGGGCGTGCTGTGGCAGGACGGCAAGCCGGTCCCTGGCCAGACGGTGTTCCTTCGCCCGCTGGAACGCCGAGACCCTGACGCCCCGCGCGTCTGGACCGACCAGCAGGTCCGCACCGACAAGGCCGGGGCGTTCTCGTTCGCGAACGTCCCGGCCGGGCCACTGACGGTCAGCGCCTACCTCGGCCCCTGGGAGCCGTCGCCGTTGACGAGCAGCGAGAGCGTCGCCCTCGACCCGAAGCCGGGCGAAAGCGTGCGTCTCGACCTGGGGAAAACAGGGGCGACACTACGGGGCACGATCAAGCTCGATGGCGACCTGCCAAAAGGGCTGGACCTGACCTACTCGCTCAACTGGCTGACGCGGAAGACGCCGGACGTCGTGACGCCGCACGGCCTCGACCTGCGGAAGGACGGGCGGCGGCTACTGCTGTCGCGGGAAGAGGGGGTAAATTCGCACCGTCGCTTCTTCGTGAAGCCGACGCCGGAGGGGCGCTTCCGCATCGTCGGGGTCCCGCCGGGCGAGTATTGGTTCACCACGCAGGTGTTCGAAAAACCGGACGGCTGACTGGTCACGCCGATCGGCGAGACGGTCGTCTCGGTGGTAGCGGTGGAGGGAGAGCGGGCGAGCGGGAAGGAACTCACGCTGCCCAACGTTGTCGTGACCATCGCGGCGGGGCCGAAGGTGGGCCAGCCGCTGCCGGCGATCGACCTGAAGGACGTCGCCGGCAAGCCGATCGACCTGGCGTCGCTCAAGGGGCGCTACGTCCTGCTGCACGGCTGGGCTGGCTGGTGCGTCGCCTGCCGTAAGGACTACGCCGCGCTCCGCAAGGCGCGGGCGGACTTCCCAGCCGCGAAGCTCGCGATGGTCGGGCTGAACCTTGACGCCGACGCCGAGGTCGCCGGCCGGCTGGCCGCCATGTACGAGTTCGCCTGGCCTCACGCCGCCCTCGGTGGGCCAGGCGCGAAGGCCGGCGACGGCCTGCGGATCGGAGCGATCCCGCTGTACATGGTGCTCACGCCAGACGGCACGCTCGCCTATCGGGGCTTCCTCTGGTCGGAAGCCGAGGAGTTCCTGCGCGGCAGAATCAGCCAGTGAAAGTCGGCCTACCGACCTGCTCCTGTCGCTGATCGCGCGTATAATATACGTGTGAACAGATGGTATCGGACGGGTGCAGCCATGACCACGAAAACACGAACGACTCGCATACTACCACGGGGCGTCTCTTTCGCCTCGATCCCCGGCCCGACGCGGAAGCGCGAGTCAACGCCGTACTGTTACCGCGTGACCTACGAGAACCCACACCGGTTCGCGGCAGGCTGTCTCGTCCTGTGGGACGTGATGGGCGGCCGGGAGGTCTACCAGGTCGCGCTGGAGCGGGAGGAGAACGGGCGGCTGCGCTGGCACTGCACCTGCGCCGACGCGGTTTACCGCGGCGAAAGGCGGGCGGAGCCGTGCAAGCACGTGCGCGGGCTTCAGACGTCGGGGCGTCAGAGCGCCTGACGGATCACCTGGCCGCGCGTGATGGCGACGGGCCGGCCCTGCGTGTCGGTGACCTCGGTGTGGGGGTCGAGGCCGAGGCAGTGGAAGATGGTCGCTTGCAAGTCCTGCGGCAACAAGCGACCGTCGCGCGGGTAGGCACCGATCCGGTCGGACTGGCCGATGACCTGCCCACCGCGCACCCCGCCGCCGGCCAGCGCGCCGCTGAACACCGCCCCCCAATGGTCGCGGCCGCCGTTGGGATTGATCTTGGGCGTGCGGCCGAACTCACCCATCCAGACGACGAGCGTCGAGTCGAGCAGGCCGCGCGCCTCGAGGTCTTCGAGCAGCGCGGAATAGGCCTGGTCCATGATCGGCATCAGGCGCGTCTTGAGGTTGTGGGCGTTCTTCGCGTGGGTGTCCCAGGCGGGGCTGCCGCCCATCTCCTCCTTCATGCGCGTCCAGTTGACCTGGACGAGCGACACCCCCGCCTCGACGAGGCGGCGGGCCAGCAACAGGCCCTGGCCCCAGCGCGTCCTGCCATAGCGCTCGCGGAGGGAGGCCGGCTCGCGGTCGAGTTCAAACGCCTGGCGGGCCTGGCCGGTGCGGAGCAGGTCCACGGCCTGCCTGGCCCGCGCGTCGTGGACGGGCAACACACTGCGGTCGAGGTTGTCCAGGGCGAGGTTGACCTTGTCCAGGAGCGAGAGGCGGCGCGACAACCGGTCCGGCGGTACGTCCTCGGGAAGCCCCAGCCCGGTGATGCGGAAGCCGGGCTCGTGCGGCTGGCAGTGGATCAGCCACGGGTTGGCGGTGCGGCCGAGGAAGCCGCCGTCCTGGCCGGGCCAGGTCAGTCCGCCGTCGTTCCAGATGTGCTCCGGCAAGGCGATCGACGCCGGCAGGCCGTTGCGGCCCGGCCGCAGGCGCTGCACCAGCGCGGCCGTGCAGGGCCAGTCGTTGGGAGCGCCGGGCTTGGCGTTCTCGCTGTTCATCGGCGCGTGGGGGACGCCGGTCAGCATCCAGTAGCCGCTCGACGAGTGGGCGTTGTCGTTCGTCGAGAGGGCACGCAGGACGCAGACGCGGTCGAGCAGGCGGGCCGTCTTCGGCATCAACTCGCCGACGTGGATTCCGGGGACGTTGGTGGCGATGGGATTGAACTCGCCGCGAATCTCGGCCGGGGCGTCCGGCTTGGGGTCCCAGGTCTCGTGCTGCGGCGGCCCGCCGAGGTGGAAGAGGACGATGCACGCCTTGGCCCTGCCCTCGCTCGCGCGCGGGAGGCAAGCCACCGCGGGAACGTGAGTCCGAACGCGGACAGCCCGCCGAGCGCAGCCATTCGCGGCGGGTCAGGCCAGGTTCGTGGATACCAGCATGGTCCCCCTGCCCTCGTGGGCCTGTCTGGGGAAGGCAAGTCAGGCAGCTAGATGGAGTCTACCGGCGCGGCGGAGGTCGAACCAGGGAAAATCGACCTGGCGCGTGGGTGGCAGGGTGCCGGCGGCGATCCGCCGGCACCCTGCTTGACCCGGACTCGGGTGGCCCCTTGGAGGCTTAGATGATTCGATCGCCCTGGGCCGCGCTGAAGTCCTGCGGGTTGTCGCGGTTGAAGGTGAAGAAGAGGATGCGGACGCGCTCCGCGACGAAGGTGTCGGCCCCGTCACCGCCGCGCAGGATGTCGGCCGAGCCGTCGCGGCCGCCGTCGAGGTAGTCGTTGCCCAAAGCCCCGAACATGTCATCCTTGCCGGTGCCGCCGTACATGCGGTCGTTGCCCTGCCCGCCGCGCATCAGGTCGTTGCCGGAGCCGCCCAGCAGGACGTCGTCCCCCTCGCGGGCGTGGATCTCGTCGTTACCGGTGCCGCCGTCGAGGTAGTCGGCGCTGTGGCCGCCGGCCAGGTAGTCGTTGCCGGCCCCGCCGAAGGCCGTGCACGGCACCGAGGTCTGGTTGTCGAAGCGGTCGTCGCCGCCGAGGCCGTTGTAGACGATCCGATTCACGGACGGGGCGAAGAACGTCTTGACGGACTGCGCGACGCCGCCGATCGTCTCCTGCACCTTGATGTTGGAAAGGGAGATCAAGCCACCCCTCAGACCGGCGGTCAGCACGATCGGGCGCCTGGGTGACGACCGCCGTGTCGTTCTGGTTCGACTGGGTGATGAAGAGGGTGCCGCCGACTAGGGTGGCGGAGAGGACACGGCGGTCTTCCAACCTCCAGCGTCGGCTTGAAGGTAGAGCGACCGGCCCCGCGAAACGCAGAGTTGACTCATTTTATCCTATCTCTTGTTGTGGAAGGATGGACAGAGCCGACCGCTCCTAACCGAGGAGCTTCGTTATTAACCTGCTGGAGTGGCTCGTCCTACTCTCTATTCCGAGGCGGGAAGCGATTGTGACTGACCGTGATTGACTTGTTCATAGTCGCCAAGCGCGCCGACCGGACGACCTTCGCCGTTCACCGCTCCAGGCAGGCCGCGTCGAAGACCGGGCCCTCGACGCAGCAGCGGCGTAGTCCCAGCCCTGGTCGGTCTTCACCTTGACCACGCAGTTGAAGCAAATGCTCACGCCGCACGCCATCGGCGTCTCCAGCGAGACATGACAGGGCGTTCTCCACCGCTCCGCCAGGTTCATGAGGAGTGGAGCATCGGCTCGGGACCGCAACCGACGAGGTGGTCCGGCCGGCCGTGCCGTTCCAGTAGCTGGGTGACAAACCCTTCTCGCCCAGGTTGCCGTCGTCCGTCGCCAGGGTGGACGGCCGCCCGGCGGAGCGCGGAAGTCAGTTCACGCCGGCGGCCAGATCGGCCGACCGCACGCCGTAATAGACCGGAGACGCGCTCGACCGACTGAGTTGTGGCCCGACCGCCGTAACCACGTCCGCCAAGTAGCTCGCGGACGTACGCCAGGAACGGCGTCTGCCCGATGCCGCCGGCGACCAGGCCAACGTGCTTCACGCCGTTGAGCGTGGGGAAGCCGTTGCCGAGCGGCCCCCACACTCTCCAGAGCCTCGCCTCCGCGCAACGCCGCCAACTTGCCCGTCATCTTGCCGACGACGAGGTACACCACGTCCAGGCCGACGGGTTGGCCACCCTCCACCACCGTGTCGTACAGGGCGAAAGGCCGGCCGAGGAGCGGGGTCGGTGGAGCCGGGCAGGCGAAGCATCAGAACTGGGTTCCGGACGGATCGCCGCCGCCAGGGCCGGGGCTTGGAGGCGGACGCGGAAGGTGTCGCGCCAGCCGTACGTTTTCGACGACGGACGAGACGGCATGCAGCGGAAGCGCGGTCATGGCCGGGCGCTGGCCCCGGGCCGGAGGGCCAAGCGGCGCGGCCCCGCGGGGAAGGGGCGGGCGGGCCGTGAGCCGCCGGGCTTGTCCCGGCGGGGTAAACCCGCCGGCTCGGGCTTGACGTCGGCCCCCTGCGCGGGCCGCGGCTGACACGCCCGTGCAGCCGCTCCACCTCGTCGGGGAATCTCGGGCGCGACTTGCCCTTGGGCAGCCGGTCGAGCTGCACCGGCCCGATGGCGATGCGCTTCAGCCGAAGGACTCCAGCGCTCGAGCTTGGCCAGCATCCGGCGGACCTCGCGGTTCTTGCCCTCGCAGAGGACGATCTCCAGCCAGGTGCTGTCGCCCTGCGCCTTGAGCCGCTTCACCCGCTTCGCCTTGACGTGGCCGTCCGAAAGCCAGACGCCTTCGAGGAGTTGGTCGAGGTCCTCCTTCGTCGGCTTGCCCGCGACCTGGACGAGGTAGGTCTTGTGGACGTCAAGCGCGGGTGCATCAGCTTAAAGGCCAGGTCGCCGTCGTTGGTCATCAGCAGCAGCCCCTCGCTGTCCTCGTCGAGGCGGCCGACGGTGTAGACTCGCTGGTGGACGTGCTCGATCAGGTCGAGGGCGCGGGGCCGGTTCTGCGGGTCGTGGTTGGCGTAGAGGCAGTCGCCGCGGCTTGTTCAGCAGCCAGTAGACGAGCGGCTCGGCCTGGACCGGCTGGCCGTCCACGGCGACCTGCTGGGCGGAGGGGTCAATTCGAGCACCGGGCTCGCGCACCTTCTCCCCGTCCACGCTGACGCGGCCGTGGAAGATCAGGTCGTCACAGTGGCGCCGCGAGCCGACGCCCGCGTGAGCCAGGTATTTGTTCAAGCGTTCCATGGTACGAGTCATTGTAGCAGTCGCGCCGGCGCGGAACAGGCCGTACGACGAAGTGCCGGGGCACCGTCGGCAAGCTGTAGCGTCTGGGCAGGGTGCGGGCCTGAAGTCCGGGGCTGCTCAAGGGCTCACTCGCCGAGGGACTGCTTGAACGCTACGAACTCCCGGGCGCAAGGCACGTAGCTCCTGCTCCAGCGTCGCTCGGGCCTGCTGCCGCAATTTCCATCTCTCCTGCTTCACCGCCGCCGCCGCCGCCTCCAGGGCCGGAACCCGGTCATCGACGGCGGCGGAGCGCCGGTTCCCGAGGCGTAGCGACCGGTGCGGCCGCTCCGGGGCCGGCGCCGACGACGCCGCTCGCGACTGCAGCCGGCCCAACTCTCCGGGCTCGCGGGTGCCGCGTCAGCACCGCCCCCTCGCCGGTCCTCCTCGGTGAGGTAAACCACGAGGTTCCGCTCGACCAGCCGCCTCAACACCCTGCGCAGCGGTGTCCAGGTCGTCGATCGGGTCCATGCGGCTGGCCCGGGTGCGCAACTCGCCCTCCGTCTGCGGGCCGCAGCAGTACCGCTCAGACGGCCATCTCGACCTTGTCGGTGATCTGCCACGCCTCGTAGAGCAGGTGCCGCCAGCGCTCGACGCGGCCGCCGATGACCTTCGACGTCAGCCCGCGCGACTTGCAGGCGTTCAGCGCCTCCTCGACGTCGTCCTCTTCCAGCTCCATCACCGGGTCGCGGTTCGACTTCTGGTTGCAGCCGGTGACCAGCGCGTTGAGGCTCATCGGGTAGGCGTCGGACCCGAGCGTCTTCTGCTTTTCGATCAGCACCCCCAACACGCGGCGCTCGTTACCGCCAAGCGGCTGCCACGGGCCGGACGACCCCGGCGGCACGGCTCCTTCGGACATTACTCTCTCCTTGAGAAAGGATGAAGGATGAAGGATGAAGGATGAACAAGAAACCCCTCTTATTCATCCTTCATCCTTCATCCTTCATCCTTGCGAAATCCTTCATCCTTCCGATGATCGTGGGCGCATCGCCGCCCCCTGGCCCGACGTGGCGGCCTCCGGCTGCGTTCGCAGCGACTGCTGCATGTGTTTCTTGTACACGTCCGCCCCCGGCTGTCCATAGGGGTTCAGCCCCATCAGCCGACCCTCCACCACCGTCGCCAGCATCAACATCTGCATCAGCTGGCCGACGGTGTGCTCGGACAGCGCCGGTACGATGAGGTCGGCCGTCGGCCGGCCCACCTCCCAGTAGGCCTGGTTGACCGCCTTGACCGCGGCCTGGGTAATGTCGGGCAGGCCCTTGCGGTTGAACTGGTTCAGGTCGTCCTCGTTGTGGTCGGCCATCTGCATCTCGATCGGCACTGCCGACGGCGTCTTGACGACGAGGTTGGTGGACAGCGCGGTCGCGCGGCCCGTCCTGGCACTGCCGGTCATGGGTGTACAGGTCGCGCGTCTGGACCTGCGTCAGCGCGTCGGGCCGCGGCCGAACTTGCCCAGCGACTCGGAAACGAGGTGTTCGTACCAGCGCCCGACCCCTCCAGCTTCCTCGACCAGACCGACAGCACCCGCAGCGGCTTTTTCAGCTCCTCGCTCAGGAGGTAGTTCAGGCCGGCGAACTGCAACACCGGGTTGCGCTCGACTGGCTCCTCCAGGAACCGCTTGGTCATCGCTGCCGCCCCCAGCAGCAACGCCCGCACGTCGAGGCCGAGGATGGCGGCCGGCAGCAGCCCCGCCGCGGAAAACACGCCGAACCGGCCGGCCACGTTGTCGGGGATGGTCAACACGCCCTCGTCGTCCACTCCCAGAGCGCGGAACAACTCGCGCGTCCTTGTCGAGGCCCCCGTTGCCGCGGCGAACAGCCGGGTCAGCCACGGCGAGCGGAGCCCGTAGTACTCCGTCGCCTCGCGGCGGAAGACGCGGTGGGCGACGTGCGGCTCCAGGCTCACCCCCGAGCGGGAGACCAGCACGACCGACCAGCGCTCCTCGCGGCGCTCGGGATCGATGCAAGCCACCTGCAGCAGGTCGAGCAACTCCTGCAAGGCATCATTGTCGGCCGAGAAGCCCTCGAAGTAGACGCGCGGCACCCCCAGGCGCGACTCGGGAGGCAGTTCGTTGTGGTGGGAGCTGCGAAGCGACTCGACCAGCGCCTTGGGGCCGAGGTGCGACCCGCCGGCGCCCAGGACCACGACCCGGTCCGACTCCTCCCGTAGCCGGTTGGCAAGCGCGATGCACCGGCCAAGCTCGCTCTTGTCCTGCTTGCGCCGAAACCCGTCGAGCAGGTCCTGCGGCAGGTTGATGAAGCCGGCGTCGAGGGGCAGGTACTCCGGGGCGGGGTTGCGCAACTCGCGGTCGGCGGCGACCTGCCCCCGACACAGCAACAGGCGCTGGTGGAGTTCCTTGAACCGGGCCGGGCTGACGAAGTTGCGGGCGCGCAGTTCGGCGGCCGCGGTCCACTCTTCGTTGGCCGGAGCCATCAAGCCCTGAAAGTTGTACGAGATGGATTCGTCAGGAAGTTCCATGGTTCGTCCGTTTCCGCTGCCCGGCCGGGGGCCAGGCCGGGAGGGCTGGAAGGCTTCGCGCGTGGGGGCACGCCGACGGGCCGGTTACGCCGCTTGTTGGTAAACTATACCTCCGCTTTTGACGGGGGTAAACTCTTCTCGTGGCAGCGCTTTCATTCTCCACGCCGCTGCTGATGGACGGCGCCACGGGCTCCCGCCTGGCGGGGCTCGGTCTGGCGTGTTGCGAACAGGCCAACCTGACGCACGCCGGCCGCGTACGCTCACTCCACCTGGGGTACGTCGCCGCCGGGGCCCGTGTGCTGCTGACGAACACATTCCAGGCCAACCCCCCGGCACTGTCCCGGCACGGGCTGGAAGGCCAGCTGGAACGAATCGCCAGCCGGGCGGTCCAGCTCGCCCGGGTGCCTTTGTCCCCGCTTGTCCTCGGCGACGTCGGGCCGATCCTCACGCCGGGCAGCCGCCGCGAGTTCGCCGACCGGGACGCGCTTCGTCGAACCGTCGAGGCCCTGGCCGAGGCCGATGGCGTGCTGTTCGAGACCTGTTCATCGCCGGACGCCCTGGCCGCCATCGCCTTCGTCCTCCATCGCGTCCACGAGGTGGACGGCCTGCCGCTACTACTGTCGTTGGCCTACCACCGTGGGCCGGACGGGAAGCTCGTCACCGTCAGCGGGCACGCGCCGGAGGTGTTCGCCCGCCACGCCACACGGCACGGCGTCGCGGCGCTGGGGGTCAACTGCGGCAGGGATGTTGGACTGGAGGACGTCAAAGAGGTTCTGTGGAGGTATCGGTCCGAGACCGACCTGCCGCTGTTCGCGCGGCCCAATGCCGGCACGCCGGACGCGAGCGGGGCGTACCCCCGCTCCCCAGCCGAGTTCTCCGCCGCCGTCCCGGCGCTGCTCCTGGCCGGCGCGTCGATGCTCGGCGGCTGCTGCGGCACGACCGAGGCTCACATCGGTTCGATGCAAGGCGGGCTGGCCGGACTGCCCCCGGGATGACCGGCCCCGGCGTAAAACGTTCAGCGGTACTCGTCCCGGACGGGGAAGAACAGGTCGAGGGCCTTCGCCGGCTTGTCCAGCGTCACGACCTTGTGTCGAACGCCGCCCGGGATGCGGTAGAGGTCGCCCGGGCCGAGTGTTTTTTCCTCGTCGCCGATGAAGAAGATCGCCCTCCCCTCCAGCACCATTCCAACCTGCTCGTGCGGGTGGGAGTGCTCGGCCACCACGGAGTGCGGCTCGAGGTCCACCACCGACATCATCATCTTCTCGCACGCCGCGGTGCGGATGTGGACGCCGGGGAAGATGGTGTGCCGGCCCAGTTCCTGTTCCTCGGGGAAGTACTTGCTCACGTTCGCGCCCTCCAAGCGACGACGCCGGTGAGGGTGAACCCCCGCCGGCGTCCGCGTTCTCACAGTTGTCCCGGGCTCAAGGCAGTCCGCCGCCCAGCAGGTAGTGGACCTCGGCGGTCTGTTTCACGACGAGCGTCATCGTGATCGGGTCGAACGTGATCACGCCGACCGCGTCGGGGTTGTTCGCCTTCCAGCTCTGCTGGTCCACGTTCGAAGTGACCATGGTGATGATGCGGTTCACCTGCTCCATCATCGCCAACTGCGACAGGCCGAACGGCACGGTGTAGTCGGTCAGCAAGGCGAGGTCGCCGATGTAGTAGGCGCGAACCGTGGTCATCTCCTTGGCCCGCTCGCGGGAGGTGATCTGGATCGCCTCGTCCTTGATGACGTAGGTCAGGTTCAGGTCGCCGAGCAGCCGCTTCAGGACCGTGCGCATCGACAGCTTGGCCTTCAGCGTGAGCGGGGTCTCGTAGCTGACGGAAGCCTCCTCCAGGGCCCGGCGGTCCACGAGGATCTCGACGTCGGTCACCCGCTTGAGGAAGCCGATCACGTCCTCCAGGGAGTTCTTCTCGAACTCCACCGAGATGGTGGTGCCTAGCGCCTTCAGGATGCCCCGCTCCTTCGCCGTCATCTTTGTCGCCGTTGAGCGCTTCCGCGACAGCTCGGCCCAGTTCTTCGGCAGGGTGTAAGGGCGGCTCTCCGGGACGGCGGAGTCGGCGACGGAAGCCATGGCACGGTTGAACCGGTCGCCGTTGCGCACCCGGTCGGCCCGGGCTTCCGTGACGGAGCGGGCCCGCGACTCGATCACCGACCGGGCGTCGTCGGTCACCCGGCGTGACGACTCCACGCGGACCGCTTCACCAGCTCCTGGGGAGGCACTGGCGAGGCCCCGGCTGACGATGGCCTCGTCGCGCCTGGCCGAGAACCGCTCTCGGTCGTTGGCGATCAGCCGCACTCGATCGAGGTCCGCCTTGAGCGTTACCAGGAGCACATCTCGCCGCTGCGGGTCCAGCGCCGTGTCGTTGCGGACCAACTCCATGAGGGTGCGCAACTTCTCGGAAGCCTCACCCAGCTTCGGGTCATCGCGGCGGACGAGCTTGTAGGCCGCCAGGCGGTCGTCGGCGAACTCCTTTTCCAGACGCTGCGCCTCGACCTTCTGCCGGTCGCGGACGTTGTCAAGGTCGTCGGCCGCGCGGGCGCCGGCAAGGCTCAGGCACGCGACGGCCAAGGCCGTGAGAAATCGTTTTTGCTCAGACATGGTCAGCCCGGCGCCTCCAGGACGCACTCTCTTCACCCACTTATTCACCCTACCGCCGGCCCGGAGGTTTCGCTAGCGGAAAAGTCACCGTCGGGCAGCCGGGCCAGCAGCGGCCGCGCCTCGCCCGCCAGGAACACCGACCCGGTGACGCATACCAGATCTTCCGGCCGTGCCGGTCGCAACGCCCGCCCCAGCGCCTCGGCCGCGTCGGGGCACGCCTCGGCAGGGGCCGAGCAGGTGGCGACCCAAAGGGCCCGGAGCTGATCGGCCGGGACGGCGCGGGTGTTGATGGCGTACTGCGTCAGGACGGCGCGGCTGAAGTGCGGCCCGAGGACGCGGAACATGCCGGCGATGTCCTTGTCCCCCGACCCGGCGAACACCAAGGTCCGCCTCCCCGCGGGGAACGACTGGGCTAGCGTCTCGACGAGCGCCTCAGCCGAGGCGACGTTGTGGGCGCAATCGAGGACCACCATCGGGGCCCGGCTCATCACCTCCATGCGGGCCGGCCACCGCACCCCGGCCAACCCGCGGGCCACCGCCTCGTCCGGGACGTGCCAGCCCAGGGCGTTGAGCCGCTCGACGCAGGCGACCGCCACCGCCGCGTTCGCCGCCTGGTGCTCGCCGAGGAGGTTCAGCTCGAACTCCGGCCAGGCCCGGTGGGTCGTCACGACCCGGACCCGCGGCCTGACAAACTCGGTCCGCGACACCCGGCCGGGGGTCGCCCAGTGGCGGAAGTCGCGCCCCAACTCGGCGAGCGGCGCGTGCCGCTCCCGGCACACTTGCTCAATCACCGCCCTGGCCTCCGGCGCGACGGCGCCGGAAATGACGGGGCGACCGGGCTTGATGATCCCGGCCTTCTCGCGCGCGATCAGCGCCAGCCGGTCGCCGAGGATCCGGGTGTGGTCGAAACTGATGCTGGTGATGACGCAGATGGCCGGGTGGCACACGTTGGTCGAGTCGAGGCGGCCGCCCAGGCCGACCTCCAGGACGGCGGCGTCCACCCGGCGGCGGACGAAGTGCAGGAAGCCGACCGCGGTAGCGATCTCGAAGAACGTCGGCGTCGCCCGGGCGGCGGCGCGGACCTCGACGAGCAGTTGGGTCAGCTCCGCCGGCGTGATCGGGGCGCCATCGACCTGAAAGCGCTCTTCCAACCGGGTCAGGTGGGGCGACGTGAACAGACCCACGCGGTAGCCGGACTCGCGGAGGACCGCGGCGAGCATGGCGGAGGTGGAGCCCTTGCCCTTGCTGCCGGCGACGTGGACCACGCGGAGTCTCTTCTGCGGCTGGCCAAGGCGGGCCAGCAGCGCGCGCATCCGGCCGAGCTTCAGGTCGCCGGGCGCCGGCGCCCGCTGCTCGTAGTTGGCATGGGCGAACCACCAGTCAAGGGCCTCGTCGTGGGTCATCGGCGGCCGGCTAGTCCGGGGGGGGCGGCAACAGCGCCAGGTCCATCCAGTACCGGTGGATGGTCTTCAGCACGGCGACGAAGTCCTGGAAGTCCTGGGGCTTCTCGATGTACGTGTTCGCCCCCGCGGCGTACATCTGCTCGACGTCCTCTTGCCGCTTCGACGTCGTCAGCACGACGACGGGGACCGTCCGCAGGGACGGGGTGGCGCGGATCCGCTCGAGCACCTCGCGGCCGTTCATCCTCGGCAGGTTCAGGTCGAGCAGGATCAGGTCC
The DNA here is from genome assembly GCA_046350195.1 of Gemmataceae bacterium. Lineage (GTDB taxonomy): Bacteria > Planctomycetota > Planctomycetia > Gemmatales > Gemmataceae > CALDUY01. The sequence continues at coordinate 65,158 of JAXMAW010000023.1, forward strand.
GGGCCGCGCCAGCCGGCGGTGTGGTTCTGGCCGCCCTCGTGCAGCAGGTACTCGACGGCCTCCTGCCCGTCGCGGACGACGATGAGGTCCACCGCGAGGCAGCTCTCCTTGATCGCCCGCTGGGTGATCTTCACATCGGCGGGGTTGTCCTCCACCAGCAGGATGGCGTGGCGTACCGGGTTCATCTCTATAGCCAACTCAGTGCCGTGCGACGTGGGAAGTGGGCGGGGCGATCCAGGCCGCGAGCAACCGCTGCTCGCACCCCAGGGCGGCTGCTCGGCCCAGTAACCGATCGACCTGATCCACCAGGGATCGTAGGACCGCCCGGGCCTGGCCGGGCGTGGCCGGGCGGGCGAGGGCGAGGGCGGACACCCGCCCGCTTACCGGATGCAGGCAGGCCGAGGCGGCCGGGCCGAACCCCGAGACGAGGCACCGGCGGACTACCTGGGTGAGGACGGCCCCACCGAGGGCCCGAAGCTCGGGCTGCTCCGTAGCCCGGCTAAGGATCCTGCCCCAGGAGACCGCTTTGTCCCCCCTCTCCTCCGCCAGCCATTCTAGTGTCTGTGGGGGGGAGTCGCCATCCGCGCGCGAGATTATCTCGCCGACTCGCCTCGACCAGCCGTCGGGGTCGGCGACCAGGCCCTTGCTGACCAGGTAGTCCGCGCCTTCCGCCCACCCCGCCGCGATGTCCCGTGCCAGGCCGGGTTGGCAGAACAACGCCACGGCTGGAGTCCGGCCCGCCTTGCGCCACCGCCGGAGCAGGGCCAGCCCGCTCTCGCCGGGCAGGTTCACGTCGAGCAGCACCAGAGCCGGCCGAGGCGCTTCCCCCTCCCAGGCTTGCCAGGCCGAGGCCACGTCGCCGAAGCAGGTCAGCGACAACTCGCCGCGGCGGCAGAGCAACCCGACGATCACGCCCATCTCCGGGTCGTCGTCCACCAGCCACAATTGGGGGCGATTATCCATTTCGCACCTCGACCATGCCGTCAGCCGGCCTGCCTGGACGGGCGGGCGTCGTCCGCCCGGGGCTCCAGCCCCGGCAGGGTGAACAGGAACGTGGCGCCGCGGCCGAGTTCCGACTCGACCCAGATCCGGCCCCCGTGCGCCTCGACGATGCGCTTGCAGATCGCCAGGCCCGCCCCGGTCCCCTCGAACTCGTCGCGGTGGTGCAGCCGGCGGAAGATGCGGAAGATCTGGTCGTGGTGCGCCCGGTCGATGCCGATGCCGTTGTCGCGCACGAACAGCGTCACCATCCCGCGGCCCCCGCCGTGGTCTCGGGTGCCGATGACGACCTCCGGGGCGGCGCTCCGGTTGTACTTCAGGGCGTTGGACACCAGGTTGCTCAGGAGCTGGATGATCCGGTCCTGGTCGCCCATGACCGGCGGGATCGGCTCCTCGACGCGGACGGTCGCCCCCTTGCGCTGGATCAGGTCGCTGAGGTCGCGCAGCACCGTGTCGAGGGCCGGCCGCCAGGCGAACGGCCTGGGCGTCTGGATGACGCGGCCGGTGCGGCTGAGCGTGAGCAGGTCGTCGATGAGCTTGCCCAGCCGGCGGCTGGCCTGCCGCAGGTGGGCCAGGTAGTCCTCGCCGTCGCCCTTGAGCTGCTCGCCGTAGTCGGTCGCCAGGAAGGTGCTGAATGCCTCCAGGGTGCGGAGCGGCTCCTTGAGGTCGTGGGAGACGACGTAGGTGAACTCCTCCAGCTCCTGGTTGATCCGCCGCAGCTGCTCGTTGGCCCGGCCCAGCTCCTCGGCCTGGCGCCGCAGGGCGAGGCCAAGCCGCTTCTCCTCGCTGACGTCGCGGGCGGCGCTGCGGGAGCGGAGAAATGCCCCGCTGGCGTCGGGCAGAACCGTCGTGCCGACCCAGACGTCGATGATGGTCCCGTCGTCCTTGACCCACCGCGTCTCGACCTCGCCCGTCCGCTGCAGCTGAGTTGGGTCGAGCAGGTACCACTGGCGGTCCTCGGGCGGCAGCAGCGTGTGGTACGGCTGCCCCAGCAGTTCCTCGCGCGGGTAGCCGAGCGTCCGCAGCATCGTCTCGTTGAAGGCGACGAAGTTGCCTGCGGCGTCGAGGCTGAAGTACAGCACCGGGGCGAAGTGGTAGAGGTCGCGGTAGCTCTCCTTGAGGCGTTCGAGGTCCTGGTTGGCCTTGGTCAGCTGGGCGTTGGCCAGCGTCTTCTCCCGCTCCGCCTGCACGCGGGCGGTCACGTCCTGGAGGTGGCAGCGTAGGTGCAGTGGCCGGCGGTCGTCGTCGAACGCGGTGAGTACGTCGAGCTGGACGAACCGCTCCTCGCCGGCCTCGGTGTGCGGGCCGAGCAACCGGATGGTCGCCTCGTGCGACTCGCCGTCGCGCAGCGCCTCGCGCAGGGCCATGCCGAACGCGGCGGCGTCGGCGGGGTGAACCACCTCCAGGAACGACCACGCCAGCCGGTCGTGGAGCTTGCGGCCGATTAGCCGGCTGAGCGGCTGGGTGACGGAGATGACGTTCAGGTTCGGGGCCAGCCGGGCGACCATGCGGTGCCGCGAGCTGCCGACGACGAAGTGCGTCGCCATGATCGCCACGGGGCGGTCCTCGTGGCCGGAGTCACTCCGCCCGAGGGAGCCGTTGAGCCGGTCGAGCTTCTCCTTCGCCTGCACCACCTCGGCCAGCGCCCTGGAATACGCCTGGCTCATTGCCTCGAGCTGGGCGCGGGCCCCCACGACGGCGGGGTCGGTAAGCTCGCCAAGCCGCTGTTGCATCGTCCCGGCCGCGGGGCCGGCCCGCAGCGACCGGGCCAGGTCCTCGAAGTGGCTGAACAGCTGGCGCGTCCGCCTCTCGCCGAGGGCGGAGGCGGCAAGGGCCGCGGTGAAGCCGCCTATCCCAGCGACGAGCAGGGGCCCGCGGCAAGTGGGGCAAGCCCGGCAAGTTGGGAAGCCGCCGCGCACCCGGCAGCGACGCTGCCGCCCAGCAGCCCCACCAGCGCCGTGTTGGCCGAATCCCCATGCCCGATGCCTTGGCCGATGCGGTACCGAAGACATCATAGCAAACGGGTCCGGCCGATGCGCGTCAAGCCTGGACAGGCATGCACACCTGCTCGAGCAGTTTCTCGCACTTCTCCTGCAACAAGTCGGCCAGGTTCGGCAGCGGCTGGCCTTCCGGGAGCGACTCGGCCAGCGCCGCCACGACGCGCGGGAAGGCGTACAGTGCGGCGAAGGCATCGAGCGCGACCGGCTCCAGCCTGGCGTGCCGCCCCTTGCGCTCGGCCTCCTGCCAGCAACTCTTGCTCTTGCCGGTCAGGGACAGGTCGTCCTCGGGTCGCAGGAGGATCAGGTGGTCGATGACGGCCGGCTCCAGCTCCAGTGCCGACAGCTTGGTGACGAGGTCCTTCGGCTTGGCCGGGCCGCGGCCAAGAAACAGGCCGACGCCGACCTTCCACGGCTGGCCGCCCTTGCAGACCCAGTGAGCGATCGACAGTACGCCGTAGGTCGGGTGCTCGCCGAACGTCAGCTCGGGGACGACGTGTTGGAGCCGCCACGGGCCGACCTTGACCCCGTGCTCGTGGGCGATGCGTAGGAACGCGCCGAGGCCCCCTTGCAGCTCGCGGGTCGCGCCGGGAAGGGCTCCCTCCGGCTCCAACTTCCGCCGGGCCGACCGCACCTCCTGGTCCCACAGCGCCTCGACGGAGCGCGGCGGGGCCGGCTCGGCCGGCGCCTCGACGACCACGACCGACTTGACCGCCGGCGGCAGCTCGGGCTGCGGTAGCCGCGAGCCCTGATCCGGCTCGGCCGGTGCCTCCGGGCGCGGAAGACGACGCTGTCGAACAGGTGGCGGAACTGCTGGAGCATGTCGCGGAGGGTCGGCTCGGTCCGGGCGACGCGATCGACCTGCTCCTCGGTGAACGGGAAGAGGGCCGGCAGGTCGCCCAGGTCCGGCAGCTGCTCCAGGGCCGGCCGCGGCCAGGCCTCGACGACGCGTCGGACGAGTTCGGCCGGCGGTGCCTCCAGGCGCAGCGCCTGGAGCGTGCCGTGCTCGGGCAGGTGGATCGGGTTGTTGAGCCGGTCCTGGATGTACCCGTCCAGCGACGGCACGAAGCGGTTCCACAGCCCGCGCTCGGCGAAGACGAGGAAGGCGATGCCGTCGAGCTGGTGCATCGCCTGGACCAGCCCGGCGAAGAACGCCTCGGCCGTGCGGTGGGCGTCGTCGCTTCGGCGGGCCAGCAGCAGGTCTTCGAGTTGGTCGAAGGCGAACACGACCGGCACCCGCAGCGACTGGAGCACCCCCATCAGCGCCTTGAACAGCGCCAGGACCAGTTCCTGCCGGCTGGGCCGGACCTGAAAGTCCAGTTCGGCGAAGCCGTAGGTCAGGAACGTGGCGAGGTCGGCCTCGTCGCCCAAAAGCATGGCCCGGGCGAACCCTTCGAGGATGTGCCGCCGCATCAGGCCGGAGGTGTTGCGCGGCTCGGTGCGGTCGATGTGCTCGGCAACCAGGTCGAAGGCGCGCCGCGGCTCCAGGGTGGCCTCGTCGCACAGCTTGCGAAGGGCGCCGACCTGGAACGGCAGCGGCACCGGCTTGGCCAGGCCGTCGATCAGCCACTGGACGCGCTCCAGCGCCTGCGACGTGCCGAGGCCGAGCTTCCGCGCCCACCGACCCAGGCCCGGGGCGGGGAAGAGGTCGAGCCGCTGCGGCGGCGTCAGGGCGTCCAGCGCGGCGGAGAACATCTTGCGGACGAGCTGCTCGCCGACGTACTCCAGCGGGCGGGTGTTCTTCTGCTTGCCGCCGCCGAGCAGCGTATCGATCAGCTGGAAGAGGAGGTATTCGAGGAACTCGGTGTCCTTCTGGTAGACGCCGGGCGTGACCAGCAGCTGCCACGACCCCTCCGGCCCGTGCTTGATCGAGTAGAGCAGGTGCGTCTTGCCGGCGCCCTTGTTGCCCAGGACCGGCACCACCTCGGAGTGTGTCGTCGGGGCGTAGCGGTAGAGGTCAACCACGCCGAGCAGCTGCTCCCGCTGGAGCGAGTACAGCTCGGCGACGTGGTAGCGGGCGCAGACCTCGTCGTCGGGGTTGCGGGCGAAGTAGTTGCGGAACGGGTTGCCGGCGCGGCGGAGGACCTCGAAGGCCCGCTCGGCGACCGGGCGGAGGGTCAGCGTGGACATGGATCACCTCGTTCGTCGGAAGGATGAAGGATGAAGGATGAAGGATGAAATCAGAAGAAGGAGCGACATCGCGGATGTCTGCTGTCTTCTTCCTCCTTCCTCCTTCATCCTTCATCCTTTCGCAAGGAGGCGTAGTAGGCAACCTCGTGCCCGATGAGCAGGGCGAACGGCGGCTCGGGGACCTCGTAGAGCGGGCCGGTCCAGGGGTGCAGCCAGACCCGGCCCGACGCCTGAAGGCCCCGCAGCGCGTCGTGGAACGCGCCGATGCTGAGCGAGCCGCCGGCCTGGCGGAACAGCTCGGGCAGCGGGCAGTCGTCGTGGGCGCCGGACGCCGCCCACCGCTCCAGCGCGGCGAGGAGTGCGGGGGTGGGGTCGGCGGTCGGGGAGGACGGCTTTTCCTGCCGGAACTGAGCGAAGAGCGCCTTCAGGTCGCCCGCGGGGGCGTCGAGCTTGGCCAGGACGTTGGCGATGGTCGAGCGGAGAGACTCCAGGCCGGCCTGGGTCTGGCGGGCGCTGGTGAGTAGTTGCGAGAGTTGGCCCTCGCGCTCTTCCAGGATGCGCACGCAGTCCTCCAGCACCTGGCGCGGGCTGGCCTGGCCGATCAGGTAGCGCATCCCCTTCTCGGTGATCGTGCAGACGGGGGGCCGGCCGTTGGGCTCCTCGACGGGCTGGAGGTAGCCCTCCTCACGGCAGCGCTGGGCGGCCTGCTTGCCCAGCGCGGTCGAGGGGAACAGGCCCGGAGTGTTCTTGCCGCCGTGCAGCGGGGCGCCGCCGGCCTCGGCGGCGGCGCGGGTCAGGGCGCTGATGAGCAAGGCGCTGGATCGGTCCGCCACGTCCCCCTCCTTGGGTCTGAGGTCCGAAAGTTTCGCGCCAGATTACCGCCGGCCCGCCGGGTGACGCAAGCCCAACGCCCCTTACCGCTCGGCCCCCGTGGGGACACGCGGCCTCGTCCCCTACCGCGGCGGCAGGTGGTTCGCTAAGATCGTGCCGGGCGGGACCATTCCACCGTGGGAGCCACCTCCATGAGCCATTCCGCACGCGTCGCCATCACGTCGCTGACGCTGCTCGCCGCCGCGGCGGCCGCCGACCAGCCAAAGCCGCGCGACGTAGCGCTGTACGAGACGTTGAAGGACGTCATCAACCGCGGGGCCGACCTGTACAACGCGGGCGAGCCGGCCGCGTGCTACTACCTCTACCAGGGGTCGTTGATGACGATCAAGCCGGCGCTCGCCGGGCGCCCCGAGTTGGAGAAGGCCGTCGCCAAGGCGCTGGCCGGCGCGGAAAAGGACCCGGTGATGTGGCGGCGTTCCTTCACGCTCCGCGACGCGCTGGACAAGGTGCGGTCGGAGGTGAACCCGAGCAAAAAGGATCGGGATAAGGCGAAGGCCACCGAAGGCGACAAGGACGCGGAGAACCTGAAGGCGCCGAAGAAGGAAGGCGAGTCGAAGGAGGGGGAGAAAAAGGCGGGGGAGAAAAAGGCGGGCGACAAGAAAGACGCAGGCAAGAAGGAGGGTGATAAGAAAGATCCCGACAAGGACGCCGGGTGACGTCGGGGCCCGTTACCGATCCTCGCGGTCCGCCCACTTCGTCGTCTCCTCCACCGGCGGGGCGTGCTGGACAGTGTCAAGCAGCTCGGCCACGTCGCGGGCCACGAGCAGGACGCGGCGGTGCTGCGGCTTGAGGAATCCCTCGGCAACGCAGTGATCCAACCACGCCAGGAGTGGGTCGAAGAAGCCGTTGACGTTGAGCAGCCCGACCGGCTTGCGGTGGATGCCGAGCTGTGCCCAGGTGAGGATCTCGAACAGCTCGTCGGCGGTGCCGAACCCGCCCGGAAGGGCCAGGAACGCCTGCGCGCGGTCGGCCATAAGAGCCTTGCGCTGGTGCATCGTCTCGACGACATGTAGCTCGGTCAACCCCATGTGGGCCACCTCCCGCGCCACCAGCGACTGCGGGATGACGCCGACGACCCGGCCGCCGGCCTCCAGGGCCGCGTCGGCGAGCACGCCCATCAGGCCGACGTCGCCGGCGCCGTAGACCACTTCCAGACCACGGCGGGCCAACTCGACGCCGAGCTGCCGGGCCGCCTCCAAATATACGGGGGCCGTACCAGTCCTCGACCCGCAGAACACGCACACCGCCTCGATGCGGTCACCCATTTCCGACATGAACGGCCCTCGTTATCTCCGAAAAGCGGATACGGAACGTCGTCCCCCCCAGAGGCCGCGACTCGATTTCAAGGCGAGCCCTGTGGCCCTCCAGGATGGCGACGACGAACGACAGGCCCAGCCCCATGCCCGTGGAGTGGCCCTCGTACAGGGCGTTGTCGCGCTTCGTCGAGAAGTGCGTCTCGGTGCAGCGCGCCTTCACCTCGTCGGTCATGCCAACGCCGTTGTCGCTCACCTCCAGCACCACCTGGCCCCCTTCCCGAAGGGTGCGTACCACGACACGGCCGCGCCAGGCGGCGGCGGCGATCAGCGCCTGGCGGCGGGCGGTGGCGTCGAGGCCGGGCTTGCGGCGGGCGTCCTCGCGGAGCTGGTTGCGCATCTCGAACGTGGCGTCCCGGGCGTTGAAGAGCAGGTTCTCGATCGTCTGGTGAAGGTGCGAGTCGTCGGCCTCGACCAGCAGCTCCCCTTCGGCCGGCTCGACGACGAGGTCCAGCTGCCAGCGGTCGGCCGCCAGCTCGCCCCACGTCCGGGCCGTCGCGGCGAGGGCCGCGTTGAGGTCGAGCGGCTTCAGCTCCGACCTTGACGGGTCGCGGCGGACGGTTTGCAGGATCTGCTGCAACCGCTCGGTGACCGTGCCGAGCGTCTGCTGCACCTCGCGCAGCATCCGCTCCTGCTCGCCGCCGGTACGTTCGAGGCAGCGCCGGAGCAGGTCGTTTGGCCGGACCAGGAGGTTCTTGATGTTGTGGGCGTAGGAGCCGGCCATGATGCCGATGGAGGCGTACAGGTGGGACTTCAGCTCCAGCGCCTTTTGCTCGGCGGCCTGGGTGGCGAGGCGCTGCTCGAGCAGCTCGCGCTCGGCCGCATCGACCCTGTGACGGGCCAGCTCGCGCTGCCGCTGCGACTCGCGCTCGTCGGCCTGGAGCAGCATCAGCCAGGCGACGCCGAGGACGGTGGCGGCGACGGCGAGCAAACCGAGCTGGCGCACCCGGCGGGCCTTCTGCTCCTCGTCGCGCTGGCGCTTGTTCCACGCCCGCAGCTGGTAGTGGACCCGGACGGAAGCGACCGGCTCGCGGGCGCTGCGGCCGCCCCCCAGGGCGAAGGTGTCTTTGCGGCCCTGGCCGGACCGCGCCTCCAGCCCCGAGTCCCAGATGACCGGTTGGTACAGCGTCAGCACGTTGTCCGGCCCGTCCACCAGGTCGATCGGCGGCGAGGCGTATTGCACCTCCAGCCGGTAAACGAGGGGGAACAGCGGCAGTAGCCCGGGGTACATCTTCGTGGCCGGCTCCCCGAGAGTGCGGAGCTGCTGGTAGACCTCCTGCCCCTTCACCACCACCCGCTCCTTCAGCTGCTCGGTCAACAAGAAGAGCTGGGCCTCTCCCTCGGGAACCCCGGCCTGGCCGCGCCGCGCCTCGTCCAGGCGGGCGCGGGCGTCGAGGTAGCGGCGGGCGACCTTGTCGTAGTCCTCGGCGAGGTCGGCCAGGGTGGCGTCGGCGTTGCGGGCCTCCTCGATCCACTCCTGCACGGCGGCGGCGTCGTAGGCCTCCTCGCCGCGCAGCCACTCGAACATCGGGTTGACTACCAGGAACGCCAGCAGCAGCCAGATCAGCACCGGGGCGACAAGTGCGCGGCTGTAGCGCCAGGCCTTCCGCCAGCCGGCCGGGACGTCGGGCTCACTGGGTGCGTTCGCCACGGTGTACCTCGAACTCGTTGAACGACACCGACAGCGGCGGGCCGGCCGGCTCCCAGGCCCGGCTGGACGGGCCGGATTGCCTCGCCCACACTTCGATGGTCGCGGCCGGCAGCACCCGGTTGCGCTGGACGTCTGGCTTGAGGTAGACGACGTGCTCGCCGGTCGCCCCGGCGCGCTGCCCCGCCTGGTCGAACAGGGCACGCCCGCGCCGCCGAGCGTCAGGCGGTCACCGGCGATGCGGATCTGGCGCAGCCCCGGCGCGGAGGGCGTCGGCGTCGCGGCCCGGGGCACCGGTGGCCCGCGAAGCTGCGCAAGGCCTCGACGATGTCACGGAACAGCAGCACGTCCTCGGTGCCGCTGGTACGTGCCCGCTGGCGGGGCCGGCCTTCTCCGTGGGGAGGAAGCCCGCGGCCGGGTCGATCGGGTTGCGGTGCGCGAAGAAGACCAGGTGGAACGGCAGGTCCTGAACCGGCCAGGTCACCTGGCGGTCGCGGTAGATGGTGTTGAACGACAGGGCGTCGCCGCCGGCGACGACGAAGCGGCGGGCGGTGTCCGGGGCCGAGCGGGCCAGTTCCCGCAGGAACCGTCGCGACGGCTGCTGCTGGCCCGTCACCATCAGGAGCGGCCGGCCGTGCTCGGGCACCTTGTTCAGCAGGTCGGCGACGGCGTTGGCCTCGTAGGGGTTGGGCGCCAGGAACGAGCCGACGCTGGAGTCGATGGGCACCTGCACGGCGGCGTCGTAGCGGAAGCCGCCGCCGTGCCAGCCGACCAGGGCCGGCGCCGGCAGGCGCAGCCCGACGGCGCCGCTGAGGAACCCCCACTGGGGTAGCGCCCCGTCGGCGGCGCGGCGCGGCAGGACGTTCAGGCAGCCCTCGCACAGGTCGCGCGAGTAGGCGTCGTCGCACCAGCGAACGAGGAACGTCGTGTCGCAGTCCGGCGTCAGCTCCGGCCGCATCCACAGGAAGCGCGTCACCGCCGTCGCCATCTGCCGGTTGGAGAAGCAGAACCGGAACGTCCGCCCGGGGTAGAGCGACAGCAGCGGGACGTTGCGGCCGTCGCCTTCTCCGCAGCCTTCCGGCGGCGCCTCCTCGCCTTGAGGATCGCCCTCCCGAACCCGGTCGGCGGTGGCGTTGGTCAGCAGCAGCAGGGGGTGGTGCGGGCCGGACTCGTCGCCGGCAGCCCGGCGCAACTCGGCGGCCAGCTCGCGGGCCCAGTAAGTGCTGTTTCCGCCGATGACTGCCAGTGGAGGTGGGTCGCGGGCTAACAGCGCCTCGACCCAGTCCCGCGGCGTCCACTGGCTGGTCAGCTTGTACCAGCGGAACACCAGCCGGCCGGCCGGCCAGCGCAGGGCCACGCTCGGGGAGGCATGGGCGGGGCCGCTGGCCGACGTCTCGTGCGACCAACTCAGGCCGGGGAACTCCGCCTGGAGGCGGTCGCAGGCCTGCCCCACGGCGTCGGCCAGGCGCTCCCACTGGGTCGTGCTCGTGGCCGGGTAGAGCCAGGCGATCTCCTGCTCGCCGGGCCGTACCGGAAGCGGCTGGGGCCGGCCGCCGCGGTCCGTCGGCACGACGACCGCCATGGCGGCGGCGACAAGCAGCACCGAGAAGGCGATCAGCACCGCCGGGCGGAAGAGCCATTTCAGGTAACGCGGCATGGTCGGCGCTCATCCAACCAAGGTCTGGGGGCGAAGCGCGCCCAGCTTGCAGAGGGGGCCGGCCTGCGTGGTCAACCCCCAGGGTTCATTGTACGGTGAAGGTGACCCGCCCGCTCCCAAGGGACCACCCCAGGAGGTCGTTCATGTCCACGAGCCCCATGACGCTGGTCATCTTCGGGGCGTCCGGCGACCTGGCGGCGCGGAAGTTGATTCCGTCGCTGTACAACCTCGACCGCAAGGGCCGACTGCCGGACCAGCTCCAGATCGTCGGCGTCTCGCGCACCCCCTTCGGCGATGACGCCTTCCGCGAGAAGGTCGCCCCGGCCGCCAAGGAGTTCGTCAAGGGCGAGTGGCGCCGACACCTGGGCCCGCTTCGCGCAGCGGCTACACTACGTCGCCGGCGACGCCGCCCAGGCGGGCGGCCTGGAGGCCTTACGGCAGTGGCTCTCGAAGGCCGAAGGGCAGGCCGGCGATCGCCTCTATTACCTCTCCGTGTCGCCGGACCTGTACGCACCGATCGCCACCGGTCTGGGCCGGGCCGGCATGGCCTCGCAAGAGGGCGGTTGGCGCCGCCTGGTCATTGAAAAGCCGTTCGGCAAGGACCGCGCCAGCGCGGAGGCCCTGAACCGGGCGCTGGGCGTCCACTTCCGGGAGGAGCAGGTCTACCGGATCGACCACTATCTCGGCAAGGAGACGGTGCAGAACCTACTCGTGTTCCGCTTCGCCAACGCCATGTTCGAGCCGATCTGGAACTCGCAGTACATCGACCACGTCCAGGTCACGGTGTCCGAGAGCGTGCTCGTTGGCTCGCGCGCCGCCTACTATGACCAGTCGGGCGTGCTCCGCGACATGTTCCAGAACCACCTGTTGCAGCTGCTCACGATCGTGGCGATGGAGGCGCCGGCGAAGTTCGCCGCCGAGCAACTCCGCAACGAGAAGGTCAAGGTACTCGACGCGGTCCCGGTCTACTCCCCCGAGGAGGCCCGCCAGCACATCGTCGTCGGCCGGTACGCCGGGTACCTGGCCGAGAAGGGTGTCGCCGCGAACTCGCGGACGCCGACGTTCGCCGCCCTGGAACTCCGCGTCAACAACTGGCGCTGGCAGGGCGTGCCGTTCTACCTCCGCTCCGGCAAGGGACTCAAGGAGCGGCTCAGCGAGGTCGTCATCCAGTTCCGCTGTCCGCCGCACCTGATGTTCCCGCTGCCCAGGGGCACGACCCTCGACTGCAACCGGCTGTCCATTTGCGTCCAGCCGGACGAGGGCATCCACGTGCAGTTCCAGACCAAGGTGCCCGACCACGGGGCCATGCAGCTGCGCCCGGCCGAGATGGAGTTTCACTACCGGGACGAGTACCCCGACACGCCGCTGCCGGAGGCCTACGAGCGTTTGCTGCAAGACGCGCTGGCCGGCGACGCCTCGCTGTTCATGCGCTCCGACGAGATCGAGCGGGCCTGGGAGGTCATGGACCCGCTCATCGCCTGCGTCGAGTCCGAGGGGGGGCCTGAGCTGCTGGAGTACAAGAAGGGCAGCCCCGGGCCGGCTTGCGCGGACGCCCTCCTGGCGAGGACCGGCCGGAAGTGGCTTTCGCTGTGTCAGCATGGCTGAGCGGCGGGGCTTGTCCCTGGCGTCCGTACCGCCGGGGCAGGCCCGGCGGCTCTCCGGGTCATATGACTATGACCAACGACCAGGAGAGCCACCATGCTGAAGACCCTGAACATCCCGAAGTCCGGCGGGCTGGACTTCCTCTCGCTCGGCGCATTAGTGCATCGCCTTGACCCGGGCATCGTGCCGTTCCGCAAGGCGACCTCGTGCCAGATCCACGTCTCCGGCGGCGAGTTCAACGTCGCCGCCAACCTCGCCGACTGCTTCGGCATGGCCACGGGCGTCGCCACGGCGATGGTCGATTACCCCATGGGCGACCTGATCGCCGAGCGGGTGCGGGCGATGGGGGTGCGACCGTTCTACAAGCGGTTCGCCCACGACGGCGTCACCGGGCCGAACATGGCGACGGTCTACAGCGACCGCGGCGTCGGGGTGCGGGCACCGGTGGTGTTTTACAACCGCTGCAACGAGGCCGCCGCACGCCTCCAGCCCGGCGACTTCGACTGGAAGTCTCTCTTCGCCGGCGGCGTTCGCTGGTTCCACTCCGGCGGCATTTTCGCGGCCCTGTCGCCGACCACGCCGCAGCTCATCCTCGAGGGCATGCAGGCGGCCAAGGCGGCCGGGGCCGTCACGTCGTTCGACCTGAACTTCCGCGAGAAGTTGTGGAAGATCCACGGCGGCCTCGCCGGCGCCCAGCAGACGCTCCAACGCATTGTCGATCACGTGGACGTGCTGGTCGGCAACGAGGAGGACCTGCAAAAGGGCCTCGGCGTCTCCGGGCCGGAGGTGGCCAGCGCGTCGAAGCTCGACCCGACTGCATTCTTCGGCATGATGGACCGCGTGACGAGGCAGCACCCGAACATCAAGGTGGTGGCGACGACCCTCCGCGAGGTCCACTCGACGACGAAGCACAGCTGGGGTGCCGTGGCCTGGATCGAGGGGCAGACGTACGTCGCCCCGGAGTGCGAGCTGGACGTCTACGACCGGGTCGGCGGCGGCGACGGCTTCGCCTCGGGGTGCTTCTACGGCCTGCTTGGCGGCGAGCCGGCGGAGCAGGCCGTCCGCCTAGGGTGGGCCCACGGCGCGCTGCTGACGACGTTCCCCGGCGACACGACGATGGCCACAGTTGAGCAGGTCCGGGCGTTCGCCAAGGGAGGCTCGGCGCGGATCCAGCGCTGAGTGGCGAGTCAGGCCCCAGGTTCGGCCAACATCTTCCGCACGGCGTACCACAGCTCGTTCATCCGGAACGGCTTGCGCAGCAGGGCCGTCCGGGCCTGGCCGAGCAGCCACGGGGCCGGGCGGGCGTCGGCCAGGCCCGTGCAGAGCAGGACCGGGACCTGAGGCCTGGCCTGCCTCAGCCGTTGGAAGGTCGATTGGGTGTCCTCGCGCGGCATCATCAAATCGAGGATGATCAGGTCCACCGGCTCGGCCGGGGCCAGCAGCTCCAGGGCCTTCAGACCGCTGGTCGCGCAGCGGACGCGGTGCCCGGCGATCTCCAGGAAGCGGCGGACGACGTCGAGGACCGGCTCCTCGTCGTCGATGACGAGGATGGACCGGCCGGGCAGCGGTTCCGGCTCAACCACCTCGTCCATGAGCACCGGCCTGGTGCCGGGCCTCCGCGGCGGGGCCGGCTGCTCGACCAGGCGGGGCAGGTAGAGCCCGACGCTGGTGCCCTGCCCCGGGGCGGTGTCGATCGTCAGGTGCCCCTGGTGGCCCTGGATGATGCCGAAGGCCATCGGCAGCCCCAGTCCGGTCCCCTGGCCGACCTCCTTGGTGGTGAAGAACGGGTCGAGCGACTGGGCCAGCACGTCCGGCGACATGCCGGTCCCCCGGTCCCGAACGTGCACCACGAGGTAGTCCCCTGGGGGCACGCTCTGCGGGAAGCCGGCCTTTTCCGCGGTCAGAACCACGTGCCGCAGCTGAAAGATCACCTTTTCCGAGCGTGCAAGCGGCTTATCCGGCCCCCCCTCCGGCCCGCCCCGGTTGGCCAGGGCGTCTCGGGCGTTCAGCGCCAGGTTCACCAGCACCTGCTGGAGCTGGTTGGCGTCGGCCTCGACCAGCAGTGGAACGCCGGCCTCCATGGGCAGGTCCAGCTCGACCTCCTGGTGGAGCGTCCGGCCGACCAGGTCCGCGGTGGTCCGCAGCAGTTCGACCAGCGACGTCGTCTGCCTCACCAGGGCCGGCTTGCGGGCGAACGCCAGCAGCTGCCGCGTCAGCGTGGCGCACCGCTCCGACAGGTGGACGATGTGGGTCAGGAACTGCCGCAGCGCGTCGCTGACCCCCGGCTCGCGCAGCCCCAATGAGGCGTAGCCGTTGATGCCGGCCATCAGGTTGTTGAACTCGTGGGCGATGCCGCCGGCCAGCGTGCCGACCGACTGCATCTTCTGCATCTGGAGCATCTGCTGCTCCAACCGCTTCTGTTCGGTGATGTCGCGGTGGATGCCAACGAAGTGCGTCAGTCGGCCCTGGGCATCGACGATCGGCGAGATGGTCAAGGACGTCTGGCGGAGGTGGCCGTCCTTGCGGCGGTTGGTCACCTCTCCCAGCCAGGCATGGCGGCCGAGTATGGTGCTCCACATGCGGGCGTAAAACTCGGGGGGGTGCCGGCCGCTCTTGAGCAGCCGGGGCGTCCGGCCGACCAGCTCCTCGCGGGTGTAGCCGGTCTGCTGTTCCAGGGCCTGGTTGACCTTCAGGATGGCCCCCTGGAGGTCGGTGATCATGATGCCGTCGCGGGCCGACTCCAGCGCCTGGATCAGCAGGCGGTTCATGTGCTCCAACCGGTGCCGCCGGACCGACTCGCTGACCCGCTTGGGCAGCTCGCCGAGGAACGTCAGCGCCGGGTCCTTGACGATGTAGTCCAGGGCGCCGGCGCGGAGGACGTGGGCGGCGAGGTGCTCGCTGCCGTAGGCGGTGATCATGAGCACCGGGACGGCGAACCCCTCCTGGGTCAGTCGCTCCAGCAGGTCCAGTCCCTCCATGTCCGGCAGGCGGTTGTCCAGCAGGACCAGGTCGAACGAGGTCTGGGCCAGGACGATGAGGGCGTCGGCGGCGGTGCGGCAGCGGGTGACGGTGTGATCGACCCGCTCGAGGCTCTTGCGGATCAACAGGGCGATGTCCTCGTCGTCCTCGATGAGGAACAGGCGCAGCGGGTCGTGCTCGTTGGCGAGGAGGGGTGCCAGCATTCGGGGTCTGTCATGCCTCGTTCCCAGGCATCCGAAGCGAGATCGTCGTTCCCTTTCCCGGGCCGGACTGGACGGAGATGCAGCCGCGCCAGGAGGCGACGGCCTGCGCGACGAAGAACCAGCCTAGGCCTGGGCCCGCCGCACCCGGCGTGCCCAGGCGGGCGAGTACCGGCTCGTTGAGACCGGTTCCGTCGTCTCGAACCGTCAGCCAGGGGCCGCCCTCCCGGCTCATCGAGATCTCGATGCGTGTGGCCCGGGCGGCGACGGCGTTGTGCAACAACTCGACCAGCACGCGGTGCAACAGGCGGGGTGACACCGCGGCCGTTGGTATGTTTTGTACCACAACGAAGGCCACCCCGGAAGCGGTCGTCTCGGGACTTCGTGGGGAAGCCTTGACCTCGGCGACCGCCTCGGCGGCCACGTCGGCCATGGTGAAGGGTGGGCCGACGGCCGCCTCGCGGATTAGCCGGCCGAACTCGGCGGCGCGGCGGGCCGGCGGGTCGCCCCCCCGCGCCAGGTCCGCCAGGCGGGTTAACAGCACCCGGGCCTCCGGGGCGGCGTCGGGCAGTTGGTCCAGCAACAGCCGGGCGAACGCCTGGATCGCCACCAGTTGGTTGGCCAGGTCGTGGGCGAGGAACTGGCGGTAGCCGGCGAGGAGGCGCTCCAGCCTTTGGGCATCGCTGGAGTCGGACCAGTCGATCAGGCGTTGCATCGTCCACCCGGACATGGGGATGGGGCGGTCGCGGTCAACCTACGAATCCTGGCCGCGCTTGGCCCGCGGGGCGACGCGAGCTATGCTTACAAAGCCGCCGCCCACCCAGGAGCCGCCATGTTCCCACTCGCACTCACCTGCTTGTCACTCGCCGCCCCCGACGCCCCGGCGGCGAAGATCGACAGGGAGGCGCTGAAACGCTTTGAAGGGTCCTGGAAGCTGACGGCCCAGGAGCACGGCGGCAAGAAGAGTGACAAGAAGGAGATCGTTCGTGTCACCCTGGACGTCAAAGGTGCGAAGTGGACGACGCGCGACGGGGTGGAGGTGAAGGAGGAGGCGGCGGTCGAGGCGCTGGACGCCAAGGCCAGGCCGGCGACGATCGACCTGCGGATCACTAGCGGCTCGGACGCCGACAAGACGGTTCGGGGCATCTGGAAGCGCGACGGGGACACGCTGACGATCTGTGTCGCCGAGCCGAACCGGGAACGCCCCAAGGAGTTCGCGGGCCAGGAGGGCAGCGGGCACACGCTGCTGGTGTTCACCCGCTCGAAGTAGTTGGCCTTGCCCGGCCCGAGCCGCGGCGGGTAGTCTCTGCCGTTGGTTCCCTGTCCGCCAACCCCCGGAGCGATCCCGAGATGGAGTTACTGAACGCCGCGCTGGAGCTGCTCCGCAACCTGGAGCCACAGCTGAAGCAGCTGATCGAGTGGAACCTCCCCGCGTTCTACGCGCTGATGTTCCTCATCGTCTTCGCCGAGACGGGGCTGGTGGTGACGCCGTTCCTGCCGGGCGACTCGCTACTGTTCATCCTCGGCGCGTTGGCCTCGTCGATGGCCCCGACGCTCAGCCTGCCGCTGCTGCTGGGGCTGCTCGTCACCGCCGCCGTGCTCGGCGACGCGGTCAACTACGGGGTAGGGTATCGGCTGGGGCCGAAGGTGTTCAAGTACGAGAGGGCGTGGTTCTTCAACAAGAACCACCTCGTGAAGGCCCAGGCGTTCTACGAGCGGTACGGCAGCAAGACGATCATCCTGGCGCGGTTCGTGCCGATCGTCCGGACGTTCGCCCCGTTCGTGGCCGGCATCGGCAAGATGAACTACCCGAGGTTCGCCTTCTACAACGTGCTCGGCGGCGCCGGCTGGGTGACGATCTGCGTGTTCGCCGGCTACTTCTTCGGCGAGATCCCGTGGGTGAAGCGGCACTTCGAGATGGTCGTCGTCGCCATCATCCTCATCTCGGTGATGCCAATGGTGATCGAGTTCTTCCTGGAGTGGCGTCGGCAGCGGGCGCGGTCCACCTCGACCCTGGTGACGCCAGCCTGCGAGCACGAGGCGGCGTGACGGGGTCAGTAGTTGACGCCAAGCCGGACGGCCAGGCCGAAGAAGGCGATGTCGCTGTCTTGAGGGGCGCCGCCAACGGGGGCGCCCTCGCGGAATGTGTTCCCCGCCGACCGGGAGGCGTTCCCGGCCCCCAGCCAGTCCTGGCCGACGACCGCGACCTGGCCGAACACCCACGACCCGCACACCTCCCCGCCGTACTCCAGCCCCAGCTCCAAGTCGAAGACCGCCATTCCCCGGTCGCGCCGCTCGGAGGCCGTCTGGGGGTTGGCGTCGTCGTTCCGAAGTGTCGTCCCGCCGAAGCCTGCGTCCTGCTTGGCCCGGCCGAACAGGAAGGCGCCGCGGGCGCCGCCGTAGAAGGTCAGCCCGCAGTCGCACAAAGGACGTCGGGCCTCCACGGCCAGCACCGGGCCGGCCCCGTCGAAGACGTGGCTGGAAAGTAGTGCGCGCAGGACGAGCGGGTTGGCGGTGGGCTGGAGGTTGAAAAAGTTGTAACTCTGCGCGACCCGGGCGAGTCGCGCCCCACCCGAGAGCAGGAAGTCCCAGTCGCCGGCGCGGGCCTCCTGGAGGGCCTCCAGATCGACGACTTGCAGGTCCAGCTTGCTGGTGATGGACACGGCCGTCGGCTCCACCACACCGCGGCCGTGCTGGTTGGGTTGGAACAAGGTGTCGCCGAACCCCTGGAGGCCGAGGGGCGTCGCCGAGAACACCGTGGAGAGGACCGGTCCGGGGGACGGCGGCAGCTTGACCGACTGGTCGGTGCCGGCCCGGAACGACCAGTAGCGGGCCCGGCCGCCCAGGCCAGACTCGGCGACGTAGCCCAGCCAGACCACCGGGGCCAGCTCGACGTGGTGGCTGATGTCCACCCGCTGCGCGAAGTGGAACGTCCCCGTCCCGCGGAGCGGGTTCTGGTTCTCCTGCAGGATGTAGTAAGACGGGTTGTTCTGGAAGAACGGCTGGACGAAGTAGATGCCCGCCCCGCCGATGATCCCGCAATAATCGCCATCCTCGCACCCGGTGGTGGTCGGGAGCGACGGCGGCGCGGAAAGCGATTCGGGGCGCTTCGGCACGGGCGGGTCCGCCGCCGCGAGGCCCGCCTGGATAAGGAGGGCGGCGACGCCGAGCAGGATTGTCGGGGTAACGTGCATGCGTCCCTTCCTTATTCTCGATGGGTCCCGTTAGCCGGGTTAGCCCGCCGGCCGGTCAGTAGTTGACGCCGAGCCGGAAGGAAACGCCCAGGAAGGCGATGTCGCTGTCCATGGAGTAGCCGCCGCCGGTGAAGTCCCCGCCGGGGACGACCAGGATCGTCGATCGGGAGGCGCTGCCGGCCCCGAACCAATTCTGGCCGACCAGGCCGACCTGGCCGAACAGCCACGTCCCGCCGAGGTTGCAGCCGTACTCCAGGCCGAGTTCCACCTCCCCGGTAAGCAGCCCGCGGTGGCGGCGGTCGGACCCCACGTCGTTCGCGACCGGGATGGCGGCGCTTTGGTTGGCCGTCCCGAACAGCAGTGAGCCGCGGGCGTTACCGTACAGGGCCAGGCCGGTGTCGCCGATCATGCGACGGGCCTCCCCCGCGATGACGGGACCGGCCCCCTCAAAGGTGTGCCGGGACAGCAGGGAGATGCCAAACCCATCCGCGGCGGTGGCGAAGGCGTCGTACGACTGGCTGATGCGGGCCAGCCGGACGCCGGCCGAGAGGAGGACGTCCCAGCTGTCCCCCCGGAACGCCTGGAGCCCCTCCAGGTCCAGCACGTGCAGTCGCAGCTTGCTGTCCACGATCAACTGGCTCGCGTGGTCCTGGATCAGAGACAGCCCGGCGGGGTGGGCGGTGACGACCCTGGTGGGGTCTTCCAGCGTCTGGCTGGTGTCCGAGCGGAGGTACCAGTAGCGCGCCCGGGCGCCCACCCCGCTCTCGCAGATGTAACCCAGCCACACCTGCGGGGTCGCTTGCAGGTTGTGGCGGATGTCCACGTGCTCCGACGTGTGGACCTGCTTCCCCTGCCTGTCGTTCACGAAGTAGGCGGGGTTGTTCTCGAAGTACGGTTTGACCAGGAGGAGCGCGGCCCCACCGATCAGGCCGTCGGGGTACTGGTCGGTACTTTGGCCGGCGGGGAGCGCGGTTGGTGTCGCCTGGGGGGGCACCGCAAGTGCGGCAGTCGGGGTGGTCGGCGCGGCGGGCGGGAGCCGCGCCGGTTCCGGCGCGGGCTGCCCGAAGGTGACCCCCACATGGAGCCCAAGAGCCGCCAGGGCCAAGAGAAATGGCCGGGTGAGGTTCATGGATTCCTTCCTCTCCCTCGAAGGGAGTGCGGGTCAATTACGCCAGTGCCGGTTGACACCTTCCTTTCACCCTTCATCGATCCGGGTTTTGCCGAACTTGACGGTTATTCGGGTCAGATAATCCTGCGCTAACTTCAAGAACGGCAGAGCGGGTGTTTCAACGGCTTCCACGCGCCGTTGTCGGCGCTGGAATCGACGCAGCGGGTGATGAAGTTCATCCCATCGACGCCGTCGGCGACGTTGGGGTAAAGGCTGTTGACCGCGTCGAACTTGCCGCCGGTGGCGCGGGCGGCCATGTCGTTATAGGCGGCAGCGTAGATGTTCGCGAACGCCTCCAGGAACGCCTCGGGGTGGCCGCTTGGCAGTCTTGAGCTGGCCCCCGCCGTCGCCCCCAGGTACGGGCCGCCGGCGCGGGTGTAGACCCGGTGCGGCTCGCCGTTCTTGCGGACGAGCATTTTATTCGGCTCTTCCTGGTGCCACTCCAGCGCCGCCTTGGTGCCGTCCACCTCGATCCAGAGGTCGTTCTCGCGGCCGTGGGAGATCTGCGACGCGGTCACGGTGCCGAGGCCGCCGTTGGTGAAGCGGATCATGGCGGTGCCGTAGTCGTCCAGCGCCCGGCCGGGCTCGTAGACCTTGAGCTGGCACGAGACCGTCTCGGGGATCAGCCCGGTGATGAACCGCCCGAGGTTGTAGGCGTGAGTGCCAATGTCGCCGAAGCAGCCGGCAATGCCTGAGCGCTTGGGGTCGGTGCGCCAGGCGGCCTGCTTCTGGTCGGACGCCTCTAAGCGGGTGCGCAGCCAGCCCTGGATGTAGAAGGCACGCACCGCCTGGATCTCACCCAACTCGCCGGACTTGACCATGTCGCGGGCCTGCCGCACCAGCGGGTAGCCGGTGTAGTTGTGGGTGACGGCGAAGACGACGCCGGACTTCTCGACGACCTTGGCGAGCTGTTCGGCCTGCTCGAGGTCGAACGTGAGCGGCTTGTCACACAGGACGTTGAAGCCGGCCTCGGTGAACGCCTTGGCGATCTCGAAGTGCGTGTGGTTGGGCGTTGCGACGGAGACGAAATCGACGCGCTCGCCCTCGGGCAGCTTGCGCTCGGCGTCGATCATCTCGCGGTAGGAGCCGTAGGCCCGGTCGGCGCGAATGTCGTAGTCGGGCGCCGACGCCTTGGCCTTGGCCGCGTCGGACGACAGGGCCCCGGCGACGAGGACGGCCCGGTTGTCGAGGATGGCCGCCGTCGCGTGGACGCGGCCGATGAACGCGCCCTGGCCCCCGCCGATGAGGCCCATGCGCAGCTTGCGGTTGAGTGGTCCGTTGACGCCCATGTGCGTGTCTCCCTGGTGGTCGCCCCGTGGCGCTGGCTTGCTGGTGAGAGGTTAGCGACAAGGCCGGTCGGTGGCCAAGGCCTTGGGTTGCCCTGGCGCGGGGAGGGCAAAGGAAAAAAGCGTGGCGGGGGTTCCGCGCGGCGTCCGCTTGGCAGGGTATCGCGGGATTGACCCGCCCCCGAGCGGACGCCGTCGAGCGGCTTCGGGGGCTCCTTCCAGGTGCAGTGGGACGCCCCGGGTGACATCCCCCTGCCCTCGACCGACATGGACGGCGAGGTCCACGTCCGCGGCCTGGAGGTCCAGGGCAAGCTCTTCGACAGCAGCAACGACGTGCCCAACCGGGTAGCCGCCTTCCAGGGCGGCAGCACGATCACCGTGTCAGTGGCGGCCACGTCGCGTCGTTCGTCGGTACCAAGACGCGTCAGGACGGCACGACGCTGTACCTGGCCTACGACCAGCAGGGCGGAAAGATCAGGAAGCTGACGGCGGCCGAGATGATGGCGCACACCGGCGGCTGGGGTCGGTCAGTGTGAGACGGCCACCGGTGGGGCGTTACCGAGGGGCCGGCAGGACGGCGATCGTCTCGTCGGCCCTGGCCGCCCGGTCGCCCTTCTGGGCGTCGCTCTGCACCTCGGCGGCGACCTTCGCCGGCCCGGCCTTCTGACCCTGGAAGCGCAAGGTGACGTAGGACTCCTCCCCGCCGGCCAGGGCCTTCCGGGGCAGCTCGACCTTCGAGCCCTTGACCGTGTGGCCGGTCACCCCCGGGACGTCCACCAGGGCAAGGCCCTCTGGGAGGGCGATCGAGGCGACGACGTTCGTCTCGTTGGCCCTGCCCGGGTTGTGGACTCGCACGACGACGTCCAAGGTCCGGCCGACCTCAACGCTGTCGCGCTCCGGGTCGATCTCGACGGCCAGGCCGTGGGGGGCCTCGAACTTTGTCCCCGCCCCGCCCTGCTCGGTCAGCCCGCGGTCGGCGGTGGCGGTGCAGACGTTCTTGAACGTCCCGGCCCGCCGGGCCCGTAGCGTTACCTGGACCGTCCGCCGGGCGCCCGGGGCCAGGGTGCCGAGCGACCAGCGCACCTGGTTGCCCTTGGGGGCGCCCCCGGCGGAGGCGCGGATGAACTCCATGTCGGCGGTGAGGTCGTCCACCAGCTGGACGTTGGTCGCGGCCAGGTCGCCGGGGTTGCTGACGGTGATGTGGTAGGTCGTGTCCCGACCGGGGCCGCGTGCCTTCGGCCCGGTCGCGGTCACGGCGAGGGCGGGCTGGCCTACAAACAGTGTGTGCTGGGCCTCGCGGCGGGCCACCCCTTCGGCCTCCACCGTGACAGTGCTCTTGAGTTGGCCGGGCACGTCCGGGATGACCTTGTACTGCACGACCTTGGAGCCACCCGGGGACAGGTCGCCCAGGTTCCAGGTGAGCGGGTTCTGGCTCGCCTCGGCCGGCTTGCTCTCCGAAAGGCCGATCCCCTTCGGGAGGGCGTCCCGAACGACGACGTTGCGGGCGGTCCCGCGGCCGAGGTTCCGCACCTCGAGCTTGTACGCCACCATGTCGTACCTGGCGGCCTCGGTCGGCCCCGTCTTGCGGACCTCCAGCTCGGCCGGGGGCGCCGGCTCGGTGTGTGACATCTCGGCCTGTGGCTGCTTCTCGGCCGGCGGGGCTTTCGGGGGCGTCGGGACCGGGGTGAGCGGCGGGGTGCGGGTGATCGGCGAGGGCTTGGTTTCCCGTGGCGAGGCGGCCGGCGCTCCCTTCCCCACCCGGGTCCGGACGCACTGGCCGTGCTCGAACTGCACCCGGGCGCAGCACGAGACCTCCTCGTCGCCGGTCGGCAACATGACGAGGCTGATTTCGCGGCGGGCCAACGGAGCCAGCGTCCCGAGCTTCCAGACGAACACCGGGGACACCTCGGCCGGCTCCGGCGTGGCCCGGACGAACCGCGCCGCCGTGTTTGGGATGTTCACGCGGACGGTGACGTGATGGGCGCTGGCCCTCGACGGGTTATCGACGAGAATCTTGTAGGTCAGCTCCTGACCCGGCGCCGCCTCGGCCGGCACTCGTACGCGGACGGAGACGGAAGGGGGAGGAAAGTCGCCGGCGGGGAGCGGCCTGGGCGCCGGCTGCCGGGGGCCCGGGGGCGGCGGGGCGGCCGTCGGCCGCAGGGGCCCCGGCGGGGCGGGCGGGGCGCATTCCTCGACGGGCGGCGAGCCGGCGATGGCCGCGCCGAGTGTTAGCACCAGGAGCAGACTGGCGGAGCGAGGCCCCGTCATTCCGATTCCCTCTTCGACCTGTCCCGTGACGATGGTCCCACCATGAAGGGAGTGTCGTCCGATGGTTCTTTAACCTTTTTCACCTCGGCGTGTCATCCCGGATTGTCCTCCGGCGGGGTCTTGGCCGTCCTCGACGCTCGCACGGTTGACACGGGCCGCGCAGGTCGGAGAATTGGGGCAAGCCGGGCGGATCGCGCTTCCCCGTCGCCGGGACGCCGGGTAGGATAATCACGACCCTCCCACCCGCCTCCGAAGACCCGCCATGCCGCATTCCCTCCTCCCGATAGCGCTTTGTGCGGCCGCCGCCTCAGCGGCGGGGCCCGCGAGCCGCCCCGTTTCGTTCGAGAGGGACATCCACCCCCTGCTCTCCCGCGCCTGCCTTTCCTGCCACGGCGCGGAGCGGCAGCGGGCCGGACTTCGCCTCGACGACGCAGCCAGGGCGCTTCAGGGCGGCAACTCGGGGCCCGCGATCCGTCGCGGCGACGCAGCCGCCAGTCTCCTCATTCACCTCGTCTCGGGGTTGGAGCCAGAACGCCGCATGCCGCCGGGTAAGGGCAAGGAGCTTAAGCCCGACGAGGTTGCCCTGCTCCGCGCCTGGATCGACCAGGGGGCGGCCTATCCATCAAGGACACCTGCCGCCAAGCAGTCTGCGCAATCCTCGCACTGGTCGTTTCAACCGGTCCGTTCTCCGGAGGTGCCAAGGATCGCGAACGACCGCTGGACTCGCAACGGGATCGACACGTTCGTGCTGGCCCGACTTCAGAAGGAGGGAATCGAACCGTCGCCGGAGGCCGGCCGCTGGACCCTGCTGCGGCGGCTGCACCTCGACCTCATTGGCTTGCCCCCTTCGCCGGACGAGGTGACGGCGTTTCTCGACGATGGCTGGCCCGGCGCATACGAGCGGGCCGTCGATCGGCTGCTGGCCTCGCCTCATTACGGCGAGCGGTGGGGTCGGCACTGGCTCGACCTGGCCCGCTACGCCGACAGCGACGGCTACGAGAAGGACGCCGGCCGACCCCACGCCTGGCGCTACCGCCACTGGGTCATCGACGCGCTCAACCGGGACCTGGGCTACGACCGGTTCACCGTCGAGCAGTTGGCCGGCGACCTGCTGCCCGGCTCGACCGTCGAGCAGAAGGTGGCGACGGGGTTCCACCGCAACACGCTGACCAACCGCGAGGGCGGCGTGGACAGGGAGCAGTACCGCGTCGAGGCCGTCGTCGATCGGGTCAACACCACCGCCCGGGTATGGCTCGGACTGACGCTCGGGTGCGCCCAGTGCCACGATCACAAGTACGACCCGCTGTCGCAGCGCGAGTACTACCAGCTGCTCGCCTTCTTCAACAGCGACGAGGAGGTCGATCTGCCCGCCCCACTGCCCGGCTACGAGGCGGTGGCACTACCGCCGAAGGGCGCGAGGAACGCCCCGAGGGTGTGATGGCGCAGACGCTGTCGCTGGGCAAGCCGCGCGCCGAGACGCGGTGATGATCCGCGGCGACTTCCTCCGGCCTGGCATTGAGGTGCGGCCGGGAACGCCCGTGGCGTTGCCCGGCCATTCCCTTGCCGATCGACGCGCTGGCGGAGTGGCTGGTGGACGGCCGTAACCCGCTGACGGCCCGGGTGGCGGTCAACTGGGCCCGCAGCAGTTCTTCGGCCGGGGAATCGTCCCGACGCCCGACGACTTCGGCACCCAGGGCGAGAGGCCGTCACCCCGAAGGCGCTCGACTGGCTGGCCTCGAGTTCGTCCGCCAGGACTGGAGCCTGAAGGCGCTGCACCGGCTAATCGTGACCAGCGCCCACTTACCGCCAGCTGTCGCGCGCCCGGCCAGCTTTTGCGCGTGACCCGTACAACGCCTTGCTGGCGGCAGAGCCGGCTGCAGTTGGAGGCGGAGGTCTTGCAGGACGCGATGCCCAGCGAGCAGGCTTCTGGTCCGCACCGTCAGCAGGCCCAGCGTGCGGCCGCCGCAGCCGGCGGGCGTCTCGGAGGCGACCTACGCCGGCAGCGCCCCGCTGGGAGGAGAGCCGCGGCGCGGGCCGCCACCGCCGGGGGCTTTACACCTGGTTTCAGCGGACCAACCCGTACCCGATGTTGCTGACGTTCGACGCCCCCGACGCGACCCTCTGCTGCGCCCGCCGCGAGCGGTCGAACACGCCGCTCAGGCAGCGACGCTGCTCAACGACGTGGCCTTCGTCGATTACGCCCCGCGGCCTGGCGGCGGGTGATTGGGGAGAACAAGGGCGACCTCGGGGCGCGGGTGTCGCGCGCTTCTTGCTCTCCACTTCGCGGCTCGCCCGGTGAACCGGAGGCCCGGTTCGTTTGCGTGCGGCTCTACGCCGACCTGCACGCCACGGCTGGCGAAGACCTGGCCGAGGTCAAAGGCCCTGGCGGGCGACCTGCCGACCGGAGTGTCGATCGCCGAAACCGCGGCGTGGGTCGCGGCAACGCGGGCCCTGTTGAACTGGACGAGGTGGTCCGCGGGAGTGAGCCGGCATGCACCCAACTCATGGACCTTCCCGCCGCGCCCTTCTTCGCCACCAGCAGCAGCGGCCTCGGCACGCTCGCTCGGCGTCACTGCTGTGTGAGGATGGGCTCCTAGCGGCCGACGTGGCGGCCCCGCTGGCGCCGCGTCGCCACACTTCGCACCAAAGGCCAAGGCGTGCATCTGCATCTACCTCGAAGGCGCGCTGACCAGATCGACCTGTTCGACCCCAAGCCCGAAGGCGACCGGCTCGACGGCCAACCGCTGCCCGAGTCGATGACAAGGCGGTGCAGTTCGCCTTCCTCGAAGGAGTCGGCCAGCTCGCCAAGGTGCCCGCGCAGTTCACCCGGCACGGGCAGTCGGGCATGGACTACTCGACTTCCTGCCGCGCTGGCCACCTGCGCCCGACGAAGTTGTGCTTGGTCCGCTCGATGCACACCGAGGCGTTCAACCACCACCCCGGTCAGCTGATGAACACGGGGGTGCCGACGTTCGGCCGGCCGTCGATGGGGTCGTGGCTGACCTACGGACTGGGCAACGAGTCGAAGAACCTGCCCGGCTACGTCGTGCTGACGTCAGGCCGGGAGCACGTCCGGCGGGGCGAGCAACTGGTCGAGCGGCTTTCTGCCGACGACCTACCAGGGGTGCTGTTCCGCAACCGAGGCGAGCCGATCCTCAACCTGACCAACCCCAGGGGCCTGTCCGGCGCGTGCAGGAGCGGTCGATCGCCGCCCTGCGGGACCTGACGCCCACCGGTACGCCGCCCTCGGCGACCCCGAAATCAACAGTCGCATCGCGGCCTACAGTGGCCTTTCGGATGCAGAGCGCGACGCCGGAGAAGTGGTCGATCTTTCGTCGGAGACAAGAAAGTCCGCGACTTCTACGGCCTGGAACGCACCGAGCCGACGAAGGGCGGCCGCGGCGGCAGCAAGGGTGTACCACTCGTTCGCGGCGAACTGCCTGCTGGCCCGCCGGCTGGTCGAACGAGGCGTGCGGCACCGTCAACCTCTACCACGCCTCGTGGGACCACCACTCGAACCTCGACGCGCGGAGGCGGCGTTCAACTGCGGCATGGCCGACCCGGCCGATCGCGGCCCTGCTGAAAGACCTGAGGCAGCGCGGCCATGCTCGACACGACGCTGGTACTCTGGCTGTCGGAATTCGGCCGGACGCCGCTGGGCGAGAACCGCCCGGGGTTCAAGTCGGTGACCGGCCGCGACCACCACCCGTTCGCGTTCACGATCTGGATGGCCGGCGGCGGGGTGAAGCCGGGCACGGTGCTGGGCAAGACCGACGACCTCGGCTGGGGCGTGGCAGAAGACCCGGTCCACGTCAACGACCTACACGCGACGCTGCTGCACCTGTTCGGGCTGGACCACACGAAACTGACGTTTCGGTTCCAGGGCCGTGACTTCCGCCTGACCGACGTGGCAGGCAAGGTGGTAAAGAAGGTCCTGGCGTGAACTTCCCTTTGACATGCGAGATTCCCCATGCAGTGCATCCGCCGCGAAGACGCCCGCAAGTTCGCCTTCGACCACCGCGACGCCCCGCTGCTGCGGGTCAAGCCCGGAGAGGCGTTCGAGGTCGAGACGTGGGACGCCAGCGCGGGCTACTTCAAGACGCCTGCCGACAAGGCGATCCCGTCACGCCGGCCCGGCTTCGACCGCAGCCCACCGCTGGTCAACCCGATCGCCGGTCCGGTGTTCGTCGAGGGGGCCAGGCGCGGCGACACCCTTGCCGTCACGATCGAGGAGATCGTCGTGGCCGACTACTCGTGGGTGGCGGTCGGCCCGCGGCGCGGCCCGCTGGGCGAATCGACGCGCTGGCCGGAACTGTCGGGCGACTACACGACGAAGATCTTCCGGCACACGCCCGGCCCGTCGGGCACGACGCGCGACGGCACCCTTCACTTCAGCGACAAGCTCACCTGGCCGATCACGCCGTTCGTCGGCACGATCGGCGTGGCGCCGGACCGCGAGGTGACGACGAGCAACGACGGCCAGGGCGAGTGGGGCGGCAACCTCGACGTCCGCGACGTCTGCCCGGGGAACAAGGTGCTGCTGCCGATTTACCACGAAGGCGCCCTGTTTTATCTGGGAGACGTCCACGCCAGCCAGGGCGACACCGAGTTCACCGGCACCGCCGCCGAGACGTGCGCGACGGTGCGGCTGCGGCTCGACGTGGTGTCCGGGAAGAAAATCCCCTGGATGCGGATCGAGAAGCCCGACTCGATCGTGGCGCTGAGCGCGAACCGGCCGTTGGAGGTGGCGGTGGAGGCGGCGACGGTGCAGCTGATGGACTGGCTCATCACCGACTACGGCTTCACGCCGACGGACGCTTATTGCCTGGTGAGCACCTGCCCGGGCTTCCGCATCAACGTGTACCAGATGTGCAAGATTGGGAAATTGAGCTTCGTGGCAGGGGCGGAATTCCCCCGACGCTACTTGGGTTAGGTGGCTTGCTGGCACCCTCAGAAGGTTTCGTGGTTGGTGCCGCCGATTGAGATCCTCACCCCATAAAGGCCCGCGTACTTGACCGCCACACCGAGCAGCGTGTATTCATCCATGTGGTAGCCAGCCGCGAAAGCGTCTTGGTGAAGCAGCATGGGTGACTCTTCCCCTGCTTCATCGACTCTGCGATCCGCTTCACACCCTCGGCGAAATCTGGGATGTAGAACTCCACCGTGGCCTTCAGGTCGTTTAGTCTCTGGGTATCTTCCTCCTTGGTGGAATGGGGCTGGTCAACCCCATCACCAGTCTCGGGATGCCGACCTGCTTGAACAAGCCACCGAGGCGCACCTTGACCAACTTGCCTTTTGTTGATCTCTTCCTGTCGCTTGCCCTTGTAGGACTGCAAGAACTTCTCGACGGTGAAGGCCGGGTCCACGTCATACGGGTCCAGCAGTATGAATCTGCTCAGTCGCGAGCCCGACCGTCAGGGAGGGCTTAATGCCAACCCCGGGCGAAGCGAGCCCTCCCTATCGCGGTCAGGCCTGTGTAAGGTAGAAGCGAGCCCTCCCTAACGGTCGGGCCTGTGTAAGGTAACGCTCTCAACGCTGGACCCAGTAATGATCCTCTTGTCGCGATCACCGGCTAGACGCTGTCGAAAGTGATTACGGCGGGAGCGTCCCGACCACGCCAGCAACCGTGAGGACGAAACCGAAGGTCCGTGTCGCCGCGTCGGCGATCTCCTGCGGGACGAATAGCCCCGGGTCGCCCGCGTAGATTGTGGTCAGCAAGTCGGCAAGGCGCTGGCCGATCCGCTGGTTGCTGCGTTCGGCCGTCTCGTCGAGAAATCGCTTCAGGTAGCGGATGTCGTCGCGCGTGGGGCTGAGGACTTGCAGGGAGGGCACGGCGGCGCGGACGAGGAGGCGGAGCTTGATCGCGTCGGACTGGGTGATGACGCCCACGTTGTGGACGATCGTGTGCCTCAGCTGCCAGACGATGCTCAGCGTCTCGTAGCGCTCCCGCTCCCCCGCCGGCTGCTTGGGAAAGACGAGGAAGTTACCGGCCTCGAACGGGTCGGCCAGAAGGCGGCGGAAGCGGTCGTTAACCTCGTCGCAGTCCAGCCAGGTTGCCGACTCGCACAGCGAGCGGCCGAGCGTGTCGGTGTCGAAGTGGGCCGCCAGGGAACTGCCCTGCACCTTACTGGGTCCAGCGTTGAGAGCGCTACCTTACCCCGGCCGGCCGTTGGGAGGGCTCGCTTCGCCTGGGCGCGGCATTAAGCCCTCCCTGACGGTCGGGCCTGCGACCGGAGCATTCCTCGTACTGGACCCAGTAGGCCGTTGAAACGGTCGTCGCGCGGCCAGGTGGTTGACGCATGCCGCCGCGGTCTCCTTGAGGAACCGCTCGAAGGTTTCGACGAGGTTGACCAAGATCATGCCGTGCAGCCGGCTCATGTGGCGCCGGACGGCCGCGGCCTGAAGGGAGAGTTGGCCGAAGTTGCGCTCGACGTACAGCAGCAGGTTCCACAGGTCCGTGCCCGAGCGGTTGAAGTGGGCCAGGGGCGTGTCCGCCTCCGGCGGCAAAGGATCGACGTGCGCGAGGATCTCGCGGACCTTTTGGTTGAGGTTGATCGGCGGGCGCGGCATGACTACGTGCTTCCCTGCGTCACGGCGGCGTCCTGACGACTCCGCTCGGTCGTTTCCTCGTCTTCGACGAGCAGCCAGTCGTCCCCGCGATCTTCCCAGCAGAGGAAGAACACCCGATCGTTGACCCAGCCCGGGCGCGCGCCGTTCACCGCGACGTTGTCCCCCAGGCGGGTCACGAGCGCGTCCAACTCCTGCGCGGTGATCGTCTGGCCCCGACCGGAAGGGCTCTTGCTGCGGTCCTGGACCAAGAGAGGGCGGTTCAGGCGCGCAGTTCCGCAGCGAGTTCGTCCGCCGGGCA
Source organism: Gemmataceae bacterium (assembly GCA_046350195.1). Classification (GTDB taxonomy): domain Bacteria; phylum Planctomycetota; class Planctomycetia; order Gemmatales; family Gemmataceae; genus CALDUY01. Next base: position 95,358 of record JAXMAW010000023.1, read on the forward strand.
GGGGAAACTCAGGCGGCCTGTGAGGAGCGGGTCGCCGTCCACGTTCCACCAGCGGTCCACGCCTTGCCACTCCAGCCACTCGGCCAGGGCAACGACGGGATCTTGAAGTGGGGTTCCGCACGGATACTCATCCCTGTTCTCCCTTTTCGAGGGCCGATGCCACTCAGGGGGCCCGGCATTCGGGGCAAAAGGCGAGCCTACTCGCCGGCTCTTCGGCACGACCTCTACTGTTTATTGTAGCGCGGCCCTTCTCGTTTCCGGCCTCAGCTTTCGCACAACTTGAGCACGCCGCAGGCCCAGGATCAAAAACTCCGTCGAAAAACCTGGAGGTTCTGGAAAACTCCGCCCGGCGGCATGGTTGCAAACTTTGCTGCATCAGTTCTTGGGGTTTTCCATATGGTCCGCTGGCGATGTGCCGGATCCGGTAAACTCTCCTTCGTGGCCGGGGCGGGCTACGCCCCGGCGTTACCTGGTCGGCTGAGTGCTGTGGGGCCGCGTCAGCGGTCCCCGAGTCGCACGGTCATCCTCTGCCCCAGGCGCAGCGGCGGGTGACCGGGGTCGAGGGCGATCACGCACTCCACCGTCGGCAGGTCGGTGAACCGCGCCATGCGGCGCGGGATGGCCGGGCTGTCGGCGTACCAGTCGCCGACGCGGGCGACGCGGCCCGTCCACGACCTCTGCGGGTTCATCTCGTCGGTCACCACCGCGGGCCGGCCGACCTCGACGAGGTGGACCAGCTCCTGCTCCACCTCCGCGCGGACAATGTACGGCCGCGCCGGGGCGAAGGCGAGGACGGCCGCTTGCGGCGAGACGACCTCGCCGACGCCGCAGCGCCGCCGCAGCAGCCGGCCGGCCTCGGGCGCCCGCACCACGCACTGCTCCAGGCCGTGCCGCGCCTCGGCGACCAGCGCTTCGGCCCGCGCCGCCTCCGCCCTGGCCTGCTGAACACGCAGAGTTGGGTTCTGGTCCCGCAAGCCATCCAGGCGCTTCGCCTCGGCGTCCGCCACCGCCTCCAGCGCCTTGGCCTCGTCCCGCGCGGCGTCTCGCTCTTCGTTACTGATCAAGTTCTGCCCGTGCAGCCGCTCCTGGCGCCGCTGCGCCTCGCGGGCCGCCGCCGCGCGGCAGCGGGCGGCCTTCGCCAGCGCCTCCTGCCCGGCGACCTGGGACGGGTGGAGCCGGGCCGCCTCCTCGGCGAGGGCGACCTGGGCCTCGGCCGCGCGCCGGGCCGCCTCCGCCTGCTGGACGAGCAGCCGGGCGGCTTGCTCGTCGAGCCGCAGCAGCACCGCCCCCGCCGGCACCGCCTCCCCCTCGCGGACTGGCAGCACCGCGACGCGGCCGGCGCGGACCGGGGCGAGGTCGAGGACGCCGCCGTCAATATCGACCCGGCCGAGGCACTCCGCCCCTTGCGGGGCCGGAGGGTCGGCGGCCGGCGGTTCCCCCCGGAACAGCCCGGTGGCTCCCGTCAGGCAGGCCATCACGGCGGCCGTGGCGAAAAGACCAATCAGCGCTCGCAAAAGTCTCGAAATCATGACGCCCTCCCGGTGCGAACTAACCGAATCGGTTCCTCGGCCAACCGGCCATCCTCGAGGTGGAGCACGCGGTCGGCGTAGGGGACCAGCCGGCTGTCGTGGGAGACCACCAGCAGGACCGCGCCCCGCTCGCGGGCGCAAGACTGCAACAGCTCGACGATCTGCCGGCCGCGCGTCCAGTCCAGGGCACTGGTCGGCTCGTCGGCGAAGATCAATTGGGGGTCCTTGATCAGGGCGCGGGCGATGGCGACCCGCTGTTTCTCGCCGCCGGAGAGCTTCTCCGGGACCCGGTCGGCCTTCCCGGCCAGACCGAGGAGGTCCAGTACCTCGCCGACCTGGCGCCGGGCCTTCGCCGGGGAAGCGCCCACGGCCCAGAGCAAGACCATCTCCAGCTGTTCGCGGACGGTCAGCGCCGGGAAGAGGTTGTAGCCCTGGAAGATGAAGCCGGTCGAGCGCCGGCGGAACTCCTCCCGCTCCGGCTCCGACATCCGCCAGACCTGCTGACCCAGGGCGACGACCTCGCCGCCGTCGGGCGGCACCAGGCCGGAGAGCGCGGCCAGCAGGGTGGACTTGCCGCTGCCCGAAGGCCCCATAAGCAGCGAGAACTCCCCGCCGCGCAGCTCCAACGAGACGTCATCCAGGGCGGTCACGCGCGCGTCCCCACCGCCGAAGGATCGCCTCAGGTTCCGTGCCGTGATCGTGTTCACCGGTGAGCCTCCTAGCGGAGCAAGGTGGCGGGGTCGGCCAGGCGAAGCGAGCGCAGGGCGGCGGCGCCGGAAACCAGGCCGACCGCCAGAGTGAGTGCCCCGACGCCGGCCACGAGCCAGGGGGGCAGGAGTACTTCCACGTTCATCGGCCGCGCCAGCCGCGCCAGGGTCACGGTCATCGGGAGGGCCAGCGCCAGGCCGGCGAGGGTGACCCAGAACGACTGGCCGAGGACGAGGCCCCGAAGCCGCCCACGGGGGATGCCGAGGGCGCGGAGGACGGCGTACTCGCGGAGCGCGGCCACGGTCGCCCCGTAGAGCGTCTGCGAGGTGACCACCGCCCCGACGAACAGGCCCAGCGCCGCGGCGAAGCCGAGGACGAGCCCGGCCCGCGTCTTGACCAGCCAGTGCCGCTGCGTCCGCCAGGCCATCTGGCCACTCGTCATCGCGTCCATGTCGGCGTAGCCGGCTTCGAGCCGCCGCGCCAGCCGGGCTGCTTCTTCGGGGCGGCCGCACTGGGCGAGCAGGTACGTCGTCTGCCGCCCGGAGACGTCGGCCAGCAGGCCCCGGGCGGTGCGGAGTGAGCAGTACAGCCCGGGGGTCATCCCCGCCCCTTCGCCGCCGCGGAGGATGCCGACGATCTCGACGCGGTGGCCGGCGACCTCGCCGACCTCGCCCGGCGTGTCGCGCAGGCCCAGCAGCGGCAGCTCCGATTCGTAGACCACCGCCGTCCCCGGCCGCGTCAGGCGGCGGCGCATCTCGGGCGTCAAGTCCTTCAGCGCCCCAAGCGACCCCGCCTCCAGGCGCATGCCGACGACGCTGCACTGGTCGGTGCTGCCGTCGGGCCGCTGGAACTGGGCGAAGCCGCACAGGTACTCCTCGACCCGTAGAACCTCCGGCTGGGACAGCAGCCGCGCCTTCCACGCCACCGGGATGGGCCGCCCGAACCCCAGGCCGCGCACCCCGGGCGAAGCGAGCCAGACGTCGGCGTCGCTGCGGCGGATCGGCCGGGCGGCGATGTTGAGGATGCCGACCAGAAGCCCGCACTGGAGCGTGCTCAACACGGCGCTGAAGGCGACGGCGAACACGGCG
>JAXMAW010000024.1:0-97873 GCA_046350195.1 Gemmataceae bacterium
GGGTACGACAGTGGGTGGCCGCGCCTCGGCGAGGCGGGGCTCCTGCCACAACTTCGTTTCACCCCGGGATGGCCTGCCATGCGACGACTGCTCCTCTCCGCGATCGCCCTGTCCCTGACCCTCGCGCCGGCCCGCGCCGACGTGACCCTGCCGGGCGTTCTCGGCAGCCACATGGTCTTGCAGCGCGACAAGCCAGTGACAATCTGGGGCTGGGCCGACCCCGGCGAGGAGGTCACGGTGTCGTTCGCCGGCCACGAGGCGAAGGCGACGGCGAACAGGCAGGGCGACTGGCGCGTGCGGCTGCCCAAGATGGAGGCCAACGCCAAGGGGCAGAGGCTGACCGTCAAGGGCAAGAACGCGATCGAGCTGGACGACGTCCTGGTCGGCGAGGTGTGGGTCGGCTCCGGCCAGTCGAACATGGAGTGGCCGATGACGCTCACCCAGAACGCGAAGGAGCGCATCAGCGCCGCCAACCACCCCAACATCCGGCTCTACCACATCCAAAAGCTCCAGGCCAGCTCCCCGCTGCGGGACGTGCCGGTGGTAAACGTCCGGTCGTCGTGGAAGGCCTGCACCCCCGAGACGGTCCCGAACTTCTCGGCCGTGCTGTACTACTTCGGCGCGCGGCTGCAGAAGGACCTGGACGTCCCGATCGGCCTCATCAACTCGTCGTGGGGCGGCTCGCCGATCGAGCAGTGGATCACCGGCGCCAAGACGCCGGCGCCTCAGATGTACAACGGCATGATCGCGCCGATCGCCCCGCTGGCCATCCGCGGCGTGATCTGGTACCAGGGCGAGTCGAACGTCAGCCAGGGGCTGGCGTACCTGGACAAGAAGAAGGCGCTGATCGAGGGCTGGCGCAAGTTCTGGGGCAAGGAGATGCCGTTCTACTTCGTCCAGATCGCGCCGTTCTCCGGCTACGGCAAGGGGTTCCTGCCCGCCCTGTGGGAGGCGCAGGTCGCGACGCTGAAGATCCCCAACACCGGCATGGCGGTCACCACCGACCTGGTGGACAACATCGCGGACATCCACCCGCAGAACAAGCTGGACGTCGGCCACCGGCTGGCGCTGTGGGCGCTGGCGAAGACCTACGGCAAGAAGGACGTCGTCTACTCCGGACCGCTGTACAAGTCGATGAAGGTCGAGGGGAACAAGGCGGTGCTGTCGTTCGCCCAGGTCGGCGGCGGGCTTAAGGCGCGCGACGACAAGCCTCTGACCGGCTTCGAGGTCGCCGGCGAGGACGGCAAGTTCGTCCCCGCCGAGGCGGTCATCGACGGCGAGACGGTCGTGGTCTCGTCGAAGGACGTGAGCAGCCCGGCGCAGGTTCGGTTCGGCTGGAACAACGTGGCCAATCCTAACCTGATGAACAAAGAGGGCCTGCCGGCGTCGCCGTTCCAGACGAAAGATTGGAAGGGCGGCACCGGGGAGTAGGTCCCACGACAACCGGCCCGAGGCGCCAGCGAGGGCGAATTCCCTCGCTGGCGCTTCGGGCTGGTGGGAGAGTGACCCATGGCGCGACCCGTGATCCTGCTTTTCCTCGCATGGACCACCGCCGCCTTCGCCGACGAGGTGAAGCCGCTCGCGCTGAAGATGCGCAAGCGCGTCGAGACGTCCCCGGGCAGCGGCCTCTTCCACGCGCTGACCGAGCCTGTCTCCTGGGACGCGAAGCGCACCGCGGTCATCGTCTGCGACATGTGGGACCTGCACCACTGCCTCAACGCGACGAAGCGCGGCGGCGAGCTGGCCCCGCGCATGAACGACCTGCTGACCGAGGCCCGGCGTCGCGGCGTCACCGTGATCCACGCCCCGTCGAGCTGCATGGACACGTACAAGGACCACCCGGCGCGGAAGCGCTCCCGGGAGACACCTCGCTCGAAGTCGCTGCCGAGGGACATCGCCAAGTGGTGCCACAAGATCCCGGCCGAGGAGAAGGGCCAGTACCCCATCGACCAGACCGACGGCGGCGAGGACGACGACCCCGCCGAGCACAAGGCCTGGGCCGACAAGCTCAAGGCGATGGGCCGTGACCCCCGCGCCCCGTGGAAGTCGCAGACCGACAAGCTCACCATCCGCGACGACGACTACATCAGCGATTCGGGGGAGGAGATCTGGAGCGTCCTCGAAGCGCGCAAGATCGACAACGTCCTGCTGGTCGGCGTCCACACCAACATGTGCGTGCTCGGCCGGCCGTTCGGCCTGCGTCAGATGGCGAAGAACGGCAAGACCGTCGCCCTGGTGCGCGACATGACCGACACGATGTACAACCCGGAGCGGGCCCCTACGTCAGCCAGCTTCACCGGCACGGACCTCATCGTCGAGCACATCGAGAAGTACGTCTGCCCGACGGTCACCAGCGACCAGCTGCTGGGCGGCCAGCCGTTCCGCTTCGCCGGCGACAAGCGGCCGCACGTCGTGCTGGTGCTGGCCGAGGACGAGTACCGGACGGAACGCACCCTGCCGGCGTTCGCGCGGGCGCACCTGGGCAAGGGGTTTCGCGTCAGCGAGGTCCACGCCAACGCCAGGAAGCGCGACGACCTGCCGGGGTTAGACGTGCTCGCCGACGCCGACCTCGCCGTCATCAGCGTGCGGCGGCGGGTGTTACCCCCTTCGCAGATGGCGACACTCCGAAAGTACGTCGAGGGCGGCAAGCCCGTCGTAGGGCTGCGGACGGCCAGCCACGCCTTCGCGGCCCGCGGCGGCCAGGCGGCGGAGGGGTACGAGGCGTGGCCGGAGTTCGACCGCGACGTGCTGGGCGGCCACTACACGGGCCACCACGGGAAAGAGGTGAAGGCAACGATCGAGGTCGCCAAGGACGCCGCCGACCACCCGATCCTCAAGGGGTGAAGTTCGACGCCCTGGCGGGTCACGAAGCTCGCTGTACCGCACCAGCCCGCTGGGCAAGACCGCGACGCCGCTGCTGATCGGCACCATCCCCGGCAAGCCGGCCGAGCCGGTGGCGTGGGTGAACGCCACGAAGGCCGGCGGGCGCGTCTTCTACACGTCGCTGGGACTTCAAGCAGCCGGCGTTCGACCACGCTCCGCCCGGTTCGTGTTGTTGCTCTTCATGATACAGCGGCCGGGCCAACGCCGACACCCAGGCCGAGGTGCGAAGCGGCGAAGGTTAGGAAAACCGGCTGCCCAGGCGGGATAAACTGCTCTGGCGGCGCCGGCCCGCCGATGAGTATACATGGATCTCCGGCCCGCCCGCCGGAGACGCCGGACCCGCCGACCCTCGCAGGGATGCATGGGGCGGCCCCGGTGAGCTAGGCCGAGCGCCCGGGAGGCTGGCATGGCCATCGCAAGCTCCGCCCAGGTCCACCCCACTGCCGTCATCGACCCGGCGGCGGAGATCGGGGAGGACGTCAAGGTCGGCCCGTTCGTCGTCATCGACGGGCCGTGCCTGGTCGGCCCCGGTTGTGTCCTCAAGACCGGCGCCCACCTGATCGGCCCGCTGATCCTCGGCGAGGGCAACGCCGTCCACAGCTACGCCGTCCTCGGCGACGACCCGCAGCACCTGCGGTTCTCCGGCGAGTCCGGCTCGGTCGAGATCGGCGACCACAACGTCTTCCGCGAGCACGTCACCGTCCACCGCCCCGCCACCAAGGGCGGGTTCACTCGCATCGGCCACCGCAACTACCTGATGGCCGCCAGTCACGTCGCCCACGACTGCGTCGTCGGCAACAACTGCGTGCTGGCCAATGCCAGCGTGCTGGCCGGCCACTGCTCGCTGGGTGACCACGTGGTCATGTCGGGCCACTCGGCGGTCCACCAGTTCTGCCGGGTCGGCCGGCTGGCGATGATCAGCGGCGTCTCCGCCTCCAGCGTGGACCTGCCGCCGTTCATGATTAACCAGCGGATCAACGTGATCTGCGGCGTCAACGTGATCGGCATGCGGCGGGCCGGCATCAGCGCGCTGGCCATCGAGGCGGTGCGGAAGGCGTTCCACATCCTGTACCTGCACGAGAACGTGGTGTCGCACTCGCTGGCGCAGCTCGACCGCGAGCTGGGCCACGTCCCCGAGGTTGCCGAACTGATCACCTTCATCCGGTCGAGCAAGCGCGGCATCACGCTCAACACCGACCGCAACGCGGCGTGACGGGGCTCACGGGAGCTTCACCCGTGCCGGCCGGACGCCCCAGCCGATGACCGTGGGCAGCACCCACTTCAGCCCCGGGGTGCCGGTCAGGATGCGCGCGGCCAGGGGGAGGCGGAACTCCGTCCCCCCCTTCAGTCCCGCCGTGATGATCTGCTCCTGAATGGCCTTCTGCACGCCCTGGATGACCCTCACCGGCCACTCGCGCACCTTCTGCACGCCGGCGAGGTCGGCGTCGGTTACGGCGCCGGCCTTGAGCTTGTCGGCCAACTGGTTGGCCGTCTCGATCGCGTCCTGGATGGCGTAGTTGATGCCGACCCCGCCCACCGGCGACATGACGTGGGCCGCGTCGCCGATCAGCAGCAGGCCGGGCTTGTGCCAGACCGGGATGCGGCTCGACTCGACGTTGAGCACCGGGCACTGCTTCCAGTCGGTCAGGTGCTTCACGAAACGGTCCTTCCACTGCGGCAGCGCCTCGCCCAGCTGCTTCGCCAGCTCGCCGATGCCCGCCGAGCGAATCGCCTGGAAGCCGCCCTTGAGGTAGACGTAGCCCACCAGCCAGCTCTCGCCGCGGTCCAGGGTGACGATGAGGTGGCCCCCGCCGACGTTGATCGCCCCCTCATCGGCCGAGTCGCCGGGCTCCTTGGGCAGGTGCGTCCACAGGACGTCCATCGGCGGGGCCGACCGGACCGGCTGAAACCCCGCCAGCGCCCGCACCTTCGAGTGCCGCCCGTCCGCCGCCACCGTCAGCGGGGCGCGCACCTCGTGCCAGCGGTGGTCCAGGTCGTGGTAGCTGACCCCGACCACGGTGCCGTTCTCCTCCACCAGCCGCTGCACGTTCGCCCCCATGACCAGCCGGAACGACGGGTACCGGGCGGCCTCGCCGGCGAGGAAGTCGAGGAACCTCGCCTGGTTCATGATCATGACGTAGGGGAACTTGGTGCGGACCCGGCCGAAATCGGCCATCCTCCACTCCCTCTCGCGGGTATTGATGCTCATGACCCGCAACTTGCCGTGCGGCAGCGCGTGCAGCTTGTCGGACAGCCCCAGCGCGTCGAGCGCCTCCAGCGTGGAGGGGTGGATCGTGTCGCCGCGGAAGTCGCGGTCGAAGTCGCGGTGGGACTCCAGCAGAGTCACCGGCACGCCCGCCCGCGCCAGCAGGTAGGACAGCACGACGCCGGCCGGCCCGCCGCCGACCACCACGCAATTCGTCGTCGTCACGTCCACGGGCGATTCGTCGGTAGCCGCGGTCATAACCACCTCTCCCGTTAGAGTCGTGACTCGAACTCGGCGAAGCCCTTGCGGTAAGCGTCCCGCCACCGGTCATTCGGTGCCACCGAGCCGCGGAACTTGACCATCCGCGCCACCGCGTCGGCGACGGTGTAGGCCTCCTGGACCCCCTGCTTCCGCCGCAGGTGCGTCTCCAGCGCCGCCAGCGCCGTCACCGCCGCGCCCAGGGCCGGCCCCTCGAACGACACCAGCCGCTCCAGCGGCCGCTCCAGGGCCGAGGCGAGGACCTCGCACATCAGGTCGCTGCGGGCGATGCCTCCGGAGACGGTGATGCGGCGGACCTTCTGCCCCGCCTGCTCGTGCTCGCGCACCCCGTACTTGATCAGGTACGCCAGCGCCTCCAGCGCCGCGCGGAAGCGGACGCCCGGCTCGCTCGGCTCCGGGCCGACCCAGCGGACGCCGGCCTTCGCCACCCCCAGAGACGGCTCGGGGTTGGCGAACGGCAGGACGGCGATGCCGTTACAGCCCGGCTCGACGGCCCGGGCGGCGGCCTCCAGGGCGGCCCAGTCGGCGTTGGGGCCGACGATCGGGTCGAGGAACTGCGCGCCGTTGTTGTAGCAGCGCAGCCACAGGTATGGCCCCCCATTGAGGCGCATCACATCAAGCGATCCACACGCCGGCGCCCGGTCGGACGAGCTGTTGACCACCGCCGAGTTGCCCAGGACGACGGCCAGCTGCCCGTCATCGACCGCCCCGCCGCCCACCAGTCCGGCCTGCTGGTCGTCCGACGTCGGGAAGACTAAAGGCGCCTGCCCGCGCTCCAGCCCTGCCTCCAAACAAACGTGATCGGCCAGCGGCCCGACCGGCTCGGCCTGGTCGATGATCCGCGGCAGCTGCGCCCAGGCCAGCTCGCGGAAGTCGGCCCGGCCGATCGCCTCCAGCATCTCCCGCCGCCACTGGGCGGACCGCAGGTCCATGACCCCCGTGGACGCCGCCGCGGAGACGCTGACGACGTCGAAGTTGCCTGTGAGATACCCCGCCGACAGCGCCCCGTGCGGCAGCATGCGCCAGGTGCGGCGCCAGTCGGCCTCGCCCAGGTGCTGCTCGTCCTTGACCAGGTGCGACAGCGTGTAGCGGATCGCCCACGGGCCGCCGATGAGCTGGGCCACCCGCTCCTGCCCGCCCAGCCGGGTCAGGCCGCGGGCGTGGTACTCCGCCAGCGTGTGGTCGTTCCAGCAGATGGCGCGGCGGACCTGGAGGCGGTCGCGGTCGATCCGGCCGGCGGTGTGGTGCGTCGCCGAGACGCCGCCGGCGACCCAGTGGCGGAGCCGGCCCTGGTCGCGCAGGCGGGCGGCGATCGCGCGGGTGCAGGCGCGGGCCTGGCCCTCCAGCTGCATCAGGTTCAGCTCCGAGACGCCGCCGGCCGTCAACAGGTCGGTGGGCAGGCGGACCTCGGCCAGCGCGTGGCCGTCGAGGTCGAAGGCGAGGCACTTGACCGCGCCGGTGGAGAAGTCCCAGCCGGTCAGGACGCTGTCGGGGGCGACGCAACGGAGAGGCTCGGCCACGGGGGGTCCTCCGGGAACGCGACGGGGGAGTCAGAGCATGGGGTTATCATAGAATACGAGCAACATTGCCCGTCGCCCGGAAGGGAAACACGATGCACGGAGTTGACGCGATCCGCGCGGCGCTGCAATCGACGCAGCACCTGGTGAACTGGTTCCTCGGCGACCTCGACGACGCCGACCTGCTCGTCCGCCCCGTGCCGGGCGCCAACCACATCGCCTGGCAGATGGGCCACCTGATCCAGTCGGAGGGCAACCTGATCCGCCAGCAGTTGCCCGACGCCGCCTACCCCGAGCTGCCGGCCGGCTTCGCCGAGCAGCACGGCAAATCGACGCAGGCGACCGACCCGCCGGTCGGCTTCGCCGGCAAGGCGGTCTACCTCGACCTGGCCGACAAGGCGCGCAAGGCCACCCTCGCCACGCTGGGCAAGCTTTCCGACGCCGACCTCGACAAGCCGACGACCGGCCCGATGGCCCCGTTCGCGCCGACGTTGGGGGCGGTCTTCCTGCTGGTGTCGAACCACTCGCTGATGCACGCCGGCCAGTTCAGCGTCGTCCGGCGGAAGCTCGGCAAGCCGGTGCTGTTCTGAGCGAAGTACCTTCGGAAGGATGAAGGATGAAGGAAGAAGGATGAATCCGGAAACCCTCTTGTTCATCCTTCATCCTTCATCCTTCATCCTTCATCCTTTCGCGGTGGACCGTGAGCCGACCCTACTTCGACCTGCTGGAGCAGATCCAGACCGCGCCCCAGCCGACGTTCAAACCGGTCTTTCAGCTCCTGTTCCTCTTTTACCTGATCCTCGGCCAACTCGCGATGCTACTCGCCTGGTGGGGGCTGACGCCGCGCTCCTGGTCGGCCGGCCGGGCCGGCAAGTACCTCTTCGCCGGTTACCTGCTCGCGGGCCAGGCCGCCCTGCTGTTCGCCTGGCCGCCGCTGATGGGCGCCTGGCTGTCGGCCGACGCCGTCACCCGCGCCGACGCCGTCGTCGTGCTGCACCTCGGCTTCGTGGTGGCGGTGCTGCTGTCGCTGGTGCTGGTGCTGGTCGGCTGGCTGGCGGGCTGGTCGTGGACGCGGAACTTCTGGTTCCGCGTCGTGCAGCTGATCGCCGTCGAGGTCGTCGCCGGCCAGGCGGTCGTCGGCCTGGACTGCCCGCTGACGACGCTGGAGCAGTCCCTGCGCGGCGGCTACGGCTTCCTCCACCCCGAGGAAGGGCAGTCATCGGCGCTGGGCAAGTTCTGCAACGACGTGCTGTACCTGCGCGACGTCCCGCTGGGGGCGTTCCCGTACATCTACGGCGGCGTCGGCCTGCTGGTCCTCCTGACGTGGGTGCTCGCCCCGCCGCGCACGCCCTGGTCGCCCGGCGACGGGCCGCCCTCATAGCCACTCGGCCGCGACCCCGCCGTCGCGCGGCCGCTGCCCCCGGCGCGACAGCCGCACCCGCAGCGCGATCCGGTTGAGGCCCATCTCGTCGGGGCAGTAGTCCTGCATGCGCAGCTCCAGCACCCGGCGCTCGGTCGCGTCGAGGCGCTCCCACAGCCGGCCGCGGACGGGCCTTTCCCGCGTTGGCCAGGGAGTTCTGGCCGCCAGAAGGGACTCCGCGTTCGAGGCCGCTTGGCCCCGCGACGACCTCCGCCGCTGGCTCGCCGGGGCGGGGTAATCCGGCCGTCACTGTCTGCCCGATCGGCACGGTCGCCCCGGCTTGATTCGCTTACCCCCCCACACTACAATCACAAAGGACCAGGGGTAACCACCTTCGCACGCACCCCCCCTCTCTCCAGGGGTCCACGCCGGAACCAACCGCTCACCACTCCGCCACGGGATCGGTTTCACCCTGGACCTCCCTCTGTTAGCGAAGGCTGTCCGACGCGGGGGCGCAGTAACCGGAGACGGCTCAGATGTATGAACGCTTTACCGATCGGGCCCGCAAGGTGATGCAGCTCGCCAACCAGGAGGCGCAGCGCTTCAACCACGAATACATCGGCACCGAGCACATCCTCCTCGGCCTGGTCAAGGAAGGGTCCGGCGTCGCCGCCAACGTCCTCAAGAACCTCGACATCGACCTCCGCAAGATCCGCCTGGAGGTCGAGAAGATCGTCCAGTCCGGGCCCGACATGGTGACGATGGGCAAGCTGCCCCAGACACCGCGGGCCAAGAAGGTCATCGAGTACTCCATCGAGGAGGCCAGGAACCTCGGGCACAACTACGTCGGCACCGAACACCTCCTGCTGGGGCTGCTCCGCGAGCAGGAGGGGGTCGCCGCCCAGGTGCTACAGAACCTCGGCCTGAAGCTCGAAGACGTCCGTGAAGAAGTCCTGAACCTACTGGGGCATAACATGGCGACGGAAGAAGGCGGCAGCGGCGCCCAGGGGGGCGAACGCCAGGCCAAACAAGGCAAGTCCAAGACCCCGGCTCTGGACAGCTTCGGCCGCGACCTCACCGAGCTGGCCCGCCAGGGCAAGCTCGACCCCGTCATCGGCCGCGCCAACGAGATCGAGCGGGTCATCCAGGTCCTGTCGCGGCGCACCAAGAACAACCCGGTGCTGCTCGGCGAGGCCGGCGTCGGCAAGACCGCCATCGTCGAGGGCCTGGCCCAGCTCATCGTCGATAGCAGCGTGCCCGAACTCCTCCGCGACAAGCGGATCGTCGTGCTCGACCTCGCCATGATGGTCGCCGGCACCAAGTACCGCGGCCAGTTCGAGGAGCGCATCAAGGCGGTCATGAACGAGGTCCGCCGGGCCAAGAACACCATCCTGTTCATCGACGAGCTGCACACGCTGGTCGGGGCGGGCGGTGCGGAAGGCGCCATCGACGCCTCCAACGTGCTGAAGCCGGCGTTGGCCCGCGGCGAGATCCAGTGCATCGGCGCGACGACGCTCGACGAGTACCGCAAGTACATCGAGAAGGACGGCGCCCTCGAACGCCGCTTCCAGCAGATCATCGTCAACCCGCCGTCGAAGGACGAGACGATCGAGATCTTGAAGGGCCTGCGCGACCGCTACGAGGCGCACCACCGCGTCCAGATCAAGGACGAGGCGCTCGAAGGCGCCGTCGAGCTGTCCGACCGCTACATCAGCGCCCGCTGCCTGCCGGACAAGGCGATCGACGTCATCGACGAGGCCGGCGCCCGCGTTCGGCTGCGGGCCATGACCCGGCCGCCGGACCTGAAGGACCTCGACGCGCAGATCGAGCAGCTCAACCAGGAGAAGGAGGCCGCCGTCGCCGAGCAGGACTTCGAGAAGGCCGCCCACCTGCGCGACCAGGCGGACAAGCTGAAGAAGAAGAAGGAGAACATCACCCGCGAGTGGCGGGAGAAGTCGAAGGAGATCGACGGCGTCGTGGACGAGGAGGTCGTCCGCGAGGTGGTTTCCAAGATGACCGGCGTGCCTTTGACGCGGATCGAGGACAACGAGACGCAGCGCCTCCTCAAGATGGAGGAGGAGATGCACAAGAAGGTCATCAGCCAGGCCGAGGCGATCACCGCCATCGCCAAGGCGGTTCGCAAGAGCCGCGCCGGGCTGAAGGACCCCAAGCGGCCGATCGGCTCGTTCATCTTCGCCGGCCCGACCGGCGTCGGCAAGACGCTGCTGGCCAAGAAGCTGGCCGAGTTCATGTTCGGCGACGAGAACGCGCTGGTGCAGCTCGACATGTCCGAGTACATGGAGAAGCACAACGTCAGCCGGCTCGTCGGCGCCCCCCCCGGCTACGTCGGCTACGAGGAAGGCGGCCAGCTGACCGAGAAGATCCGCCGCCGGCCGTACAGTGTGGTGCTGCTCGACGAGATCGAGAAGGCGCACCCCGACGTGTGGAACATGCTGCTTCAGATCATGGAAGAGGGCCGGCTGACCGACAACGTGGGCCGCGTGATCGACTTCAAGAACACGATCCTGATCATGACCACGAACATCGGCGCCGGCGAGATCATGGGCCGGCAGGCGTTCGGCCTGGCCGGGGCGCGGCAGCAGAACGCCGACGCCAGTTACGCCGAGATGAAGCAGAAGCTGAAGGACGAGATGGAGAAGAACTTCCGGCCGGAGTTCCTCAACCGGCTGGACGACATCATCGTCTTCCGCAGCCTGACCAACGACGACCTGAAGCGGATCATCGACATCGAGCTGAGCAAGGTCTGCAAGCGGCTGGCGGAGAAGGGCCTGAAGTTGGTGCTGACCGAGGAGGCCAAGCAGTTCATCATCGAGAAGGGCAGCAACCGCGAGTACGGCGCGCGCCCGTTGCGCCGGGCGATCGAGCAGAACCTCGAAGACCCGCTCTCCGAGGACCTGCTGCGCGGCAACTTCACGGGCAAGGACCAGATCAACGTGGTCGTCCGCGAGGAGAACGGCGAGAAGCGGCTGGCCTTCGAGGCGGTCACGAAGGACCAGAACGAGTTGGTCGGCGCCGCCGGCAAGTGAGCCGGGCTTGACGTAACGAAACGGAAGAGGGCGGCCTGTGGAAACGGGCCGCCCTCTTTTCATAGCCCGACGCGCCAGCGAGGAGGCCTTCGATGGCCGGCGCCGTTCCGCAGGTGGTCGTTCTGGCCGGGCCGAACGGCGCCGGCAAGACGACGTCGTCACGCACCATCGTGGCCGAGACGTTGTCGTTGCTGAAGTTCGTCAATGCCGACGTGATCGCGCAGGGGCTGGCCGGGTTCGACCCGGCCAGCGAGGCGGTCGCGGCCGGCCGGGTGATGCTGCAACAGTTGCGCGACCTGGCGGCGGAGCGAGTCAGCTTCGCCTTCGAGACGACGCTGTCGTCGCGGACCTTCGCGCCCTTCCTGGCGGACCTCCGTACCGCGGGGTACTATGTGCGGTTATACTACTTCTGGCTGGCCGATCCTGATCTGGCGGTGGCCCGGGTCGCGTTGCGGGTCCGGCGTGGCGGCCACCATGTGCCTGAGGATGATGTCCGGCGGCGATACTCACGGAGCATCCGTAACTTCTTCACCCTGTACCGACCGTTGGCCGACTTGTGGGAAGTCTACGAAACCACCGTGCCCGACGACCTTCGCCTGATCGGGCATAATCGGTGTGGGCTCGAGAGGCGATAGTCGAGCAAGACCGATGGGAATTGTTCGAGGAGATGTCCCGATGAACGAGGCCGAGCCCCGCACCCCGCCAGGGCGCTGAACGAACCGCCTACGATGGAGGACGCCGTCCGTCGCGCCGCCCGCGAGGCCGCGGCACCCACGCCAAGCTGGGGTTCTCCATCCCGACCCTGCGCGACGGCAAGGTCGTCTGGCTCACCCCCGAAGAGGTCTTCGCCCTGCTCGGCGTCGATCTCAACGGCCACGCGAAGTAGTCCGCCGGGGAGGCCACCATGGGCGGCTCGACCGACTCAGGCCCAGTTCCGCCGCCACGACTGCCGTCGTCGGGGGCTACGAAACGCAGCCCGCCATTCCTGCGGGGATCGACCCGCCGCCCCTCGCGACCCCGTTCGGCGACTACGAGTTGCTCGCCGAGGTCGCCCGCGGCGGCATGGGCGTCGTCTACCGAGGCCCGCCAGGCCAGCCTGGGCCGCGTCGTCGCACTGAAGCTGATCCTGGCCGGCCGGCTGGCGACGCCGGCCGACCTGGCCCGCTTCCGCGCCGAGGCAGAGGCGGCGGCGAACCTCGACCACCCCAACATCGTCCCCATCCACGACGTCGGTGAGCTCCAGGGGCAGCCCTACTTCACCATGAAGCTGGTCGAGGGCGGCGGCCTGGCGGCGAAGGTGCCGGAGGCCGGCGGCCAACCCCGCGAGGCAGCACGGCTGGTGGCGGCTGATCGCCCGCGCGGTGCATCACGCCCACCAGCGCGACATCCTGCACCGGGACCTGAAGCCGGCCAGCGTCCTGCTCGACCGCGCCCGGCGTGCCTCACGTCACCGACTTCGGGCTGGCGGCGGGTGGAAGGCGACAGCGGACTGACGCAGACCGGGGCGGTCGTCGGCACGCCGGCCTACATGCCACCGGAACAGGCGCGCGGCGAGAAGGGCCTGACGACGGCCGCCGACGTGTACTCGCTGGGAGCGATCCTTTTCGAGTGCCTCGCCGGCCGGCCGCCGTTCGCCGGGGCGACGCCGCTGGACACCTCCTCCAGGTGCTGGAGCGCGAGCCGGGTCGGCCGCGGCTCGCGGAACGGCCAGGTCGATCGGGACCTGGAAACCATCTGCCTGAAGTGCCTGGAGAAGGCGCCCGGCCCGGCAGCATGGGAGCGCCCGAGGCCCTGGCGGAGGACCTGGAGCGGTGGAGCCGCGGCGAGCCGATCGAGGCCGCGGTCGGTGGGGAACCTGGGCCGGGCCTGGCGCAGGGGCGGCGCAACCCGGCGCTGGCGGCGGCTGCGGCGCTGGCGGCCCTGGCGGCGGCCGGCGCGCGGCGATGGGGTTCGTGGCCGCCCACAGGGCGGGTCGGCTGGCCCAGGTGGAGCGCGAGGCCGCGGAGAGCAAGGACCGCGACCGGGCGCGGCAGGAACTGATCGAGGCGGGCCGGGCGCGGCGGGTGGCCGGCGACCGGTGGGGGGCGATCGAGAAGCTCGCGGAGGCGGCCAAGCACGGACCGACAGCGGAGATGCGGCAGGAGGCCATCCAGGCGCTGACGGCCAGCGGCGTGCGGCTGGCCCGGCAGGTCTACAGGGCAATGAGCAGGCCGAGCCCCTCGGCGTCCTGGTGGGGAAGCTGTCCGGGTTCGGCATCCCCAGGGGCCGGCCGGGCGCCCCGGTCACGCTGAGCCGCAAGGGCGACCTGGTCGAGATACGCCAGGGGCAAGAGGTGGTGACGCTGCTGCCTCACTCCGCCGTCGCTTCGGGGAAGTTCCGGCTGTCCGACGACCGGGACTGGCTGGCGTCCCGCGACGCCGCGGAGCCGGACCTGATCCGCCTGTGGGACTGCCGCCGGCGCGCCGCGCACGGCCGGTTGACGGCCCAGGGCGGGGTGGCCGTCCTCGATGACGACGCGACGCCCTGGCCGGGCACGGTGTTCTCCCCCGACGGGGCGGCTCGTCGCCTCGACGCGACTGCGCGCGGACAAGGCAGTCCTTCACCTCGACGAGGTTGGCTCGCTGCTCCCTTTGGCGAAGGAAGTTAACGTCGTCCCGGGCTGGTGGAGCCGGGACGGCCGCTACTTGCTCACCTGGAGCTACGACCCGGCGAGGGACGAGTTGACGAGCATTGAGGGGGTGATCTCCATCCTTACCCCCGTGCCCCGGGGCAGTCGGGCAGGCTCGGCGGCCTGGTCTACGCCCAGGCCTGGGAGGTGGCCTGCCCCGCCCCCACGTTCGCCACTCCCGGGGCGGTCGAGCGGCTGACGTTCCGGGCCGACGGGAGGCAACTGGCGGTCAACGGCGAGATCTGGGACGGTTCGCCCGCCGGGGCCCGCACCGTGTTCCGGTGGACGCCGCTCGACGCCCCCAGTCCGAACGTGGGCTTCCGCGGCGCGGAGGTCTGGGCGACCGGCCCCTGCACGCCGGACCGCGGCTGGGGAACTTCCCCGCCATGGCACATCTGGCGGCGGGCTCGCTCGTCGGCATCCCCACTCCCGGGGTCGGCCCGTCGGGGCTGTCGGCCGTGGCCAGCCTTCTCGCACGGCTGTCCGGGCGCAGAATGGTGGCCGCTCGACGTGGCCCGGATTAGCCCTTCCCCCACCCGCGCCCCCGCACCGCCTCACCTGCTCCTCCCGAAGTTCGACGCGGGCCACTCGGGCCGTGACCTGCGGTACGAGTACGCCCAGACGGCCCGGGTGCAATGGAACTCGGCCGGCGACCGGCTGTTGCTCGGGGTGGTGTTCGGCACCTACGACCTAGGGGATGGGAGCGGGAGGAGCGAATCGCTCGTCCTGCTCCTCTGGGACCTCCGCCAGGGCCGGCAGCGGCTGATGACGCCGCAGCCCCTGCACGCCTTTACCGAATTCGCGCTCCACCCCGACGGCGCCCGGTTCGCGACCGCGGGCGTGGAGGGCGTTCGGGTGTGGGACGCCGCGTCAGCGGCCGCCCCGCGGCCCCTGACGGACCAGCCGTTCGATCGCGTGGCCTGGAGCCGCGACGGCCGGTCACTGCTGGCCGTCGGCAGGACGGCAGTCGTTTTCAACGGCGACCGTGAGGTCCGCTCCTGGCCGGCGCCGAAGGGCGAGTGGGCCGCCTGCGCGCTGTCCAACGACGGCCGGTGGGTCGCCACCGGCGGGGACGACCGCCTGCTCCGCCTGCGCGACGTCGCCACCGGGGAGGGGCTGGCCCGCTGGCAGGCCCACGACGCCGCCGTCACCGCGGCGGCGTTCAGCCCCGACGGGTCACTGCTGGTCACCGGGGCGCGCGACGGGACCTTCCGCGCCCTGGAACCTGCCGTGGCTCCGCGCCCGAGTTGGCCAAGCTCGGCCTCGACTGGTGATCCGTATTGCCCTCGATCATCACGACACCGAGACTTCGCCGATCTGGCTGTAGCGGTGCCGTGTGCCGTGGCCAGGCCAAGTCTGTTGTGGTGCACCCTTGACACGCCCCCCTCCGGCGCTTGCACACTGACGGTACATCCCGCCTGGAATCGCCTTCTCACCCCGCCGGCACGCCATGACACGACCCCTTGCGACCCTCCTGCTAGCTGTCGTCCTCCCCCGCGGCCGCACGCCCGGCCGCCGTACAAGAAGGCCCTCGCCGACCTGCTCAACCTGCCGGCGTCGTCGCGCTGAACGACTGCCGCGTCTGCCACCTGCCCGGCAGCGAGGAGGACCGGCCGCACAACGCCTTCGGGGCGGCGGCTCAAGGCGGTGCGCGGCGAACTGAAGAAGGCCAGGAAGCCCTACGACATCACCGCGGCTGCTCGCCGTCGCCGGCGAGGACGCCGACGGCGACGGCGTCGCCAACCTGCACGAGCTGCTCGCCGGCCACCTGCCCGGCGACGCCGTCGACCGGCCCACCGCCGAGGCCGTCGAGAGGGCCCGGGCGAAGCAGGACGAGCTGCTCGCGTCGCTGGCCGGCTACCGCTGGCGACCGTTCGACCGCGTCGAGCGCCCGGCCGTACCCACGTTGAAAGACGCAGCCTGGGCGAGAAACCCGATCGACGTGTTCGTCGCCGCCGAGCACGAGAAGCGCGGCCTGACGCCGCGCCCGGAGGCGTCCAGGAATGTGCTCCTCCGCCGCGTCCATCTCGACCTCACCGGCCTGCCACCCACGCAGGAGGAGCTGCACGCCTTCCTGAGCGACGACCGTCCCGACGCCTACGAGCGCGTCGTCGATCGCCTCCTCGCCTCGCCGCGGTACGGGGAGCGCTGGGGCCGGCACTGGATGGACGTCTGGCGCTACTCCGACTGGGCCGGCTGGGGCGCCCAGGTGCGTGACAGTCAGCCGCACATCTGGCACTGGCGCGATTGGATCGTCGAGTCGCTCAACGAGGGCCGACCGTACGACCGCATGGTGCAGGAGATGCTCGCCGCCGACGAGCTGGCGCCGACCGACCCAAGCGCCCTGCGGGCGACCGGCTACCTGGTCCGCAACTACAAGCTGCTCAGCCGCGAGAAGTGGATGCAGGACACGGTGGACCACACGGCGATGGCGTTCCTCGGCGTGACGCTGGGCTGCGCCAAGTGCCACGACCACATGTACGACCCGATCACGCAGCGCGAGTACTACCAGGTCCGCGCCATCTTCACGCCGCACCAGGTCCGCACCGACCGGCTGCCGGGCTGGCTCGACGTGAAGCAGAACGGCCTGCCGCGCGCCTTCGACCAGGACCTGGCGGCGAAGACGTTCCAGTTCACGCGCGGCGACGACCGGATGCCGGAGAAGACACCGCTAGAGCCGGCCGTACCGGAGGCGCTGGGTGGCAAGTTCGAGGTCCGGCTGGTGTCGCTGCCACGGGTGGCCTACGATCCCGATCGGCGGCCGTTCGTCCTCCGGGAAGAGCTGGCGGCGACCGAAAAGGAGATCTCTGGCGTCCGAAATCAACTCGGCCGGCTCCCCGCCGCCGTCGCCGGCCTTGCGGCGGCCGGGCCGGCGCGAGCGAGGCTGTCGGCGGCGGAGGCGCGGCAGGCGTCCCTGCGGGCCGCGCTGGGGCTGGCCGCGCCGGCCGACGCCAAGCCACACAAGACCAAGACCTACCCGGCGACCAGCACCGGCCGGCGGCTGGCGTTCGCGAAATGGCTGACCCACCGCGACAACCCGCTGGCGGCGCGCGTGGCGGTCAGCCACGTCTGGCTGCGGCACTTCGGCAAGGGCATCGTCCCCGGCGCGTTCGACTTCGGCAAGAACGGCCAGCCGCCGTCGCACCCGGCATACTCCGCGACTGGCTCGCCGTCGAGTTCATGGAGGCGGCTGGTCGATGAAGGAGTTGCACCGGCGAATCGTCACCGGCGCGCCTACCGCCAGGCCTCGACGCCGACGCCGGAGGCCTGGCCCGCGACCCGGACAACGTCAACCTGTGGCGGTTCACCCCGCGCTGGCTGGAGGCGGAGGCGGTGCGCGACGCCGTCTTCCACGTCGCCGGCGGACTGGACTCCCGGATGAGCCGGCCCCGAAATCCGCGACGCCGGCCTGAGGACGCCGCGCTGGCGTCTACTTCCAGCACGCCCAGGAGAAGCAGATGGAGTTCTTGCAGATCTTCGACTGCGCCAGCGTGACGGAGTGCTACGCCCGCAAGCAGGCGATCCTGCCGCAGCAGGCGGCTGGTCAACGGCGACCCCAGTGCTGGCGAAGGCCGCCGAGGTGGCGGCGCTGCCGGGCAGCGACGCGGTGTTCGTGCGGTCGGCGTTCGAGCGCGTGCTGAGCCGGCCGCCGACGGGAGAGGAGGCCGCCACCTGCGTCGAGTTCCTCCGCGACCGCGGGCCGCGAGGCCGCGAGAACCTGGTGCATGTGCTGTACAATCACCCGCAGTTCTCGACGCTGCGGTGACGTCGCTGAGATCGGCTTCTTCTGGAGGTCTGCATGTCCCGCACCCCCTGCCCGGCGTCACCCGACGGTCCTTCCTCGCCGACACCCGGCGAAGAAGACCACCGGCCTGGCAACAGCGCCATGCTCCACCACGACGGCGTCTGCGCGGCGCCATTCGACGGCAAGCCGCACCACGCCCCGAGGCGAAGTCGGTCATCTGGATCTTCCTCTGCAGCGGCGTCTTCGTCGGCTTCGACGCACGACGTCAAGCCCGAGTTGACGGTACAACGGCAAGTCGATCGACGCCGCCCGTACAAGGTCTTCGACGACCCGCGGGTCAAGGACGTCGTCTCCAGCAGCCCTCCACGGCGGCCGCCGCGTGCTCATGGGCCTCAACACCGGCCACGGGAAAGTACAGCGGCCAGTCCGGCCACGGTAGTCGTCGCCGGTGGAAGCACATCGGCGAGTGTGCTCGACGACCTCGCCGTGGTCCGTCGCTGTGGACGACCGACAACGACGCCACGGCGCCCAGGCTCCCCAGTGGCGCACCGGCCGGCACGTCCGTGAGGGGCGTTCCCGACGATCGGCTCGTGGGTCAGCTACGGCCTGGGCACGCTCAACCAGGGCGCCTGCCCGAGTACTGCGTCCTCGGCACACCGACCGGCGACTGCTGCGGCGAGGCCTGGACGCACGGGGCCGGCTACCTCCGGCCCGGAACACTCCGGCGTCCGCCTGAACGTCGGGGCCAAGGACCCGCTGCCGTTCGTCCGCCGGCCCGCGAGCTCACGCAGGAGGAGCAGGCCGCCAACCTCAGCCTGCTGGGCAAGCTCAACTACCTGTCCGGCATCGACTACCCCGACGACGCCGACCTGCGGGCGCGCGTCAAGAGCCTACGAGCAGCGTTCGGCATGCAGACCGCCGTGCCCGGCCGCTGAACCCGAACAAGGAAAGTCCGGCGACGCGAAGGCTCTACGGCCTGGACCAGCCGGTGACGAGCCGTTCGGTCAGCTGTGCCTGGCGCGACGGCTGGCCGAGGTCGAGAAGGGTGCCTTCGTCCAGGTCTTCCACGGCGGCGGCGGCGGCGGGGCGTGGGACGCCCACTCCGGCATCAAGGCGAACCACGGCTCGCTGTCGGCCCAACGACCTGCCACGATCGCCGGATTACTCAAGGACTCAAGCAGCGGCATGCTGAAGGACACGATCGTGGTGGCAGGGCACCGAGTTCGGCCGGTCGCCGGGCGCCCCAGGGGGACCCGGCCGCGACCACCACCCACGAGGAGTTCTACGCTGGCTGGCCGGCGGCGGCGTCCAAGCCGGGCGTCGTCCACGGGGCGACCGGCAAGATCGGCTTCCACGCCGTCGAGCACCAGCGGCGACCGCGACGTCCACGCCACCGTGCTGCACCAGCTCGGCCTCGACCCGCGCCGCCTGGAGGTGCCGGGAAGGAAGAGATTAGAGATCGACTACGGAAAGCCGATCACCCAGATCCTCGCCTGACCGTCAGGCCTTGCCTCCGTGGCGGCGATGGCCAATGAGATGTACATCGGCTGGACCCGAAACACAAGAGCAGGTGATCCTCATGGTCGAACGTCGCAAGGAACTGGACGCCCGATACCAGCAAGAAGAAGCTGGCCAAGCTCAAGGAGAAGCTCGCCAAGGCGAAGGACGGCCGCGAGAAGGAGAACGTGGTCAAGAAGATCCACAAGATCAGCCCCTGGTGGGCCGAGCTACGAAGAAGGCGTGACGTCACGAGCCGCGCTGAAGTAAGCGGCCCTCCCCAACCGCTTGCTTCGTGCGCTGGCTCGTGAACCTCGGCGCGCGTTTCCGTCTACCGCCGGGGGACTACTCTTGAACAGTATCCCACGGAGGTCGAGACGATGGAAAAGATGTCGGTGGCGCGGCGCGCGGGTCAGTCGGTCGGCAAGGACGGCGTCGGCTGCAAGGCTGGGTCCGCACCCGCCGCGACTCCAAGGGCGGCTTCAGCTTCCTGGGCGAACGACGGCTCTCTTCGGCAACGTCCAGGTCATCGCCGACGCCAACCTCCCCAGTCGAGATCCTCCACCTCACGGCCGGCTGTAGCGTCTCCGTCGAGGGCAGCGTGCAGGCGTCGCCGGCCAAGGGCCAGGCGACCGAGGTGCGCGCCGCCACGGTGGCCCTGCACGGCCTGGCCGACGCGGCCAAGTACCCGCTGCAGAAAAAAGGCCACACGATGGAGTTCCTCCGCGAGATCGCCCACCTGCGGCCGCGGAGCAACACCTTCGGCGCCGTCACCCGAGTCCGGCACCAGGTCTGCCGCTCGATCCACGAGTTCTACTGGGACAACGGCTTCTTCTACGTCCAGGCGCCGATCATCACCGGCTCCGACGCCGAGGGCGCCGGCCAGATGTTCCGCGTCACCACGCTCGACTACACCAAGCCGCCCAGGAACGACGCCGGCGAGATCGACTTCTCCAAGGACTTCTTCGGCCGGCCGACCTACCTCACCGTCTCCGGCCAGCTCGAAGCGGAAGTCTTCGCCTGCTCGCTGGGCAAGGTCTACACGTTCGGCCCGACGTTCCGCGCCGAGAACTCGAACACCTCGCGGCACCTCGCCGAGTTCTGGATGATCGAGCCGGAGGCCGCGTTCTACAACCTCGACGACAACATGGACCTGGCCGAGGCGTTCCTCAAGCGCATCTTCGGCGACGTGCTGAAGCACTGCGGCGAGGACATGCAGTTCTTCAAGGACCGCGTCGAGCCGACCGCGATCAGCACGCTGGAAGGGATCGTCAACACGCCGTTCAAGCGCGTCTCCTACACCGAGGCGGTGGACATCCTCCAGAAGTCGAAGCAGGCGTTCGAGTTCCCCGTGTCGTGGGGCGTCGATCTCCAGTCCGAGCACGAGCGGTTCCTGACCGAGAAGCACTTCCAGGCCCCGGTGATCCTGTACGACTACCCGCGGCAGATCAAGGCATTCTACATGCGCCTCAACGACGACCAGAAGACGGTCCGCGCGATGGACGTGCTGGTGCCGCGCGTCGGCGAGATCATCGGCGGCAGCCAGCGCGAGGAGCGGCTGGACGTGCTGGAGCAGCGCATGGCCGACCAGAAGCTGCACGCGGAGAGCTACTGGTGGTACCTCGACCTGCGGCGCTACGGCACGGTGCCCCACGCCGGGTTCGGGCTGGGCCTGGAGCGGACGGTGCAGTTCGCCACCGGCATGGGCAACATCCGCGACGTGATCCCGTTCCCGCGGACGCCGGGCAGCGCGGAGTTTTGAGGGGCGGTCATCCCGCCTTCTTCTTACCCTTGTCGCGGGGCTTCTCCGTGCCCTCGCCGGCGTTGCCGAGTTCCTGCCTGAGCCGGGCGAGCAGGTCGGAGCTGGCCTGCGTGACCACCGGCTGCGCCGGGGGCTCCTCCGCGAGTGTCTCGGCGACCGCCGCGACGACCTGGTCCTGGGTCGGGGCTAACTCCGGCGTCGCCGCCGTCTTCGCCGGGACGGCCCGGGCGTGCGCCTTGTGCGCCAGGAAGTCGCGCCGGTAGGCGCCGGCCGCGCCGGCGTCGCCGCGGACCACGACGAGGTTCTCGGTGCCGTCTACCTCGGCCTGCGGCGCGAACGTGAAGCTGCCGGCGAAGACGTGCGTCCCGTCGATCACGACGTCGTTGCGCGAGACGGCGTGCTGGTCGTCGAGCATCGGCGGCAGCCCCTGCTCGACGAGGAAGTGCAGTTCCGACCCGGGGTCGGTCTCGTTGCCGACGTCGAGGATCACCTCCACGCTGACGCCGCGCAGCCGGGCGTCCACAAGCGCCTGCGCCACCGGCCGACAGGCAAATCCGTTGGCCAGGACAAGCACCTCGCTTTTGGCGGCGGCGATCGCCTCGACGACGGTGGCCGTTCCGCCTCCGGCCGGCAGGAAGTGCGGCGTCACGCTCGCCGACCCGGAGCGCGAGAACAGCAGGCCGAAGAGCCAGCGGAGGGTCAGCGCGCCGGTGAAGCCGGTCGCGATGAAGATCGCTTCCATGAGCCAGGGCATGGCGTCCTCCCGTGGGCGGGCCCGGCCCGGAGGATACGCCAGACCCGCCCCGCGTGTCCAGGCGATTGCCCTTGCCCCGGCGGGGGCCCTCCGGCTATCTACGCCGGCCGGACTGGGGCGGAGGGGCACGCCGAATGGCCGTCTTGTCTTTAGAGAACGTGGTCATCCGCTACGGCAGCCACGTCGCCGTGGCGGGGCTGTCGCTTCAGGTGCGGGCCGGCGAGATTTACGGCCTGCTCGGCCCCAACGGCTGCGGCAAGAGCAGCACCATCGGCGCCGTCGCCGGCGACCGCCCGTACGCCGAGGGGTGCATCCGCCTCGGCGGCCTGCGCGAGCGCGACGCCCCGCTCGCCTACCGCCGCCGCCTCGGCCTGGTGCCGCAGGAGTTGGCCCTCTACGAAGACCTGTCCGCCCGCCGCAACCTGCACCTGTTCGGCCGGCTCTACGGCCTTGCCGGGGCTTCCCTCAAGCTCCGCATCGACGAGGTGCTCGGCTTCGCCCGCCTGTCCGAGCACGCCGACCGGGTCGTCCGCACCTTCTCCGGCGGCATGCAGCGCCGGTTGAACCTGGCCTGCGCCCTGATGCACGCCCCGCCGTTACTGCTGCTCGACGAGCCAACGGTCGGCCTCGACGTCCAGTCGCGCGACGCGGTCTTCGCCTGCCTGCGCGCGCTGCGCGACGGGGGAACCGCCATGGTGTTCACGACGCACCACCTCGCCGAGGCGGAGCTGCTGTGCGACCGCGTCGGCATCATGGACCAGGGCCGCCTGATCGCCGCCGGCACCCCGGCCGAGCTGTGCGCCGGCGCGCCCACGTGGAGGGTTGACGCCGCGCACGGGCCGCGGCAACCGCGGCTGGAGCGGGTGTTTCTCGACCTGACCGGAAGGAGTGTGCGCGAGGCATGACCCAGCCGTCGCTTGTCTGGGAGCTGGCCCGGAAGGACCTGCTGCTGTTCGCGGCCGACCGCCGCGGCATGGCCCTTTGCTTCGCCGTGCCGGTCGTGCTGGCGTCGGCGTTCGGGGCGGTCTTCCACCGCGGCAAGGACGAGCCGGTCAAGCCGCGCGTCCTCGTCGTCTCCGGGGCGGAAAGCCCGCTCACCCGCCGCGTCGCCGAGGCGCTCTGCCGGAGCGAGCAGTTACAGGCGTCCGCCTGCGACTTCGCGACGGCGAAGCGCCGCCTGGCCGGCGAGGGTGACCACGTCGTCGTCGTCCTGCCCGCCGGGCTGGGCCAGTTGTCGGTCACCCAGTTAAGCTCAAAAACAGATCGCCCGTGTGTCGAACTCTGGCACCACCCGCGTGCCAAGTGGGAGGCGCGCTGGGTCGAGGGCGTGCTGACCGAGGTCGTGCTGCGCGAGGCGGCCCGCGAGCTGCTCGCGCCGGTGATGCGGTCGGCCAGCCTGGAGCGGCCGTTCACCGTGGCGCGGCGTGCGGAGCCGGCCGGCGGGGCCCTGGCCGAGAACGCCTTCAGTCACAGCTTCTGCGGCATGACGCTACAGTACCTGCTGTTCTGGGGCATGGACTCCGGCCTGCTGCTGCTGCGCGAGCGGCGCCAGGGGATCTGGCGCCGGCTGCGGGCGGCCCCGGTGACCTGGCCGACACTACTGGCCGGCAAGGCCCTGGCGACGGCGCTGATCGCCCTGGCCCAGATCGCCGTGACGTTCGGCGTCGGCCGGCTCGCCTTCGGCGTGACGGTGACGGGGTCGCCCGTCGGCTTCGCCCTGATGGCGCTGGCGGCGGCCGGGCTGTCGGCATCGACGGGGCTACTGGTGGCGGCGCTGGGCGGCAGCGAGGGCCGGGCGCGGTCGGTGGCGATCCTGGTCATCCTGACGCTGTCCCTGCTGGGCGGGCTGTGGCTGCCGTCGTTCCTGCTGCCCGGCTGGGCGCAGCGGCTGGCGCTGCTCCTGCCGACGACCTGGGCGGCGCGTGGCCTGGAGGGCGTCACCTGGCAGGGCATGGGCCTCGCCGGCGCCTGGCCCTGCGCGCTGGCCCTCTGCGGCTTCAGCGCCCTGTTCCTCACCATCGCCTGGTGGCGTTTGAAGAACTCGGAAGGAGACGTGTCATGCCCGGCGTGATCCTCGCGCTGTTGCTGGCCGGCCAGCAGCCCGTCGTCCCCGACGTGGCGCTGGAGGACCAGTTTGAACAGGTCCGCGACGTCAAGCAGCTGCGGGGTCACGTCGTCGTCCTGATCTACGGCGACCGTAGGAGCACCGACGCCAACCGGGCGCTGGGCGAGCAGATCCACGTCGCCTTCCACCCGTCGGCGAAGGGGCAACCGCCGGCGCAGGCCCGCCAGGCAACGGTCGTCCCCGTCGCCGGCGCCCCCCCCGGGGCGGCGACGCCGGACGTGGTCACGGTGCCGGTGGCGCTGGTCGGCAAGGTGCCGCCACTGGTGCGCAAGTTGCTGCGGGGTCAGTTCAAGAGTGGCTCGCCCGACGTGCCGGTCTGGCTCGACTTCGGCGACGTGATGAAGACCCGCTTCCCGTTCACCGCCGGCGTGCCCAACGTGGTGGTGCTCGACACGAAGGGGCAATATCGTTACGCCGCCGCGGGAACGCCTACCGCGGACGGAATGAAGCGCCTCCTGGGCACGATCGAGTCGCTACGCCGCGAGGCGGTGGCGCCGGCGAAGTGAGCCGCGCCGGCTAGCTGCGGTTCAGCAGCCGCTCGTAGTCCTCGGGTGTGTCGAGGTCCTCGACGACGGAGCCGCTGCTGACCGGCCACTCCAGCGTCTCCGTCGCCCGGGCGCGGAAGTAGGTGTTGAGCCCCTCGCCCGGCGGGTGCGCCCGCAGGCCGGCGACGAGCCGCCAGCGCACCACCGCCGGGTGGCCGCGGCGCCCCTCGTAGGTCGGGACGATGACGGTCTTGTCCGGGTGGGCGGCGCGGGCGGCGAGCAGGGCGCGGACGACGGTGACCTCCAACGTCGGGTGGTCCCCCGGCGACAGCAGCCAGTCGTCGTCGTCGTTGGGGCGGAGCGTCTCGTCGAGCCACTCCAGGCCGCGCTCGATCGTCGCGCGCATGTCGGGGGTCGGCCAGGGCAGCAGCAGCACCGAGGCGCCGGCGGCGCGGGCGGCGTCGGACAGGTCGGCGACGTGCGGGCCGAGCACGACCAGCACCGGGTTGACGCCGGAGTCGAGTAGCGCGGCGACGACGTGCTCCAGGACGGTCTTGCCGGCGACGGGCAGGCCGAGCTTGGGCCGGCCCATGCGGCGGCTGTGGCCGGCGGCGGGGATGAGGCCGGCGATCATGTGGCCTCCTTCGCCCCCACCCTCACCCGGGCGCGCGGCCTCGGCTCGGACGCCCCGAGGTTGCGGCGGGCGATCAGCTCGGCGACGATGCTGACGGCGATCTCCGGCACGGTGCGCGAGCCGATGTCCAGGCCGAGCGGGGCGTGGACGCGGTGCAGCGCCTCGGCCGGCACGCCCGCGGCGAGCAGGTCCTCGAAGATCAGACGGATCTTCCGCTTGCTGCCGATCATGCCGACGTAGCCGGCCCCCGCCGTCGCCAGCTGCGCCAGCGCCTCCTCGTCGTTGCGGTGGCCGCGCGTCACGATCAGGGCGTAGTGGTGAGGGCCGAGCGTCGGGGCGACCTCGGCGAGGGTGGGGCCGATGTCGCCGACCAGGCGGCGCCTGGCCGTCGGGAAGCGGTCGGGGCCGACGTAGCCGGCACGGTCGTCGAGCACCTCGACGTCGAAGTCGCACTGGGCGGCGAGCTGGGCGACGGCCTGGCCGACGTGGCCGCCGCCGACAATGAAGAGGGTGACCCGCGGCAGGACCGGCAGGTAGGCGACGCCCTGCTTCGCCTCGGCGGAGGGCCTCCGCGACAGGTCAGGGAGGTTGCGGAACACCGCGCCGGGGATCTCGTGCCCTGGGCCGCGGGCCGCGGCGTACTGACCGGCGGCGTCGAAGAGGAAGCGGCTGCCCGGTGGCGCGTCGTGCCCGTCCTGGAGGAGGACCGCCTCGACGCAGCCCTGGCCGGCCTCGATCAGTTGCAGATACCGGGCGTGGTAGTCGTCGCCGCCTGTGGGTAGGGCGTCGGCGAGGATGGTCATGCGGCCGCCGCAGATCAGGCCGTCGTCCCAGCCGTAGTCGTCGTCGAGGTGGAACGTGAGCAGTTCCGGCCGCCCGCCGCCGGCGGCGAGGACGCCGAGGGCGCGCTGCTTGACCTCGGCCTCGACGCAGCCGCCGCCGAGGGTGCCGCGCTGGCCGCCGTCGGTGTAGACGACCATGGCGGCGCCGGCCTTCTGCGGCGTCGAGCCGCGCGTCTCGACGACGGCGCACCAGACGCAGGGGCGATTCAGCTCGGCCAGCAGCTCACGCATGACGGGCTCTCGAATGGGCCGACGGGCGCGGACACCGTTATCGTAGTGGCCGGAGGCCCGCCGTGCATGGGAATCGTGGTCGGCGGATCGAGGCTGGCGTGCCGGCGTGTCGCGCGCTAGACTGCGGCAAGCCCGCCCCCTGAAGCAAGGAACCCGCCATGGCCCTGAGCCCGCCTTTGAACCTGAGCGCCTGGATCGACGAGCACCGCCACCTGCTGAAGCCGCCGGTCGGCAACGCCTGCGTGTGGAACAGCCACTTCCTGGTGATGGTCGTCGGCGGCCCCAACGCGCGGACCGACTACCACATCAACCCCGGCGAGGAGCTGTTCTACCAGGTCGAGGGCGACATCGTCCTGCGGGTGCTGGACGACGGCACGCCGCGCGACATCCCCATCAAGCAGGGGGAACTGTTCCTCTTACCCGCGAGTGTGCCGCACTCGCCGCAGCGGCCGGCGGGGACCGTCGGGCTGGTGGTCGAGCAGCCGAAGGCGCACGCGGAGGAGCACCACCTGCGGTGGTATTGCAAGCAGTGCCGGGCGACGCTGCACGACGTCGCGTTCCGGCCGGTGGACATCGGCAAGCAGATCAAGGAGGCGCTGGCGGGGTGGGCCGCCGACGCCGGGCTGCGGACGTGCAAGGCGTGCGGGGAGGCGCACCCGGCGTGAAAGCGGCGTTGCTTCCGGCGGGCGGTCAGGGATACGATCCGGACTCCCGACCAACCCGAACCCCGCCATGGAGGGCGAGTCGATGCTCCGATCGGCGACGCTGATGCTCTCGGCGACGGCGCTGCTGACGCTGTCCGGCTGCCAGACGTGGGAAGCCTCGAACGAGACGACGCTTCCCTCGCCGAGGTACTTACAGCACCCCCCGCAATACATTCCCCCGTCATCGCCGTTCCCGCTCCAGCGCGAGCTGGCCGCGATGCAGTCCGTGGCCGTGCCCACAACCTCCGGCTCCGCGCCACCGGCCGCACCGGGTACGCCGTCACCCCCGGCCTTCTCCGGCCCGGCCGGGCCCGGCTCCCCTGCCACGACGCCCCCCAGCGGCGGGCCGATTCCGAACCCAAACGTCGGCCCGGGACCCCAGCCGGCCACCGCCGGCGCGATGATCGGAGCCCTCATCGGGTCGGCCCTTCCATCGAAGCCCACCCCCGCCGCGACAGCGAAGAAGGCGATTTTGACGGTCGCCAATGTCCGCGGCGAACCGATCAAGCTGTTCACGGTGAACAGCCAGGGCGAGTTGGCGTTCCTCGCCGAGTTGCCAACCGGCGAGGCGGTCGATGTGGCCACGACGGTCGGCGCCCGGCTCGCGGCGGTGTTCAACTCCGAGCCGCACAGCCAGTCGTTCCGGGTGGGTGCCGAGACAAGCGTGTGGCTGCTGCGCGGGACCGGGGCGAAGAAGGTGGCACTGCCGAAGGTCCCGGAAATGACGTTCTCCAGCCGATGACGTCGAGTCGGCGCCAGGTGAGTGGGTGGTCCCGATCGCTTGGCGCTCACGCCCGGCACGGTAGAATCCAACGGTCGTCACAACCGCTGGGTGGGCCGGCCGTGAAGATCGACCTCCACACGCACATCCTGCCGCCTTCGCTGCCCGACCTCGCCCGCCAGACCGGCTACGGCGGCTGGATATCGATCGAGCACGCCTCGCCCGGTTGCGCCCGCATGCTCATCGACGGCAAGCTCTTCCGGGAGATCGAGGCGAACTGCTGGGACCCCGACGCCCGCCTCGCCGACTGCGACCGGCACGGCGTCACGACGCAGGTGCTGTCCACCGTCCCGGTGATGTTCAGCTACTGGGCACAGCCACGGCACACCCTCGACCTGTCCCGCGTCCTCAACGACCACATCGCGGAGGTGGTGCGTCGCCATCCTGCCCGCTTCGCCGGCCTCGGCACGCTGCCGATGCAGGCGCCCGCCCTCGCCGTGCGCGAGCTGGAGCGCTGCGTGGGCGACCTCGGCCTGCGCGGCGTGCAGATCGGCAGCCACGTCAACGGGCTGAACCTCGATGCCCCAGAGCTGTTTGACGTCTTCGAGGCCGCGGCGAGCCTTGGGGCGTGCGTGTTCGTACACCCCTGGGACATGATGGCCCGCGAGCGGATGTCGCGCCACTGGCTGCCGTGGCTGGTCGGCATGCCGGCCGAGACGGCGCTGGCAATCTGCTCGCTTATCCTGGGGGGGGTGCTCGAACGGCTGCCGACGCTGCGCGTCGGCTTCGCCCACGGCG
Organism: Gemmataceae bacterium; assembly: GCA_046350195.1. Taxonomy (GTDB): domain Bacteria; phylum Planctomycetota; class Planctomycetia; order Gemmatales; family Gemmataceae; genus CALDUY01. The sequence goes on from JAXMAW010000024.1 coordinate 28,259, forward strand.
GCGGCGCCTTCCCGTGGACACTCGGCCGCATCGACCACGCCTACCACGCGCGCCCCGACCTGTGCGCCACCTGCTCGACGACCAACCCGCGCCGCCAGCTGCCTCGGCTGTACTTCGACTCGCTGGTCCACGACGCGCAGGCGCTGCGCTACCTCATCGGGTTGGCCGGGGTCGATCGCATCGCGCTAGGCACCGACTACCCGTTCCCGCTTGGCGAGGCCGAGCCGGGCGCGCTGATCGAGTCGATGGAGGGGTTCACCGTCGAGCAGCGAAGGAGGCTGCTTGCGGGGACGGCGCTAGAGTTCCTGGGGCTTTCCTCGTAGGACAAGCTGCCAGCTTGTCCTGTGGGCCAGGGACAAGCTGGCAGCTTGTCCTACGAACCGGAGATCCGCCATGGCGACTCCTGCCGACCGAGACTATGCCCTCCACCTCGACGCGGCCGACCCGTTGGCCGAGTTTCGCGATCGGTTCCACATCCCGCCAGACGCGGCAGGCAAGTCGCTGGCGTACCTCTGCGGCCACTCGCTCGGGCTGCAACCGAAGGCCGCCCGCGACCTCGTGATCGAGGAACTCGACGCCTGGGCCAGGCTCGGCGTCGAAGGCCATTTCAAGGGCGACGCGCCGTGGTACACCTACCACGAGCTGCTGCGCGAGCCGGGCGCGCGTCTGGTCGGCGCCCGGCCCGATGAGGTCGTGTTCATGAAGGGCCTGACGGTCAACCTCCACCTGCTGATGGCGACGTTCTACCGGCCGACCCGGGAGCGCGACGCCATCCTAATCGACGAGCCGACGTTCCCCTCCGATCGCTACGCCATCCTCGCGCAGGTCCGCCACCACGGCCGGGATGAGAGCGCGCTACTCCCCTGCCCCGCCGAGGAGGACCGGATCGAGGAGGTGTTGGAGCGGGAAGGGGATCGGATTGCGGTCGTCTGGCTGGCGGGGGTGAACTTCCTCAGCGGCCGGCGGCTCGACCTGGAGCGGCTGACGAAGGCGGCCCACGGGCGCGGCTGCCTCGTCGGCCTCGACCTGGCCCACGCCGCAGGCAACGTGCCGCTGTCGCTGCACGACTGGGACGTCGATTTCGCCGTCTGGTGCAGTTACAAGTACCTCAACGGAGGCCCCGGCGCCGTGGCCGGGGCGTTCGTCCACGAGCGGCACGGGCAGGACCTCAACCTGCCGCGCCTGGCCGGCTGGTGGGGCAACGACCCGACGACGCGCTTCCGCATGCAGCTGGAGCGCGACTTCGTTCCGCGCGCCGGCGCAGACGGCTGGCAGGTAAGTAACCCCCCGATCCTGGCCCTGGCCCCACTGCGCGCGTCGCTGGGCCTGTTCGACGAGGCGACGATGCCGGCACTGTGGGCGAAGTCGGAACGGCTCACGGGCTATCTGATCGACCTTCTCAGCCTACTTCCCTCCAGTCGGTGCGAGGTTCTCACACCCCGCGACCCGGCCCGGCGAGGCTGCCAGGTGTCGCTGCGCATCCCGGACCGGCCGCGTGAGGTGCAGAAGGCGTTGCAGGCCGCCGGGGTCGTCTGCGACTTCCGCGAGCCGGACGTGATCCGCGCTGCCCCGGTGCCGCTGTACAATACCTTCTCGGAGGTGTGGACGTTTGCCCGCACCCTGGCGGGGGACGCATGGCCGAGTCGGTGACGATCGTCGGGGCCGGGCTGGCCGGCACGCTGCTGGCCTGCTACCTGGGAAAGGCCGGGCGGGGGGTCGAACTCTACGAGCGGCGGGCCGACCCGCGCACCGCCGAGTCGGAGCGGGGCCGCTCGATCAACCTCGCCCTGTCCACGCGCGGCCTGCACGCCCTCGCCGAGGTCGGGCTGGCCGACGAGGTGCTGCGGGCCGCCGTCAAGATGCCCGGCCGGATGATCCACCACCTCGACGGCTCGCTGACGTACCAGCCCTACGGCAAGGACGACCGCGAGGTGCTGCACTCCGTCTCGCGGGCCGGCCTCAACCGCCTGCTCGTCGAGGCCGCCGCCCGCCACCCGACCGTCCGCCTGCACTTCGACCACCGCTGCGTCCACGCCGACCTCGACGAGGGCCGTCTGGACTTCCGCCACCAGGGCGGGGTCAAGCAGGTGGCGGCGAGCGTCATCGTCGGCGCCGACGGCGCCCACTCGGCCGTGCGCCAGGCGATGCAGCGCCGCGAGCGGTTCGACTACTCGCAGGAGTACCTGGGCCACGGCTACAAGGAGCTGAGCGTCCCGCCGGGGCCGGGCGGCGGCTTCCGCATGGAGAGGCACGCCCTGCACATCTGGCCGCGCGGCGGGTTCATGCTCATCGCGCTGCCCAACGCCGACGGCTCGTTCACCTGCACGCTGTTCGCCTCGTTCGAGGCGCTGGGGGAGCACCAAAACGTCGAGGCGCTTTTCTCGCAACAGTTCCCCGACGCCGTGCCCCTGCTGCCGGACCTCGCCGATCAGTTCCGCGGCAACCCGACGGGCTCGCTAGTGACAGTCCGCTGTCACCCCTGGCACCACGGGGGCCGTGCCGTGCTCGTCGGCGACGCCTGCCACGCCGTCGTGCCGTTCCTCGGCCAGGGCATGAACGCGGCGTTCGAGGACTGCTCCGTCCTGGTGGGGTGCCTGGCGAAACACGACTCGCCGGAGGCGGCCTTCGCGGAGTACGGAGGTCTGCGAAAGCCGCACCTCGACGCGCTGGCGCGGCTGTGCGTGGACAACTTCCTGGAGATGCGCGACCGCGTCGGCTCGCGGTGGTTCGTGCTACGGAAGCGGCTGTCGCTGCTGCTGTACCGCCTGCTGCCGGGCTGGTACCGGCCGCTGTACACGATGATCGAGTTCAGCCGGATACCCTACGCCGACGCGGAGCGCAGGGCGCGGAGGCAGGAGTGGTGGGCGGCGGGGGTGGCGATCGGCTTGATGACCGTTGCGTCTGCGCTGCTCGGGATGCTGCTGAGGTGAAACACATTAGAAAAACCAGCCCGGAGCGCCACCCCGAACGGCGCTCGACAAGGAGGGTGGCGTCACTCCGCCTTCTTCTCCGCGGCGGGCTTCGTCCAGATGAAAAAGAACCCGTCCTTGAGCCGCGACGTTGTACACCGTGCCCTCGTGGGCGGTGCGGCAGTAGACGTTGACCACCCCCGAGGTCGAGAGGTTGAGCGTCACGCACTGCTGGCACGAGTCGTCCGGGATCGGCTCGGCGAGGTACATCTTGGTCAGGACGTCAGCCCCGCCCTTCGCCAGCTCCCAGCCGTGCGTGCGGATCACCTTCGTGAAGACGCTGCCGTTGCAGCAGTCGAAGTTCCGCTCGTTGACGACCACCGTGCCCGTCAGCCCCGCGTCGCCGTTGACGCCCACGCCGATCAGCTTCGGCCGCAGCGACAGGTCGTCGCCCTCGGGCTGCTTCCGCACCGGGTAGTTGTTCGACGGCCCCGCGCCGGGGCACGAATGCGGGCACGGCTTCTGGGCGCCGCACTCGCCGAGGATGCTGAACTTGTACAGGACCGGGTCGCCCTCGACCCGCATCGGGTCGAGCGCCCGCGCCTGCCGGGCCAGGTCGGCCGCCTTCTCGTACTGCTCCTGCTCGATGGCGAGGTAGCACGCCTTCATCAGGCCGGTGACCTGCTCCTCGACGCCGGCGACGTGCCTCGCGTGCATCTTCTCGCACTTCGGGCACGAAGAGCCGCCGCACATCTTCGGCCCGGCCTGCTCCTTGCAACAGGCCCCCTCGCAGCAGCCCAGCTTCTTCTCACAGCACTTGCCCTCGCAGCGGCCGCCCTCCTCGCAGCACTCGCCACCGCCCTTCGAGCAGCACGCCGCTTCGGCGCACACGCGGACGCCGTCGCCGCAGGCGCACGCGTCGTAGCCCATCGGCCGGAGGACCATCTCCAGCACCTTGCAGACCGGCGTCCTCTCGGCGTGGACGCACACCGGGCGCTGCAAGCACACCCTGGCATCGACGACGACGTTGACGCCGCAGACCTCGCGCAGGTTCTGGAGAACCACGCCCAGCGGGGTGTTGACGCAATGCAGCGTGATCGGTCTCGCCAGCGGCGAGCAGACGCGGAACTCTTGCCCCGCGCCGCGGAAGGCCGTCTTCTCGCACTCCTTGACGCGCTCGCACAGGCCGCTCATCGGGCACATGCCGAACTGACGGATGAAGCCCGGGAAGGCCCAGTCCACCGCGAAGCCCCCCTCGGCCTCCTCGCAGCCGCCCGGCCTGGCCTTCACGGCCGCGCAGGCGGCCTTTAGCATCGCCTCGGCCCGCTGGGCGCAGGACGAGCCGGGGACCAGCCGCTGCGCCTCCTCCAGCGCCGCGGCGGCCTCCCCCATCTTGCCCGCGCCGGCGAGCTTCTCCGCCTGGGCGATGCACTCGGTCGCCTTCTCCAACGCCTCCAGGTTCTCCAACACGGTTCGGGTCGGCGCCAGCTCGGCGACGGAGCGGCGGTCCGCCGGCTGGTGCGGGCAGCCCTGGGCGACGCACGGCTCCGTCGGCAGGAACACCAGGAACGGGTGGGCGTTGAGCAATAGCGCCGCGGACAGCACCCGCTGGCCTTCCGGCGTCAGGGTGAGTTCGTACTCCGCCGCCGGCGGGGCGGGCTGGAAGATCGCCGCCGGCGCGTCGAGCCATCCGCTGGGCGGCTGGCCGGGGATCGGGGCGACGATGATGGGCGGGTTGTCCGGCAGGTCCGGCGGCTTGGCGGCAGCGGAACGGCCGGCCAGCGCCGACAGCGCCAACAGGCAGAGAGCGGGCAAGCGATTGCGCATCGGGTCCCCTCCGTGGGACAAGACGGGGAAGGCAGGGTCCAGCCGCGCCACCGCGCGGCGGGCGGACTATACCCCGGCGCCGATGCGAAGCAAGGCCGGACGGCTAGACGAACGACTCCAGCGCCGACCGCTCGTCGGCGTAGACGTGGAACGTCTTGCGCAGGTTCATGATGTCGAGGATCTCATCGACGATCGGCGTCAGCGCGCACAGCGCCAGGCGGCCCTCGGCCCGGAGGCGGTCGTTCAGCTTCAACAGCTTGCCGATGGCGAAGCTGGCGAACGCCTCCAGCCCGGTGAAGTCGATGAGCACCCTCTTCCGGCCCGACGCGACGAGGTCGTCCAGCTCGTCGAAGACGGCGCGGATGACCCGCTCGTCGCGCAGGAACGCCGTCGTGAACCGCACGACCGCCACCCCGCCGACGTCGTGCCACTCGAAATAGTGCTTGTCTTCGGCGGAGGACATCGCGGCCCCTCCCGGTCGCTGGTCAGGCGTCAACCAGGACAGGATACGACCTCCCCCTTCCCCTCGCAACCCTCGGGCTTGAGCCTCAGCTGCCGCACCGTCGCCGGCGGCAGGTTCAGCAGCACGTGGCCGCGCCTCACCTGGCAGTCGCGGATGTACTCGTCGAGCATCTTGCCGATCATCGCCAGCCGCTGGCGCTCCTTGCGGCCGGCGAACGGCATCTTGAGCGTGCGGATGAAGGTGTACTCGAAGTAGGTGAGCAGCCCGCCCGGCTTCAAGAGGCGGGTCAGGGTGTCGAAGATGGAGCGGATCTCGTCGGGGCTGAAGTTGTTCAGCGGCAGGCCGGAGACGATCATGTCGTAGACCGACTCCCCCGGGACGTCCTGGACGGCGGCGGTGATGACGCGGACCGCGTCCTTCTTGGGCAGAAACTCGGGGTCGCGGCGGAGACGGTCTTCCAGCAACTGGGCGAAGTGCGGGTTGATCTCGACCAGGTCGAGCGTGTCGCCAGGCTGTAGGTGCTTGACGAGCACCCGCGTGACGGCCCCACTGCCGGGCCCAACCTCAACGATGCGGGCCGCCGGCCGCGGGCCGCGCAGGCCGCGGGCGATCTCCCGGGCCAGGAAGACGCCGGACGGCAGCAGCGCCCCGGTGTGGTGGAAGTCTCGGCGGAACTCGCGGAAGAAGCGGCTGTACTCGTTGAGGAAACGCATGGTGGGACGGTGGCCTCGTGAAGGGCAGATGACAGATCGAGGTAGATTAGGTCCTGGCACGGCGGAGTCAAATGGCGTCACGCGCTTTCCGGCTGGTAGGTCCGCCCACGCCAGGACGTGGGGGCGCCAACGACCCTCTGGCAAAAGGCGTACCACTGAATCGCCACCAGCAGCGCCACCCCGACCGGGTGGAGGATCGCCCCCACCAATGGCTGGCGGAACCGGGCCACGCCGAGCAGCCTCGGCGTGTACGCCAGCAGCACCGCCAGCGCGGCCAGGGTCACCGCGGTGGGGGACAGCCAGGCGGCCCCGGCGAGCAGGGCGAACGGCAGGACCTGGCCGCCGAGCAGGACGACCGTCATCGGGACGATCACCCGCGGGGCGGCAAGCCCCTCGGTCGCGTTCTTCGCCAGCCCGCGCCAGGTCTCGGCCGCGCCGCGGTACATCCGGCAACTGGCCAGGTCGGTGGCGTCACAAAGGTCGGTCCGCCGACCACTGGCGCGGAACAGCCGGGGCAACCGGATCCCGTCGTGCAAGGTCGAGCGGATCCCGGCATGACCTCCGACCGCCTCATAGGCGTCGCGGCGCACCAGGAACAGTTGGCCACAGCCCGCGGCGTAGGAAGGGTGCGTGCTCCGCCGCATCCGCGCCATCGGGAGGAAGCCCAGCAACACGAAGTGGATCAGCGGGATGAGCAGGCGCTCGGCGAGCGAGCCGGTCTGCTGGTGCGGCACCCCGCTGATGAGGTCAGCCCCCGAGGCGCGGAGGAACGCGGCGAGGCGGGCCAGGCCGTACGGGGCGACCCGGACGTCGGCGTCGAGGAAGGCCAGCAGCGGGTGGCGGGCGTGCGTCGAGAGGACGTGGCAGGCGTGCTGCTTGCCGCACCAGCCGGGCGGCAGGGGAGGCGCCTTCTCCAGCCGGACTCGCGGGTCGCGGCGGGACAGTTCCGCGACGACGGCGGCGGTGTGGTCGTCGGAGTGGTCGTCCAGGACGACGACTTCGAGCGTCACGTCGCGGCTGGCCAGCGCCGCCTCGACGGCGGCGGCGATGGCCGACTCCTCGTTGCGGGCGGGGATTAGGACGTAGATGGCTTCTTCTACGAGCGGCGGGGCTTGTCCCCGCCGTCCGGATCGCCGGGACAAGCCCGGCGGCTCTGTGGCGTGAGGGGCGCGTCGGTACACCCAAAGGTTCGCCAGGAACAGTAGCGCCGGGGCTGCCGCCAGCCCCAGCGCCAGGCCGGCCAGGAGGACGTCGGTCACGCCGGGCCTCCCCGGCGCACGGCGGCGTGCTCGGCTCGGAACTGTCGGCCGGCCAGCCGCGCCTTCAGGCGCCGCCACCAGTCGTACACGCCGCCGACGCCGACGCTGCCGCCGACCAGGGCCTCGAACCGCCCGGCGTCCTGCGACTGGGCCGCGGCGGCGAGGTCGTCCAGCGCCTGTGTCAGCCCGGCCTCGATCTTCGCCATCCACCCCTCGGCCGTGTGAGCCCTCCCCTGCCCCACCTCGATCGGCGATCCGAAATGGGCGAGCGCCTCCGGGTATCGTTCCTGCCAGAACGGGTATTCGATCGCCAGCGGAACGATCACGACGTCGCTCAACCTCCGGACAAGGTGGCCGACCCCGGGCCGCAACTCGACGGGCCGAACGCGGGGGTCGGTGAACCGGCCCTGGGCGGTGACCCAAACGGCGTGGTGGCGGCTGGACAGGACCGCCGTGCCCGTGCGAAGGAACGCCAGGGCCCCCTCGGCGGAGCCGACCTCGACCCCGAAGAAGCCGAGCGGCTCGAACAGGCGGTACTGCCGCAGCGCCGCGGCGTCAATCGGGACGTAGTGCTTGTAACCGGCGAACAATTCGGCCAGCACCATGCCCATCAGCGGGTCCCACCACGAGGGGTGGTTCAGTACGACGAGGAGCGGCCGGCCGTCGAGGGACGGCGGCCTCCCGGCGAGCGACAGGCGGACGGCGTGGAAGCTCCTGCCCATCCAGCGCTTGAAGTAGCGCGTGAACATCCGCACGCGCCACGCCGAGCGTCTCGGTAAACCGGGCTGGTCACCGTCGGCCATCGTTCGCCCTCACACCTGGAGCGCTTTCCTCTCGCCTGGCGATCGGGCCCCGACGACGCCATCACGGTCGAGGGTGTCCGCCGCGATCCAGCCGGACATCAGCACCATCGGCATGCCCGGCCCGGGGTGCGCCGCGCCGCCGGCCAGGTACAGCCCCTTGACGTCCGGGCTGCGGTTGGCCGGCTTGAACGCCCCCATCATTCGGCCGTGACTGGCCAGGCCGTAGATGGCGCCGTTCAGGACGCGGTACCGATCGTGGATGTCCTGCGGCGTCAGGTGCGACTCGAAGCGGATGCGCCGCTCCAGGTCGGGCATGCCGCCGGTCGCCGCCAGCTTGTCGAGGATGACCTTGCGGTACGCCGGCAGCATCGCCTTCCAGTCGTGGCCCGGCCGCAGGTACGGCGTGTGGACCAGGACGTAGAGCGCCTCGCCGCCCGGCGGGGCGACGCCCGGCTCGCTCCGCGACGGGGCGCAGACGTAGCACGTCGGGTCGGGAGCCGGCTGACCCTTGCGGTAAATGTACTCGAACTCCTCGTGCGGGTCGGCGGAGAAGACGAAGTTGTGGTGCGCCAGGTGGTCGTAGGCGCGGTCCAGCCCCAGGTACAGCACGACGCCGGAGCAGGCCGGCTCGTAGCCTCGCCGGCGCTCGAACTTCTTCGCGGCCGGCCCGCCGAGCAGCTCGCGGTGGGTCCGCACGCTGTCGGCGTTCGACACGACCGCCGACAGCTCGATGCGCTCGCCCTCGTCCGTCTCGACGCCGGTCACCCGCCGCGACGACTCGTCGATCAGGATGCGCCGCACCCCGCACTCGGTGCGCAGCTCGACGCCCAGCTCGCCGGCCAGCTTCGCCAGCGCCTTCGGCACCGCGCCGGTGCCGCCGATCGGGTACCAGACGCCCTCGTCGGTCTGCATGTGGGCGATGCCGCAGAGCACGGCCGGCGACAGGTCCGGTGCCGAGCCGACGTACTGCGTGAAGTGGTCGATCATCTGGGCGACGCGTGGCTCCGGGACGTGGGCGCGCACCGCCTCGGCCACGGTCTTGCCCATGCGCATCTTCAGCACGTCGCGGAGCAGGTCGAGCCGGAACAGCGACTTCGGGTCGAACATGTCCCACAAGGAGCCGATCGACCGCCAGAAGTAGAAGCGGTGCGAGATCTCGTTGAGCGTTCGGGCGAAGCCGAGGAAGTCGGAGTAGCCCTTCCCCGTTCCCGGGGCGAACGCCTCCAGGTTGCGGCGCATCCCCTCGCGGTCGGCGACGAGGTCGAGCGTGCCGCCGTCGCTGAAGAACGACCGCCACTGCGGCTCGCACGGCACCAGTGTCAGCTCGTCGTCGAGCGACCGGCCGGCCTCGGCGAAGATGCGCCGCAGCACCGACGGCAGCGTCAGGATCGTCGGCCCCATGTCGAAGCGGTAGCCATCCTGTTCGAGCACCGCTGCCTTGCCGCCCAGCCAGGGCGACCTCTCGAGCAGCGTCACGGCGTGGCCGCGCGCCGCCAGCACGCACGCCGCCGCCAGCCCGCCCAGCCCGCCGCCGATCACGCCGATCCGTCCGGTCATTTTCAGCCCTCAGCTATCAGCTGTCAGCTATCAGCTATCGGAAAGTACAACGGTCTCACGCTCCCTGACCGACATCTGCCTGCCGGCTGACAGCTGAGAGCTGATAGCTGACAGCTGTAACTGTGGCAGGTCCAGGTCTTGCAGCAGCAGGCGCGACGTGATCCGGGCCGACTCGTAGATCACCGGCAGGCCGCTGCCGGGGTGCGTGCCGCCGCCGGTCAGGTACACGCCTTCCAGGTCCTCGAAGCGGTTGCGCGGCCGCAGGTGCAGCATCTGGCCGAGGCCGTGCGCGAGATTGAACGTCGCGCCCTTGTGGATCTGGTGGGTCACGTCCCAGTCGGCCGGCGTCACCACCCGCTCGAAGCGGATGCGGCCCTCGACGTCGTTCAGCCCCAACTTCGCCAGCTGCCGTAGCGCGACTTGCCGGTAGCGCGGGGCCTCGCGCCGCCAATCGACGTTCGGGTGCTGGTGCGTCACCGGCAGGAGGACGTAAAGCGTGCTGTGGCCCGGTGGGGCCAGCGATCCGTCGGTGACGCAGGCGTTCTGCACGTAGAACGACGGGTCGTCCGACAGGACGTGCCTCTTCTCGATGTCGGCGAGGTTACCCTCGTAGTCGCGCGCCATGTAGATCGTGTGGTGGGCCAGGTCGCGGTAGGTGCCCTCGACGCCGAGGTAGAGCATGAACGTCGAGCAGGAGAACTTCTTCTTGTCGATCCGCCGGTCGGTCCACTTGCGGCGGAGGCGGTCGGGCACCATGCGTGTCATCGCCCGGGCGAAGTCGGCGTTGATGACCAGGGCGTCGCAGTCGTACCACGCCCGGCTCGTCCGCACGCCGACGGCCCGCTTGCCCTCGAAGAGGACCTCCTCGACGTCCTCGTTGAGGTGGACCTCCGCCCCGAGCCGGCGGGCCACCCGCGCCATCGCCTGGGACACCTCGCCGCAGCCACCGGTCGGGTGCCAGACGCCGTGCTCGTACTCCAGAAACGACAGGATGGAGAACAAGCTCGGGCACTGAAACGGCGACATGCCGAGGTACTTCGACTGGAACGAGAACGCCAGCCGCACGCGCGGGTCGCGGAAGTACCGGCCCAGCTCGCCGTCCAGCGACAGCCACGGCCGCACCAGCGGCAGCATCCTCACCAGCTCCGCCGACAGCACGTCCTTCCAGCCCAGCCAGGGCCGCTCCAGGATGGCCCGGAAGCGCTCGAGCTTGACGCGGTTGTCGTCGAGGAAGCGCGGGAACGCCTCGGCGTCGGCGGGGGACAGCCGGGCGATCTGCTCCTGCATCCGGCGGACGTCCGGGGTGCAGCGCAACCCGCCGCCGGAGCCGAAGACGAGGTGGTACTGCGGGTCGAGGCGCGTCATCGGCACCTCGCAACGGAGGTCGGCGCCGCAGGCGGCGAAGACCTCCTCCAGCACGCGCGGGTAGAGGAAGAACGTCGCCCCGAGGTCGAAGCGGAACCCGTCGCCGGCCAGGGTCGAGGTGCGGCCGCCGACGTGCGGCTGGCGCTCGATCACGCGGACGGACAGGCCGGCGCGGGCGAGCAGCATCGCGGCAGCCAGGCCGCCCGGCCCCGCCCCGACGATCACGACACGCTTCGCCATCCCTTCCCCCTTCGCCACTTTCGCCACGGCGCCGGCCGCGTGCCGGCTCGTGACACTTGTAGTCGCAAATGAGCGAGGAAGTCCAGGCCATCAGGGCGGCGCCGGGGCCCAGGGGTACTCCATGTGCCGCGCCGTCCCCTCCGCCGCCGGCCCGCCGACCAGCCGGGCAACGACGTGCAGGCTCATGTCGATGCCGGCGGCGATGCCGGCCGAGCAGACTACCTTGCCGTTGTCCACGAACCGGCAGTCGGCGCGAACGGTCGAGTCCGGCGCGGCCTGACGCAGCAGGTCAAGGGCGCCGTGGTGCGTGGTCGTCTCCAGCCCGTCGAGCAGGCCGGCCTTCGCCAGCAATAGCGCCCCGGTACAAACCGACAGGACCAGCTCGGCCTTCGGGGCGGCCCGCTTGATCCAGTCGATCAGGACGGGGTTGTGCATCTCGGTGCGGGTGCCCTGGCCGCCGGGCACGAGGAGCACGTCGGGCGGCGGACCGTCGCCGAGGTGGTGGTGCGGGTTGACGCTCATCCCGCCGCGCGTCAGCACCGGGCCGGGCCTCTCGGCGACCGTCCGCACCACGAAGGCCGGCTCGTCGGTGTAGCGGTTGGCGACGGAGAAGACCTCGAACGGGCCGCAGAAGTCCAGCACCTCGACCTCGTCGAAGATCAGGATGGCGACGTGGCGCGTCTTCATCGGGTCAGCCCTCCGAACTCAACCGGGCCAGGTAGAACTCCGGCTCGCGAAGCTTCCGGGCCGCCTCGCGCGCCGAGGCCTCCTCGACATCACTGGGCAGGCCCATGCGGCGAAGCAGCAAGACGCGCTTGATGCGGACCTGGCACTCGTAGGCCAGCTGGCCCTTGCCCAGGGTCGTCTCCAGCTCGCGCTGGCGCACCGTCCAGGCGGCGGCGAGGTCGCCGCCGAGGGTGTGGAACTCCGCCAGCGCGTCGAAGTACGACTCGCCGGGCGGCTGGCCCAGTTGCGCCATCCGCGACTCGCCCTGCCGGCCCAGCAGCTGTGCCTCGTCGTCGCGGCCCTCGCGCCGGACGATCACCGCCCGCCACAGCAGGAACAGCGCCAGCTCGTAGCGGTAGTGGATCGCCCGCGCCCGCTCCTCGCCGGTGGCGGCGTGGGCGGCCAGCGCCCGCCAGTCCTTCCGCCGGTAGGCGATCCAGCACAGCGCCTTGTACGTGTCCACCTCGTGGTGCCGGGCCGTGTGCCGGTCGGGGTCGGCGTCGGCCATCGCCAGCTCCTCCAGCGCCAGCCGGTGCGCCTCGTCCAGCTCGCCGACCTCGTAGGCGAACCAGTGCCGCCGCGCCTGCAACAGGTAGCGGTCGCCGCCCTCGGCCTGGCCCTGCTGCCGCAGGTAGTCGATCGCCTCCTGGATCGCCCGGCGGTGGCCGAAGGGATCGACGCACAGGTAGGCCGCCACGAGGTTGCACCAGGCGCCGAACCGCAGTGGGAAGCCCTCGTACGAGGGCTTCCGCAACTCCAGCGTCAGCCGCACCGCCTGGTCGATCACGTCGCGGTAGTCGTCCTTGTAGTAGATGAACGTCTCCAGCCGCCAGTGGTCGAAGAACGCCACCCAGTACGGCTCGGCCAGGGCCACGGCGAGGCGGCGGCCCTCGTCGAGGACGGCCAGCATCCGGTCGGGGTCGGTCTGGCGGTGGGAGTAAGCCTCGGTGTGGATCCGCGCCAGGCGCAGCCGCTCCGGGTCGTCCCGCCGGCGCGCCTCCGCCTCGAACTCGTGAATCCAGTCCCAGATGGTCATGGCACAGACCCGCCCGATTGCCGTTCGATCTCGGCCAGCGCCCCAACGCCGCCGCGGGCGGGCGCAGCTTCACCGCCGCGCGCAGCGCCGGCCGGGCTCTCCTGCTCTACTGACCGCCCCACCCTCGCCAGTAAGAGCAGCGTTCGATCCGGCAGCGAACCTCGCTGGCCCAGCGACCGGTGTCGGCGAGCTGGCTACCGCGTCGCGCGCCGCCAGCGCCTGATCGAGTTCGCCGCCCTGCTCGAGATAGGCACAGACCGCGTCGAAGTAAATGTGGTCCGGAGGCATCCCGAGCCGGGCGATTCGCCTTTCCGTCTGGTGGAAGTGGCGGCGGGCCCGCTCCTCGCGCCCGGCCCGGCGGGCCAGCAGCGCCTGCCAGGTCGAGAACTCGGCCTGCTCCAGCAGGTGGCCGACCTCGCGGTTCAGCTCCTCGCCCAACCGGGCACTCTCCTCCAGCCCGCCCCAGTCGCGGCGCTGCCAGGCGATCTCGCAGAGGTGCGAGTGGCAGAAGACGGCGTGCGACCGCCCCGTCCGCTGGTCCGGGTCGGCCGCCGCCATCGCCAGCGACCGCCGGGCGAGCGCCTCCGCCTCGCCCAGTTCGCCCAGCTCGCTCACCAGCCAGCGGCGGCGCGCCAGGATCAAATACTTGGGCGACCTCGTCGGGGGCACCTCCTCTCCAGCCAGTCGATCGCCCGGCGGATCTCGTCGGCGTAGCCGGCGGGGTCGGTGTTGAGGTAGCCGACGATCAGGTGGTCGTGAACCCGAAGCGCCAGGGGAACCGCTCGTAGATCGGCTTGCGCAGCTCCAGGGCGTTGCGGACGGCGAGTTCGAGGCCGGCCCGCACGTCGCCCTTGTACTTCATCAGCGCGCCGGCGCGGCGGTCGTCATAGTACAGCGCCCACCACGGCTCGCTCAGCCGCCGCGCTGCTGCCCTACCCTCGTCGATGAGCGACAGCATCAAGTCGGGGCTGGTTTCGCGGTGCTGGTCGGCCTCGTAGAGAACCTCGACCAGCCGCTGCCGCAGCCGGTCGCCGTCGGCGTGGGCTCGCCACTCGAAGTCGCGGAACCAGTCCTGGTCGGTCATGTCGGGACCAGCCCCTGGAGCGACCGCGTCAGGCCGGCGAGGGCGTCCACGGCGTCGGCGGCTGACAGCATCCGGCCGGCGAAGAGGCGGGCGACGTGGTGGATCAGCGTCAGCACCGCGTCGCGCGCCTCCGCCGGCGGCGGCCTCTCAGCCAGGCGGCGGACGAGCGGGTTGCCGGCGTTGAGGTACAGCGTGCCGGCCAGCTCGTCGCGGTCGGCGAAGCGGTTCTCGACGTACTCGTGAACCAGGCCGGCCAGCGGACCGGGCAGGTCGCCCGCCTGGAAGCTCGCATCCGCCTCGCGGGCCAGCTCGGCGCCCTGTGGGTAGAGGACGATCGCCGGCGCCTCGACCGGCTTGAACGCCGCGACGGCGGCGCGGACGTTCTGGTCGCGGAAGAAGCGGAGCAGCTCGGCGAACGCCCCGTCGGGCAGCGGCCGCAACAGCTGCGTCGATTCGCCGTCGAGCTGGACGAGCTTCACGCCGGGGTGGCGCTGGGCGTACTTCTCCAGGAACGGCGTGACCGAGAACCAGGAGGCCTCGATCGCCGGCACGTCGCGCCCCTCGGCGAGGACCTGCTCCTGGAGCGAGCCCAGCTCGCGGGTGACGTAGTAGAGCGCCCCGCCGGACTGTTCGAGGTACTCCGGCAGGCTCAGCGGGCCGCGCGTCGTGCGGAAGGGGACGATCTCCTCGACCCGCTCGAAGAAGTCGGGGTCGCTGACGGCCCAGCCGATGATGACGTCGGAGTGGCCGCGCACCACCTTGCGCCAGGTCTGCGGCTCGTCGCGGGCCAGCCGTTGCAGGCCGTCGCCCAGCTGCTGCTCCAGCGCCTGGCGAACCAGCTCGAAGTTCTCGTCCTGGTGGAGGTCCTCCCGTGAGGCGGTCGGCTGCAAGAGCGGGCACTCGACCACGCCGCGGACGAACCGCGCCCACGCCGGCAACAGGTCGCGCTCGCGCTCGCAGATGAACATCCGGCGGATGTAGACGTTCAGGTCGCCGTACTCGCGCACCGACGCCACCGAGCCGGGGGGCACGAACAGGAAGCCTTGCAGCGGCACCGTGATCGAGTCGTGGCCGATGCTGACCTTGGCGTCGTGCAGCGGCAGGACGCACAGCGGCCTGGTGCCGTGGAAGGCGCGGCGGATGTAGTCCAGGGTGGCCGGGCGCGGGTCGTCGTCCTCCCACGGCGGGGCCATGAGGTTGACCGGCGTCGGGTCGCCGTCGATGTGGATCGGTATCGGCAGGAAGTCGGCGTAGGTGCGGACGGCGTTGGTCAGCGCCTCCTCGTTGAGGAGGAACGACGCGGCCGGCTTGACCTTGAGCACGACCGTCGTGCCGACCTCGTCGCGCTGGCCGGGCCGCAGCTCGTAGTGCTCGTCGCCGGCCGAGTGCCAGCGGAGGGGCGGCGTGCCGCGGACGGAGCGCGTCTCCAGGGTGACCTCGCTGGCGAGCAGGAAGGCGCTGAGGAAGCCCAGGCCGAACTGGCCGATCAGCTCGGCGGCCTCCTCGGGGGAGGAGAACGCCAGCCGCTCGCGCAGCTCGCGGGTGTAGCCGCGGCCGATCGTGGCGAGGTAGGTGCCGACCTCCTCCTCGGTCAGGCCGTTGCCGTTGTCGCGGATGGTGAGGGTACGGGCGCCGGCGTCGAGGTCGATGTCGATGCGCGGGCGGAAGTGCCTCTCGCCGGCCTCGATCTTGCGGCGGACGCAGGAGTCGTGAGCGTTCTGGATTAGCTCGCGGACGCCTACCTTCTTCGAGGTGTAGAGGTGTTCCGCCAGCACCTTCAGCAGGCCGGGCAGGTGCAGGTTGAACCGCTGGCGGTCGCTCATCGAGAATGTACCCCCGCAGGGCGGCCCGCGGAGTCCCCCCCGGAGCCTCGTCTACCATAGCGAAGACGGGCTGGGGCCACAAGAATTTCGGGGCAATGGCGAGCGGGGGCGTGAGCCCCCTGTTTCCGCTCTCAACAGGGGGCTCACGCCCCCCGCTCGCCGTCCGTCACGGTTACTTCTTCGGCTTCACGCTGACCTCGTGGACGTACAGGTTGCGGTCGTACTCGCCCTCCTTGAACACGTCGTTGGTGAACTCGATCGACAGCTTCTGCTCGCCGGCCTTGAGCTTGGCGGGGAACGTGTACTCCTTCTGCTCGTCGGTCGTCTCCGTCTCCTTGCCGACCTGCTTGCCGTCGATGGCCACCTTGAACTTCGCGCCCTCCTTCATGGCCTTGTCGCCCGAGGCCTTGATGACGATCTCGTAGTCGCCGCCCTTGGGCACCTTGACCTTCGCCTCGCCCGTGCCGCTGGTGTAGAAGAAGAGCTTGTCCTCGCCGGTGTTGTGGCCGAACAGGTCGGCCATGGTGGTCTTGAACGTGAAATCCTTCAACTCCACGGTGACCGGCTTGGCCTTCTCGTCCTCGCCCGTCACGAGGGCGGGGAGGAATGCCAGGACGAGGCCCACGAGGGCCATCAGCCGACAGGTGCGCATGGGGTTCTCCTTTCTGCGACGACGAAGGGACGCGATTCAGCAGGCCACCGGGCCGCCTCGACGGGCGGATGTGCTTCCGGCGGCGGGCCAGGGTGGCAGTCGCCCTAGCCCAGTCACGACATGATCCGACACCCTTTGCGTTGTATGGCTAGGCCCCCAGCCGGCCACCCGGGCTCAGCCGCTCGCCAAAATGTGCATGATGTCGCCGTCCTTCACGGCGTACGTCTTGCCCTCCAGGCGGTACACGCCCTGGTGCTTGGCCTCCTTCATCGACCCGGTGCGGCGGAAGTCGTCGTAGCTGACCACCTCGGCCCGGACGAACGTCTTGGCCAGGTCGGTGTGGATGCAGCCGGCCCCGACCACGGCGTCGCCGCCGGCCGGCATCGGCCAGGCGCGACACTCGTCCTCGCCGACGGTGAAGAAGACGATCTGCCCCATGCCGGCGAAGAGGCGGCGCAGGATGTCGTCGCGCTGGAGGCCTGGTAGGCCCATCTCCTCCATGAACATCTGCCGCTCGTCGTCGGCCAGTTCGGCCAGCTCTAGCTCCAGCTTCGGCGCCGCCTTGATGGCGTCGGACGCCAGCGCCAGCAGGTCGGCGGGCAGAGGCTGCTTCAGCAGGTCGTCGCCGCAGTTGACCAGCACCAGTTCCGGCTTGAGCGTCAACAGCTGGAAGCTGCGGATCAGCTTCTCCTCGTCGTCGCGCAGGCCGAGGGTGGCCGGCGTCTGCTCCCTCTCGAACGCCTCGTTGATGCGGCGGAGCAGGGCCAGCTCGGCCTGCTGAAGCTCCTTCTCCTTGGCCGGGCGGGCCTTCTTCAGCTGGTCCTCCAGCCGGCCGATGCGGTTGGTGACGATCTCCAGGTCGGCGAAGACCAGCTCGTCGCGGAAGCGCTTGAGTTGGCCGGCGAGGTCGCCTTCGGAGTAGCCGTTGAGGACTACGATCAGGCCGCCGCCCTCGCGGAGCACGCCGAGCCGGCGCGGGTTGTCGCGGCGCTCGGTCGGCATCAGGCCGGGCGTGTCGAGGAAGTCGAGGGTGGCGGCGGTGGTCTTCTTGGGGTTGAACTGGTCGGACAGCCAGTCCAGGCGCGGGTCGGGGATCTTCGCCACGCCGGTCTGGCCGTGCTGCGCCTTGGCCGGGTCGGGCTTCACGCCCGTCAGCCACTGAAAAAGGGTGCTCTTGCCCGAGCCGGCGTAGCCGACGATTCCGACTTTCATCTGGATGGCCCACTCCCGGAGGTTAACCAAACCCCACTGTACACGGCCTGGCGCGGTCTGGCTACGCCAGCGGATTCCCGGGGGGTGAGCTTCCCACGGCCGGGCTGCGGTCCTACGATACGGGCGTTGGCGCCGGGGAGGTCACGCCCGGCGACCGCCCCGGAGCGCCCCACTCATGACCGACCCGCCCCAGCCCCAACCGGACCGGCCGCGAACGACTCGGTCCTTCCGCCGCATGGCCAGCCTGCCGACCCTCTCGGGCAAGGCCAGCGCGTTCTGGCTCGCCGTCTGCTTCGTGCTGACGGCGCTGCTGATCCCGATGGCGCTGCGGCTGCCGAGGTGGGTCGAGGCGGAGATCGTCCTGGGCGTGTGGTGGGCGATCTGGTTCGGCGTCCTGACCCGGATGCTCCACGTCGGCTGGCGCGTCAGCGACGACCACGCCCTGCCCCCGCCGCGCAACTGGTTCTCCGGCTGGAGGGGCTTCAGCGAGTCGAGCGGGTCGGGAGGATGGGCCCTGGCCGACGGCGTCGATGATGAGGGTTGCCTCTGGGCGCTGGCGGCCCTGCTCGCCTTCGTGTTGCTGCTCTTCGTCGCCTGGTTCCTGATCGAGATCGCCGTCCCGGTGCTGCTGTTCCTGCTCTACTTCGTGACCCGCGGCATGCTGGCGCGGGTCACGAAAGACCCGCACCGGTGCCAGGGCCACCTCCCGCGCTCGCTGGGCTGGGCCTTCGTCTGGGCGACGCTGTACACCGCGCCGCTGGCCCTGGCGGTGTGGGCGGTGCATTTCCTCCACGAGCGGTCGAAGCTCGGCGGGTAGGCCGAGCGCTACCTCTTCACCCCCCACGCCACCAGCTCACGACCGTCGCGGGCGTACAGCAGGCCGTTGGCCAACGCCAGGTGCGAGCGGAAAGGCGCCGCGAGCACCCGCGCCCGCGCCTTCTCGTCGTGCCTCGCCGCGCTGGCCACCAGCAGCACCAGCTCACCGCCCTCGCTCATGACGAACAGCTTCTTGCCCGCGGCGATCAGGTCGCCACAGCCGTAGCCGGGCTCGGTCCAGCGCACCCGGCCGGTCTTCCAGTCGAGGCAGCGCAAACTCGCGCCGCCCTCCTGGCGGCCCTCGAAGCCGTAGAGTTGCTCGCCGACGGCGACCGGGGTGCCGAAGTGGCTCGACAGCGACGTGGCGTTCTTCCACACCTCCTCCACCCCGTCCCGGGTCAGCCTCAGCACCACCGCGCCGGTGCCGTAGCTCGCCGTCAGCAGCAGGTGGTCGTCGCCGAGCAGAACGGGCATGGCGGCGTTGACCGAGGCGTCGATGCGCGCCCGCCAGCGCTTGCTGGCCAGCACCTTGCCCGTCTCCGGGTCGAGCATCACCAGCCCGGTGCGGGTGAAGAAGACCACCCGCCGCGCCCCGCCGACCGTCGCCGCGACCGGGGAGGAGTAGCTGGCGTCGTCGTCGCCCGCGCGCCACCGCTCCTTGCCGGTCTCGACGTCCAGCGCCACGACCCCGGCCCCCTCGCCGCCGACGTTGACGAGCAGCAGCTTGCCCTCGACCAGCGGCGTGGTGCCGACGCCGAAGTAGCTCGGCTTGACCGTGTAGTCGTCGAGCAGCGTTTTGCCCCAGAGCTTCTTGCCGTCCTTGAGGTCCAGGGCGTGCAGCTGCCCACCGGCCCCGAGCGTGAAGACGCGGCCGCCGGCGATCACCGGCGTGGCGCGCGGGCCGTTGCCCTTGCCGAGCGGGTCGTCGTACCGCGTCGGGTAGGTGAACTTCCAGCGCGGCTTGCCCGACGAGGCGTCGAGGCACTCGACGGCGTCGGAGTCGCCGACGCGGTGGAAGAGGGCGAGGCGGTCGCCGGCCACCGCCGGGGCGGCGTAGCCCTCGCCGACCTCGCGCCGCCAGGCGACGGGCGGCCCCTTGGGGCCGAACGTGTCGATCAGGTCGGCCTCGGCCGAGTGCCCGTCGCGCTTCGGCCCGCGCAGCTGCGGCCAGTCGGCGGCCAGGAGGCCCGCGCACACCAGCGCGACCGCCAGCAGGGTCATTCTCATTCGCGCCCTTCTTTCTTCGCCTTGACGCAGCGGAAGCCGATGCGGTCGTTCCGGGTGGTCGCCGCCGCCTTGCCGCGGTAGGCGCTGCGGGCGTGGTCGGCGCTGTCGGCCCACGACCCGCCGCGGATGACGCGCTCCTTCGCGCCCTTGCCGGGCCGCGGCGACCCGTCGGCCGGGGTCCCCGTCAGGCCGTCGCTCCAGGCGTCGGCGCACCACTCCCAGACGTAGCCGTGCACGTCGTACAGCCCCCACGGGTTGGCCTTCTTCCGGCCAACCGGCGGGTCCTCTCCCTTCGAGTTGCCGATGAACCAGGCGTAGGCGCCGAGGTCCTTGGCGCTGTCGCCGAACGAGTAGCGCGTCGCGGTGCCGGCGCGGCAGGCGTACTCCCACTCCGCCTCGCTGGGCAGGCGGATGACGGTACCCTCGTCGAGGAGCTTCCGGCCGCGCAACAGCTTCGTCGCCGTGTCGCAGAACTGGCGGGCCTCGTCCCAGGTCACCATCTCGACCGAGTTGCGCTTGCCCTTCCACCGGCTGGCGTTCTTGCCGGTGACGGCCGCCCACAGCTCCTGCGTCACCTCGTACCTGGCGACGGCGAACGGCGCCTTGAAGCGGACGGTCACGACGGGCCTCTCGGCGGCGGGGGCGTCCTTGCCGGGCGAGCCCATCTCGAACGCGGCGGGGAACTTGCCCTGGCCGGGGGTCAGCTCGACGAACTCGTCGAGGAACAGCTTCAGGACGCGGCGTGCCTCCTCGTCGGCGGGCGCGCCCCAGGCGGCGAGCAGCACGGCGAACACGGGCAGCGTGAGCAGGGCGGCGCGCATGAGGCGGTCCCCGGAGGGTGGAGGGCTCGAGGGTGACTGTACCGCGCGGACCACGGCAGGGCCAGCCAGGCGCTTGCAACCCGGCCCACGCCCGGGTACCTTGAACCTGGTTCACCCACGGGAGCGAAGATGATCACCTCGACCAGCCTGCTGGACGGGTTGCGCCGCAGCCCCCAGGACCAGGCGTTGTGGAAGCGGCTCTTCGACATCTACGAGCCGTGGATCGCCCGCCAGCTCCGCAGTCGCTGGAACCTGTCGGCCGCCGACGTCGATGACCTGACGCAGGAGATCCTCGCCTTCGTCTCCGGCGAGCTGGGCGGGTTCTTCCGCGAGCGCACCGGGTCGTTCCGCACCTGGCTCCGCCACGTCATCGCCAACCGGGCCCGAGGGTTCCTGCGCAAGCGGCAGGTCCGCGAGCGGCACGTCGGGTCGTCGCACGACGACGAGTGGCTGTCCCAGCTGGCCGACGACCGCAGCGAGCTGGCCCGCCGCTGGGACGAGGAGCACAACGAGTTCGTCGTCCGCCGGCTGCTGGAGACGATCGCCGCGGGCAACAACGACATCCACGTCCGGGCGTTCCGCCGCCACGTGCTGGACGGCGAGCCCGCCGCCGCCGTCGCCGCCGAGCTGGGCGTGACGCCGAACGTGGTGTTCCTGGCCAAGTCGCGCATCCTGGCCCAGGCGCGCGAGTGGCTGCACGGACTGCTCGACTGAGGGGCCGGCCAATCGCGACAACCGCTCGCGGGGCGGCGCCCCTCGGAGGATGACGATGCCCAACGCCCGGACGAAGCACCCCAGCGCGAGGGACCTCGCCGACTTCGGCCTGGGCAAGCTGCCGCGCGACGTCGCCGACGCCGTCGCCGCCCACCTCGCCGCCTGCGGCGAGTGCCAGGAGAGGCTGGCCGAGCAGCAGCCCGACTCGTTCGTCGCCCGGCTGCGGGCCGCCCGGCCCAAGGGGAGTACCGCCCTGCCCGGCGCGCGTAGGCCGCCCCCGCTGCCGGCCGAGACGGTCCGCACCTCGCCGGCGGCACGCCGCGGCACCGAGGCCGCCAGCGACGTGCCGCCGGAGCTGGCCGGCCTGAGCAAGTTCCAGTTCCTGGAGAAGCTCGGCGAGGGCGGCATGGGCGCCGTCTGGAAGGCCCGGCACGCCTTCCTCGGCTCCGTCGTCGCCGTCAAGGTGATGAACGACCTCGCCCTCGGGGACGACGACGCCCGCCACCGCTTCCTGCGCGAGATGCGCGCCGCCGGCAAGCTCGACCACCCCAACATCGTCCGCGCCCACGACGCCGAGCAGGCCGGCGACCTGCTCTACCTCGTCATGGAGTACGTGGAGGGCCTAAGTCTTGATAAGCTGGTCGCCCAGAGGGGGCCGCTGCCGATCGGCCTGGCCTGCCGCTGCGCCGCCCAGGCCGCGGAGGGGTTGCGCCACGCCCACGAGAGGGGGATGGTCCACCGCGACATCAAGCCCGGCAACCTGATGGTGACCAAGGACGGCACCGTCAAGGTCCTCGACTTCGGCCTGGCCCGGCTGTGCGACGACGAGGCCGGCGACCGCCGCACCCGCCTCCAGGTGTTCATGGGCACGGCGGACTTCGTCTCGCCGGAGCAGGCCTTGAACGCGCGCGGGGCCGACGTCCGCAGCGACATCTACTCGCTGGGCTGCACCCTCTACGTCCTCCTCGCCGGCGGGCCGCCGTTCGTCGGCGAGACGGCGCACGAGGTGGCGGCGGCGCACCTCACCGAGGAGCCGCCGCCCCTGGACGGCATCCCCGAGGCGCTGTGGGCGGTGATCGCCCGGATGCTGGCGAAGGACCGCGAGGAGCGCTACCAGGCCCCCGCCGAGGTGATCGAGGCGCTGCGGCCGTTCGCGTCGCGATCCGACTCGGCCGTCGTGGCCGCGCTGCCGCCGCCGTTGCCCCCCCCGCTGCCGGCGCGCCGGCGCTGGCCCCGGCCGCTGGTCTCGGTGGGCCTGGCCAGCGCGGCGGCGCTAGCGCTGGTGCTGTCGGTCCTGCTCCTGCTGCCGGCGCGCGACCGCCGACAGCAGGCCTCGCGCCCGGACGAGTTCGTGCCCCTGTTCAACGGCCGGGACCTCGACGGCTGGGAGGCGCACCCCGACTCGACCGCCGAGTGGAAGGTCGAGGACGGCCTGCTCGTCTGCGAGGGTGGCGGGCCGTCGCTTCTGTTCACCCGCCGCGACGACTTCGAGAACGTAACGGTGCGGGCCCGCGTCCGACTCCGCGAGGGCGGCAACAGCGGCCTGTTCGTCCGCAAGGCGTTCAACCCGCTGGTCAACCAGGGCTACCAGGCGGAGGTCTTTACCGACCCCGACGGTAACCGGCGCACCGGCGGCATCGTCGTCGCCGGCAACTACCTGGCCTTGCCGATGGACCCGCCGCCGGTGGGCGACTGGACCGACCTGGAGTTCACCGTCCAAGGGTACTCGCTGAAGACGAAGGTCAACGGCCGGACCACCGCCTCCTGCCTCGACCCCGCCCGCCGCTACCCGCGCGGCCGGATCGCCGTCGAGCTGGGGCCCGACCAGTCGCGGGTCGAGTTCAGCAAGGTCGAGGCCCTGGAGCTGCCCTCGGAGCCGCAGCTGCTGAAAAACCCCGGCTGCGAGGCCGAGCTGGTCGAGGGCAAGGTTCCCGGCTGGGAGGTGGTCGAGGGCGAATGGACGTCGCGCGCTGCCAACCCCGCCCCGCACGAGGGGAAGGCCTACTTCTTCGCCGGCGAGTGCCCGCGCGGCGAGTTGCAGCAGGTCGTCGATCTCTCCCGCTACGCCCGGGAGGCCGACGACGGCCGGCTGGGGGTCACCTTCGAGGGGTACGTCGCCACCTACCCCCAGCGGAAGTCCGACACGTCGCAGGTCGTCATCGACTACCTCGACGCGGGGAAGGCCCACCTCACCTCGTTCACCTCGGCGGAGGTCGCCAGCGAGACCGGCTGGCAGAAGGTCGCCGACTCGCGGGTGGTGCCGAAGGGCACGCGCTGGGCGCGGGTGCGGCTCATCAGCGTCCGGCACGACGGCAAGAACAACGACGGCTACTTCGACGGGCTGTGGCTGAAGGCCGACGTGGTGGCCCCTTAGGGCGGGTGAGGGGGGCGGCGGTCGTTTTCGTATCTTGAAGGGAGCAGGCCGAACCGAGATCAGGAGCGACGCATGCCCGAGACGCACCCCAGCGCGAAGGAGCTGGCCGACTACGACGCCGGCAAGCTTCCCGCCGGGCCGGCCGGCCGCGTCGCCGCCCACGTCGAGGGGTGTGCCGAGTGCCAGGGCCTGCTGTCGCGGCGGGCGCCGGGCGGGACGGCGCTGCCGTCGGGCAAGACGTCACCGTCGGCCCCGCCGGGGCCGGACGGCCCGCCGCTGGAACTGGCCACGTCGGGCAAGTACGAGGTGCTGGGCAAGCTCGGCGAGGGCGGCATGGGCGCCGTCTGGAAGGCCCACCAGACCTGGCTGGGCCGGGTGGTGGCGATCAAGGTGCTGGGCGGAGCGGCCCTGGACCACCCCGAGGCCCGCGATCGCTTCCGCCAGGAGATGCTGGCCTGCGGCCGGCTCGACCACCCCAACATCGTCAAGACCCACGACGCCGAGCAGGTCGGCGACACGCTGCTGCTCGTCATGGAGTACATCGAGGGGGTCAGCCTGGACCGGCTGGTCAAGCAGAAGGGGCCCCTGCCGGTCCCCTTCTCCTGCCGCTGCGTCGGCCAGGCCGCCGAGGGGCTCCAGTACGCCCACGAGCGCGGCCTGGTCCACCGGGACGTCAAGCCGGCCAACCTGATGGTGCTGAAGGACAGGACCGTCAAGGTCCTCGACTTCGGCCTCGCCCGGCAGGCCGCGGACAAGGACGAGGCGCGGAAGACCCAGTTCCGGGCGTTCATGGGGACGGCGGATTACGTCGCCCCGGAGCAGGCGGTCAACGCCCGCGACGCCGACATCCGCAGTGACATCTACTCGCTGGGCTGTACCC
Organism: Gemmataceae bacterium; assembly: GCA_046350195.1. Classification (GTDB taxonomy): domain Bacteria; phylum Planctomycetota; class Planctomycetia; order Gemmatales; family Gemmataceae; genus CALDUY01. The sequence goes on from JAXMAW010000024.1 coordinate 52,760, forward strand.
TCTACTTCCTCCTCTCGGGTAAGCCGCCGTTCGAGGGCGACAGCGCCTACGAGGTGGCGGCGGCGCAGATGACCGACGAGCCGACGCCGCTGCCCAACGTCCCCCCCCCGTTGTGGGCGGTAATCGCCCGGATGATGGCGAAGAAGCCGTCGCAGCGCTACCAGACACCCGCCGAGGTCGTCGTGGCGCTCCGGCCGTTCACCGCGAAGCGAGAACCGGCCGAGGGCGTTTCCGTGTTACCCCTTCCTCCGCCGGAGGCGCCTCCGAGGCGCGGCCGGTGGAGGCGCTGGTGGCTGCTGCCGGCGGCGGGAGCCGCCGGGGCGGCGGTCGGGCTGGCCGCGCGTCTGTTGTCCGGTGGGCCCCGGGACGAGGGAGGCGGGAAGCCCGAGCCGCCACCGGCGGCGAAATCCGTCGTGATCGCCACCCCGTCGAGGGAACCGGAGAAGCTCCCTCCACCGAAGCCGCTTGTCCCTGGCGACCTGGCGGTGGCGGAGCCGAAGGAAACGCTGCCCGGGAAGCCGGCCACCCCACCCCCGGCGGACCCGGAGGCCGACCCGTCCCCCCGGGAGGTCGCGGCGCTGCCGCCTTTCGCCCGCCGGGTCAACTCGGTGTTCCTGTTCCCCGGCGGGCAGATGCTGCTTGCGGTGCAGCTCGGCCCGCCGCCGGCCGAATCGTCCTACTGGGACTGGGGCACACGGCGGAGGGTCGGGACGCTGGCCAACCGCCACAAGGACGCCCTGCACGGCGTGGCGGTGTCGCCGTCGGGCCGACTCGTCGCCACCTGGGGGGGTAACGTCAAGCGGCCGGAGTCCTGGGAGGTGATCCTCACCAGCGTGGACAGCGGCGCGACGCTGATGCGTCGGCCCCTCGGCGCGACGTACTACGGCTGGTTCGCCTTCGACCCGGCCGAGAGGCGGCTGGCCAGCGCGACCGGCCGCGAGGACGACCTGCGGCTGTGGGACCTGGCGAAGGGCGCCGAGCTGCCGCGGGCCAGGCCGCAGGAGCCGTCGCCGGGTGACGGCCCCCGCTCCGAGCCGAAGGCGATTTCCCGCTCCCTCCGCTACGCCGCCGTCGGGTCCCGCGACGGCCGGCTGCGCGTCTGGGACACGGGCAGTGGCAAGACGCTCGCGGCGTTCCGGGCGGCGAGCGCCCAGCTCAACGGGGTGACCTTCTCCCCCGACGAGAGGCTGGTGGCGACGCTCGCCCGGGACGAGACGCCACGCGTCTGGGACTGGGCGGCGCGGCGGGAGGTGTTCCGGGTAAAGGGCGACCCCCAGCACCACTTCCGCATGGCCTTCACGCCCGACGGCAAGCGGCTGCTCACCGGGGGGGCGGCGGGCGGGATCGACCTGTGGGAGCTGGCCGGCGGGAGGCGGCTGCACCGGTACCCCGGCCACGAGGGCGGCGTGGACGCGCTGGCCGTGGCGGCCGACGGCCAGCACTTCGCCACCTCGGGGGCCGGAGACAAAACCGTCCGGGTCTGGGCGTTACCCAGGTAACGCCGCACCGCCGGGAGCACCGCGATGCCGGAAGGCCATGCCGACCACCCCAGCGCGAAGGAGCTGTCCGACTTCGGCCTGGGCAAGCTGCCGCGCCCCACCGCCGACACGGTCGCCGCCCACCTGGAGAGTTGCGCCGAGTGCCTGTCCCGCCTGGAAGGGCAGCGGCCCGACTCGTTCGTCGGCCGGCTGCGCGACGCCGCCCCGAAGGGCAGCCCGGCGACCATCGCCGACGCGCCGGCCGCGCCGGGCGGCTTCCCAGCGGAGCTGCTGGCGATGGGCAAGTTCGAGCCGCTCGGTCAGCTCGGCGAGGGCGGCATGGGGGCGGTGTGGAAGGCCCGGCACACCTTCCTCGATCGGCTCGTCGCCATCAAGGTGATGCGCCCGGACGTGGTGAGCAGCCCCGACGCGCGCCGCCGCTTCCTCCAGGAGATGCGGGCCGGCGGGAGGCTCGGTCACCCCAACATCGCCCAGACCATCGACGCCGCCGAGTCGGGCGGCCTGCTGTACCTGGTCATGGAGTTCGTCGAGGGGGTCAGCCTGGACAAACTCGTCTCCCGGAGGGGGCCGCTGCCGGTCGGCTTCGCCTGCCGCTGCGTCGTCCAGGCGGCGCAGGGCTTGCAGCACGCGCACGAACTCGGCCTGGTCCACCGGGACGTCAAGCCGGCCAACCTGATGGTGAGGAAGGACAAGACCGTCAAGGTCCTCGACTTCGGCCTCGCCCGCGTGCCCAGCGAGGACGACTCCGCGCGGAAGACGCGCTACCAGGTGTTCCTCGGGACGGCGGACTACGTCTCGCCGGAGCAGGCCAAGGACGCCCGCAGCGCCGACGTCCGCAGCGACATCTACTCGCTGGGCTGCACCCTCTTCTTCCTCCTCTCCGGCCGGCCCCCGTTCCTCGGGAAAAACCCCTACGAGGTGGCCGCCATGCACGTCGCCCAGGCGCCCGCCCCGCTGGCCGGCGTGCCGGCGGGGCTGTGGGCCGTGGTCTCCAGGATGATGGCGAAGAGGCGCGAGGACCGCTACCAGACCCCCGCCGAGGTGATCGAGGCCCTGACCCCGTTCGCGGCGCGGCGCGAGCCCGACAGCAAGCCGTCCGACGACTCGGCGATCCGGACGCCGGTGCCCGTGACCTACCGTCCGCCGCCCCTGCCAGACCCGAGCGAGGACCGGCCGCGCCTGGCGCCTCCCGAACGCCGGCCGCACTACCTCGCCGCGGCCCTCGCCGGCCTGGCGCTGGCGGCGATCGCCTGGGGCGCGCTGGCCTGGAAGCGGGGCGGGGCCGCCGAGGTGGAGATCCGGGTCGATCCCCCCGACGCCCTGGTCACGGTCGAGGGGCCCCAGCTGAGCCTGACGACGCGGGGCGACGGCCGGCCGATCCGCCTCCCGGTGGTGCCGGGCGAGCCGTACTCGCTGAAGGTCGAGAAGCCCGGCTTCGTCACGCAGACCGAACCCTTCGTCTACCACCGCGGCGATGCCCCCGTCGAGGTTCGCCTCGCGCCGGCGCCGCCGCCGAAGAAGGAGGGGCCGGCCGCCTTGCCCACGCCGAAGGCGGAGGCTCCTCCGCCGAAGGAGGAGGGCCCACCCGACCTCCGCGCGGCCAAGCGGCTGTTCCACGACGAGTTCGACGATCCCAAGACCAGCCTTCCGGTCGGGAAGGACGACCACCAGGAGCGCGGCTATCAGGACGGGCGGTACTTCATCCAGCGCCACCTGGGCGGCCTGTGGGGCTGGAACACCCCGGTGCCGGCCCCGGAGAACTTCGCCGTCGAGGTCGTCGGTCGGGCCGTCGGGGAGCCGCGCGACGGCTGGGGCGTCGCGATCACCCAGTACCGGAACTGGACGCCCACCGACTCGGCCGAGCCGCGGAAGCGGTCCTACGGCCCGCAGGTCGAACTCTGGCGCGACGGCCGCTGCGCCGTCCACCCTTCCTTCTTCGCCACCGAGAAGGACAGCGTCCCGGCAGCCGCCCCGCGCCGGGTCGATTCGGCCAGGGGCGGCGACGAGTGGGACACCCTCCTGGTCGTCGTCCGCGGCCGGCGCGTGCAGGTGTTCGTCAACGGCGCCGAGGCGGTGCCGCCGTTTCAGACCCGGTACCTGGTCTCCCCCTCGGTGATCGCCCTGATCGGTTTCGGCCCCGGCCGCCACGGCCGGGCCGAGTTCGAGCGGTTCACCCTCTACGAACTGCCGGCGCCGGCCCCCGCCTCGGCCGAGCCGCCGCGGGGGGAGCCGGCCGAGGGGTTCGTCCGGCTGTTCAACGGCCAGGACACCGACGGCTGGGAGCCGATCCTCGCCCCGGGCACGACCGGCGTCAGCGTGGCCGGAGGCGTGCTCATGCTGAGCCACAGCGACCCCAAGGGCCAGCCGGACTACCTGGTGACGAGGCGGCGGGACTACCGCGACTTCCACCTGCGCTACCAGGCGAAGCACCCCGCCGGGCAGGCCGGTGCCGTGCTGTTTCGGGCGTCGCCGACCACGGCGGGCGGCCTGAAGGGCTACAACGTGTGGATCGGAAAGTATAACATCCGCTTGCCCGGCCAGGAGAAGCCCGAGCTGAGGGGCGCTTGCAACTCGGCGTTGGTGTCCGACCAACGGGGGGCCTTCCGGTTAGGCGCCGCCAGGCCGGCGCCGATTGAGGGCGACGCCTGGTATCAGATCGACCTGATCACATCGGGGAACCGCTTCCAGACGCTGGTCAATGGCCGGCTGGTCAGCGACCGCGACGACGAGGGCTGGACGTTCCGCCAAGGCGCGATCGCCATCGACGCCTCGCCCGGCAAGCGGGCGGAGTACCGCGACATCGAGATCAAGGAACTGCCGGCCGTGGCCGGCGGCGACGGTGACCGCCGCAGGTGGGCCTACAAGAAGGCCGCGGAGGGCGGGGAGGAGTGGGGCGTGTTCCAGCACGTCAAGGACAAGCGGTGGGTGGAGACGGCGACCGGCACACCGCGCATCCGCCGCCAGGAGTTCACCGAGGCGGCCCGCACGGCCGACTACGTCGAGCTGGAGCGGCCCGGCCGGGTGGTGCGGCTCTACGCAGGGCACGCCGACGACGGCCCCGACCGTAACAAGCTAACGCCGAAGGCGCTCGTCGGTGGCTGGGAGTAGACCGCCCGAGAGGGCGCGTTTTTCGACGGCCGGATTCCCCTCAGGAGGATTGCGGTGGCGGGAAGGCCGTGATAACCTCGTAAACACTCGACCGCGGCGACGCCGACTCGGAAAACCCCGAGATTCCGACAACAACGGCCCGGCGCGGACTCTATTGAAGCGACCCCGACGTTTCAAGGAGCAGGCTCATGCCGGACGGAAAAGGGCAACGCCGCGGCGTGGACGCCACCTCCGAGTCTAACCGTCCCTCGCCGCCTAGCCACACCGCGCTGCCCGGGGGCAAGACACCCCTTTCGGGCGAGGCGGGGTGGCCGAAGTCCACGGCCGAGCCGCCCGCGGAGCTGGTCGCCCTGAGCAAGTTCCAGTTCCTGGAGAAGATCGGCGAGGGCGGCATGGGGGCCGTCTGGAAGGCCAACCACAACTTCCTCGACCGCCCGGTGGCGATCAAGGTGATGAGCGGGGCGGCGGTGGGGCACGCCGAGGCCCGCGAGCGGTTCCTGGCCGAGATGCGCGCCGGCGGCCGCCTCCACCACCCCAACGTGGCCCAGACCATCGACGCCGCCCAGGCCGGCGACACCCTCTTCCTCGTCATGGAGTTCGTCGATGGGGCGAGCCTCGACCGGGTGGTGATGAAGAAGGGGCCGCTGCCCGCCGTCCTCGCCTGCCGCTGTGTCCAGCAGGCGGCTTTGGGCTTGCAGCACGCCCACGAGAAGGGGATGGCGCACCGGGACGTCAAGCCGGCCAACCTGATGGTCGCCCGGGACGGCACCGTCAAGGTCCTCGACTTCGGCCTCGCCCGGTTGCCGGTGGAGCAGGGCGAGACGAGGAAGACGCGCTACCAAGCCTTCATGGGGACGGCGGACTACGTCTCGCCGGAGCAGGCCAAGGACGCCCGCACCGCCGACACCCGCAGCGACATCTACTCGCTGGGCTGCACCCTCTTCTTCCTCCTCGCCGGCAGGCCCCCCTTCGAGGGGGAGTCGGTGTTGGAGGTGGCGGCGAAGCACGTCACGGACGAGCTTGAGCCGCTGCCCAACCTGCCGGAGGGGTTGTGGGCCGTCCTGGCGAAGATGACGGCGAAGGACCCCCGACAGCGCTACCAGACCCCGGCCCAGGTGGTCGAGGCCATGCAGCCGTTCGCCGAGAAGCGCGAACCAGCGGGGCGGAGCGGCGCCTACGTCGCCCCGCCACCGCCGCTTCCGCACCCGCCGCGTCGGAAGGCGCCGTGGCTGGTCGCCGCGGGCGCGGCGGCCGTCCTGGCCGCCGCAGCGCTGACCGCGCTATTGACGATGAACCCGTCGATCCCCGGCCCGGTGGCCCTCGACAAGACCTCGGGGAATACGGAGGCACGCCCCACCCCCGAACCTGCCCCCGCCGAGGCCCCTCCCCCCGAAACCAAGGAGGTGGCCAGTAACGACCCGCCGGCCCCCAAGGTTGACCCGCCGGAGAAGGACGACCTGACCCCGCCGAAGGACGACCCTCCCCCGAAAGAAGACGCCGCCACGCCGAAGCCACCGGCCGACGGCCCGGACAAGGTGCTGGAGCGGCTGGACAAGGCCAAGGCCGACTTCCAGGCCGCCTCCGACCGGCTCAGGGAGCGGCTCCTCGAATCGCTCCAGGCCGAGGAAAAGGACAGCGAGGCCAAGGGCTACACCCGAACGGTCGCCCTCCTCCGCGAGGAGCGTGAGCTGTTCAAGTCCGCCGGCACCCTGCCGAAGCTGCCCGGCCTGAAGCCGGCCGTCGAGGACTACAAGAGCGGCCTGGCGCGGGCGCGGCGGGCGCTGGAACTCGCCTACGCCGACGCCGGCCGCGACTACCGCGCCGCCGGCCAGCCCGAGAAGGCCGACGGCGTCGCCACCGAGCAGGGGGAGTTGCAAAAGGCCCCGCCGGCCGCCCGGCCCGTCGTCCGCAAGGAGCCGGTCGTCATCGCCGAGTGGGAGCAGACGGTCCACCCCGGGAAGAACAAGCCGTTCACGACCACGGTCCGGTGGTACTCCAACGGCCGGCTGAACTCGCCGACGGGCGAGGCGACTTGGAGGCGGCTTGGTAACATGGTCTACTACCACTGGCCCAACCCAAAGGCTCCCGGCGGGGCGTGGATCGATGCCCTCGTCCTGTCCGCCGACGAGAGGCGGTACGCGGGCAAGAACAACAACAACAAGCTGCCGACGAGGATCACCGGGACGAGGACCAAGTAGCGAGGGGACCCTCGCGACAACTGACGAGATCGGCGGTGCGGCCCTGGTTCTTCCCGGAGGGCCACGCACGCCCCAAGTCCCAGGAGTAAGCCCATGCCGGACGCGCGAGGACAACGCCCAGGTGCCAAGGCGAAGGCGGACTCGAACCCCGCCCAGCCGACCACGAGCGGGTCGCGCAGCCGCACCGCCCTGCCGGACGGCCAGGCCCCGTCCGCCGGGGGCGAGGCCGCCCCGAAGGCCACCGTCGAGTTGCCTTCGGAGCTGCAAGCGCTGGGGAAGTTCGAGGCGATCCGGAAGCTGGGCGAGGGGGGGATGGGGGCGGTCTTCCTGGCCCGGCATACCTTCCTCGACCGCCCGGTGGCGATCAAGGTGATGAGCGGGGCGGCGGTGGGGCACGCCGAGGCCCGCGAGCGGTTCCTGGCCGAGATGCGCGCCGGCGGCCGCCTCCACCACCCCAACGTGGCCCAGACCATCGACGCCGCCCAGGCCGGCGACACCCTCTTCCTCGTCATGGAGTTCGTCGAGGGCGCCAGCCTCGACAGGGTCGTCGCCCGGAAAGGCCCCCTGCCACGACGGCTCGCCTGCCGGTGCGTGCGGCAGGCAGCTCTGGGGCTGCAGCACGCGCACGAGCGGGGGATGGCGCACCGGGACGTCAAGCCGGCCAACCTGATGGTCGCCCGGGACGGCACCGTCAAGGTCCTCGACTTCGGCCTCGCCCGGTTGCCGGCCGCCCAGGGCCAGTCGAGGAAGACGGAGTTCCAGACGTTCATGGGGACGGCGGACTACGTGGCGCCGGAGCAGGCCAAGGACGCCCGCACCGCCGACACCCGCAGCGACATCTACTCGCTGGGCTGCACCCTCTACTTCCTCCTCGCCGGCAGGCCCCCCTTCGAGGGGGCGACCTTCATCGAGGTGGCCACCAAGCACGTCACCGACGAGCCGGAGCCGCTGCTCAACCTACCAGCCGAACTGTGGGCGGTGATCGCCCGGATGATGGCGAAGAAGCGCGAGGACCGCTACCAGACCCCCGCCGAGGTCGCCGAGGCCCTCCAGCCGTTCGCCGAGAAGCAGGACGCGGCCGAGGAGAGCAGTGAGATCGACGTCACGCCACCCCCGCTGCCGAAGCCCAAACGCCGCGTACCGGTCTGGCTGGTGGCCGGCGCCGGAGTCGCCGTCCCCCTGACGGCCGGCCTGGTCTGGTTGCTTGTGAGTCTCCTCTTTGGCGACTGGAAGGAGGGGGGCGTGCCCGCGCCGCCGGCCAACGTCCAGAGCGCCAGGGACTCGGGGCAGGAACCTATCAAGAACAAGGAGGAGCCGGAGGTGGCGCCGGTCGTGAAGCTTGTGTCCGGCGCGGCCGACCGGACGTCCCCTCGCGAGGAAGCTCCCACCGGGGCCGCCAGGCGGCCGGTTCCGGCCGAGGACGAGCAGGACCGCCCGCCCGCCAGGCCTCCCGCGAAGGAGCCCGAGGCGCCGCGCCCTGACCCCGAGAAGGTTGCCCAGCAGTTGGAGAAGGCCAAGGCCGACTACAAGGAGGCCCGCGAGCAGGCGAGGGCCGACCTGGTGGCGGCGCTGGTGGCGGAGGCGAAGCAGTACGAGAAGGAGAAGAAGTACAAGCTTCAGGAGCAGACCGAGGAGGACCTCAAGCGGTTCGAGCGCGTCGGCATCCTGCCGGCCATGCCGGGGCTTAAGCCGGAAGTGGACAAGTACATCGGTAAGCTGTCGAGGGCCCGCTCGGGCCTGGACGCCGCCTACAACACCGCCATCCAGGACTTCCGCGCCGCGGGGGAAACCGCCAAGGCGCTGTCGGCCGAGGACGACCAGAGGGAGCTTCAGAAGGAGAAGCTGCCCACGGGGAAGGCCGCTTCGGCCCCTCCCAGGCCGAAGCGGAACAAACGCTGACCTCGCGGGATGGATGCCCTGGATTCCGGAGAACCGCTCATGACTCGCCTCGCCTGCTTCGGTCTGACCCTCGCGGCCGCCCTCGGCGGACTCGCCGCGCCGGCCCACGCCCGACAGGGGGCTGGCGACCCTTTCCGCCTCGTCGTCGTCAACCGGCCGGCCCCGTACTGGGGCTACGTCCGCTACCCCCTCGACGCCGTCGCCAACTACACCCGCGCCGCCGGCCAGTACATGATCATGCGCCAGGAGGCGATCAAGATGCGCGAGGAGAACCTCCGCGAGCGGCTCAAGACGCGCGAGGCGGAGTTCCAGCACGGCTGGCGCATGTACGAGGCCTACCTCGAGAAGAACGAGTGGCGCTACGAGCGGCAGCGCCAGCAGGAGATCAAGCACGCCCGCGAGAACGCCTCCGTCGCCGAGAAGGTCTCCGGCAACGTCCTCAACTACCTGCTGGCCGAGCTTCAGAAGGACTCGCTCTCGCCGGAGATCTCCCAGAAGGTCGATCCCCGGTGGCTGAAGAGCATCAACTTCATGTCCACCACGGGCGGCAACAGCTACTTCCTGCGCACCAAGCCGATCCCCTGGACGGCGGTGCTCCAGGAGGACGCCTTCGACACCACCCGCGCGCTGATCGAGGAGGACCTCGAAAAGGCCCGCAACGAGCTGATGGCGAACAAGGTGCCCGGCAAGACGCTCAAGTCGCTGATCCAGCACCAGGACAGCCTCCGCGAGGGCGTCGCCCGGATTAACCAGAGCCGGAACACGGTCTGGAGGCCGACGGACATCATCGAGGCGACGCGGCAGGTGTTCGACCTGGGGCAGACGATCAAGCTGCTGCGGAACCCCGACGAGGCCAAGCGTCTGCTGGCCCCGCCGCCGGACAACGTTCGGACCGTGGCCGAGCTGGTCAACCACATGCGCGAGTACGCCCTGACGTTCTCGGCCGCGTCCACCAGCGGCGCGCAGGACTACGTCTCGCTGCACACGGCGATGGCCGCCGAGGCTCGCGCCCAGCTCAAGCGGAAGGCCGCCGACAAGTAACCGAGGACCGCTGATGGCCCAGAAAGACCAACCGGAGCCGACCCGGCTGGAGTCCGCCGACGAGATCCTCAAGGCGATCGAGGCCCGCAAGGCCCGCAAGCAGGCGGCCCAGGCGACCTCGGCCAAAAAGCCCGCCCCCCCGCCGGCCCCGGGCGCGGCGGCCGCGCCGCCGCCGGCGCCCCCGGTGCCCGAGGCCCGCCGGGAGCGGCCGACCCAGCGGCCGCCGATGGCCGTCGTTTGCGTCTTCGACGACGGCCCGATCGACCGCCTGCTCGAGGGGGAGCTGGTCCGCCTCCGCGGCGAGTCCACGGTGATCGGCCGGTCCGCCGGCGACATCCTCATCCCGCACGACGGGCAGATCTCCGGCGAGCACGCCGAGATCGTCCGCGAGTGGACCGGCTCCGGCTGGCGCTGGCTGCTCAACGACCTCGGCAGCACCAACGGCACCTTCGTCCGGGTCGGCAAGACGCCGCTGTTGCACGACAGCGAGATCCTCGTCGGCCAGGGCCGCTACCGCTTCGAGTCCGGCGGCGGGGCGACCGAGATTTACTCCGCGGCGGAGCCGTCGGGAACGATGATGCCCCAACCGGTGGGCTCACTCCGCCCGCTGGTGCCGTCCCTCGTCGAGATCGCCCACGGGGCGCCGATCAACCGCTTCCCGCTCACCGCCGCCGAGTACGTCGTCGGCCGCGACCCCGCCCAGTGCGCCATCCTCCGCCCCGACGACCTCACCTGCGACCCCAGGCACGCCCGGCTGTACCGCCGCGGCATGCACTGGTACGTCAAGAACGAGGACTCCCTCAACGGCCTGTGGCTGCGCGTCAAGTCGATCCCCCTGGCCGAGACGTGCCACTTCCGCCTCGGCGAGCAGCGCTTCCTCTTCCGGACGGTCTAGCCATGAAGATCCGCCTCACCGTCACCGCGCCGAACGGTCAGTCGCGCACGTTCGAGCACCCCGGCCCGGCGGTTCGCATCGGCCGCGACCCCGACTTCGAGCTGCGGCTGGAGGGGCCCGAGGCCGACCTGTGCTCGACCCGCCACGCGCGGATCGACCTGTCGCCCGCCGGGGCCACGCTCAGCGACACCGGCTCGACCAACCACACGCTGCACAACGACGAGGAGGTCGCCGCGAACGCCCCCGTGCCGCTCAAGGCCGGCGACCGCGTTCAGATCGGCTACAGTGGGGCGAAGCTGCTGGTGCTGTCGCTCGACCTGTCGCCGGGCAAGGCGGCCCCGCGTCTCCCGGCCGGGAAGGCCCCGGCCAACCCGGCGAGTTGGCTGGTGATGGGTGGCGGGGCCATCGCGGCGGGCCTGTTGCTCGGCGCGACGTTGCTGTTCGTGATGAAGAAGTCGCCCCCGAAAGACGAGCCGGGCCCATCGCTCGTGACGATTACGGACAAGGACAAGGACAGGGACAAGGGACCGGAAAAGGACACGGACCAGGAAAAGGATAAGGATAAGGATAAGGACAAGGACAAGGACAAAAACCCGCCGCGGGAGGCCGTCGCCGCCAAGGTCGGGAACTACCTCCGCCCGCCGGAACTCGAGCCCAGCGTCCTGATCCAGCGTGACCCCGTCACCCAGCGGTGGTCCGTGATGAGCAAGGGGCAGGAGGTGCTGACCGGCCGCACCCTCATTAGCCTGCCCGGTTACAAGAGCGTCCTCCACCTCGACAAGGGCGTCCGGGTCAACCTGTGGGGCAACCTGCCGGAGCTGTGGCCCGACCTGCCGGTGCGGGAGAGCATCGTCATGTTCCAGCCCCCGCCCGACGGCTTCGACGCGGAGCTGATCCTCGACCGCGGCCGGGTCGAACTGGAATGCCTGTCCCCGGCCAAGCGGAGTACCGTCCGCGTGAAGATGGCCGGCGAGACGTGGGATGTCACGCTAGAGGGCAAGGGCTGCAAGGCGTGCATCGACCACGTCTTCAACGTCCGGGAGGGCGCGACCGGCCCGGCGACCCGGCTGTTCAGCGACGGCCCGGCCACCGTGAAGACTCCCCGGGGCGAGGCGTCGCTTGCCAAGAACGGCTACCTCGCCTGGGCGAGTTGGGCGCCGGACAGGCTGTACCAGGAGCAGCTCAACAAGGCGCCGGAGTGGTGGACTCGCAACCCCAAGGTCGAGGGCCGCTCCCTGTTCACCGCCGTGTTCCTCAAGGACTGGGCGACGCAGCGGTTCGACCAGGCGCCGCTCGAGGTCCTCCAGACGATCACCGCCGGCTTGAAGGACGGCTCGAAGGAGCTGGCGGAGCGGAAGCTCGGCCTGTGGTTCCTCGCCGCGCTGGACGAGATCGGTCCGCTCGTCGAGCGCGGGCTGAACGACCAGACGGCGGAGGGCACGGCGGAGATGCGCGGCATCGCCCAGACCTGCCTGCAGGAATGGCTGGCGAACAACGAGTCGCGGCGGGCGGCCCTGCTCCGGATCCTCAAGAGCCTCCTCGTTCCCGACGAGACGGCGAAGATCATCGTGCGCCTGCTGTCGCCGCTGCCGGATCAGGAGCTGAGCGACCCCGCGACGTACCAGCAGCTGATCGACTACCTGAACCATCCGGACGTGGCGGTGCGCCACCTGGCCAACTGGCACCTGTACATCGACCTGGTGATCCGCAAGCGGCTGCCGCCGCCGCGGAAGGATCTCGACTACGAGCCGACCATGCCGGAGGAGAAGCGCAAGCAGGTTATCCAGCGGTGGCGCAAGCTCGTCCCGCCCGGCCAGGTGCCGGGGCGCGGGTGACGCTAGCGCGGGTTCGGGACCAGCGTCGTGACCGCCGTCAGGGAGCGAGGCGACCCCAGCCCTCGGTCGGTCGTGACTCCGCCTCCGCCTCGAATCGGTCACTCGGGGAGGATCTCCAGGCGCGGCAGCTCGATGCACGGCCCGCCGTGCGTCCCCGGCGCCTGGCCGTCCAGGCCCAGCGCCGCCCGGTAATCCGCCTGGGCGCGGTGGTACTCAGCGAGGGCATCGACCTCGGCGAAGGCCGCCTCCGCGGTCACCAGCTCGCGCAGGTTGAGGATCAGCACGGTCACCTGGCCGAGCCGGAACCGCTCGGTCTCGGCCGTCTCCACCTTCTGGGCCACCCCCAGCCCCCGCCGCGCCTCCTGCAGCAGCCGGTAGCTCTGCTGTAAGTTGGAGGCGGCGTCCTGCACCTCCGCGACGACCCGGTCGCGCTGGAACCGCTCCTGCTCGAACAGCTGAGCCAGCTGCGCCTCGGCCGCCTGGATCCGGCCGCGGGCGTCGCGCCGCTGCAGCGGCAGGTCGAACTGCAGCGAGGCGATGTACGTCGAGCGGTCGAGCTGGGTGCCCTTGACCAGAGGCGTCTTGGAGAAGTTCGAGCCGAACCCGAAGTCCTGGTAGCCCTCCAACCCCAGGTTGAGCCCCGGCAGCATCTGGTTGCTCGCCAGCTCCCGTTCCACGGCGACGCGCTCCCGCTGCAGACGCAGCCGGGTCAGCTCCGGCCGCCGAGACAGCGCCACCTCGATGTCCTTGGCGACCCGCTGCGGGTCCAGGGGGAATGCCTCGGGAAGGCTCTGGGGCAGGTGGCTCTCCGGCGGGAGGATGGGGTGGCCGGCCGGGTCACGCAGGTACAGCGACAGGGCGATCGATGCCTGCTGCACCGCCCGCTCGGCCACCACCAACCGGGCCCGCCGCTCGATGACGACGCGCTGGTTGTCGATCTTCTCGATCTCGTTGACGGCGCCTTTGCGGACCATCTCGTCCAGCTGGCGGTCCCGCCGCTCGGCGATCTCCAGCACCGAGCGGGCGACGAGGAAGCGGCGGCCGACGCCGGCCCAGGTCCAGTAGGCCCGGGCCGCCGCCCGCAGCACGTCGATCCGCTGGGTGGCGATGACCGGGTCGGCGATGCGGCGGGTGATCTCCGCCTGCATCACCCGCGCCCGCCGCACGTCGATGGCCCGGTTGGCCAGCAGCGGGATGAGCACCCCGGCCCGCGCCTCGCCCCCCTCGCCGGTCTTGCGGTCGCCGTAGTAGATCGGGAACTGGCCGACCGACTGCCGGTAGCCGGCGAAGTAGGAGACGCCGTTCCAGGCCAGGTTCTGATCGACGCCGAGGTTGATCCGGTGGCTGTCGAACGTGCCGACCTGCCAGAACTCCCGGCCGCGCAAGTTTAGGTCGAACGCCCCCTGAGCCGCCAACAGCTGGCCCGAGGCGATCCCCTGCTCCTGCATCACCGCCAGCAGCAGCGGGAAGTGGCGGTCGGCCGAGACCAGCACCTCCCCCAGCCGCAACTCGTCCCTGGCGGCCGGGCGGGGTGGGGGCAACTCGGCGGGCTTGCCTTCCTCCCGGCGGGGCGGCGGCAGGACGGGCGGCTGCGCCGGGGCCGCCGCGGCAAGCGCCAAGAAGGCGGCGGCGAGGGCGACCATCGGCCGCGGCCGGCTCATTTCAGCTCCTTGCGCTTGACCGGGCCGAGCGGCTGGCCCTTCTTCCCCTCGGGCTGCTCCCGCACCGGCGGGAAGCCGTTCAGCTGCCGCCAGAACTCCCAGCCCAGGCTCACCCGGTTCAGCAGCGCCCAGCCCTGGGCCCGCACCCCCTGGCGGAGGTAGCGCTCGTCCGGCCAGGGCTGGTCGTCCGGGTCGGGCTCGACCAGGATGCGGAACTCGCCCTTGTCGTTCGCCGTCGGGTCCACGAAGTAGACCCGGCCGCCGAACGTGCCGACGGCGACGGACGGCCAGCCCACGAACTGGGCGGCCGGCCAGCCTTCAAATTGAAGGCGCACCGGGTCGCCGGGCCGCAAGAGTGGGAGGTCGTTACCGTCGATCTGGAGTTCGACGACGATGCCGGGGGTGGCCCGCGAAGTCAAGGCCAACCGGCCGGCCGCGGTGAGCACCAAGCTGGCCTGGGCGGCCAGCCCCCCGCCGGCGGCGGCCCCGGCCAGCGAGTCGCCCAGCGCCGCCGCCACCTGCTCCGGCCCGACGTCGGTGGTCGTCTCCAGTGGCTTGACGTCCGGCACCAGCACCCCCAGCCGCTCGCCCGGCCGGACCAGCATGCCCCCCTGCTCGGCGTTGGCCAGCAGCCGGTGGACCACCCCGTCGGACGGCGCGTCGATGTACTGCGCCCGCTGCCGGGCGATCCGCACCTCGATCTGCGCCTTGTCGCGCTTGACCGAGGCGACCTCGGCCTCGGCGGACTTGGCGCTGGCCCGCTCCAGGCGGATCATCGCCGCCGTGTCCTCATCGACCTTCTTCAGGTTGTCCTGGGCCGCCACCACCGCCGCCTTGGCCTGGCCGACCCGCGCCTCGGCCTGCTTCAGCCGCGCCCTGGCCGACTCCAGCGCCTGCTGCGCCAGCTCGACGTCGCGCTCGGAGGCCAGCCGGCCCTGCTTGCTGGTGTAGAGGTCCTTCTGCCGCTGGTAGTTCGGCACGGCCGCGTCCAGCGTCGCCTGCGCCTCCGTCCTGGACTGCTCGGCGGCCATCTGGTTGGCCTGCGCCTGCTGCAGGACGCTGCTCTGCACCGAGATCGCCAGCAGCCGCGAGTTCTGCAGGTTACGGATGCGGGCCTCGATCTCCTGCACCCGGCCCTCGGCCGCCCGCAGCCGGTCGAGCGTCGCCCGCTCCTCGTCCAGCAGCCGCAGCTCCAGGTTGGGGTCGTTGTCCACCATGCTGACGAGGCGCTGGCCGGCCTGGACCCGCTGCCCCTCGACGACGTACCACTTCTTCACCCGCCCCTCGATCGGCGAGACGATGAACTGCGGCCGCTGCACCGGGTTGAAGGCGATCGCCTTGCCCGTGCCGTGGACCGTCTGCGTCCAGGGCACGAACAGTAGCGCCGCCGGCAGCAGCGCCAGGCCGGCCAGCACCAGCCGCGACAGCCGGCGGGCCAGCGCCGGCGTCCGCGCCAGCTGCAGCGAGGGGAGGGCCGGCGGCGGCGGCCGGGTGCCGGTTCGGCCCCTGGCGGGGGTATGTTCGAGCGTCGCGGTCATGGCTTCCCCTCCCCCTGGCTGACGGCGGTCCGACCGGCGCGCCCCGGCCGGTCCAGCCGCACCTGCCGGTCGCACAGCCGCGCCACCTCCTGGCTGTGCGTCACGACGAGCAGCGTCCAGCGGGCGTCCTGGCCCAGGATGGCCGGCAGCACCTCATGGCGGACCTCCTGGTCCATGTCGTCGAGCACCTCGTCCAGCACCAGCAGGCGCGGCCCGGCGGCGATGGCCCGAGCGAGCATGAGCCGCTCGGCCTGGCCCAGCGACAGCGGCGCCCCGCCGACGCCCAGCCGGGTGTTCAGCCCCCCGGGCAGGTCGAGGACGTCGTCGAGCAGCCCGACCGCCGCCAGCGCCCGGCGGACGTCGGCGATGCTCAACTCCTCACGGCCCATGCGGACGTTGTCCAGCACGCTCCCCTCGAAGATCTCGATCCCCTTCACGACGGCGATGTGCCGCCGCAGCGACTCCAGCCGCAGATCGCGCAGGTCGGTGCCGTCGATCTCGATGTGCCCCCGGGTCGGGCCGCGCAGGCCGAACAGCAGATCGACCAGGGTGCTCTTGCCCGCCCCGTTGGGTCCCAGCAGCGCCACCCGCTCCCCCGGCCGGACCTCCAGGTCGAACCCCTGTACCGCCGGGCGGTGGCCCACGTCGTAGGTGAAGTGGAGGTTGTGGGCCCGGACGGTGGCGCCGCCGGTTCGGGCGTGGTGGGCTACGCCCCCACCGCGCTCCAGCGGCAGGTCCATCAGGTGCCCGAGCTTGTCCATGGCCGCCATCAGGTCGTAGTAGCTCTCCAGCTGCTTGCCCATCTTGGTGAACGAAGCGACGACCAGCGAGACGACGATCTCGGCGGCGACGAGCTGGCCCAGGGTCAGCTGGCCCTCGATGACCAGGTAGCCGCCCAGGCCCAGCAGCGCGGTGCTGGCCAACGCCTGCAGGGCCAGCCCGAAGCCGAGCTGCCCCAGCAGGATGCGGAAGTGCCCCTGCCGGGCCAGCAGGTACTGCCGGGCCAGCAAGTCGGCCCGCTCCAGGGCGAACCGCGGCCCGCCGTGCAGCTTGAACGCGGCCGGGTGGCGGGCCAGTTCCTCCAGCCACGAGGCGACCGCGTACTTGGCCCGCGACTCGCGGATGCTCGTCGTCACCCCGCCGCGGCCCAGGACGAAGACGATCAGCACCAGCCCGGCGATCAGCACCAGGTCGAAGCCGAGCAGGAACTGGTGGTAGGCGGCCAGCAGCAGCAGGCCGATGGCCATCTGGAGCACCACCCCCACGCCGTCGAGCAGCAGGGTGGCGGCCGCCTTCTGCACGGTCAGCACGTCGAAGAAGCGGTTGACCAGCTCCGGGCCGTGCTGCCCGTCGAACGCTTTCAGATCGACCCGCGGTAGGCGGTAGGCCAGGTCGGCCACGACGCGAACGAACAGCCGCTGCTGGAGGTACTCGACGACGACCGCCTGGAGTGCCCGCAGGAAGGCGGCCAGCCCCAGGGCGACGAACAGGGCCAGGCAGAGCATCAGCAGCTGCTGCACCAGCGTAGCCATCGCCGTCGTGTTCACCACCGCCATCGCGGTAATCGGCACCGCCAGGCTGAGGACGCCGACCGCGACGGAGTAGACCAGGACCATGCCCAGGTCGCGCGCCTCCGGCCGCAGCAGCCCCCCCAGCCGGGCCAGCGGCGTCGGCCCGTGGGGATGTGCCTCGTGGCCGTCCACGGACGCGTGGGCCGACGCCTCGGCCAGCGGCTCGGCGGGCTGGGCCAGGATCCACTCGACGACGGCGTCAGCGTCGGCGGCGCCGAGCCGGCGGGCCAGGTCATCCGGGGCGAGCAGTTCCTCGGCGTCGCCGGGCGCCAGCCGGGCCAACCGCCCCAACCCCCGCCGCGCCTCGACCAGCAGGTACCACCGGGCCGCCCCGTGGCTGACGCCGAACAGCGCCAGCGGCGACTCCGGCCCGACGGCGGACAGCGCCTCGCGGACGGACATCGGCCGGGTCAGCACCTGTAGGCCGATCGCCTCGGCCGCCTGGGCCAGCCGCCGCCGTGCCGCCCGCGCCTCGGTCGGGGGGATGTCGGCCTCGGCCTGGCGCAAGGCCCGACTGGCTCGGGTCGGGTCGAACGGCAGCCCGGCGCCCCGGGTCAGCCGCTCGAGCACGGCCAGGCTTTCGGGAGGGGCCTCCGGGGAGGCCGTCCCGTTCGCGTCGTCCTGGTGGGGAGGGGGCATACCTCTCGTCGCTCCTTTCCCGGGGCGGGTGCGGGGCCTCCATGACCCGCGCAGCCGCCATGACTTACATATACGGTAGCGAGGACTGCTCTGCCTAATCGAATCTTCTCCCTTGAGACATCGAAAAAAGCGATGTATCCTATCCTCATGGACCACTTGGGGTTGAACTACCACCACCTGCTCTACTTCTGGGTCGTGGCCCGCGAGGGGGGCATCGCCCGGGCTTGCGACAAGCTGTACCTGGCCCAGCCGACCATCAGCGGCCAGTTGCGCCGGCTGGAGCGGGCCGTCGGCCACAAGCTGCTAGCCCGCGCCGGCCGCGGCCTGGCGCTGACCGAGACCGGCCGGCTGGTGTACCGCTACGCCGAGGAGATCTTCTCGCTGGGCGGCGAACTGGTAGATGCGCTGAACGGCCGGCCGGCCCCCGGACAGCCGGTGCGGCTGGTCGTCGGGGTGGCGGACGTGCTGGCGAAGATGGTCTCCTACCGGCTGCTGGAGCCGGCTCTGCGACTGCCCCACCCGGTCCAGATCGTCTGCCGCGAGGACAAGCCGGAGCGCCTGCTAGCCGAGCTGTCGGTCCACGGCCTGGACCTGGTGCTGAGCGACGGCCCAGTCCCGCCTGCGGTGAAGGTGAAGGCGTTCAACCACCTGCTGGGGGAGTGCGGGGTGACCATCATGGCCGCCCCCGCCCTGGCCAAGGCGTACCGCAGGGGCTTCCCCAGCTCCCTAAACGGCGCCCCGTTCCTGCTGCCGGCCGAGTCGTCCAGCCTTCGCCGCCTGCTCGACGGCTGGTTCGACGTCAACAAGGTGCGGCCGGCCGTCCGCGCCGAGTTCGACGACAGCGCGTTGTTGAAGGTGTTCGGCCAGCAGGGGGTCGGCCTTTTCGCCGTGCCCGACGCGGTGGAGGGGGAGATCCGCCGGCAGTACAACGTCCACCGGGTCGGCCGGCTCGAAGGCGTCCGGGAGCGGTTCTACGCCATCTCGGTGGAGCGGCGGCTCAAACACCCCGCCGTCCTCGCCATCTCGTTGGCCGCCCAGCATGAGTCTGCTTCGCTGAGGACAAAGCCTCTCCTTCCCTGGGGATAGGAACCAGCAAACAGCTTCGTGTCGGCGTTAAGCGATCCGGCGGGGTGCCGGAGACGGTCACGGGCCGCCGATGACCGGCGGGGGCGGCTCGTCGGTCTTGGCCTTGAAAAAGACCCGCTGGACCACCAGGAACGACAGCAGCAGGAAGACGCAGACGCCGGCGAAGATCGCGAACCGGATCACCTTCCGCTCCAACTGCTCCTCCGCCGTCAGCCGCTCCGGGCCGGCGGGCCCGCGCGACCCGCGGCGTCGGCGCGCCGGCCGCAGCCGCGCCCCCGAGCCCACCTGGACGGCCGGCTCGGGCTCGAAGCCCGGATCCTCGTCCACCGCCAGCGCCTCGATCCGCACGTCCTCGACGATGTCGTTCTCGTCGCCGGGCGGCGAGTTCTTCACGTCTTCCAGGCCACGGACGACGTCGCGGGCGGTGCGGGGCCGATCGTCCGGGCGCTTCTGGAGCAGCTGCATGATCAGGCCCGACAGGGCCTTGGGCACCTCGGGGTTGCGCTCGCGCGGCGTCTTGGGCTTCTTCGTCGCCAGGGCGGCCAGCACGTTCAGGGTGGTCTTGCCCTTGAACGGCAGCGTGCCGGTACACATGCGGTACATGACGCTGCCGAGGCTGAACAGGTCGGTGCGGTGGTCCAGCGGGATGTCGCCGGACGCCTGCTCGGGCGACATGTACATCGGGGTGCCGACCAGGAAGTTCTCCTGCGTCAGCCGGGTGTCACTGTCCTCCGTCCAGGCGGCCAGGCCGAAATCGACGAGCTTGACGCGGCCCTTCCCCTCCTCCAGCCAGATGTTGGCGGGCTTGATGTCGCGGTGGACGAGGCCCTTCTCGTGGGCGGCGGCGAGCCCCTCGGCGATCTCCTTGCCGATGCGGAGCACCTCCTCGGTGGGCAGCTTGCCGACCCGGTTGAGGCGCTCCTCCAGCGACTCTCCGACGAGCAGCTTCATCGCCAGGTACGGCACGCCGCGGTCCTCGTCGATGGCGTAGATTGGCACGATGTGGTCGTGCTCGATCGAGGCGGCGGTCTGGGCCTCGCGCCTGAACCGCCCGCGGTTGACGGCGCTCTGGGCCATCGCCTTCTTCATCACCTTCAAGGCGACCTGGCGGCGGAGCTTGAGGTCCTCGGCCTGGAAGACGATGCCCATGCCGCCGGAGCCGAGCACCTTCAACACCCGGTAGTTGCCGAGCCGGCCGATCTCGTCGGTCGCCTGGGGCGGGGCGAGGAAGCCGAGGTCGTCGCGGCCGCCGCTGGCGGCCTCGAACGTGCCGCGGTCGTCCCGGACGCGGGGGGTGTTGGCGGAGGAGGCCTGGCTGGTCATCCCCGAGCCGCCGTCGAGGGGCGCCTCGACGTACTGACCGCAGCGCGGGCACTTGCCCGTGCTCCCCGCCTTCTCCGGCGGGACGCGCAGCGGCGCGCCGCAGTTCGAGCACAGGAATTGGATCATGCCCTGGGTTCCGCCGGTGCCTCTCTCTCGGTCGTTTGATTATCCGCCGGACCGCGCCGCCCGTCAAGCAAAGGCTTCCACCCGCCCACCGCTATTGATATGGATCCCGGCCGACCAAGCCTGCCCGGCCGCGTGGGCCGCCCCGGCACCCACCTTCTTACCTCTCATGACGCTTTAATCGTCGTGAGGATAACCTTTTGGTGACGGGCACTGGCCCGTATTCTGGCGGGGCCCGCGCGGGGCGAGTTTGATCGGTACCCCAGCTCGCCCCCGCGGCCCCGCCACCTCACCCCACCTACCCACCACGGCCCACCCCCTGGCCGGAGGGCTGCTATCATGACAGAGGCCGGCCGCAGCGCCACCGCCCCGCCGGTTGGGCACGCCCAGCCGCCTCGTCTCACCTCGGGGCCGGCCCGCCCGGACGCCCCGCCCTTAGAGACCTCCGCCATGCGCGTTCTGCTCGTCGAAGACCACAAGCCGCTCCTGCGCGCCCTCCGCCAAGGCCTGGAGGAGGAGAACTTCGCCGTCGATGTCGCCGCCGACGGCGAGGAGGCCAACGTCAAGGCCCGCCACACCTCCTACGACGTCATCATCCTCGACGTCATGCTGCCGAAGGTGGACGGCCTGACCCTGCTGGAGCGCTGGCGCAAGGACGGAATGAAGACGCACGTGCTCCTGCTCACCGCCCGCGGCAGCGTCGAGGACAAGGTCAAGGGCCTCGACCTCGGCGCCGACGACTACCTGACCAAGCCGTTCGAGCTGGAAGAGCTGCTGGCCCGGGTGCGGGCGCTGATCCGCCGCGACTACCAGAGCAAGGACCCGGTCATCCGCGTCCACGACCTGGAGATCGACACCGCCTCGCGCACGGTCAAGCGGGCCGGCCACACGATCCAGCTGACGCCGCGCGAGTACTCGCTCTTGGAGTTCCTGGCGTACCACCGCGGCAAGGTGGCGACGCGGACGATGATCTGGGAGCACCTCTACGACGAGCAGGACGAGAGCACGTCGAACGTGGTTGACGTGTACATCCGCTACCTGAGAAACAAGATCGACAAGGGTTTCGACCCGCCCCTGATCCTGACGCGCTGGGGCGAGGGCTACCTGCTGAAAGGCGACGACTGAGCCATGCGCTCGATCCGGCTGTCGCTGCTGGTCTACTTCCTACTGCTGGTGACCGCCAGCCTCGGGGGGGCGTCGCTGCTGATCTACCGCTCGGCGCAGAACACCCTGCGCGAGAAGGAGGAGGCGACCGCCAAGCTGATCCATTCCAACTACGAGAAGCGCTGGGAGAAGGAATCGGCCCGCCTGAACGACTCGCTGCTGGCCCGGGCCCAGTCCCTGGCCCGTCGGGTCCGGATGGAGTTCACCCCGTTCCACCTCCACGAGTACGACGTCCGCCAGTACACGCTGACCACCTGGCAGGCCTTGCCCAACGCCCACTTCCTCGCGCCGGTGTACCTGGCGAGGCAATTCCAGCAGCAAGCGATCATCCAGAGGCAGTCGCCCCGAACGTACCCGGTGATGGCGACGGTAATTACCGGGGTCGTCAAGCCGCGATTTCACGAGCCGGAACTGGTGCTGCCGGCCGAGGGGCACCAGGGTGAGTATTACCAGATCGATTGCAATTACCCCTGTAAGCCGTTGCGATCCAAGTCGCTCGGCACGCTGTCGCTACCGGTGTCCGACGATTTCGCCCCCGACCAGGTGGTGGACATCGAGTTCGATGACTACCAGATGTACGCCGGGAAGGCGGTTCGCCGTGTCCGGCTGAAGACCGCGCCGATCAGCCAGGTCAACATGTGGGGCCGCGGGCCGGGGCCGGGCGGCCGCCTCCCGCCCTTCCGCCCGAGACCGACGATCGCGAAGATGTCGATCCTGATCCAGTGCGCCGCGGACCTCGACCGGCTCGACAACAACCTGGCCGCCCTGCGCGAGAGCCGGGACGAAGAACTCCAGGACATGCACGACCAAACCCAGGCGGCCCTGGTCCGGCAGAGGAACTGGCTGCTCGGCATCAGCGGCCTGACCTTCGCCTCCACCGTGCTCGGCTGCTTCGGCCTCGTCTGGCTGGGCCTCCAACCGCTACGCAAGCTCTCCGACGCCGTCAGCGAGATCTCCCCGCGCAACTTCACGCTCTCGCTCGGCAAGGAACCGCTGCCCGTCGAGTTGCAGCCGATCGCCGAACGCCTCGGGGTGACGCTCGACCAGCTCCGCCGCGCCTTCGCCCGGGAGAAGCAGGCGACCGCCGACATCTCGCACGAGCTGCGCACGCCGCTGGCCGCCTTGCTGACCACGATCGAACTGGCCCTCCGCCGCAACCGGCCCGCCGAGCAGTACCGCGAAATGTTGCAGGAGTGCCACGGCAGCGCCACCCACATGCACCAGATCGTCGAGCGGCTGCTGACGCTGGCCCGACTCGACGCCGGCGTGGACCGGTTGCGGGCGCGCTCCGTGGACGTCGGCGACCTGGCCGAGCAGTGCGCCACCGCCGTCCGCCCCCTGGCCGAGGCCAAGGGGGTCCGCCTGTCGGTGGTCAACGGCTGCCCGGCGGCCGACGCCGACGCCCCGACACTAAGGACCGACCCGGACAAGCTCCGCGAGGTGCTCAACAACCTGCTGCACAACGCCATCCAGTACAACCGGCCCGACGGGCGGATCGACCTCGTCGTCGGCCGGGACGACGGCCACGTCCGCGTCGAGGTGCGCGACACCGGCATCGGCATCGACCCGCAAGCGCGCGAGCGGATCTTCGAGCGGTTCTTCCGGGCCGACCCCTCGCGCGCCTGCGACGGGATGAACGCCGGCCTGGGGCTGGCCATCGTCAAGGAGTACGTCGAGCTGATGGGGGGGCACATCAGCGTCGAGAGTTCGCCCGGGCAGGGGAGCACCTTCCGCGTCGAGCTCCCCGTGCAGGCCCCCGCTTCCGCCGCCTGAGGAGAGAGAGGATCGAGCATGCCGGCCGTCACGTCCCCGCGCTGCCACCCCGACAAGGCGCCCGGCCCCCGGGTGAGGGCCGCCTGGCGCGAAGACCCCGAGGTGCGGCTGATGCAGCGCGTCGCGGCCGGCGACGACGACGCCTTCGCCCAGCTCCAGGCCCGCTACTCGCCTCGCGTCTTCGGCTACTTCTGCCGGCAGCTCCGGGACCGCTCCGACGCGGAGGACCTGACGCAGGAAGTGTTCCTGAGGCTGTACCGCTCGCGGGGCCGCTACCAGCCGCGGGCGCGGTTCGCGACGTGGATCTGTCACATCACTCAGAACGTCGCCCGCAACGCCCTGCGGTCGCGGCGGCGACGCCCGTCGGTGAACCTCGACCCGGAGGCGCCGGCCAACCGGGGCCTGATGGAGCTGCTGCTGTGCGACCGCGGCGACGCCCCGTCGCGGCCGGTGGAGCGCGACGAGATCGCCGGGGTGGTCCGCGCCGCCGTCGCCGAGCTGGCAGGCCGGCAGCGCACCGCCGTCGAGTTGCACCAGTTCCACAACCGCACTTACGCCCAGGTCGCCGAGGAGCTGGAGATGACGCCCAAGGCGGCCAAGAGCCTGCTCTACCGGGCGCGCAACCAGCTCCGCGAGGTGCTGACACCGTTCATGAAGTAACGTCCGAGTCCGGGCGCTCGGACTCGGATATTACGCCGCCAGACCCAGCAGCGCCTTGACCTGCGCGACGCCGACCCCGTAGCGGTCGAGCAGCAGCAGCGCGCCCACGACGTCGAGGGCGCCAACGGCGTAGGGTAGCAGCCGGCCCTTGTAGCTAGCCAGCCGACCGCGCAGGCGGCCGAGCTTCTCGGCGGACGCCTGGCCGGCGAGGTAGCGGGCCTCGGCGCGGTCGCGCTTCAGGCCGAGCTGGGCCAGCTCGTACTGCGCGCGGGCCGCGGTGAGCGGGTCGGCCTGGTTGCTGTTGCCGCGGCGCGTGCCGCTCTTGTTCAGCAGCGCGTGCGCCTCCGTGGCGACGCGGACGTAGCGCTTCTCCAGCCGGTTCACGCGGAGGCGGAGCAGCAGCTGGACGAGGGCAAGGGCGATGAGCAGCGAGACATAGAGCACGGACATGTTCGGGGTGCCTCCTGGCTGTGAGTCGTGGGTCGGGCGGATCAAGGGTTGCCGAAACGTGAGTCCGTCATGACGGGACATGCAAACGGACAGGAGGCCGGGTCGCGAGGTTCGCGCGCTGTGCGAGGCCGGGCCGATCCGGTAAAATGCGCCGAGGAGGGCGAGGCGATGACGATCACGACGACGGAGTTGGCCGGCCGGCGCTGCAAGCCTTGCGAGGGCGGGGTGCCACCACTCTCGGCCGACCAGGTGCGCGACTTCCTCAAGGCGGCACCGGACTGGCACCTGTCCGGAGACGGCCGCCGCATCCGTCGTGAGTGGGTCGTCAAGGACTTCGCCGCCGCGCTCGACTTCTTTCGCCGCGTCGGCGAGGTCGCGGAGGCGGAGGACCACCACCCGGACCTGCACCTGGTCGGTTACCGCAACGTGACGATTGAGCTGTGGACGCACGCCCTGGGCGGGCTGTCCGAGAATGACTTCATCGTTGCGGCTAAGATCGACCTGTTGCCGGTGGCGCTGACGAGTTAGGCGGGGCAGGCCTGACGGCCTGCCCCACCCCGGAGATCTCCAACCACGGAGGGTTCCCCATGACCACGCGCAACACCGTCCGCGTCACCGACCGCGCTGCCTGCGGACCGGGCCAGCCGCTGCTGTGGATCCTTGGCCCGTGCGTGATCGAGTCGCGCGAGTTGACGCTGTCGATCGCCGACACCCTCGCCGAGCTGGCCCAGCGCCTGAAGCTGCCGCTGGTGTTCAAGGCGTCGTTCGACAAGGCCAACCGAACCTCCGGGAAGTCGTTCCGCGGCCCCGGCCTGGCGGCCGGGCTGAAGACGCTGGCCGAGGTGAAGAAGCGCACCGGCCTGCCGGTCGTCACCGACATCCACGAGCGCGAGCAGGTCCGCCCCGCCGCCGAGGTGTGCGACGTGCTCCAGATCCCGGCGTTTTTGGCGCGGCAGACCGACCTGGTCCTCGCCGCCGCCGAGACCGGCCGGGTGGTCAACGTGAAGAAGGGCCAGTTCATGGCCCCCTGGGACATGAGGCACGTCGTCGCCAAGGCGCGCGAGGCCGGCAACGAGCGGGTGCTACTGACCGAGCGGGGGGCGAGCTTCGGCTACAACAACCTCGTCAGCGACATGCGCTCCATCCCGCTGATGCAGGACCTGGGCTGCCCGGTGATCTTTGACGCGACTCACAGCGTACAGATGCCAGGGGGCGCGGGCGACAAGAGCGGGGGCGACCGGAGGATGGTCAGTCACCTGGCCCGCGCCGCCGTCGCGGCGGGCTGCGACGGCGTGTTCCTGGAGACGCACCCCCGGCCGGACGAGGCGCTCAGCGACGGCCCCAACATGGTGCCGCTGGCCGACCTGCCGGCGCTGGTCGAGTGCTGCCTGCGCGTCCGCGACGCCATCCAGCCGGCGGGGCAGGGAGCGAAACCCGGAGTTCGCTGATGAGCCAGGAGATACGCCCCGACCCGAGCGCTGGCCTCCCCCCGCTCAACGCCCCCGACACGACCAGGGATGCCCACCTCCCGGCCCGGCGCAGCCGCAACTTCCTGCTGCTCGGCTGGGTCGTCGTCCCCTCCTTCCTGCTCCTGGCGGTGCTGGTCTACCTGCTCCGCGGCGGCGGAGGACCGCAGGGCCCGACGGGCCCGACGAAGGAGCGCGAGCAGGAGAACTTCCTCGCCCAGGTCCGCTCGACGCTCGGCCGGCCCGTCGATCTGGCCACCTGCCGCGTCGTCGTGCAGCAGCTCAACGCCCACCTCCAACAAACTGAGGGGCACCGGCCGAAGCCGCTGCCTCCGGGCCAGGCCGAGAAGCTCACGGCGTCTCTGGCCCTCCGGCCGGACGACCTGGCCGAACTGACCTCGGCGACCTTCACGCCGCTGGACGCGCACCACCTCGACGCCTGCTTCCTGCTCCGCGACGCCGCCCGGTCGCTCGAGCTGGCGCCGATGGCCGCCGAGGGCAAGCCGCCGGTCCGGCAGTCGTCGCTCGACCGGGCCGCCGCCGGCTTCGCCTGGGTCGTACGGCAGGTGCGGCTGCTGCCGGCCGACAAGCAGGCGCTGTTCGACGCGCCGGCGCCGCCGGCCAAGGTGCTCCGCCGCGGCACCGGCTCGCCGCTGGAGCGGGCGCTGGTGTTTTTGGCGCTACTGGAGCAGTTCGGGCTCGACGAGGAGGAGGCGGCCGGCCCGCAAGGCTGCCTGGTCTTCGCGCCGGACGCGAAGGGGCAGAAGCGACTCTGGGCGTGCGGCGTCGCGGCGGGCGGCGACGGCCTGTACCTGTTCGACCCGCGGCTGGGCCTGCCGGTGCCCGGCCCCGGCGGGCAAGGCATCGCCACGCTGGCGCAGGCTGCCGCCGACCCCGCCGTGCTCGGGCAGTTGAAGATCGACAAACTCGCCTATGACGTGACCGCCGATCAGGCGAAGTCGGCGACGGCCGGCATGGTTTGTCCCCTGTCGGCGGCGGCGCCGCGGATGCGGTTGCTGCAAGACGAACTGTTGCGCCTCAAGGCCTGGCGCGACCAGTCGCTGCCGTCGCAGGTGCGGGTGCGGTTGGCCGAGGACCCCGCCCGCGCGCTGGCGAGCGTGCAGAAGGCCGTTGGCAAGGCCGACGCGGTGGCGCCGTGGCCGACCGGCGCGACGGTTCTGCGCCGCTTCTTGCCCAAGGAGGAGGGCGGGGACGACCCGGGCGTGCGGTTCGAGTTCCGCAGCCTCCGAGGGTTCACCACCGACAACGACCCGCGTGCCGGCACCATCCCGCGTGACAGACTGTTTCAGCTGGCGGCCGTGCCGTGGGAGGAGTATCCGCCCGTCTTCCGCAACCCGGACCAGTTCGGCTTCGACCAACCGCTGGGCCAGCGGCTGCGGGCGGCGTACGCCGGGCCGTTCCTCCAGTCGCTGACCGACCCTAGCTCGCCGCGCGAACAGCTCCTCCGCGGCCGGTTCAGCCTGGCGGTGCGCGACCTGGTCCCCGAGCCCCCGCAGCTGATGGCCGCGCGGGCCCGCCTGCAGCAGGCGAACGAGAAGGAATTGATGGGCGGGCTCGCCGATTGGGTGCGGAAGGCGACGGCGGCGACGGCCGAGCAGATTCGCGCCAAGGGCGGTCCCGATGAGGGCAGGGCCAACCTGGCGGCGGAGTCGCTGTGGAAGTGGAAGGGCGCCGAACCGATCGCGATACTGATGGCCGGCGCGATGGCGGGGCCACGCGCCGCCGAGGTCATGTACCAGCTGGCCCTGTGCCGGCACGAACAAGCGGCCCGTCACCAGGCGAGGCTGGGGCTGGCCGCCGCCGCGGGCGTGCCGCTGCCCGCCGAGGCGGCCAACGCCCGGAAGACGTGGACCGACGCCGAGGGCTACTGGAAGGAGTTCCTCGACGCCAACCCCGGCCGGCCGGCCGCCCCAGCGGGCCGGCGGCTGCGGTCGGAGTCCCAGGTGGCGCTAGGCCAGGCGGAGGAGGCGCGGAAGGGCCTGGAGGACCTGTCGGGGCCGATGACCGACCTGGAGAAGCTCGCCAGCCTCTGGCTGGCGAGGCGGGCGGCCCAGGGGGGAGTGCGGCGCTAGCCGCGGAAGGCCCGCCCGGAGCGACCGCCTGCGAAACCCGAGCAACCCTCCAACGCGATTCTAAGTCTACGGAAATCCGTGAGAATCTCGTTGCCGGCCTTCGAGACCGATCTATAACATCCCTTCGATCCGTCGGGCCCACCCAGGCGACCCGCTCGCCGAGCCCCGATCCGCGGTTCGCCTCAACACGTATCCTTTTTGTCGGACATCCAAGGGAAGGGTGGCCGCCCACAGGCCGGCTCGGCCGCGGCAGGCCGCCGTGAGGTAGGTATGAAACTGACACGAGCCAGCAGTTACGCCTTGCACGCCGTCGCCTTCATGGCCGCCCAGAAGACCGAGAAGCCGGTCGCCTCGCACAAGATCGCCGAGGACCGCGGCATCCCCGAGCGGTTCCTGCTCAAGGTCCTCAAGCCCCTCGTCTCCGCCCGCGTGCTCCGCTCCATCAAGGGGCCGAACGGCGGCTACCAGCTAGCCCGACCGGCCTCCGACATCTCCATGCTGGAGATCCTCGAAGCTGTCGATGGGCCCATCCGCGGCCACGCCCCGTTTGACGCCAAAAGCAACCCCTCGCTGAACAACCGCATCGAGGACATCTGTAACCAGTCCGCCGAGGTCGTCCGCCGCGCCCTCGACAAGATCCGCATCTCCGAGCTGATCGCCAAGGGCGACGGCTCGTCCAAGAAGAAGAGGGACTGACCGACTCGCACGGTCCTTCCGACGTGGCGCCGGCGGAGTGCCGCTCCGACCGGCGCCGCGTCGTTTCCCCGCCGGCTCAGGCCGCCTTCGGGTCGGCGTGGTGGACGCCGAAGATGTTCCCCGCGGGGTCCTTGGCGTACGCCAGCCAGCCGACGCCGGGGATCGGCATCTTCGGCACGACGACCACCCCCCCGGCCGACTGAATCCTCTCCACCGCCGCATCGACCGACTCGACCGTGACCGTGCAGACGAAGGCGGTGACCGCCTGCCCCTCCGCCGGTGCCGCCCCCTGCCGGCGCAGCAGGCCGCCGTTGATGCCCGGCTCGGAGTCGGGCCCGGTGGTGATGAGCCAGTAGTCGGCCGGGCCGCCCCACTTGGCGAACTTCCAGCCGAACACCTGCTCGTAGAAGGCGACCGCCTTCTCCGGCTCGCTGGCGTGGATCTCGAAATGCGCGACGCGCGGCATGGACGTACCCTCCTGGCTGGGACCAGGACAGCAATGGTAACAGGGCGCAGTCTCCCCGCAAGGTCAGCCGGCGGCCTTGCCGGCCCCCGGCGGCGCGGGTACCATTCCTCTACGACCCGCCCAGTATGGGAGTGGCCATGCACATCGAAGCGCGAGCCAAGACGTTTCGCCTGACGCTGACGTATACGCTCATCCTCGCCGTCCTTGTCGCGGTGTACAAGATCGTCCCGCGCTACTTCCAACTCAGCGAGACCGCCTGGAACCTCGTCCCGATCGGGGCGCTGGCCCTGTTCGTCGGCTCCCGGCTGAGGGCGTGGTACGCCTATCTCGTCCCCTTGGTCGCCATGCTGGTCGCCGACCTGGCGATCATCCCGGCGATGGCGGCGATCGGCTACCAGTCGATGGACGCCAGCACGCCGTTCACCTACGTCGGGTTCGTGGCGTACGTGCTCGTCGGTCGGTTGATCGGCCAGAACGACCTGTCGCCGGTCAACATCGCCGGGGCAGCCCTGTGGGGCAGCGTGGTGTTCTTCCTGGTCAGCAACTTCGGCTCGTGGGTCGCCAGTGAGGTGTACTCGCGCTCGCCGGCCGGCCTGTGGGAGTGCTACGCTCTGGGTGTGCCGTTCTACCGCAACACGATGCTCAGCGACGTGGTCTTCACGGCGGGGTTCTTCGGCCTGCACGCGATCCTCGCCCGGGGCCTCGCCCCTGCCCAGGTGGAGCAGCCGGCATGAAGTACGCCGCGATGATCGAGTACATCGGCGACAAGGACAAGATCGAGTCGCTGCGGCCGACGCACCGGCAATACCTGCGAAGCCTCATCGAGCAGGGCAAACTGGCCATCTCCGGGCCGTTCACCGACGGCTGGGGCGCGCTCATCGTCTACGAGGCGAACAGTGCCGAGGAGGCCGAGGCCATCCTCAAGGCCGACCCGTTCCACGACGGCGGCGTGTTCGTGCGGTGGACAATCCGGCCGTGGAACCCGGTGATGGCCAACCGCGAGTTGCTGCCTTCCTGAGAAGGAACGCTTCGGAGAAGAACGCTTCTCCGAAGCGTCGCCAACCCTTATCACGCCGCGCGCGACTTCTCGACCTCGGCGCGGCGGCGGTCGATCTCCTCCGCCGACACGTCTTCGACGTGCGTCGAGATCCACCAGCAGTTCCCGCTCGCGTCGCGCACGCCGCCGGAGCGGTCGCCGTAGAACTGCGTGGTCGGCTCCATGACCGACGTCGCGCCGGCCCGGATCGCCGCCTGGTACACCGCGTCCGCGTCGGGGACGTACAGGTGGATCGAGCACGGCATTGGCCCGAACTGGTCACACGCCTCGCCCATCATGACGTGCGAGTCGCCGACGATCAGGTCGGCGTGCATGATCGAGCCGTCCCCCCGCTTGCAGACGTGCGCCTCGGTCGCGCCGAACGCCTCCTTGAGGAACGTCACCAACTTGTCGGCACCCTTGACGAGCAGGTACGGGGTGACGGTGTGGTGCCCTTCGGGGATCGGTTTGACGGCCATCGGTCGGTCCTCCTGTAACCCACACGAGGCTGGCGCGTGGGGTTGAGGGGACCAAAGTACACCAGGTCGCCTGTCGGGTGCAAGCACAGCCGCTACAGTTCCACGCTCTCGCCCGGCTTCAGCACCACCGCCCTCGCCGACGTCTCGGCCTGCACGCGGGCCGCCCACTTCGCGGCGTCCTGGGCGATCGGCGGCCAGGTGTTGTAGTGGATCGGCACCACGACCTTCGGCGTCAGCAGCTTCACCGCCCGCAGTGCGTCGTCGGGCCCCATCGTGAAGTTGTCGCCGATGGGCAACAGCGCCAGGTCGAGGCCCTCCTCGCCGATCAGCTTCATGTCGCCGAACAGGCCGGTGTCGGCGGCGTCGTAGACCTTCTTGCCGTCCCTGGTCGTGATGAGGAAGCCGGCCGGGTTGCCGCCGTAGGTGCCGTCGGGCAGCACCGAGCCGTGGAAGGCGAGCGTCATCTTGACCCGGCCGAACGGGAAGTCCCACCCGCCGCCGTGCTGCATGCCGTGGACGTTCTTCAACCCCTGCTTGCGGAGCCACTCGTAGATCTCGTAGTTCGCCACGACCGTCGCCTGGGTGCGCCTGGCGATCGGGATGGCGTCGCCGAGGTGGTCGGCGTGGCCGTGCGAGACCAGGATGAAGTCCGCCTCGACCTGGGGCTCCTTGACCGGGCAGGCGGGGTTGTCGGAGATGAACGGGTCGATCAGCACGCGGGTGCCGCCGGTCTCGACGAGCAAGGTGGCGTGGCCCAGCCAGGTGACGGTCGTGGCCATGGGTCTCATCCTCCTACGTCCTCGCGGGTCAAATCCACCGCATGAGGATCTGTTGTAGGGCGTTGGCCCAGCTGTCGGCCGCGTCGTCGCCCTCGACGGGGTTCAGCTCGCCCAGCCCGTCGCCCAGCGACGGCCGCGGCGCGTTGATCGCCAGCCGGGTGACGACGACGTCCCGGGCCTGGACCAGCGGCGGCTGCACGCCGGCGACCAGGCAGTGCACCATGCTCCGCCGCGACCAGTCCTCGCAGCGCGCCGCCAACTTCGCGGGCGCCTGCGGCTCCAGGTGCAGAATCCCCAGGGCGATCTCCTCGTAGAAGAGCTTCTCCAGCAGCCCCCGCTCGTTCGCCAGCGGGCCGGGGTCGGCGGTGCCGAGGAAGAGGACCTGGAAGTTCAGGGCGTCGGTCGAGAGCCAGCCGGCCAGCCGCTTCACCAGCACGTAGATCAGACCCAACAGCATCACGTCGCGCTGGTAGGGCAGGCCCAGGTCCTTGAACCGGGTCGCAACCAGGTCGGCGTTGAGGGCGAGGGCGAAGGTGCGGCGGCGGCGGCGGAACTGGTTCTCGTCGCGAGAGTAGTACAGCAGTTCGTCCATCAGGAACAGGGTGTCGAACAGGTCGGGGTGCTCGCCCTGGTCGGTCTCCATGTACGCCAGCTGCGAGTGCAGCAGGCTCTCGACGGTGCCGCGGTTGGAGACCGACGTGAAGCCGCCGACGGGGTAGGTGTCCTCGTCGAGGATGCGGGTCGGCACCTCCATGCGGCGGGCCAGCGGGCGAACCTTGTGCTTGGGCAGCGTCGCGTCCAGCGTGGCGGCGGCGCGCAGTACCTGCCGGTGGGCCAGCCGCTGCCCCAGTTCCTCCAGGGCCGCCTTGCGCTCCAGGTCGAAGATGTCTTCGGGCGCCAGGACCTCGGCGGTGCGGCGGGCGGCCTGGATGAGCGACTCGTACAGGGCCGGCAGTAGGGGGTGTGGCCCGTCGAGCCGCATCGACTCGTAGGCCTCCGCGAGGATCTCCTCCGGCGGCGTCTCCAGGAGTGCGTTGATGGAGCCGACCGGCAGCTCGACGCCGTCGAACCTCGCCCGCTCGCGGAACTGGCCGAGCAGGTACGCCAGGCCTCGGGACTGGTCGCGGCCCTTCTGGTACTTGTGCAGGGCGTCACTGGCCCGGCCGAACGTGTGGTCGGCGTAGAGCTTGCCCAGGACGTGGTCCTCGTAGGTGCGGACGACGTTCATCGGCAGGTTGGGCACGGCGACCTGCTCGCGGCCCGGCCGCGCGTCCCAGTCGTCGCCCAGGGCCGCGTGGCCGACGTCGGCGACGACGCCGACCGGCGGCAGCGGCTGGCCGCCGGCGACGAGTTCCTTGGCCCAGGACAAGGCGGCGCGGACGGTGGCGGCGGACGGCGGCAGCACGCGCTGCCACCACAGCCCCTGGCTCAGGAGGCGCCGGGCGTCGGCCAGGTCGCGGATGGTGTGGGTCTTCATGCACAGCTCTCAGCCGTCGGCTATCAGTTCCCCATTCTACCACCCTTCCCCCGCCGCGTTGGCCTTCGCCGGGCAGATTATCGTTACAACCCGCATTCCGGTGAATTCCGGAGCGGCCGGCGTCCGAAGTAAATAGGGCATGATTCCGCGCCAACCCGCGCCCGGTCGGCGCGTGGCGGTCCAGCGAAGGCGAGGACGGCATGAAAAACAGTCTCTGCCCCGTTGTCGTGGTCGCGGCCCTCCTCGGCCCGCTGGCGGTCCGTGCCCAGGCCCCGAACAACGCCCCGACCGCCGACCCGGCCCCGGCCGCCGGGCTGCTGCCGCCGACCTCGACCGAATTCGGTCGCCACTCGATCCAGACTCCGACGCCCAGCGGCGGCGGGGGCGGCGACGCCAGGCTGCCCACCCCGCCGGGGATCACCGACTACCTGGGCTACCTCCGGCCGGGCGGCTGCTGCGGCCCCGTCGGCGGCAGCGGGCCGATCAACTTCGAGATCGTCTTCCGCCCCGGCGTCAGCTTCCCCATGGGGGGGAGCGTCCCCGGCAACGTCATGGACCCCGGGTTCATGATCCAGGGCGGCCTGCGGACGCTGTTCTTCAACCCGGCCAAGGACCTGGCCTGGACGGTGGAGGTCGGCCTGACCTCGGTCTGGTACGACGCCCACCGCGACCGGGTGGTCAACCTGACCAACGTCGATCGGGTCATCCGCAACGCGAATGGGACGGTGCGGACCAACAACGACGGGGCCCCGATCTTCGAGCGGTTCCCGGTCGTCCCGGTGATCCCGTCCAGCCTGAACGAGACCTACGTCCACCTGGCGCTGGGCCACGAGATCTACGTGTGCGGCAACGCCGACTGCGGCGACGACGGGCCGAAGGTGCGCGTCGGCTACGACGCCGGCGGCCGGTGGGGGTCGGCGAAGTTGATCGCCCCGCGGCAGCCGTTCATCGGCGACAACGGCGACCCCCGGCGCGACTTCCCCAACCACTTCAACGACGTCGTCGGCGGCCTCGTCGGGGCACTGCACGCGGACTACGAGATCCCGTTCAAGTGTGCCATGATCCACGCCGGCGTGCGGACGGAGTTCTCGTACATCTGGGCCGACCTGCTCCAGCGGCAGAACAACACCGACCTGATGTCGATCAACCTGCTGTTCAACCTCGGCTGCCGGTTCTAGAGGGCGCACCAGGTGCCCCAGGCCGCCGCCACGGCCGCGGCAAACGCGGCGGCGACGACGAGCCAGCGGCGGGGCGGACGAGCCCCGGCTTGCTTCGCCCACGGGGAGAGGGCCTCGATCACCTCGGCGAAGGTGGCGTGGCGCTGGTCGGGCTCCTTGGCCATCATCCGCATCACGCACGCCGACAGGCCCGCCGGGATGGCCGGGTCGAGGCGGTGGGGCGGCTCGGCCGGCCACATGGCGTGGGCCAGCAGCTTCTCCGCCCGGCTGAGGCCGGCAAACGGGGCCCGGCCGACGAGCAGCGTGTAGAGCGTCGCGCCGAGGCCGTAGATGTCGCTGCGGGGGTCGAGCCGGCGGCGGACCTGCTCGGGGGCGACGAAGTCGGGTGATCCGACGACGACCCGCCCGTACTGCCGCTCGGCGTGGGCGTCCTCCTCGTCCTCGATGAAGCGGGCCAGGCCGAGGTCGAGGATCTTCACGACGCCGTCGCCGGTGACCCGGAGGTTTTCCGGCTTGACGTCGCGGTGGACGACGCCGCGGTCGTGGGCGTGCTCCAGGCCGCGGGCCACCTGCAAGGCGTAGGTGACGGCGCGGGGGTAGGGCAGCTTCCCCTCGCGGTCGAGCACCTGCTGCAGCGACTCGCCCTCGACGTACTCCAGGACGACGTAGGGGCTGGCGTCGCGGGTGTGGATCTCGTGGATGCGGACGATGTTGGGGTGGTCCATGACCACGACGGCGCGGGCCTCGCGGGTGAACCGCTCGCGGGCCGCCTCGTCGTGGGCCTGGTCGCGCCGCAGCAGCTTGATGGCGACGCGCTGCGGCTGGGAGCGGCGCTCGGCGAGGTAGACCTTGCCCATGCCGCCCTCGCCGAGCGGCCGTTGCACCTTGAAGTCGCCGATCAGGAACCGCTCGGCCTGGCCCCGCAGCAACAGCCGGGCCTGGTAGCCGGTGACCAGGCCGGCCTCGACCAGGCCTTCAAGGCACTCGCACGGTTCGGCGGGCAGCGGGCGGGAGGCCAGGTGGGTGCGCAGGCTGGCCTCATCGACCAGGCCACTGCGGCGAATCACTTCGAGGAGGGCGTCGGACGTCGTGGGCGGCGGCATGGGGAGCGACTCGTGGGGAGGGAGAGCCATCACCAGGATAGACGATGCGGCCGGGCCGAATCAAACCCGCCGGCGGAAAAAAGACAACTAAGCCCCTGGGGTGTCCTCCTTTCTCACCGGGCCGGATTACCCGGCGACGGCGTGCTTTCGCACCTGGTCCGGAAAGTCCTCGGCGCCGAGGATGCCGAACTCATCGAGGAAGCGCTGCGTGGCGACCAGGTGGAACAGGGGGACCGGGTGGCCCTCGCCGTAGGCGGGGTAGAGCAGCCGGCACCCCGTTTCGGCGTGGTCATTGACGATGTACCCCCCCCTCGCCGATCAGCGTGCTGAACCACAGGTCGCGCAGGAGGCTTTGCAGCGCGGCGAACGTCACCGGGGGGTCATTCTTCGAGTAGGAGTTTGTTCGGGATCTGGGCATAAACATGATCGCGGAACCCCGCGAACCTCCTGACGGACTCCTGGTCGAGGACGTGACTCGAGGGGATGTGGAGGGTCACCGTGCGGCCCAAGGTGAACGGGTTGAAGTTCGGAATGGCCGCGCAGTGAGCTTGCACGTAGAGCCAATAAGCCCCGTCCGCCTCGACGTCGTACAGCGCGAGGATGATGGGCAAGGACTCCCCAGCCATGTCATCAGGTCGGTGCGGCTGACCCGAAAAGGTATCGTGGATGTCGTTGGGTGCAGTTTGACCTTCCGGTCGCCTTCACCTGAAACAGCACGAACCCCGGCTCGGCCTCCCCTGATCATTGTAGGTGAACATGAGGAGGTCAATGCCGTAGTCGCGGCTGATTTCCTGGAGGAGTACCCACAGAGCAGGATTTGCCGCTCGACCCAGTTGACGGCGAGGTCGGCAATGACGCGATCCCTCGGTCGCTTCTTTTTCAACGACCCGATAAGCCACTAGCTTGACTCTTCCGGAGCCGGCGACGGCGGGCGCGGGCGATAGCTCCAACGTGGTGGCGGCGCGGCTGGACTCCGCGAAGCCGCGCACCCACTTCTCGGATGCCTTCGTGTTGTACTTCTCCGCGTAGGCCCGCGTGACGGCGTCCCGCAGCCGCTCGCCCCGCAGCTGCCTGGCGCGGACGGCGATCTCTCGGCCCGCGAGCTGAATGCTCCCCAGAGGCCCAGCCAGAAAGGCGCGGTACCAGCCGGTCGGCTTGTCGTTCCAGGAACGCACGAAGACCCGGCCCTCGACGACGACGGCCCACACCCCGGTGTAGCGGTGCTCGGCCCCGGCGCGGACGCCGAGGATCTTGGCCCCGGCAAGCTCCTCGAGTTCCGGCCCTGAGAATCGTCGTGCGGCAGTCATGTCCGGATAAAGGGATCGATTCGCTGTGAAGGGTTCCAATGCCGCCGGACGCCCGGGCCACGTTGCCGAGGCCGCCGGCGCGGCAGTCGAAAAGGGTTCTGCTCGTACCTGATTCCTATCCATCTGCTGCGCAAAGACAACCGGGCGGCTGCACGGGGCGGTGGTCGGCCCTGGGCCGGTCGGCTCGTATACTGTCCAGAACCTCTGGGAACTTCGCCATGAAACACTTCATTCTCGCCGCGACCTTCTCCGTCCTCTGCGATTCCGTCGCCTCCGGCCAGTGGCGGACACAGACCATCGACACCAAGTCCGATCTCCGCGGGCTGTGCGTTGTGAGCCCGGACGTCGCGTGGGCCAGTGGCACGGGGGCACGTACGCGCGGACCAACGACGGCGGCAAGACCTGGTCGGTCGGAAGCGTGCCCGGAGCGGAAAAGCTCGACATCCGCGCCGTCAAGGCGTTCGGGGAAGCGACCGCCTACCTGCTCAGCCGCCCGGCCCCGGCGACGCCTCCCGCATCTACAAAACGACCGACGGCGGCACGTCCTCGGGCGATGCAGTTCGTGCGCCGACCCGGCGGCATTCTTCGACGCCATCGCCTTCTGGGACGAGAAGAACGGCATCGCGCTGGGCGACCCGGTGAAAGGGCAGTTTCAGTTGCTCGTCACCGCGGACGGCGGGGCCAGCTGGAAGCCGCTCCCGGCCAAGACCCTGCCGCCGGCCTTGCCGGGCGAGGGGGCCTTCGCGGCCAGCGGCACCTGCCTCGTCACCCACGGCGAGAAGTACGTCTGGTTCGCGACCGGCGGTGCCAAGTCGGCGCGCGCCTTTCGTTCCAGGGATCGGGGCCTAACCTGGGAGGTGAGCGAAACGCCGGTCGCGGCCGGCGCCGAGTCCGCCGGCATTTTCTCGATCGCGTTCCGCGACAAGGACCACGGCGTGGTCGTCGGCGGCGATTACCGCAAGCCCAACGACGTCGGCGCGACCGCGGCGACCACCTCCGACGGCGGCAAGACGTGGGCCCTGATCGACAAACGACTTCCCTTTCGCTCCGCCGTAGCCTGGGCGAAGGACCGTTGGGTCGCGGTAGGCACGTCCGGCTCCCACGCCTCCCTGGACGGCGGCGCCACCTGGACGCCGCTCGACCGGGAGAAGTACAACAGCGTCGGGTTCACCCCGACCGGCGAGGGCTGGGCCGTCGGCCCGAAAGGTCGAATCGCCTCGTTCGCGAAGTAAGAAAGGGTTCGCACTCGTTGCGTTGGCACAAGTGCACTGATGCGATGGCGACCCTCACTTGCGGGTATGCTCGACGACGGCGGATCCGGCAATGAGAGGTTTCGGCGGCCCTGTCTGACCCTTCCGGGCAAGCTTCGTCCTGGTATCCCTGGTACCGGCTGCCGCCACTCGCTTGCCGTCATCGGCGGTCGTCTACGTCCCGCAAAACGTCCGGTAGTTGCAATCGTCGGGGGGCGCGTCTCGATACCGCGCCGAATCGTCCCCCGCTTCATACGGCGACGCCAGCGCCGCCAGCAGCCGGTGCAGCACCGACAGGTCGTCGTGATCCTCGGCGGCCGAAAGCGCTTCCTCCACCCGGTGGTTCCGCGGGATGACCGCCGGGTTGACGGTCCGCATCGCGGCGTGGGCCTCGGCCTTCGGCCGGCCGTCGCGGGCGAGTCGGTGTTGCCACCGAGAGTACCAAGCCAGGAAGTCCGGGTCTCGGTGCCGGTCGCCTGCCGGCGGCCCCTCCGACGACAGGTCGCGGAACGTGTTGGTGAAGTCAGCCCGGGCTCTCTGCATCCAGCCGAGCAGTGACCCGATCAGCTCGACGTCTCCGGCCTCGCTGGTCTGCAGTCCCAGTTTCTGTCGCAGCCCTTCGAGCCAGTACCCTTCAAACAGGGCGGGGAACTCGCCGAGCGCGTCCGTGGCGAGGGCGACCGACGTCTGCTGATCAGGGTCAAGGAGCGGCAACAGCGTCTCGGCGAAGCGGGCGAGGTTCCACTGCGCGATGGCGGGCTGGTTGCCGTAGGCGTAGCGGCCGCCGCGGTCGATCGAGCCTGAACACCGTGTCCGGGCGGTAGGCGTTCATAAACGCGCAGGGGCCGTAGTCGATTGTCTCCCCGGAGAGGGCCATGTTGTCGGTGTTCATCACCCCGTGGATGAACCCGACTAGCTGCCACCTCGCGACGAGCGCGGCCTGACGGTCCATGACCGCGCGGAAGAACCCCAGGTACTTCCGCTCCGTGCCGGCCAGCTCCGGGTAGTGGCGGCCGATCGCGTAGTCGGCCAGCGCCCTCAGCGATGCTTCGTCCCCGCGGGCAGCCAGATACTCGAACGTCCCGACCCGGACGTGGCTCGAGGCAACGCGGGTCAGGACCGCCCCCTGCTTGACCGACTCCCGGTAGACCGGCTCGCCGGTGGTGACGACCGCGAGGCTCCGCGTGGTCGGGATGCCCAGCGCCGCCATCGCCTCGCTGATGACGTACTCGCGGAGCATCGGCCCCAGCGCGGCGAGGCCGTCGCCGCCGCGCGAGAACCGCGTCGGCCCCGCCCCCTTCAACTGGATATCGACGGCTCGGCCGGACGGCGTCTGGTGCTCGCCCAGTAGGATGGCGCGGCCGTCGCCGAGCATCGTGAAGTGGCCGAACTGGTGCCCGGCGTACGCCTGGGCGATCGGCAGGGAGCCGGCCGGCAGGTCCTGGCCGG
The DNA here is from genome assembly GCA_046350195.1 of Gemmataceae bacterium. Lineage (GTDB taxonomy): Bacteria > Planctomycetota > Planctomycetia > Gemmatales > Gemmataceae > CALDUY01. Next base: position 92,002 of record JAXMAW010000024.1, read on the forward strand.
CGAACAGGGCTGCGGCGGCCTCCGGCGACAGGGCGCCGAGGTCGAGGCCGAGATCGGCGGCCAGTTGGTGGTTCAGGATCGACACCCGCGGCGCCCGGAACGGGGCAGGCTCCGCCGGGGTGAAGAGAACGCCCGGCAGTTGTGCGTAAGTGTTGTCCAAGCCCCAGCCCACGTTCCTACGTTGTGCAACCGATGCAGTCGGAGTGCCCATCCCGTCCCTCGAGTGATGCTCTGAAGCCTCCCTATTATACGCTCGTACAAGAGGGCATGGAGACGCTCTTCCCTCTCGCGGTCGCCGCCGACGTGCCGCCGATCCCCGGCCTGCGCTGCCTGCCCGAGTACCTCATGGCGGGGCCTCCCTCCGCGGGCATGGGCTTTAGGCTGCACTCGGAAGGCATTGATCGCCGCCGTCACGGTCGGCGGCCTAACGCGTAAGGAAGGTCAACCGGGGATTGACTCCAGGTAGACCCGGCTTTCCCGGGCGGCTTCCAAGGAGTCGGTGGCGCACTCGTCCAACTCGATGACCCAGTCGGCCGGGTGCGTCAGCGCCCGGAGAATTCGCGGGACATCGACCTTGCCTTTACCGAGGGCCGTCATCGGCAGGCCGTGGGCGCAGGGGCCGTCCTTCCAGTGGATCGAACGGACCCGCGGCCCGAGTTCTGCCAGCACCGCCGCGGGGTCGGCCCCGGCCGTCTGCGCCCAGTACACGTCCAACTGCCAGAACACGTCCGGGCTCAGGCCCTCGTGGAGCAGGCGGATCGGCCGGTCCCCGGCCAGGGGCTCGAACTCCCACCAGTGGTTGTGCATCCCGAACGCGAGCCCGTGGTCCCGGGCGAGCGCCCCGGCCGCGTTGCAGGCGGCGACCAGGTCCCGCATCCCGGCAAGGGAGTCGAACCGCACGTCGCGCGGCCAGCCGTGCCAGATGACCTTCGGGCACCGGCAGGCGCGGACGAGCTGAGACCAGTGGCCGATCGTTTCAGGCGTGGGGAGGTCTCCGTGAATCGACACCACGGCCAGGCCGTGGCGCGTGAGGGATTCGGCGAGGCGGGCGGGCTCCAGGCTCGGCGGCAGCGGGGCGAACTCCACGGCCGAGAATCCGGCGGCCTTCACCCGCGACAACGTCCCATCCGCGTCCGCCCCGAACGCGTCCCGAACCGTCCAGAGTTGGAGAGCTGTAGTTTGTTGGTCCATCGATAGCTCGGTCCGAGTCAGGTTCCGGGTGGTCGCAAGACAGCCCGCCCCAGGGACCGGCCGTTTCGCCGTGGCCGTCACTGCTCCTTTTGCTCTCTCTGGAGCTTGTAGAGGAGATCCAGGCACTTTCGGCACGTCACCGCCGTGTGGTCGTCGGTGGCGATACCCTCCATCTCCGCGCGGTGGGCGGCCTCCCGGTCGCGAGGGTTGCAGAGGACCATGCCGTCGGCGTTCAGCGCGTGCAGGTCGCGCTTCTCCCTCGTGTCCCGTGCCATGTACAGGCCCCCCGTACCGATGGTTTCGTCTGTGCTCTGTGTCATTGTCACATCCGCCGGCCGGCCCGGGAAGCGGGCGACCTGGGGACTGTGCCGTGATGCACGACGCGAAGACTGATGACCCACTCGCCGCTCTGGACGCGGCGACGGTCGGCGAGGCCGTCGGTAAAATGCTCAAGACCGTACGCTAACACGGACGTGGTAGTGGACAGCGACGGGGTGTCCGGGGACTGCCTCTGGACCTGAGTTTCCCATGACCGCGGAGGCCGGTGATGCGTGTCGCTGCCATCTACGACATCCACGGGAACCTCCCGGCCCTCGGGGCTGTCCTGAACGACATTCGCCGGGCGGGCGTGGACCGTGTCGTCGTCGGGGGCGACGTGGTCCCCGGGCCGATGCCCCGCGAGGCGCTCGCGTGCTTGCTCGGCCTGGACGTCCCGGTGTCGCCCGGCTCGCCGTGCTCTAGTTCGGGGACTACGCCTCCCCCGAGTGGCGACGAAAAACCGCGACCGAGGCGGACGCCATCTTCCGCCGGCTCGGGCTCGACCCGGAGTTCTGGGCACTCCCGGCGACGTCCCGGTAGCACTCGGCGGAGGGATAGAAGTGACGGTTCAGTTGGTTCGGCTGACCGAACTCCCGGAAGGCGGGCTGACGGATCTGGCGGCTGAGGCAGAGCGGGGCGGCTTCGCGTTCGTCCGCCGACTCGTCCGCGAGTGGGAGAGCGGGGCGGTCCGATTCGACGGCCCGGGCGAGGTGCTCTTCGCGGCCCTCACCGGCGGGCGTGTGGTGGGGGTGTGCGGGCTCACTGCCGACCCGTACACGGACGACGCCCGGGTCGGGAGGGTGCGTCACCTCTACGTCGCGGCGGCCCACCGGCGGCGCGGCGTCGGGCGGGGCCTGGTGGGAGAGGTCATCCGGGCGGCCCGCGGGCGGTTCGACCCCCTCCGGCTCCGGACCCATGACGAGGCGGCCGCCCGGTTCTACGCGGCGGCTCGGCTTCGTGCCGGCGGGGCAGACCCGACTGCACCCACGTCATGGGCCTTCGCCCGGCAGCGGACGAATGAGGGTAGCGATGCGGATCGTCGAAGCGAAGGGGTCGGCCGGGGACCGGCCGGTGTTCGGCAGGCGAGTTCCTGGACCGGCCGCTCTTTGCCCACCTGGCCGCGGCTCCGAGCACGGGCCGCGGGAGTCACCCGTCTGGTTTCTTTGGGACAGGTCCGCCGTGTGGGTGATCGGTGGGGGGCGTTCCCGGCGAACCTCCGGCGGGACCGAGGTGTGCGGCTCGGGTTTATCGACTTCGATCTCCCGACCGGCCGCTGCCACCGTCGGGATGCGGGGGACGGCCGAGTCCTGCCGTTCGACGTGGCGGTGGCACGGGCCATCTTCCGCCGCTACATGGGCCGGAGGAGGCGGACTGGGACCGGCGGTTCGACGACGTGTTCGACGGCTCCGCGAAGCTCTCGAACTGGTCCAGTTCACCCCAGGGACGGTCGTGGTCCGCAACCAGTCCTACCGGCCAACCCCGTGGGCCACGGAGCGCGGGGAGGGGTGACTTGGCAGGGATGCCGGTGGAAGTCGCGGAGCCGCCGGCTACCCGTCCCGGAGCTCGACCCAGGTGGGCGCGTGGTCGCTCGTCTTTTCCCACCCACGAACATCCCGGTCGACACCCGCCGCGGTCAGCCGATCTGCCGCCGCCGGTTGAGCAGCAGGTGGTCGATCCGCAGCCCGGCGTTTCGCCGCCGCCCCGGCCGTGTAGTCCCAGAAGGTGAACACCGGCTTGCGGGTTCAGGTGCAACGAGTCCGTCCACCCCTGGGCGGCCCCGCCCTTGTCCGCCGCCGATCTCCGGCCGGAACGGTGCGTCCACCTCCCACCCGGCCGGGTTGTACACGTCGAGCTCTTCCGGGATCACGTTGTAATCGCCCGCGAGGACGACCGGATCGGGCGAGCCCACCAACTCCGCGGCCCGCGCCGCGAACCGCTCCAGCCAGCGGAGCTTGTAGTCGAACTTCGGGCCCGGCGGCAGGTTCCCGTTCGGCGATTACAGGCACCCGACGCGGACGCCGCCGGCGGTCGCCTCGAGGTACCGGCTCTGCACGTCCTCCGGGTCGCCGGCCAGGCCTCGCCCGTCTCGAGCGGCTCACCCGCCCGGGCCAGGATGGCGACGCCGTTCAGGCCTTCTGCCCGTGCCCAGATCGCGTGGCCGCCTCCCGCAGCGCTTGCGTGCAGGAACTTCTCCTGGGCTGCCTTGAGCTCCTGAAGGCAGGCGACGTCGGGCCGGGCCTCGGCGAGCCAGCGGGCAGGCACCGGCAACCGGGCGTTCACGCTGTTCACGTTGTAGGTCGCGATCTTCACGGCGGGTCGTCCCCCCTCCGGACCTGGCTCAGAATCCGGGACTGCTCCCCCTGTTGATGAGATCTGTGTAACGGGCCTCGCGGCTGTCGCGGAGGCCCCGGGTCGCCCGCTTGCCTCATCATAGCCGAGAGCGCCCCTTTGTGCGCCTTGACGAACATCGGCCGACGAGGATGTGCCGGCCCGCCCACAGCAAGGGGCGGACGGCTAAGGCGACCCCGTCCGAGAGTAGCCCCAGGACTGGGGGCGCTTCGGCGCCGGCTTTCGGGGCGGCCGGCGGTTTCGCCCGTGGTGGAGGTGCGAACGCCAGCGACACCACGGCGAGCAGCGGCAGGACGTGGCGCATGGCAAGGCCTCCTTGCTGGGTAATCCCGGATCGTACGCGGACAGGCTTTGTCCCGGTGCTGGGTTCGGGTATGATCGCGCTGCGCCCGGTCAACCAGATCCCCGCCGCCATGACGACGCCACCGCCAGACGCGACCGCCACGCCGCACCCGGACGAGGTCAACCGTCTGTGGCAGCATGGGCTCCACGAGGAGAAGCTCTTCTACGACCGCCTGAACTACTTCTCCGCCATCCAGGTCGGGCTGCTCGGCGTCTTCGCCATCCTCTACCACAAGGAGCCGTCCGTCGGCGTGTTCGTCCCCCTCACCGCCGCCGCGCTCGCGTTCGCGCTGCTGTGGCTGCGGGTCCAGGTGCGGCACTGGCGGTACTGCGTCCACGTCTACGAGCAAATCCGTCGCGTGGTCCCCGAGTACGCCCGGACGGTCGCGGCGTTCGCCAAGCCGGGGCGGACGGATGGGCTGTCCATCGGCCGCCCCTTGGCGTTCGCCGTGCCGCTGCTGTTCGCCGCCACCTGGGTGGCCCTGTTCGCGTGGGTGGTGGCCAGGGCGAGCGGGTGAGGCACTTCGCAAGCGCGGCCCGCCGAGCAGTGGTCCGGGCGCTGGGAGCAGCGCTTGGCTCGGCGGCTCAGGCGATTCCCCGGGTGGCCGAGCGCCCGAAGGCCCAGCCTAACCGCGCAGCGCCGCCTCGATCGCGGCGACGTCGATCTTCTTCATCTGCATCATCGCCTCGAACGCCCGCTTCGTCACGTCTCCGCCCTTGGCCAGCGCCTCGGTCAGGACGCGCGGCGTGATCTGCCACGACAGGCCCCACTTGTCCTTGCACCAGCCGCACTCGCTCTCCTGCCCGCCGTTGCTGACGATCGCGTCCCAGTAGCGGTCGGTCTCCGCCTGGTCAGCGGTCGCGACCTGGAACGAGAACGCCTCGCTGTGCTTGAACGCCGGCCCGCCGTTGAGGCCGAGGCAGGGTATGCCCAGCACGGTGAACTCGACCGTCAGCACGTCCCCCTTCTTCCCGGACGGGAAGTCCGCCGGCGCGCGAAGCACCGCGCCGACGGAGGAATCGGGAAACGTCTCGGCGTAGAAGCGCGCCGCGTCCTCCGCGCCGCCGTCGTACCAGAGGCAGATCGTGTTCTTCGCTTGCTTTGCCATTTCACTTCTCCGTCGTGAGGGGCGGCCGAAAGGCAACGTGATTCACGCGATTGCAGCCGGGGGACTCGGGCTCATCCGGCATTCCCACGCCCTCGCTCATTCAGAAACGGTCGGGACGAGCGCGCGGAGCCTGCGGTCGCGGAGGTATAGCCCCAGCCAGCCGACGACGCCGACCAGGACCGGCACGAAGAACAGGCCGTCCCCGGCGTGCAGGTGGGTCGCGACCGCCCCGCCGAGGTAGGCGAGCATGAGCAGGCCGCCGAGGTAGCGCGTCTTCGGCACGAGGTACAGGGCGAACAGCGTCACCTCGATGACCCCGAGCGGCAGCGCGGACGAGGCGGGGTAGGTCTTGGTCCACTCCTCGAGGAAGCCCGCGGGCTGCGCGACCTTGAAGAAGGCGCTGGGGAGGAAGACGAAGGCGAGGATGCCCGAGAGCACCCAGCCGGTCACGGCCTGCCACCTGGGAATCGGGGTCTGTTCCATGTGCGCTCCCTCCTTGAAGTCAGGGGTGATGCTACGGCGGAAAAAAGCAGATTCAGCCGGTCCGCCCCTCGACGTGCCGC
>JAXMAW010000025.1:0-96231 GCA_046350195.1 Gemmataceae bacterium
CTGGACAGCAGCGTCGGGTGCTTCAACCTGAACCTGTGGATGCACGCCCTGGTCGAGGCGTGGGCGTGGGACAAGGGGGAAGAGCAATTGGTGGACCGGAGCCGTTGCCCGTGGGACAGCGAGCCGAGGCGGCCATCGCACCGGGACAAGCGGAAGGCGTTGCAGCGGGAAGTGTTGCGCGGGGGAATACGGAGGCTCTGGCCGGCATCCCCGACAAGGAGGTAATCCGCGCCCTGGCCGAGCGCCTGCTCGACCTGGCCGCTTGATGGCCCAGCTCGCCCAAGAATCCGCCCAGGTATTGCCACCTTCAGACCTCTCTATTGAGGACTGCTTGGCAACTCATTCACGGAAAGTACAGATCGACTCCAGAAGAGCCAAAAGCCCCTAGCACTTGCGCCTATTCAGCGCTCATGCTAGGGGCTCTTGGCTCTTCTCTCGGCCCGCTCCCCCGCCTGCCTTCTCGCTGCTTCGTCGCCGGTCACTGTACGGGGTTCGGAGATTCTTAAGGGGGCGCAGTGCGGCATGGATGCCGTGCTACACTTGAGCCCCCGGCTCCCCGAAGCCCGGGAAGCGACAGAGGCGGCGATGCCTGCGGCGGGGCCGCCCGCTCTGCCACTGCGTCGCTGCGCGCTGCTTCAGAGCCGGAGGAGTTCGGCACTATTTCGCCGGCAGCGTCGCGACGAACTTCACCGTCCGGCGCAGCCAGCCGTCCAGCGCGTCCTCGTCCTCGACGCCCTCCGGCCCGATCAGCACCCAGCCCCTCATCGGCCGGCCGGTGATGTCGAACTCCCTGGCGTGCGGCTCAAGCAGGGCCTCGTCGTAACCGTCTGCTCCGACCCGCGCGATCAGCGAGTCCTTCCAGACCCCGACCAGCATGTTCCCCTTGAGCAGGAAGCCGACGCAGCCGAATATCTTCTTCTCCTCGACGTTCCTTCGCCGCGCCAACCGTTGCCGCACGCGCCGCCAGGGTTTCGCTGTAGGCCATCGGAGAGTCCTTTCCTCATGCCCAGGGGCGGAGAGGGTGTCGCGTCCCCCGAAGTGGGGGAGAGGCAGTGTAAGCGGCGCCTCACCCAACTTGTTATACTATACGGATATTCATATTCTAGAGCATTATCGTGGCCGGAATGCGTCAGCAAAGAGCGGCCTATGTGCCAGCTGGCCAGTCACGGGCGCGGGGTCGCGATCGGCACCCGTCCGGCCGTCAACGGCGGCCACCGTCCCCCGCCTTTGCTGGCCAACCCGACTGGCTGCGGGCCAGTCACCGGCCTGCCCCAAACGCCACACCCCTACCAGGACCGGGTATGAGCCCACGGCTGTTTGCGAGTCCGCCGAACGTGAGGCAGGGCGACCGCCGACGATGGTCAACGATGTGACCTTGGTGGCACTTGTTCAGGGGGATTTGGGGGGAGGCGTGAATGATACGAATCCGCCGGCGGGCTCGGCTCGCACCCGGCCCCACCGCCCGGCCAGACGGAATCAGCCCTGGGTATCAGCCGCCCGTCGGGGGGCGAACGCCGAAGCGGCTCGCGATCATTCTCAGCACGTCGGCGTCGCTCGGGTAGGCGGTGGGCAGGAATCCGCTCAGCGGGATCGGGACCTCGTCCATCCGGTACGCCGTGCCGGGGAGGTGGACGCCGTAAACGGCGGTGGTGAAGCGGACCTTGACGGGGACCGCCGGCGTCACGGCGGGGTAGTCGAGCGTCACCGTGGGCATCCGGTTGAGGTGCTCCAGCGCCGCCGGCGAGAACCGGGCGACGCCCTCGCTGCCCAGCAGCAGGCAGGCGTCGGCCTCGCTCCGCTCCAGCACGTCCTGGGCGGAGAACTCGCCGGGGTTGTACCGCGGGTGCCCCCGCGCCAGGTTGACGCTGAACGGGTAGCCAGTCTGCCACGCCAGTACGCTGTCGGCCCCGGTGACGTCGCCCTGCACCCGCATCCGGCGGGCGTAGAACCGCGTGTGGTCGTTGAGGTCGCGGACCAGGAGTAAGAGAGCTTCGACGCTGCGGTGCCCCAGCCCCGTCAGGCTCAGCCCCAGGCCGAAGAACACCACCCCGAACCGGCACGACTTCATCAGCGCGGCCAGATCTTGCAGGTTCCGCAAGGGGGCTCCGGCTCGGGCGTCCGGCGCCACGGGAACGCCGCGGACGAGAGCACGAAGCGTCCAGAGCGCCTCGAAGTCCCGCCCCGGTTCGATCTGCAAGAACAGGTCGGCGGCCTCGGTGCTGGGCGTCGGCTTCACGTCGGCGACGACGACGAACCGCCCGGCCCTGCTGCCGGGGACGAACTCCCCCGCGGGGAAGACGGAGTAGCGTTCGAGGTGGCGCGGGTGGCTCCGCACCGGGTTCGAGCCCCAGAACACCACCAGGTCGGCGCGGTTTTTCACCTCGCCGAGCGTGCAGGTGGACTCCCCGACCCCTTGCAGTGCCATCACCGATGGGGCGTGGCAGAGCGACGCCGTGGTGTCGATCGTGGCCCTGAGCAGGTCGGCCAGGGCGACGGCCTCGCGCTGGCCCTCGGTGCTGCTGCGTGAAAGGCCGTAGATCAGCGGGTAGCGGGCCGCCCCGAGGATCGCGGCGGCCTCGGCCACGGCCTCGTCGAGCGTGGCCGGCCGCCCGTCGATTTCGGCGACCGGGGGCCGGGCGCGGTGCTGGTCGAGAAACCAGGGCTCCGCCAGGAAGCACGCCCCCTCGGCCGCGGTGATCCGCTCGCCGTCCACCGCGACGCGCAGGTCGTCGCAGACGCAGCCGCACACGGTACACGCCACGTTTTCAATCCGCTTCACGGGCGGCCCTCACACGCCCGCAACAATGCCCCCAGCGGCTCCGGGTCGGCCAGCCGGTGGTCGCTGCCGACCTCGATCAACGCCGACGCCGGCAGGCCGCTGAGGCGCACCAGCTCCTCGCTCTGGGCGAACGGGATCACGTCGTCGGCCCGCGAGTGCAGGATGACCGTGTCGGGCTTCGCGGCCCGGCCGGGCGCCCACCGCTTCCACGCAGGGCAGAGCAGAACCAGCCGGGCACCGGGGCTGTCGATCGACAACGCCACCGCGCCGCCCCGCGACGAGCCGACCACCACGGAGGGCCGATGCCGATCGAACTCGGCCTGGGCGACGCGGACGGCCTCGGCGAAGTCGTCGTCGGACAGCTTCGGGTTGATGACCTCGTGGCCGTGCCGCCCGAGGTACGTCGGCTTGACGCCGCCGGGGACCGACTGCCAGCCGTGCAGGAACAGGATGGTCCTCGTCATCCGCCGTGGACTCCCTTCACACGCCGGTAGGCGCGCCAGGCCTCGTGGCGGTCTCCGAGCATCAACGATGACAGGGCGAGCAGCCGGAGCGACTCCTCGTCCTCGCGCAGGCCGTTCGCGCGCCGGGCCGCCCGCGCCGCTTCCGCGGCGCTGTCGCTCGCCAGCAGGTGCCGCGCCCTGGCCAACAGCGCGGCGCGGTCGTCCTCCAGGGCGAACAGCATCGACAGGTCGGCCTTGCAACGCCGGCAGGCCGGCGTCGTGGTGTCGGCCCGGCACACGGGGCAGCGCATCGGCTCAGGCGTCCTCCAGGTAGAACAGCGTGTCCGCCAGCCGGTCCGACGCCGCTTTCACCTCGGCCCACTTCTGCGCGGCCAGGGCCGACTCGACGTCCTTCATCAGCGTTTCGACCTCCGCCTTGTCCTCTGCCGAGGCCTTCCCCAGCAACCGCGTCGCCTTCTCCAATAGCGCCCTGGCCTGCACCGTTTCGCGGTGGCCGTCGCTCGGCCCGGCGGTGAGTTCGGGAATCGCCGCAGGCGGCGCTTCCCCGTTGGCCTCCAGGTCGGACGGCTCGTCGATCTCCTCGGCCTCGTCGTCCTGCTCCGACCACAGCCGGTCGAGCCGCTCTTTCGCCAGGGCCTTCTCCTCGCGCTGGAACCGGGCCAGCGCGTTCTCGATCGTCACCTGCTTCTGCGTGCCCGTCAGCCGCTCCCGCGCCGAGACGCGCAGCACGCCGTCGAGCGTCAGGTCGAGCTGCACCACGATCGGGTTGCCGGCCGGCACCCGGGCCAAGTTCTCGACGAGGAATCGGCCGACGCGGTGGTTGCGGCGGACGTCCTCGTCCTCACCCTGGTAGACGTCGATCTCGACCTGGGTCTGCTCGTCGGTGTGGGTGAAGAACACCTCGCTCTGCGAGGCGGGCAGGGGGGTGTTGCGGTGGAGAATCGGGGCGAACTGGTACGGCGTCATCATCCCCGAGGAGCTGTGGCCCAGGCACTTGATGCCCAGCGAGTGCGGCGTGATGTCCACCAGCACCGCGCCGACGTCCTGACCGGCCAGGATCGCCCCCTCGACGGCCGCCCCCATGGCGACGCACAGGTCCGGGTTCACCTCCTGGTGCGCCGGCTGGCCCAGCCGCTCCTCCAGCAGCCGACCGATCATCGGCGTCCGCGTGCTGCCGCCGACCAGCACCACCTTGTGGACCGCCGAGGCGGTCACCTTGGCGTCGGTCAGCGCCCGCTGCACGCAGTCCATGGTGCGCATCACCAGCGGGCGGATCAGCTCCTCGTACTCCTCGCGAGTCACCTCCAGGTCGAGGTGCAACGGCTGGCCGTCCTTCTCGGCGATGAACTCCTCCTGGAGCCGGGCGTAGGGGTGGGACGACAGGTGGCGCTTGGCCGCCTCGGCGGCGCGGAGCAGGCGCGAGCGGCCCACGAGGTTATTCCTCAGATCGACGCCGTTCTGGGACTCGAAGCGGTCGGCGACGAGGCTGAGCAGCAACTCGTCGAAGTCGTCGCCGCCCAGCTGCGTGTCGCCGTGGCTGGACAGTACCTCGACGACGCCGTCCTGGGCCTGGACGATCGACACGTCGAACGTGCCCCCGCCGAGGTCGTAGACCAGCATCCGCGCCAGGTCGCGCTGGTTGGGGTCGTAGGTGAGCGAGGCGGCGGTCGGCTCGTTGAGGATGCGGACGACCTCCAGCCCGGCCAGCTCACCGGCCTCGCGCGTCGCCTGCCGCTGGCTGTCGTTGAAGTAGGCCGGCACCGTGATGACGGCCTTGGTCACGTCGTGGCCCAACTCCGCCGCCGCCCGGTCGCGCAGCTTGCGGAGGATCATCGCCGAGATCTCCTGTGGTCGGTACTCCTGGCCGCCGAGGGAGACCTTGACGTCCTGGCCCATCTTGCGCTTGATCGACTTGACGGTCCGCTCCGGGGCCAGGGCGAACTGGTTGCGGGCCGCCTTGCCGACCAGCAGCTTGCCGTCCTCGGAGACGCCGACGAACGACGGCAGGATCGGGTCACCGTCCTCGGTGCAGACGTGCGGCTGCCCGTCGCGGACGAACGCGACCTCGCTGTTGGTCGTGCCGAGGTCGATGCCGATGATCAGGTCCATGGTAGGTCCCCTATCGTGATTTCCCTGCCCACTCAGCCGCGCGCCACCCGGACCTGGGCGAAACGGAACAGGCGGCCGTTCCAGAGGTAACCGCGCCGCACTTCCTCGACGACCTCGCCGGCGGGCCGGCCGGTGTCGGCGACCGCGTCCATCGCCTCCATCCGCTCCGGGTCGAACGGCTGGCCCACGGCCGCGATCGGCTCCAGGCCGTGCTTGCGCAGAGCCCGCTCCACGCGCTCCAGGCTCATGCCGTACCCCGTGACCAGCGCCGACAGCGCGCCGGCTACCCGCTCGGCGTGGCCGGTCGATTCGACGGGGGCTTCCTGCGGCGCCGAGGGCTGAAACCACCGCGTCCAGAACGACCCCGCCGACCGGCGATGGACGGGAGGCGTTTCGGTCGCCTTCGGCCTGGCCATCGCTTCGAGCGCGGGCAGGAGGCTCTCCCGAGTCCGCGTCACCTCCCGGTTCGCCAGCAGCAGGGCGTCGCCCAGCTCCACCAGCGAGTTCAGCAACGGGCGGGCCTTATCGTCCGCAACAGGTTCCGGACGCGGCCTCGACAGCGCCTCGACCGCCTGGCCGAGCTTCGCGACCAGCTCCGCGTTCTGCTCCTGCTGGGCGCGGACGGCGCGCGTTTGCAGGTTCACCTCCTGGCGCAGCGCCACGAAGTGCCCCAGCAGCGTCGCCAGGTCGAGGCTCTGCTCACGCTCGGCGGAGGCCTCCCCGTCGTCGGTGGGCAGCGACGCGAACCAGCGGCGGAAGTCGTCCAGGGCCGCCTCCACGTCGGGGGGCGTCAGCCGGGCTTTCGCACCAGCGACAGCAGCGTCTTCAGGGGCACGCGTCTGCGGGGACTCCGACATGCCAGCTCCTCGGCGATCTTCTCGATCGAGTCGTTCTCGGGGGCGATCTCGAACAGCCGGTGGCGCACCCGCGTGGCCAGGTCGCGCAGCTGCTCGTAGGCCCGGCGCACCTCGGCGAACCGCTCCGGGTCCTGCCCCGGCGGGTGCCGCTTTACCAGCTCCAGGTAGCGCCGGCGGATCGTCTCGTCGTCGGCGTCACCTGGCAAGCCCAACACCTGATACGGATCTTTCATGCCCGAATTAATCCTCGAATTCTTCGTCCTCGTCGAAGCCGAACGCGCCCATGCCGCCGAACAGCTCCTCCAGCCGGCCGAGGAACGGGTTGAACGCCTGGATCATCGCCCGGCGGCGCTTGACGTCGTCGAGCATCTCCTTCAAGCCCGGCTCGCCGGCGGGGCGCCTCGCCGCCAGCTTCTCCGCGTCCATGAGTAACTGGCTGATGCGCCAGTGCGGGGCCATCTCTTCGAGGCGGTCCCCCATGAGGAAGACCGCGTGCTGGTAGTGGAACCGCGGGTTGTCCGGGAACTTCGTCTGGGCGAACTCGAACAGTCGGTTCATCAGCCGCGAGCTGGCGTCGAGCGTCGTCAGCCCCGCCAGCACCCGCTCCAGTTTCGCCTCGCTGAAGTCGTTCGGCGGGACGCGGCCGGCGTAGGCGACGACCTTCTTGGCGTGCGTCTGCCGGCCGTAATACTCGGTCGGCCCGGCGGCGTACTCGGCCGCCAACTCGACCAGGCCAAGCGCCAGCGCGGCCGTCGGCGGCCCCTCGATTTCGGCGTTGAACGCCTTGGTGAGCTTGGTCTTCAGCGGGTTGCCGAGTTTGAGGCGGATCGAGTCGATGAGCAGGTGGAACGTGACGAGTAGCTCGCCGGGCATCTTCGCCCTCGCCTGGTCGAGCAGCTCGTCGGCGCGGGCCTGGTCGCCGGCCTTGATCTCGCAGGCGGCCCAGCGGCAACGGATGCCGGGGTGCCTGTCCGCGTCGCTGTAGTCCAGCGCGGCCTGGTAGTGCGGCCTGGCCTGGTCGCACTTCCCCTCGGTCGCCAGCTCGCGGGCTTCCAGGAGGTGGAGCTTCCCCACCCGCTCCCGGATGGCCCGGTCGAGTGGGTTGTGCCGCAGGGCGCGCTCCATCGCGGCCAGCGCGGCGGGGTAATCTTGCTGGATCAGATGCAGCGTGGCGAGCTTCTGGAGCGTCTCGACGTGGTCGGGGAACCGCGCCAGGAGCCGCTCGGCGGCCTCGATGGCTGGGCGGAACTTCTCCGCCTTCATCAGGCAGTCGATCATCCCCTCGTGTGCGTCGAGCAGGTCGGGGGCCAGCTCCAGGCTGCGGGAGTAGCACTCCTCGGCCGACGGCTTGAGCGGCCCGGGCATCGCGTCCAGATCGCGGAGGAAGCGGGGCAGCTTCTTGCGCTGCTCCTTCGTGGGGATCAGCGCGGCGTTGTCGCCCATCCGCTGCCAGATCAGCGCCCGCGCCACCGTGCCCTGCTCGCCGGGCCAGCGGTCGGGGCAGGCGGCGACCTCCTTCTCGAACGCCTGCCACTTCTTGTGCGCCTCGGCCCAGTCGCCGCCGGTGTCCAGAGCGACCGCCTCCAGGCGGTGGAAGTTCGGGTCGTCCGCCGGCCGCCGAACACCCGCCGGTAGCGGCGGCTCGTCGGGTCCGTAACGGAGGATCGCGGCGTAGAGCAGCCGGGCCAGCCGGTCGATCAGGTGCGGCGCCTGCTGCCGGAGGGTCGGCAGCAGCGCTCGGCGGCCCGGAACGCCGGGCCGAGCGTGTCGCGGTTCTCCAGCCCCTGCGCAGGGCGCTGAGGTGCGTCTGCACCACGTCGCCGGTGAGCCATTCGAGTCGCTGGCGGAGCACCTGCTGGGTCGCGGGCGGCTGAGCGCGCGGAAGGCGGGGTCGATGGCGGCGCGGTAGGGGGCGGCGAGCCGGGCGGGAACGCGCCTCGGGTCGAGGCGCTGCCAGTTCTCCAGCGCGCGGGTGTCGTCGTGGTGGCAATACGCTTGCAGTCCGCGCAGCAGGACCTTCCACTCGAGGAACGGCGAGCGCAGGCCGACCGGTTGCAGCGCCTCGCGGGCGGCCTCATCCCGCCCCGCCTCGACCTGCTGGAACGCGAGGAGCACCCGGTCGCGGTCGGCCTGCATCGCGGCGGGGAGCAGGTCGCGGCTGGCCTTCTCGTTGACGATCGAGGCGTCGGCGAGGGCCCCGAGCACTGCCGAGTCGTCCCCTCCACCGAGCTGCTTCATTCTCGCCAGGAGTTCCAGCGTCTTGGCGATCTCGCCGGTGCGGCCCATCGGCTCGATCAGCTTTCCCAGCCAGGACAGGTTCTTCTCGTCGAGGCGCGAGGCGGCTTCGAGCGTGGTCGCGGCGTCACGGGGATGGCCCTGGGCGCTGAGCTGCTCCGCCCGCTTCAGATAGGTGTCCTTCAGCAGGTCCAGGTGCTCGACTGTCGGCTCGTCCCGGTGGAGCTGCTTCGCCAGGTCGAGGGCTTGCTGGAAGCGCCCTTCCCGGCGCGTCCGCTCGACCCGGGCCGCCAGGTCGTGGCCCGAAGGCACCCAGGCGTGATGTTTGTGTTTCTTCGACAAGGTTATGGCACCTCGGTGTGGTGTCCCTCTCAGTGTACAGACCCGCGCGTGGGGCCGCGAGAGGGTGTCCCTCGGCACTGGCTTTCGCCGGCGCCGTCGCTAAACCCACAGCATGAGCGAGCGAAAGCTGATCCTGCTGAGCCCCTACCGCCTGCCGACCGACACCACCCTGTACCTGGGTGACGAGGAGGTGGCCGCCATCCTCAACGGGCACCAGGCGTTGTGGCACCCCGCCGTGCTGTCGCTGGCCTCGTCGCTGCCGCGCATTGCGCCACCATACGACCACGAAGAGCCGGTGGCCAACGCCATCTACGCTCTGCCGGACAACCCCCCGCTGATGCTCGCCGAGGACTGGGCGGAACGGGCCAAGGCCGCCGGCGCCCTCGTCTTCACCGCGACCGCCGACCGCGAAGCGACGTTCGAGAACCTGCGCGACGCCCTCCACAAGGCGAAGCACGAACGGCACCTCGACCTGCCCCCTGAAAAAGTCCGACCCTTCCTCGGCGTGGGGTTCGGACACGCCGTCCTCGACGCGCTGTTCGAGGCGATGTCGCACGAAAACGTGCTGCCGACCGACGACCTGCTTCAGGACCTCCGCGCCGCGATCGAACACATCGACGACGCCGAGGCATGGCTTCCCCACGTCCAGTCGGCGGCGGACCGACTGCTGGCCGCGCGCGAGGTCGTCTACCCGGTCACGCTCTACATCGTCGATCTCTTCCTGCTCGACGCCGAGTGGCTCGACGGGGAATCGCTCGACCCCACAGCCTCGGGCCGGCCGGTCAACGTCCTCGCCGCCGCGGGGCTGCTCGAGCGCCTGGCGAACCAGCACCCCGAGCGGTTCGCGGCCCTGCGCGAGAGGGTGGGGGCCGACCTGGCGGAGGTGATCGGCTGCGGCTATGCCGAGCGCGAGGAGCCGCTGTTGCCTCTGGAGTCGCAACTGTGGAACCTCCTCAAGGGGCAGGCGGTCTACCGCGAGCTGCTCGGCCGCGAGGCGCGCGTCTACGCCCGGAGGCGGTTCGGCTTCCACCCGCAGACGCCGCTGCTGCTCCAGAATACCGGCTTCACGCACGCGCTGCTGGTCGCTTTCGACGACGGGCAGCTCCCCTCGTACCAGTCGGCCGTCGTCGGCTGGCCGTCGCACAACGGCAAGCAGGTGGACGCCTTCACGCGGACGCCGCAGCCGGCCGACTCGCCGCAGACCTACTTCCACCTGGCGCACCACCTGCACCAGACCATCATGCAGGACCAGTCGGCGACGCTGGCCCTGGTCCACAAGGGCCAGGCCGCCCCGGCGTGGTACGGCGACTGGCTGGAGTTGACCCGGCTGGCGCCGGTGCTGGGCCGGTGGGTGACGCTGTCCAGCTACTTCGGCGAGGTGATGGCCGGCGACTACACCTCCGCGGCCTCGCCGGACGAACTGAGTCGCCGCCGACTACCTCAGCGAGCGCACGGCCAGCACATCCCCTGACAGAGAATCGCCGATCAAGCGCGTTGCTGCAGAGGGGCCGGCGGCGGGTCGATGCCGTGGACCTTCGCCGCCATTCTGCGGGGCGTTCGGCGGGCAGGTCGAAGGGTGGACAGCCAGCCGTTCCTGGAGCACCTGGCGGTAGGAGGACCGTTTCGAGCAGGAGGGAGACCCCGGCGACGCGATGCGGGCGCGCGGCCGAGCGCTGGCGGGGCGACTGGATCGCGCGCGGCCGGCCGACTCGCCGGGCTGGCCTTGAACCCGTGCGCCTTCGCCCGCCGCGTCGCGGTCGAACTGCCCGATGGCGCGCGGCTGGCCTCCGGCGGCCCGGTCAAGGCGGTGTGCCAGATAGACGACGGCGTGGCCCGAGCCTGTCGTCGAGGTGCCGGGCGCTGGGGTTCGCCTGGGTGCCCTGCTCGGAGGGGCCGGCGGTCGCGACGGCATCCGGCTGGCGGACGAAGCGTGCCGTCCGGGCGCAACGTAGTTCTTCGAGGCGGAGATCGACCCGCAGACCGGCGGCCTCCGCGACTTCCGCGACGCCCGTACCCGGCCGGCCGGCTTGGCCAGCAACTCGTTCGGGTCCCGGCTCGACGATGCGCGCTACGAAGGTGCAGGCGACGTCGTCCGGCCCGGCTGCGAGACTGCTTCCAGGGCGTCCTGCTCGACGAGGGTGCGAGGTCGCGTCGTTCCGCCAGCGGTTCCGGGTTCGGCTCGGCCGGCCGATGCTCGAACTCCGCGTCGAGATCGAGTCGCGCCAGCCGATCGAGGGCTACCCCTGGCACTCGTACTTCGCGGTTCGATTCGCCCGGGCGCGACGAGTCGGCGCGCTGGCGCAGCACCACCGGCCTGCGGTCGATGACGAGCCAGGAACTGCCCGGAGACGCCCGACTACCTGGAGGTGCGGACCGGCCGGCAGAATACCGTGATCTTCCCCGGCGGCCTGCCGCTTCACCACCGGCACGGCGGCCGGATGCTCGACGTGCTGCTGCTGCGCGAGGGCGAGGGCGCCGCTCCTTCGACCTCGGCGTCAGCCTCGACCGCGAGCAGCCAATGCAGACCGCGCCCGGCGTTGCCAGCCCGGTGGCCGTCGTCGAGATCGGCCCAGGGCCTGCCGCACGTCGGGCGTGCGGCGGGGTGGCTGTTCCACCTCGACGCGCCGAACCTGATGCTAACGAGCCTGTGCCCGGCGGCGGACCACCCTGATGCCGTACTGGCGACGCTGCTCGAATGCTCCGGGGTGGTTGTATGCGCGCGCTGCGTCCGCGACCCGGTACGGGCCTCGGTGGAGGACTTCGGCGGCGCCGCCCTTATCGACGTTGCGGTGCGGGGCGACGGGGTCGAGTTTGAGGCCAGTGCCAACGACCTGCTCCGGCCTGCTGTCGAGTTCAGCTTGACCGCACCGCCTTCCCCGAGCCGGCTGCGTCTGGGCGTCGCCCCAGGGGCAGGATTCCTCCTTCGGGAATGATAAAGAAGCTGGCGTTCGGGTTCTCAGCGCACAATCCCTGACGAGGGGATCAGAGCTGCCGCCTAGCGGGGCTGAGGGCCGGGTCGGCCTTTCGCGGACGGAGGAGGATCCTTACGAAATGACGATTTCTCCCGGCGGCCCTTGGCTGCCGATGTTGGCGGCGTCGAAGCGGCGCGCTCGGCCCACGGGGGCGGCGGGGTGGGCCTCGGCGTTCAGGTCCAGGTCAACGTGACCTTGGTGGGGCTGACCGGCCAGAACGGCTGCGGGCCGGGGGGCTGCTGCGACAGCTGCTTCATCCCCGGATGGTCACCCTGTTACGCCCCCCCGAAGATGTTCGGCGGCATGCAGGCGGCCGGGGTACCACCAACCCCGCCCCGCTCTACCCGGGGCAATGATCAAGTACCAGGGGCTACGACGTCGCGGCTTCGTGCCGTCGTGGTACGGGTACGGCTACCCCGGCTACCCCGCCTTCCCGGCCCATCCCCGTGCTGCCGGGCAAAATCATCGAGGGCGGTTGCCATCCAAGGGCCGTCCCAGACAAGGTGATCGAGAACGCCCCGCCGCCCAAGATGAAGGACGCCACCCGGTAGCAAACGACCACCCCTGCTTGCCCCACACCGAGGCGGGGCCGTTTCGCCGTGCGGCGAAACGGCCCCGCCTCGCGGCCGTTTCCCAGCGCGCGTGTGGCGTGGTCTTGCGGAAGCGCCGCCGGTCGCCACGCATTCTCGACCCGCCCGGAAAGCGCCCGGGGCTGACCGGCGGCCGATCAGGGCATGTTTCCCGCGAGCCGGGCGCGGTCCTCGCGGAGCGACCGGCCGGTCGTGCGGGGGTAGCCCCGCTCTCCGCGACGGGAAGAGGAACCTCCCATGAGACGACTGCTAGTCCTGGCCCTGCTCGGCCTGGTGGCCGGCCGGGCCGACGCCCAGCTGCTCAAAATCACCAACGGTGATTATCCGAAGAAGAGGCACAAGAGCGGCAACGAGCCGCCGCCTTTGGGTCCGGTACAACTACTGGCCGCTGGAGGGCGCACTTCGTGGTGCCGGCGATGCCCGAGTATCCCTACTGGGGCGTCTCTTGCAGACGATGCCGGTCGTCCTGCTCGGCGCCGTACGGGCGCGCGGCCGGCCATCGGCGGGCCGGCGGCGAACGGGCCGGGGAACGGCTTCGGTGCCTACCCTGGCTTTGCGCCGGCCAACAACGCGGCCCCCCCCGGCTCGTCGAACCAGCCGCCGGCGCAGATGCAGCCGGCGGGCTCGGCGCGCAGCCCGTACCAGGCCAACCCCTACCCGGCTCTGAGCGGCTACCCAGGCTATGGCTATCCCGGGTACGGCTACGGCAATAACCCCCAATGGCAGGCGCGGCCCCAGGCGGCGCCCAACCAGGCGAACCCGCCGCGGCCGTGAGCCGATCGGGGTTTCCTTAATCTACCGGGACGTGCGGTCCGCCGGGTTGGCTTGCCCCGGCCCCCACGTCCCGGCTGTCGTTTACCGTCACGAGCGGCAGAGGCTTCCTCGTCGGCCGCGGTGCCATCTCCACACGACGCTTCCCTTGCCAGCTGTCCCGGCGGAGCAACTCCGCGTCGATCGCGCGCAGCAGCCCCGGTTTGTCCAGGCACCACGAAGGGGCAACAAAGTGGTCCGGCGGCGCGTCGCCGGAGAGCCGGTGAATCACCTGATCCGGTGACAGTCTTTCCAGAAAGTCGCAAACCACCGAGACGTAGTCGCCCAGGCCGAACAAGGCCACCTCGCCGGCGCGGTGCATTTCCTCCAGGGGTGTGCCCTTGACGACGTAGAGGTTATGGACCTTGATTCCTTCGACGGGCAAACCGGCGAGGGCGTCGGCGGTGGCGAGCATGTCGTCACGGCCCTCACCGGGCAGGCCGAGGATCACGTGAGCGCACAGGCTCAGACCCCGGCCCCGGCAGCGCTCGACGGCGTCGAAAAAGGCGTCGGCGTGGTGGCCACGGTTCATCCAGTCCAGCGAGCGGTCGTGGATGGTCTGCAAGCCGAGTTCCAGGAACACTGGCAGCCGGCGGGCGTAGTCTTCGAGCAGGTCCAGCACCGAGTTGGGGACCGAGTCCGGCCGGGTGCCGATCGCCAGTCCGACCACGCGCGGCTCGGACAGCGCCTCGTCGTAGAGCCGGCGCAGCTTTTCGACCGGCCCGTGAGTGTTCGTCCCGGCCTGGAAGTAGGCGATGAAGTGCTCGGCGCCGTAGCGTCGCGACAGGATGGCGATGCCGCGGTCGAGCTGCGCGCGGAGGGGGGCGCGGGGAAGGCGGCGGTTGGGCGAAAAGCTGCGGTTGTCGCAGTAGACGCAACCCCCTGTAGTCACCGTGCCATCAACGTTTGGGCAGGTGAACCCGCCGTCGAGGGTGACGCTGCGTACGGCGACCCCGAAGCGATTCTTCAGATAAGCCGACAGTGCCCGGTAGCGGCGGCCGCGGGCGAAATCGTCGGGGATGGGAGGAGGGCTGCTCATGCTGTGAGGGTACGCGGCGCGGCTCTGGCGCGTCAAGCGGCCGGGACCTGCTATAATGACTCATTCTTGAGCCGCGAGTTTTGTCGGAGGATCCCGACCGTGTCTACCCCCGTCGTCGCCATCGTTGGGCGGCCGAACGTCGGCAAGTCCTCCCTGTTCAACTGGCTGGCCGGCCGGCGCATCGCCATCGTCGATCCGACCGCCGGCGTCACCCGCGACCGTGTCGCCACCCTGCTCGACGTCGGCGACCGCACCGTCGAGCTGATCGACACCGGCGGCATGGGCATCGTCGATGTCGATGACTTGACCGCCCTCGTCGAGCGTCAGATCCGGGCCGGCATCGACCAGGCCGACTTGCTCCTGTTCGTCGTCGATGCCCGCGACGGCCTCGTTCCGCTTGACGAGCAGGTCGCCGAGCGGCTCCGCGCCGCCGGCAAGCCGGTGATCCTCGTCGCCAACAAGTGTGACGTGCCGGCGATCGAGCCCAACGCCGCCGAGTTCTTCCGCCTCGGTTACGGCAAGCTGATCCACGTCAGCGCCCAGCAGAACCGCGGCAAGGACGACCTGCTGCGGGAGATCAAGTACCGCCTGCCGCCGAGGCGCGACGACGAGGATCAGCCGAAGGAGGTGGCGCTGAAGCTGGCGATCGTCGGCCGGCGCAACACGGGCAAGAGCACGTTCATCAACTGCCTGGCCCAGTCGGAGCGGATGATCGTCAGCGAGGTGGCCGGCACGACCCGCGACAGCGTCGATGTGCGCTTCGAGCGCGACGGCAAGGTCTACCTCGCCATCGACACCGCGGGGGTGCGGCGGAAGAAGAGCCTCGCCAACGACATCGAGTTCTACAGCCTGCACCGGGCCGAGCGGTCGATCCGCCGGGCCGACGTCGTGCTGCTGTTCCTCGACGCGGCGCAGACGATCTCGAAGGTGGACAAGCAGCTGTCCGAGTACATCCTGGAGCAGCACAAGCCGGCCATCTTCGTCGTCAACAAGTGGGACCTGCTGAAGCCGACGACGCAGACTGGCGAGATGGCCGACTACATCCGCGCCACCTTCCCCAGTCTCGACCACGTCCCGATCGCCTTCATCACCGCCAAGTCGGGCAAGAACGTCCAGGCGGTGCTCAACCTCGCGCAGGTCCTGCACAAGCAAGCGTCGGCGCGGGTGACGACCGGCGACCTCAACCGGGTGCTGCGGCAGGCGCTGGAGAGCAACCCGCCCCCGCTGCGACAGAACCGGCGGGCGAAAATCTTTTACGCCACCCAGGCGGCGACCAACCCGCCGACGATCGTGCTGTTCACGAACGACCCGGTGCTGTTCGACAACACCTACCTGCGCTACCTCCTGCGGACGTTTCGCGATCAGCTGCCGTTCCAGGAGGTCGCCATCCGGCTGGAGCTGCGCAAGCGCACCCAGGGTGACGTGCCAGCCGAGGCCGAAGCCGAGGAGCAGGCGGCCCCGGCCCCGAAGCGCCGGGGAACGAAGCGGGCCAAGAAGCAGGAACCCGGGCTCTGGCAGGACGTGTGACATGAAACGGACGTGGCTCGTGGCGGCGCTGCTGGCGGCGCTGATGCCCGTTTGGGCGGCCAGCCCCGAACCAAAGGCCGAGGCGCTAACCGGCAAGGTCGTCGCGCTGGCGGACGTCCTCGGAAGGGACGGCGGGAAGCTCGACGCCGACGCCGCCCCGTACTGGCTCGCCCTTCGGACCGACGACGGCAAGCTCTGCCCGCTCGTCAAGGACGCCGGCTCGCGGATGTTCTTCGCCGACAAGGCGCTCCTGAACCGCCCGATGCGGCTGACCGGCCGCCTCGTCCCTGGCAGCACACTGCTCCGCGTCGCCTCGGTGAACAGCCTCTATAAGGGAGAGCTTTACGAGGTGTACTACTGGTGCGACATCTGCTCGATCAAGCGCGGCGAGAAGATGGTCTGCGAGTGCTGCGGCGGTCCGATGGACCTCAAAGAAGAACCGGTTAAGAAGTAAGCCGCAAGAAGGCAATAGCCGCAAAAAACACGAAAAGACACAAAAAGGGAAGAAGACAGGGAGCAGGAGGCTGACTCGTTCCTGTCTTTGCTTCTTTCTTTGCGGCTTTTTGTGTTTTTCGCGGCTATTGCCTTCTTCGCTTCAGGCGGCTTGTCGCTCGTCGTCGGGCCAGTCCTCGAAGCGGACGGAGAAGCGGCTGGACACGCCGGACTCGGCCATTGTCACGCCGTACAGGACGTCGGCCGCCGACATCGTCCGCTTGTGGTGCGTGATGATGATGAACTGCGAGCGGTCGAGGAACTCGGGGAGGACCGAGGTGAACCGGCCGACGTTGGCCTCGTCCAGCGCCGCGTCCACCTCGTCGAGGATGCAAAACGGGCTAGGCTTGCTGCGGAAGATCGCCAGGAGAAGCGCGACTGCCGTCATCGTCTTCTCGCCCCCGGACATCAGCGAGATGCCGCGCAGCTCCTTGCCCGGCGGCCGGGCGACGATCTCGATGCCGCTGTCAAGGATGTCCACGCCCTCCTCCAGCACGATGTCGGCCATGCCGCCGCCGAACAGCTTGCGGAACAGCTCCTGGAAGTGCCCCTTGATCGTGTGGAACGTCTCGGTGAACAGCCGCCGGCTGTCGGTGTTGATGCGGTCGATGATGCCTTGCAGCGTCTGCTGGGCCGCGGTGAGGTCGTCGAACTGGAGCCGCAGCGACGAGTGCCGGGCCTCGTGCTCCCGCAGCTCCTCGATCGACTCGAGGTTCACGCTGCCGAGCTTGGCAAGCTTGCGCTTGAGGTCGGAGATCTCGGCCTCGACCGGCTGGCCGGCGGCCCCGTCGGCGGCCTCCTCCAACGCCTCCCGGTGCCCCTTGCCGAGCAGCTTGCGGTACAACGCCGCCAGGTCGAGCTGGTAGTCCTCTTGCATCCGCTGGGCCAGGGCGTCGCGCCGGTGGGTGAGGTCGTTGACGGCCAGCTCGAGCGACCGCAGCTCGTCCTGGCGGCGGCGCCACTGACCGCGGCTGGACTGGAGCTGGTCGGTAAGCGCCTGGCGGCGCAGGAGGAAGTCCTGGCGCTGCTCGGTCTGCTCGGCAAGGGCGCGCTCGGCGGCCTCCTTGCGATAATACAGCTCGGCCATGGTGCTCATTCCGGCGAGCAGGTCGCCTGAGGCCTGACAGACGCGGCTGCTCGGCGACGCGCCGCAGCTCCGGCGCTGGTCGCTGGCTCGGCCGTCGTGCCTGCCTCCAGCCGCGCCTGCCGCTGCGCAGCCCCGCGAGGCGGCGCTCCTCCGTCTGAGCCGAGGCCACCTGGCCGGCGAGAGGAGCTTGTTGTTGCTCCGCTACTCTGCTGCCCTCCAGCCGAAGCGCGACTCGCCCTCGATCTCGTCCGGCCCCTCGCCGGGAGGCGGCGACGGCCGCCTCGGCCTGCCTCGCCCCTCCGCCGCTCCGCCACGACCGCGACAGGAGGCGATCTCCCTCGCCGAGGGATTGGCTCGGAAACCGGAGCGGCTGAAGTGTCACCTCCTCCGTCAGCCCCTGCCGCCGCTCCTGGTGCTGGCCGATGCGCGCTTGCATGTCGTTCGCCTGGTCATTGAGGACCGATATTTCGCGGCGCCGGACTGCGTCCTCCGACTCCAGCCGGGAGACGGGCAGACGCAGGCTCGTCGAGATCCTGGTCGACTCCGGCGGGGAGCACGTCGAGCCGGCGTAGCCTCCTCGCGCATTTCGCCCATTTCGGACTTGCGACAGATCACCAGCACGTCGGCGTGGTGGGTGCCGACCATCAAGGTGCCGTCCGGCTCGAGCAGGCTCGCCGGCCTGGGTGACGCAGCCCGAGCCGGCCACGGCGTGCAGGCACGGGCGGCGGCGAGGTCACGGACGATGACCGTCATGCCCAGCAGCAGCGCGGGCAGGTCGGCAAAGCAGGCGTCGTCGCGGCGGGGCGACCTGCTCCGCCAGTGCGACGGGGGCCGTTTGGGGGTCGGCCCCCCAGCCGGACTTCCGTGTTGTCAGCGACACTGACGGTTTCGGTGCCGGCCGCTTCAGCCCGTCGAGGCTCAGGAAGCTGACGCGCTCGGAGGGGGCGTTCGAGTTCGGCCAACTGGTTCAGCCGGTCGCTGTCCTCGACGAGGAAACGCTGCAGCTCGCTCGCCCAGGGCCAGGTCGATCAGAGGCGCGAACTCGCGGCGGACGGTGAGCAGGTCGGCGACGATGCCGACGACGATGGCCGGGGTCGGGCACTCCAGGTGGGCCGGTGCCTCGCGCACGCCGGTCCCCAGTCCCTCGTGGCTGCGGCTCCAGCTTCTCCAGCACCTCGATCCGGCTGACCAGGCCGCTACGTTCTGCCCGCCGGTCGGCGGCAGCAGCGCGCTTGCAATCTCATCGCGGCAGGCCGCCAGGCGGTCGCGTTCCGCGGCCAGCTGGGCCTGGGCCTGGCAGGCGGCCGCCAGCCGACCTTGCAGGTCCTGCTCGGCGGCGGTCAACTCCTCCAACTCGACGTCCACCGAGGCGAGGTGCTCCTCGGCCTGCTCGTTACGCCTCTGGAGCCGCCCGCGCTCGCGCTGGAGGTTGTCGAGCTGGGCCTTGTGGCCCACCGCGGCGTTCTGCTGGCGGGCGGCCTCGTTCATCTTCTCGAACTGCTCGGCCTGGTTCCGGTCGCCCTCCTCGCGAAGGCCGCCGAGGCCCTTTCCGTCCCGCCAGGCTCGCTTCCAGGTGATCGACACGCTCGCGGCTGGCCGGCGCTGGGCCGACTCGGCCTCGCGCCGGTCGGAGCGGCGGCCTCGCACTCGCCGTCAGGTCGCGGATTTTACCGGACCAGCGACACCAGCCGCTCGCGCATCTGGCCCAACTCGTCCTCGTGCTGTCCCAGGGCCTCCCAGGCGGCCTCGCGCCCTCGCCTGCTCCCCCGCGAGGCAGCTTGCTGCGTCCGAGAGGTGAGACTCAGCCGCTTCGACTCCTGATCGAGTTGGGCCAGGCAAGGCTCGACTCGGCGAGGTCCCGCTCGCGGCTCGTCCGCCGCTGGCTGGTCTCCTCGTGTACGGCGGCGCGGAGGGTTTCGAGGCGGCCGGACTGGGCGAAGTGTAGCGCTCGACACGGTGGTACTCGCGCAGCGCCTGGCCGACGCGCAGCTCCTTCAGCCTTGCCGAGTACTGTTGGTGGCTCTCCGCCTTGGCCGCCTGGAGCTTGACGGTGCGGAGCTGCTTCTCCACCTCGTCGAGGATGTCGCGCAGCCGCTGGACGTTGGCGTCCACCCGCTCGAGCCGGCGACACGCCTCGACCTTCTTGGCCTTGAACCGCGAGATGCCGGCCGCCTCCTCGAAGATCGTCCGGCGCTCCTTCGGCGAGGTCTGGAGGAGGACGTCCACCTGCCCCTGCTGGATGATGCAGTAGGCGTCGGTGCCGGCCCCGGAGCCGAGGAAGAGGTCTTTAATGTCCTTGAGGCGGCAGGGCTGGTTGTTGATGAGGTACTCGCCCTCCCCGGAGCGGTAGACGCGCCGGGTGATGCGGACCTCCTCGGCGTCGGTGGCGAGGGTGCGGCGGCGGTTGTCGAACACCATGCTAACTTCGGCCAGCCCGACGCTGCGCCGGGTGGCGGAGCCGTTGAAGATGACGTCGGTCATCTCGCCGCCGCGCAGGCTCCGCGCGCTCTGCTCGCCCAGGACCCAGCGCACCGCATCGACGACGTTCGACTTCCCCGACCCGTTGGGGCCGATGATGCCGGTGACGCCGTCGGCGAAGTCGAACTGGGTCTTGTCGGCGAACGACTTGAAGCCGACCAGTTCCAGGCGCTTGAGCATGCCGGGTGGGTTCCGTTCACGCCAGGGCCGTCCGGTCTGAACGGTTAGCGGAGGCCTCGCAGAAGCGTTCTCCCGGAACGCTTCTGCGAGGCCTCTCTAACCCAATCACTTCGTCGGGCCCGTCTCACTCAGCGGCAGGCCCACCTGGAACAGGTCCGGGGTCCGGCCCAGGTCCTGCCCCGCCGGCACCAGGTCGGCCGCGTCCTTGCCCGCCTTCACCAGCTCATGCACGGTCGGCGCCTGCGGGACCGCATCGACGCGCACCCGGCAGCTCAGGCCGTCGCAGCTGGCCGCCTGTTGTAGCATGGTGACCACCTCGGGGTACTGCCCGCCCAGTTCGGCCATCGTCGTCAGGACCGCCTCCACCGTCAGGGGGCACTGCCGCCGCACCGGCTCGCCCCGCGCCGGGAACCGACTCACGGTACAGCGGTCGTCGTCCTTCGTCGCGGTGACGGCGAACTCGCCGGCGAGGATCGAGAACGGCGGGGTCAGCCGCGGCGACTGGCCGAACAGCACGACCTCGGCCCGCTTGCTCGTCGAGACGTGGATCAACGGCTTGGTGTCCGGGGCGATGCGGTGCAGCCAGAACGACTCGTTGAGGTGCTCGCCGCGGACCAACGGCTCGTTCTCGTTGAGTAGGCGAAGCGCCCGGAAGGCGCCGTAGCGAACCTCGTCGTCGAGGTTGCTGACGATCAGCTCCTTGAGCTTCAGGTGGCACACCGCCTCGTCCAGCGAGGCCAGGGCGGTCAGGGCGTAGGCCCGGAACAGCGGGTATTCGACCGCGGCCCGGTACAGCTCCTCGCCCGCGGCAGGACTGCCGAGGTAGGCCAGCGCCTCGGCGCTGACGAAGCGCACCAGCGGGTGCTCACTCTTCAGGCCCTTGTCCTTGAAGACCGGGATGCTTTTCGCCCCCAACCCCTCCAGCCGCAGGGCCGCGACGACGGCGCGTGACGGGTCGAGCAGGTCGTCGGCCAGCTTCTGCCGGTACGACCGCCGGTCGGACTCGGTCTTGCCGGGGGCGTCGGCCGATTCGCCCAGGGGCACGGCCCGAACAACGCGCAGGTAGCGCGGCAGGTTGTGGCGGTACTGTACCGGCACGCGCAGCGAGATGACCGTCGCGTTGCCGGTGTGGGCGACGCTGCTGTCCAGCGCCCCGCGCAGCCCGGTGGTCTGGAAAGTCGTGTTCAGCCGGTCGGCGATCAGGCTGGTGTACCGGCCCTGCTGGCGTTCCTGGTTCATGACCAGGGCCAGCGGCTGGTCCGCGATCAGCTTGGCGCCGGCCCAGATCCGCCCGGACTTGACCCGCACCGCGTCGTCGCCCTGGCCGGCCCCAACGATGACCGGTCCCCTGGCGATGGCCCGCCTGTGGCCCATCATCATGCCGTTGCTGTCCTTGTAGTTCGGGCTCAGGTTCTTCTGGAAGTCGTAGTTGAACAGGTAGGTCTTCCTTAGCACGCCGCCGCGCAGGCTCGTCGCCTTGCTGCCCGGCGGCAGCTTCACCTCGACGTCAATCAGGTCGTCCTTGTGCGCGCCGGGCGGGATCGCCGCCTCCACAACGACCAGCGCGCATTCCGGCGACTTGAGCAGCGTGCTGGCGTTGGGCACGCGGTCCTTGGTCATCTGCTCCAGCAGCATGGCGCGGTAGGCGTCCTGGTTACAGTCACCGCCGGTGCCTTCGAGGCCTTCGACGAGGCCGACGCCGCCCAGCTGGGTCGGCTCGGCGTTGCCGACCGTGGTCCAGTCGCCGACGGTCGGCACGTCATAGCGGTGCAGTTCGCTGTCGTCGTCGGACTTGCCGCGCCGCAGCGCCTCCGCGGTGGACTGGCAGCCGATCAGCAAGAGTAGCGCGGCCGGCCCGGCTAACCAGAGGCCGGCGCGGGCCAGCCGGCGCGTGAAGGATGCGCGACGGGTCATGTGGTCACCCCTGAGTCGGCGGCGAAGCCCCCCGGCCGGCAAGACCGCAAACCCCGCGGCGCACGCGGGGCCGGGCCGGCCTGCTTCGCTACCAGATCGGTCGAGATCGATTGGAGGGTGGGGAAATAGTATCGACCACGTGCCGTGTCAAGAGCATTCTCACTCCGAGGTCGCCTCGGACGGCGCTTTTTTCCCCCCTGGCAGGACGACGATTGGCACGTCGAGCTTCCTCGCCACCGCGTTCAGCCGGGACAGGTCTTCCTTCACCAGCTTGTCCCACTCGCCTTGCAGCTTCTTCAGCGCGGCGGCCTGCTCCTGGTACACGTCGCGCAACCCCTGCGGCGGGACGCCGTCGGCCTCGCGCACCGCCTCGTACAGGAAGGCCAGCTGCGAGTACAGCTTGGCGCCGCCCTTGCGGGCCAGGATGTCGTAGGTGACCTCCGCCTTGGGGTTGTGGAATTCCTCTTCGAGCTTGTCGAGCTTCTCGTTCAGCTCCTTAGACGACTTCACGAGTTCGGCCGTTTTTTTCTCCCCGCCGAGGAGCTTGTTCCGCTCCGTCAGCTGCTTCTTGACCGACCGCATCGCCTCGACGCTGCGCGTCAGCGTCGAGATGTCGTCGCGGAGCCGGACCGCGAGCTTGAGCTGGTCGGCCAACTCCTCGGGGTCGAGCTGCGCGCGGGGGTCGGGACGGAGGGTCAGCTTCGCGGTGTGAGGTTTGCCGGCGACGGTCAGCCGCAGCGTGTACTCGCCGGGCTGGGCCATCGGGCCGGGCTTGGGGTCTCCGGTGTCCACGCGGGCGTTCTTGATCTTCTCGGCGCCCTCCAGCAGCAGGTCCCAGTGGACGCGGTGCAGCCCCGGGTCGGTCGGCAACGTAACCTCCTTGTCGTCGTCGCCGGAGTAGTCGCCGACGTCGCCGTCGTCATCCTTCTTCTTCTTGCTCGTCAGCTTGCGCACGACGTTGCCGCTGGGGTCGAGCACCTCCAGCGTGACGTCGTCCTTGGGCTTGCTCTTGAGGAAGTAGTGGATCGACGCCCCGCGCGTGGGGTTCTCGCCGCTGGCCATCGGCTGGCCGGACCGCGGGCCGCTCGACGTCCGATACCGGTAGGCCGGCCGCGCGGCGAACAGGTGGGCGTCTTTGTCCTTCCAGTCCGCCTCCGGGGTCCGCAACGGGGCGAGGTCGTCAAGGACCCAGATCGACCGGCCGTTGGTGCCGACGACCAGGTCGTCCTCCTTGACCTTCAGGTCGGTGACGCGGACCGGCGGGAGGTTGAGTTTGAGCTGCCGCCAGGTGGCGCCGTCGTCGGTCGAGAACAGCACGCCGCGCTCGCTGCCGACGTACAACATCCCCTTCTTCTTCGGGTCCTCGCGCACGACTTGCAGGTAGCCGTCGGCCGGCATCTTCGCGGTGAGGCTGGCCCAGGTCGCGCCGCCGTCGCGCGTCACGAAGAGGTACGGCTTGCGGTCGTCGATGCGGTGCCCATCGGTGACGACGTAGGCCGCCTCCGCGTCGAACGGTGACGGCTCGATGCAGGTGACGGTGCCCCAGGCGGGCAGGCCGACCTTCGTCAGCCCCTCGGTGACGTTCTTCCAGGTCTTGCCGCCGTCGCGCGTCAGATGCACCAGGCCGTCGTCGCTGCCGGCCCAGATCATCCCCTTGGCCCTGGGCGACTCGGCGACGGCGAAGATGGTGCAGTAGACCTCGACGCCGGTGTTGTCGCCGGTGATCGGTCCGCCGGACCACTTCTGCTTGGCCTTGTCGTTGCGGGTCAGGTCGTCGCTGATCTTCTCCCAGGTCTTGCCACCGTCGCGCGTCACGAACAGGACGTTGGCGGCGTGGTAGACCGTCTTGGGGTCGTGCGGCGAGAGCGCGATCGGGGCGGTCCACTGGAAGCGGTACTTGAGGTCCTCCGCCCCGTGGCCCGACGGGTTGAACGGGTAGATGCCGACCGGCTTCGCCTGGCGCGTGCCGTGGTCGTAGCGGGAAATGTAGCCTCCGTATTCTCCGGCATAGACGATGTTGGGGTCGCTGGGGTCGATGGCGACGTGGCCCGCCTCGCCGCCGCCGACGGAGTGCCACAACGGCAGGGCGATGCCGCCGGAGGTCAGGCTGTTGCTCGGCCCCATGGCGGTGCCGATGTCCTGGATGGTGCAGGCGACGTGGTACGGCGTGCGGTTGTCGACGGCGATGTGGTAGGTCTGGCAGATCGGCAGAGGGGGCGCGTACCAGGTCTTGCCGCCGTCGGTTGAGATGTCCACGCCGCCGTCGTTGGAGTCGATCATCCGGTCGGGGTCTTTGGGGTCGATCCAGAGGTCGTGGTGGTCGCCGTGGTGCGGGCCGCTGACGCGGGTCAGCGTCTTGCCGCCGTCGATGCTCTTCAGCAGCGGCACCTGCGGGAAGAAGATCACGTCGGGGTTCTTCGGATGAATCGTCAGCGTCGTGTAGTACCACGCCCTCTGCTGGATGGCGCGCTTGCCGTTGACCCGCTCCCACTTGTCGCCGCCGTCGTCACTGCGGAACAGCCCGCCCTTCTCGGCCTCGATCAGGGCGTAGACGCGCTTCGGGTCGGACGGGGCGACCGCGATGCCGATCTTGCCCCAGATCCCCTCGGGCAGCCCTTCACAGCGCTTGGTGCCCTTCTCGGCCTCCTTGGCGGCCTCGGGGGAGTCGGCCTTCGGCGGGGCGACGAGTTGCGTCCACGAGTCGCCGCCGTCGCGCGAGACGTACAGGCCGCTGCCGGGGCCGCCGCTGGTCAGCTCCCACGGCTTGCGGCGTGTCTGCCACATGCCGGCGAAGAGGATGCGCGGGTTGGTCGGGTCGAAGCAGACGTCGGAGGCGCCAGTGTCGTCGTTCTTGGCCAGGACGCGCTGCCAGGTCTTGCCGCCGTCGGTGGTGCGGAAGACGCCCCGCTCCGGGTTGGGGCCGAACGCCTTGCCGAGCACCGCGGCGAAGGCGACGTCGGGGTTGGTCGGGTGGACGATCATCGTGCCGATCTGACCTTCCTGCTTCCAGACGTGTTTCCAGGTCTTGCCGGCGTCGGTGGACTTGTAGATGCCGTTGCCGACCTCGACGTTGCCGCGGATGTTCGCCTCGCCGGCGCCGGCGTAGATCACGTTGGGGTCGGACGGGGCGACCGCGATCGAGCCGACCGACGACACCGGCATGTCGTCCATGACGGGCGACCAGCGGACGCCGCCGTCGGTGGACTTCCAGATGCCGCTGGCCGCCGTGGCGGCGTAGTAGACGAGCTGGTTGCCGGGCACGCCGCAGGCACGGCAGACGCGGCCGCCGATCGACGGGCCGATCGAGCGGTACTTCAGGCGCTTGTACAGCTCCGGGCCGCCCTTGGAATCGTCGGCGGGGGCGGCAGTGGTGACAATCAGGGAGAGGAACAGGAGGAAGAGGAAACGGTCGGCGCGCATGGTGCTTCCGGAGCCTCGCTGGACCCTGGGGTGCTGGGGCAGGGGAATTGTATGGCCCGGGAGTCGAGAGGGTGAGCGAGCGAGCGCGAACCC
This sequence comes from Gemmataceae bacterium, assembly GCA_046350195.1. Taxonomy (GTDB): domain Bacteria; phylum Planctomycetota; class Planctomycetia; order Gemmatales; family Gemmataceae; genus CALDUY01. The sequence continues at coordinate 25,389 of JAXMAW010000025.1, forward strand.
GCAAGCGTTGTGGAACCGCAGGAGACGGGGCGAGTCGGTGCGAGGCGCTGCTCCCGTTCGGACAGCCTTCGCTTGCGGGTTCGCGTTCACCCCCCCAAGGCCCGGTCGCTCACCCTTCACTCCGCGTCGTCGGGCAGCTCCTTGATGAAGACGTTGCGGAACCAGAGCTTGTCCCCATGGTGCTGAAGCTCGATCGGCCCCTTCTTCGGCAGGGGTTGGTCCTTGTCCCAGTAGTTCAGCAGCGGCTGGTTGTCGAGGACGAGCGTGCCGTTGAGGTGAACGGTCACCTTGTCACCCTTCACGACGATGCGGAAAGTATTCCACTCGCCGACCGGCTTGTCGGCCTTCTTGAGCGGCCGCTTGCCCTTGTCCTCGGGGTTGTTCCACAGCGCCCCGGAGCCGGAGTGCTTGTCGAGGCCCCTGGCGCCGGGGGCGTTGTCGGAATCCCAGATCTGCACCTGCGGCTGGCCGCGCAGGTAGATGCCGCTGTCGCCCTTCTCCTCGATCTTCCAGTCGAGGAGCAGCTCGAAGTTGCCGTAGTCCTTGGCCGTTTGGAGCGAGTCGCCCTTGCCGTCGTAGTGCAGGACGCCGTCGGTGACGGTCCAGTGAGGGAAGACCTTCTCGGTCATCGCCTTGACCCGCTTGGCGTACTTGTCCGGCGAGAGCTTGGCGCGCTCCTTCATCGTGACGACGCCCTGCCAGTTGGTCAGGTCCTTGCCGTTGAACAGGGCGGTGAAGCCCTTGGGCGGCACGTTGATCGGCCCGGGGCTTTTCTCGTCTGCGGCGACGGCCAGGCCGACGAGGCAGAGGCACAGCGCCAGGGAGGCGGCTCGCATGGGTGCGGACTCCGTGTGGTGGGATGGCGATGAGGGCTTGATAGGGGGATTGCCCGGCTCGTCAATTCACGGTTTGCCGCCGAAAGAAGTCCCAGATCACCCGGCACGCCTCGACTCGGTCCGACGGCGGCCCGGCGATGCGCCGCAGCAGCTCGCCGCCGCCGCCCGGCCAGTGGTGGCCCAGCGCGTCGATTGTGTAAGCCAGGAACGGCACCGGCCCGGGGTACCCCTCGATCGTCACCCCGTCGTCGCTTCCAACTAGACGCGGCGTGGTCGAGCATCCCAGGGCCGCCGCCCACTTCGTCAGAGTGCCGCTTACCGAAGGGCGCGCCACGCGGACCGCCCCCATGGCGTGACGATCTCCCCGCGCGCAGCGCACCAGCGGGTCCTCGCGGCCGACCAGGTACAGCGTCGGCACCGGCCGCGCCGGGCGCGGCTCCACGTTGCAGTGCCCCGCCACCGGTGCGATCGCCGCCAAGCGTTCCGAGCGCTCCGACGCATAGCGAAACGTCATCGCGGCCCCGTTGGAGAAGCCCGTGATGGAGATCCGAGCCGGGTCGATCGGGTAGCGCTGCCCCAGATCGTCCAGCACCGCGTCGAGGAAGGCGACGTCATCGACGGCCGGGCGCGGCGGCCGCCCGTCGGCCGCGCCGTCGTTCCAGACCTGCGGGTTGGCCAGGAACCCAGGTGGCGACCCAGGGTCCGGCCGCGTCGCCTCCGGCAGCACCAGCAGGAAGCCGCCCGGCTCGACGCGCTCGCCCCAGCGCGTCTCGGTCAGCGTCCACGCCGCCGTGCCGCCGGCGCCGTGCAGCATCATCACGACCGGCCACGGCCCCGGGGCCGACGGCGGCACGGCGAGGTACGACCGCTTGCCCAGGCTGATCCGCTCGCTCATCCGCGCGTCTGCTCGTTCCACAGCGCCTTGTAGTAGCGCAAAAACTCCGCCCCCGCGTCGGCGTCCTTCCACACCCGGCCGACCTCGATCAGCGTGGCGCGGTCGTAGTTGATCTCCCGCAGCAGGCGGAACAGTTCGCGGTACGGGTACGCGCCGGTCTGGTCCTTGTAGAGGTCGTTGATGTGGCACGACTTGACCCACGGCGCCAGCAGCTTGAAGTACTCCGTCACGGAGCCGTCCTGGACGTCGCTGCCGTTGGAGTTCCACGTCACGCCGACGCTCGGGTGGCCGCACTCCTGCATGATGGTCTTCATGTGCGGCGGGTGAGACGTGCCGCGGCCGTGAACCTCGACCCAGATCTCGACGCCGGCGTCGCTCGCCGCCTTGCCGCACTCGGTCAGCGCCTTGCCGATCTGGGCGAGAGTCTTCCGCGGCTCGACGCCTTTGGGCAGGTCGTTGGGCCGCACCTTGACGCCCTTGCCGCCCAGGTCGGCGACCAGCTCGACGAACCGCTTGCACAGCTCGACCTGCTTGCGGAGCTTGTCCGCGTCGGTGTGGTGGAAGTCGCAGGTGCTGCCGCAGCCCCAGAAGGCGACGCCGGAGTCGGCGAACCGCTTTTTCACCTCCTGGCGCTGCTCCTTCGACAGGTCCGGCTCGACCTTGTGGGCGTGCGTCGTCCGCAGCTCGACCGGCGAGATTCCCACCGCCTTGCAGACCTTGAGAATCGTCGGCAGGTCCCACGTCGAGGCGACGTTGTAGGTGACCAGGCCGAGCGCGACCTTCGGCCGCTTGCTCTTGTCGCGGGGGGCGTCCAGCGCGCCGGCGGCGCCGGCGGCCAGCGGGACGGCGTGGAGGAACTGGCGACGGTCGGGAGGGGCCATGAGGATTCTCCTTCGTAGGACAAGCTGCCAGCTTGTCCCTGGCTTACCGGACAAGCTGGCAGCTTGTCCTACGAGGAAACTCGTTGAGGAGGGGGGACGCCGGGGGTTATACTACAAGCTGGGGAAGTGTCGCTCGTCGAGGTCACGCCATGTCTACGCAGGTCCGCGACAAGGTCTCCCGGCACGACGCCTTCATCACCGAGCAGCTGCACAGGGCTGAGCAGCGCATCCGCCTGATCGACCTGGGCACATCCCTCGGCGGCTGGGTCGCCGGCACGCTGGCCTACGCCGTGCTGCTGATGCTGCTCGACCGGGCCTTCGTCCTCTCCGCCGCGACGCGGCAGACGCTGTTCCTGACCTACGGGGCGGCGTCCCTGGCCTACCTGTACACCTTCGTCGTCCGCCCTCTGCGCTGGCGCGTCAACCGGCACTTCGCCGCCCGGCAGCTCGAACAGACGCTGCCCGGCAGCCGCAACCACGTCATCAACTGGATCGACCTGCACGACGAGAAAGTGCCGGGTACGATCCGCTCCGCCCTGGGGCAGCGGGCCGCCAAGGACCTGGCGAACACCGACGTGGACGAGGCGATCAGCAGCCGCCGGGCCGTCGCCGTCGCCACAGTCGCCGGCACCCTCCTCGGCGTGCTGATCGCGCTGTTCGTGATCTTCGGCCCCGGCCCGTTCCGATCGCTGTTCGGCCGCGCCTTCGCCCCGTTCGGTGGGGCCTCCGCGAGCATCGCCACCCGGACGCAGGTGAGCGTCGTCCGGCCCGAGGGCGGCGACGCGGTCGTCACCATCGGCAGCCCCGTCACGATCGTCGCCGAGGTCACCGGCCGCCGGCCCGGCGCCCACGACAAGGACGCGCCCAGCCTGCTTTACCGCCACGACGAGAACGAGCCGTTCCGCCGCCGCTTCCTCCAGCCCGACGCCGGTGACCAGTGGGTGACGACCGTTGCCCCACTCGACGTTGGCAACGGCTTTATCTACAAGGTCACCGCCGGCGACGGCGAGACACCCGAGTATCGCGTTAGCACCCGTCCGGCCCCGCTCATCGCCGACTTCCTCGCGACCTACCACTACCGCCCGTATGTGCAGAAGGCCGCCCGGTCGCGCACCACGCGGAAGCTTGAAGACATGCGCGGCACCGAGGTGCAGATCCTCGCTCGCACCACGCGCAAGCTAAAGGACGGCCGGCTGGACTTTGACGGCGACGACGGCCAGGGCGAGCTGATCCGCGCCGAGATCCGCCCCGACGACCCGCAGGCACTTCGCTTCCGCCTCGTGCTGGACCGTCCCGGCAAGTACCGCATCCGCTTCACTTCCACCGAGGGAGAGTCGTACCTTGACCAGGTCGGCTACGATGTCAAGGTGCTGCCGGACCACCCGCCGACGGTCCAGCTGACCCAGCCGGGCAAGGACGTCGAGGCGCCTGTCAACGGGCACGTCGAGCTGGCCGGCGAGGCGGCCGACGACATCGGCATCGCCTCGATGAAGCTGAACATCCAGCACGTCGGCGGCGGGGCGCTCCGGCCAAAGCCCTACCTCGCTGACAAGCTCGGCAAGGCGGAGATTGGCACTCCGCGCAGGGTGGAATACCGCGACCTGCTCGAAATCGGCTCGCTGAAGGACGAGCAGGGCAAGCCGTTCGAGGCACGGCCGGGCACGCAGCTGGAATACTGGCTTGAGGCCGCCGATGCCTGCGACTACCCCAAGCCAAATGTCGGCGTCAGTAAGAAGTTCAAGGTCACCATCACCGCGGCGAAGGACCCCCAGCAGCAGAAGAAGGAGCAGCAGGCCGCCCAGCAGCGTCAGGAGCAGCAGGAAAAGCAGCAGGGCGAGCAGCTCAAGAACGAGAAGAAGGAGCGCGACCAGCAGCGCCAGCAGGAGGAGCAGCAGGAGAAAAACGAGGCGAATCAGCGCGACCAGGAGCGGAAGAACGCCGGCCAAGACGGCGGCAAGCAGGAGGAGAAGAAGGGAGTCGAGAAGGGCAACGACCCGAAGGAGGACAAGGGCAAGGAAGGCGAGCCGAAGGGGGAGAAGGGGCAGGGCAAGGACGACCAAACGCGCAAGCAGGCGGAAGACCTGAAGAAGGCGATGGGCAAGCGGGAAAAGGAGCAGGGGAAGGGGGAGAAGGACAAGGGTCAGCAGGAAAGGCAAGACCAGGCCGAGAACAAGCCCGGCGAGGCCCGCGGCGCCGATGACAAGAAGCCCGGCGAGAGCAAGGAGACCGGCGACAAGCAGCCGGACGACAAGCCCGGGGAGGGCAAGGACAAGGGCAAGGAGGAGGCCAAGCCCGGGGCGAAGAAGGAAGACGGCGCGAAGGCCGACACGGCCGACCAGGGCCAGGGCCGCGACGCGGGAAAGCCCGACCCGAAGGACGACAAGGGGGAGGGCAAGGGGCCGGCCAAGGCGGACCAGCCGAAGCCCGGCGAAGGCAAGGAGGGCGACAAGCCCAAACTCGGCGAGGGCAAGTCCGCCGGGAAGCCGGAAGAGGCCCGGAACGCCGGGGAGAAAAAGCCCGACGGCGAGGGCAAGCCCGGCGAGAAGCCGCGCCAGGGCGAGGCGAAGGAGTCGAAGACTGCCAACAACCCGTCCGCGGGGGAGCGCCCCGCCGAGAAGAAGGACGGCGCGAAAGACGGAGGCGAGAATAAGGGCGAAGGCAAGCCGGGAGAGAAGTCTGACGCGCGCCCGATGAACCCGGATGGCAAGCCGGGCGAGGCCAAGGACGCCTCGAAGGGCGAGAAACCGGGCGAGCCCAAGGACGCCAAGGGCGGCACCGACGGCGCCCAGGACGATGGCTCCGGCGACAAGCCGGGTGAGAGGAAAGGGGGAGCCGGCAAGCCCGACCCGAAGGACGCCACCAAGGGCGACGTCGAGGCGAAGGCGAAGGAGGTGCGCGACGCTTCCGGGGCCGACCGGGAACAGGCCAAGCGCGACCTGCAACAGATGGCGGAGAAGGCGAACGACCCTGCCGCCCGCGAGGCGGCGAAGCAGGCGCTCCAGGAGGCGGAGAAGGGTGAACTCGGAGGCAAGGAGCCCGGGGAGGGTGAAGGCCAGGCCGCCGGTCAGAAGGGGCCGGACGGCAAGGGCGACAAGCAAGACAAGGGCAAGCCCACGGGGCAGGGGAAGGCCGAGGACGGCAAGGGCGAGAAGCCCGGCGAGGGGATGAAAGGCGACCGCCGCGAGCCGGGCAAGTCCGACGAAGGCGACGGCCTGGCCGCTCGGCCGGAGAAGGCCGAGCGGCATCGCGCCAGCATGATGCAGCTGGAGGAGTTCCGCAAGAAGGTCGATCCCGACCTGCTGAAGGACGCGAGGATGTCGGCGGAGCAGTTCCGGCAGTTCCTCCAAGACTACGCCGACCTGGCGCGCCGCGAGCCGCCCGCCGCTGACGACCGCGACGTGCCGCCCGCCCCCGGCCGTAGCGGCCCGCTGCCGAGCCTGCCCGGTCGGACGATCAAGCCCGGCGGAAAGGCCCCTGCCGACGACCTGCGCGGCGAAGGCCGGCCGAAGCCGCCGCCGGAGTACCGCGACTCGCACGCCGACTTCCTCCAGCGGCTCCAACGCCCATCCAAGTGAGGACCGCCCCGGGCCCGACCGTGAGGGAGGGCGCTCTGGTCCGGGCCGGGAACGCGAGTCTTGAGGTCGCAATGACGTTCCCCAAGCGCTACCTGGTCCGGTTCGGCCCGAAGCGGACGCAGCACCTGTTCACCGACCTGCTGGTCATCGGCGGCGGCATCGCCGGTCTCCGCGCCGCGCTGGCCGCCCCGGCCGACACCCGCGTCCTCGTTGTCACCAAGGACAAGGTCAAGGAGAGCAACAGCACCTACGCCCAGGGCGGCATCGCCGCGGTTCGCTCGCCGGAAGACCGGTTTGAGAACCACATCGAGGACACGCTAATTGCCGGCGCCGGGCTGTGCGACCGGGCCGTCGTGGATGTCGTCGTCCGCGAGGCGCCGGACCAGATCGACGACCTCATCCGCTACGGGGCGAAGTTTGACGCCGACCTGGGAATGGAGGGCGGCCACAGCGCCGCCCGCATCGTTCACGCGCTGGGGGATTCGACCGGCTTCGAGGTGATGCGGGCCATCATCGCCAAGGCGAGGAACGCCCCCAATATCACCATCTGGGACCGCACGTTCACCCTCGACCTGCTCAATGAGCAGGGCGCCTGCGTCGGGGCGCACGTCGCCCGCCCGAGCAAGGAGAATCTGCTCGTTTGGGCCAAGCAGACAGTCCTCGCCGCCGGCGGCACCGGCATGACCTTCCGCGAGACGACCAACCCTCCCGTGGCGACCGGCGACGGCATGGCGGCGGCGTACCGCGCCGGGGCCGAGTTGCGCGACATGGAGTTCATGCAGTTCCACCCCACCGTTCTCTACGTCGCCGGCTCCAGCCGCTACCTCATCAGCGAGGCGGTCCGCGGCGCCGGGGCGTACCTGCGTGACAAGGACGGCCACCGGTTCATGCCCGACGTCGATGGCCGGGCCGAACTGGCAACCCGTGACGTCGTCGCCCAGGCGATCGTCCGCACGATGGAGCGCACCCAGCACCCGTGCGTCTACCTCGACCTGTCGCACCTCGACCCGGCCGCGGTGCGCGGCCACTTCCCCGGCATCGACCGCGTCTGCCGTGAGTTCGGCCTCGACATCACCCGCGACGCGATCCCGGTGCGGCCGGGGGCGCACTACATGATCGGCGGCGTCCGCGTCGATGACCACGGCCGCACGACGCTGGCCAACCTCTGGGCCGCCGGCGAGGTCACCTCGTCGGGCCTGCACGGGGCGAACCGACTGGCGTCGAACAGCCTGCTGGAGGGCCTGGCCTTCGGCTCTGTGCGGGCGGCTTGCTGCCGAGGCCGCCGCCGCGACGCCGGACAGCTTCGTCGTGCCGAAGATCGAGGGGGCCTTCGAGCCGGAGACGGAGGGGCCGCGCCTCGACGTCGGCGACCTGACCAGCTCATTGCGGCCTCATGATGCGCAGCATGGGCGTGGTCCGTAACCGGCAGGGGCTGCGCGAGGCGGAGAAACAGGTAGCGTTCTGGCGCCGCTACGTGCTGCGGCGCAGTTCGCCTCGCGGGCCGGCTGGGAGTTGCAAAACATGCTGACCGTGGCCCGGCTGATGATTTGGTCGGCGCCACAGCGCACCGAGTCGCGTGGGGTCCACTTCCGCTCCGACTTCCCGACTCGCGACGACGAGAAGTGGCTCAGGCACGTCGTCTGCCCGGCGCGGATGCCCGACTCCCTGGCGTGAGCTATGCTCCCCGTAGGACAAGCTGCCAGCTTGTCCTCTTCAAGAAGGACAAGCTGGCAGCTTGTCCCCGACAGGCCGTCCGGTTTCGCTCAAGTCCGCGTCCGCGGCGCCGACATGGAGAAGAAGTTAGCCGCGAGGAGGAGTGCCTATGCGATACACGAGGATCTCGTTGGCCGCCCTGACGGCGGCCCTGACGCTGGGCCTGGTCCTTAACGCCGAGGCGCAGAACGCCGGGGGCGCGAGGGACAAGAAGGCCGAGGCCAAGGGGCCGGCCCCGGACCTGAAGCGGGGGCTGATGGACAAGACCAAGCTCGACGAGAAGACCATCGACAAGGTGCTGAAAGCGCTCGGTCCGGCCGTCAGCGAGCAGGCTCGGGCGGGCCGGCAGATCGAGTTCCCGGGCGTCGGCACTTCCAGGTGGTGCGGGTCACCGAGTACAAGGACCTGGTCAACGGCCGGCCGGCCATGATGCCGGCGAAGAACTTCATCGAGTACGTGCCGACGGACAAGATGAGCGAGGACGCCAACGCGGCGGGGGCGAAGCCGGCCCGCGTCGTGGACGGGTACGAGTTCCGCGTCAACCCCAACGCCAACCCCGGCATGAAAACCCCCTACACACGCACCTCTGGTACGCGCATCCGCTGAGGCTGGACAAAGCGCCTCCGATACCGTCTAATAGTTGAGGTAGTTTTCGAGGACCCCCGACGTGCATCACCCGGACCGTCCCACCCCGAAGGCCATCGCGATCCGCGGCATTGCGGCGTGCGTGGTCGTTATTATTACCGGGGTTAGGCCGGGATCAACTGAATACGAGCGATCCAGAGTCCCGGCCCCGGAGCGAACAACGCTCCGGGGCCTTTTTCTTGGAACCCGCCATGAGCCGCATCTTCGTCTACGACACCACCCTCCGCGACGGCAGCCAGGGCGAAGGAATCAACTTCTCGCTGGTGGACAAGCTGGCGATCACCCGCCGCCTCGACGAGATGGGCGTGGACTTCATCGAGGGCGGCTACCCGCTGTCGAACCCGAAGGATTACGAATACTTCCGCGAGGCCCGCAAGCTCTCGCTGAAGCACGCCCGGGTCGCGGCGTTCGGCATGACGCGGCGGAAGGGGGTGCGGGCGGAGGAGGACACCTGCATCTCCGCCTTGCTGGAGGCCCAGACCCCGGTGGTCACCATCGTCGGCAAGACCTGGGACCTGCACGTCCGCGAGATCCTGGGCACGTCGCTCGACGAGAACCTCAAAATGATCGCCGACTCGGTGGCCTGCTGCAAGAAGGCCGGCCGCGAGGTGTTCTACGACGCCGAGCACTTCTTCGACGGCTGGAAGCACAACCCCGAGTACGCCCTGGAAACGCTGCGGGCCGCCCAGGACGCCGGGGCCAGCGTCGTCATCCTCTGCGACACCAACGGCGGCACGCTGCCCGACGAGATCGCCGACCGCGTCACGGCCGTCCGGCGGCAGCTGCGGGTCGAGCTTGGCATCCACTGCCACAACGACTCGGACGTCGCCGTCGCCAACACCCTCGCCGCGGTGCGGGCCGGCGCGACCCAGGTGCAGGGGACGGTCAACGGCATCGGCGAGCGCTGCGGCAACGTGGACCTGGTCAGCGTCGTCGCCAACCTGGCACTGAAGCTCGGCTACGACGTGCTGCGCCCCGAGAGTGTCCGCCGGCTGACGGAGCTGTCGCGCTACGTCTACGAGACCGCGAACATGAACTTCCGTCACGGCCAGCCGTTCGTCGGCACCAGCGCCTTCGCCCACAAGGGCGGCATGCACACGCACGCCGTCGCCAAGGTGTCGCACAGCTACGAGCACCTCGACCCGGCGAGCGTCGGCAACGAACGCCGCATCCTGGTGAGCGAACTGTCCGGCCAATCGACCATCCTGACGAAGACGGCGAAGTACCAGGTGGCCCACGACCGCGACCTGATGAAGCGCATCCTGGAGCAGGTGCAGGACCTGGAGAACGCCGGCTACGAGTTCGAGGCGGCCGAGGCGTCGTTCGACCTGTTGGTGAAGAAGGCGATGGGGAAGTACGAGCCGAAGTTCCAAAGGCTGGCCTACCGGGTGAACATCGAGACCGCCGCCGACGGCCGGCCGGTGACCGAGGCGACGGTGAAGGTGCGGCTCGGCGAGCAGGTCATGCACACGGTCAGCGAGGGCGACGGCCCGGTGAACGCGCTGGACGGCGCGCTGCGCAAGGCGCTGCTGGCGTCGTACCCTCGGCTGGCGGAGTTGCACCTGGCGGACTACAAGGTGCGGGTGGTGAACGCCCGCGAGGAGACGGCGGCGCGGGTGCGCGTCGTGATCGAGTGGCGCGACGGCGAAGGGGTGTTCGGCACGGTCGGCGTCAGCGAGAACATCATCGAGGCGTCGTGGCTGGCGCTGGCCGACGCGGTGGAGTACAAGCTGTTCAAGGACGAGGAGGGCTCGGGGAGATGAGCGATCAGGCGAAGGCGAAGCCGGGGCTGGACCCGTTCCGCTACGGCTGGCGCGAGGCGATGCGACCCGACGAGAATGGGCGGTGGCAATACACCCAGATCCCCCTCACCCTCGACGACGTCCTTCATCCCCAGGAGGATGACCATTTCATGGTCGGCGAGCCTCACAAGAAGGACTGCAAGCTCCTGCTGAACGCCCTTGAGGCGGCGGTTGGCGGCCAGCCAGGCGTCCACGTCTTTTTCGACCACCGGGTCGATTGGGGACTGCCGGAATTGAGGCCGATGGGGCCGGACCTCGTCGTCTGGCACGACTTCCCGGCGGACTGGGACGAGAACCCCACGTTCCGCCCCAAGGAACATGGGGCGCGGCCCGCCGTGCTGATCGAGGTGACCTCCCCATCGACGCGCGACCTGGACCTGAACAAGAAGGTGAAGCTGTACCACAAGGTAGGCGTCCCGCTGTACGTCATCGTGGATTACTGGGAAGAGGGTGAAGAGCGGCGGGTCAGCGTGTTCGGCTACCGAGCCACGAACGAAGGATACGTGCGGATCGACGCCGACGAGGATGAGCGGTTCTGGGTCGAGCCGGTACGGATGTGGCTCGTCGGGGGCGGGCCGCAGCTGGTTTGCCTGGACGAGCAGGGGCAACCCTACCCGGATTACAAGGTGGCGCTGCGGGAGGTCAAACAGGCCGCCGTGCGGGCGGAGGAGCTGGAGCATCTGACCGAGGAGGCCGTCGCCGCGCGTCAGGAGGCCGAGCGAAAGGCCAAGGACGCCGAGAAGCGCGCCACCGACCTGGCCGACCGCATCGCGGAACTGGAGGCGAAGCTCCGCGGCGAGACGCCGTGAGCCTTTGCGTCCCCGACGCTGTCGTTAAGATAACCGAACGACACGACAGGACCGTCGTTCGTCCCTTGAGGTGGGATACTGATGGCGATCGAGCTTCCCAAGACCTACGACCCCAAGGACGCCCAGCAGCGCTGGCTGGCCCTGTGGGACGAGCGCGGCTACTTCCACAGCCGGCCCGACGAGTCGCGCGAGCCGTACACGATCGTCATCCCGCCGCCCAACGTCACCGGCGCGCTGCACATGGGGCACGCCCTGAACAACACCCTCCAGGACGTGCTCATCCGCTGGCGGCGCATGCAGGGCTACAACGCCGAGTGGATGCCCGGCACCGACCACGCCGGCATTGCCACCCAGGCCGTGGTGGAGCGGTTGATCTATGCCCAGGAGAAGAAGACAAGACGCGACCTCGGCCGCGACGAGCTGGTGCGGCGCATCTGGCAGTGGAAGGACCAGTACGAGAGGCGCATCCTCGGCCAGCTCCGCGACCTCGGCTGCTCCTGCGACTGGCCGCGCACGCGGTTCACCTTCGACGAGGGCTGTAGCCGGGCCGTGCGCGTGACGTTCTTCAACTGGTTCCGCGACGGCTACATCTTCCGCGGCAAGCGGCTGGTGAACTGGGACGCCCAGCTCCAGACCTCCGTGGCCGACGACGAGACGTACACCGAGGACACGACTGGCGGGTTCTGGACGTTCAAGTACCCGGTGAAGGAGTTACCCGACGAGTTCATCCGCTTCTCGACCACGCGGCCCGAGACGATGCTCGGCGACACCGCCGTGTGTGTGCATCCCTCCGACGAGCGCTACAAGCACCTCATCGGCAAGACGGTGACGGTGCCTCTGGTGAACCGCGAGATCCCGATCATCGCCGACGGCCTGCTGGCCGACCCGACGCTCGGCACCGGCTGCGTGAAGGTGACGCCGGCGCACGACCCGAACGACTACGCCTGCTGGCAGCGGCACCCCCAGATCGGGATCATCAACATCCTCAACGCGGACGGCACGATCAACGCCAACGGCGGCAAGTACGCCGGGCTTGACCGCTACAAGGCGCGCGACGCGGCGGTGGCCGACATGGAGGCGCTGAGCCTGTTCGAGGGCCGCGAGGACCGCGTGATCCCGCTAAAGTACAGCGACCGCAGCAAGACGCCGATCGAGCCGTACCTGTCCGACCAGTGGTTCGTGAAGATGGGCGACTTGCCCGACGGCAAGGCGGGCCTGGCACAGACGGCGATGGACGCCGTGACGTCCGGCCGGGTGAAGTTCTTCCCCGAGCGCTACTCCCGCACCTACCTCGACTGGCTCGGCGAGAAGCGCGACTGGTGCGTGAGCCGGCAGCTGTGGTGGGGCCACCGCATCCCGGTGTGGTACGCCACCTGCCCCGAGGCGGAGCTGAAGAAGGCGTTCGCCGGCCGCGACGACGTGTGCTGGCGGCTGGACGAGGAGAACGGCCGCTGGCTGGTGTGTTCGCTGACCGACCTGCCGGCCGACGCGCTGGGGGCGAAGTACCAGTTCCAGCAGGACCCGGACGTGCTCGACACCTGGTTCAGCTCGCAGCTGTGGCCGTACTCGACGTTCGGCTGGCCCGACCAGACGCCGGAGCTGCGCTACTTCTACCCGACCAGCACTCTGGTGACCAGCCGCGACATCATCACGCTCTGGGTGGCCCGGATGGTGCTCTCGGGGCTGTACAACACCGGCGACATCCCGTTCCACCACGTCTACATCACCCCCAAACTGCTCGACGGCTTCGGGGTGACGATGAGCAAGTCGAAGGGCAACGGGGTGGACCCGCTCGACATCATCGACCGCTACGGCACCGACGCCTTGCGGTTTCAGATGTGCTGGTTGGCCGGCGACACGCAGGACTGCCGGCTGCCGGTCAGCAACGTGTGCCCGAACTGCCAGGAGATGGTGCCGGTCAAGCAAGAGCACATGTACATGCGGACGAAGAAGCTCGTCTGCCCGAACTGCAAGACGCCGTTCCGACCCGGCGGGCCTTGGCCGGCGGACGACCCGGAGCTGAAGACGGCCAGGCAGGCGTCGAAAGACTTCGAGATGGGCCGCAACTTCGCCAACAAGCTGTGGAACGCGGCCCGGTTCCTGCTGATGAACCTCGAAGGCTACACGCCCGGCGCGCTCAGTGTGGGAGAGCTACCCTTGGAGGACCGCTGGATCCTCAGCCGGCTGGCCACGACCGCCGACGAGGTGACGCGGCAGCTGGAGGGCTACCACTTCAGCGAGGCAATCCGGACGATCTACGACTTCACCTGGTCGGAGTTCTGCGACTGGTACGTGGAGATGTCCAAGGGCCGGCTCAAGGACGCCGCCAGCCGGCCCGTGGTGCAGCGCGTGCTCGCCGGGGTGCTCGACGGCATCCTGAGGCTGGTGCACCCGTTCCTGCCGTTCGTGGCCGAGTCGATCTGGCAGGCGCTGGGGGAGGCGGCGTTCGAGCGCGGCCTGCCGGCGCCGGAGCCGACCGCCGAGAGCGTGGTCATCGCTCCGTGGCCGCAGTACCCGGACGGCTTCCGCGACGCGGCGACGGAGGCGAAGCTGAAGCGGATGCAGGACCTGGTGCGCCTGGCCGGCGAGGTGCGCATCCGCTACCTGCCGAGCGACCCGACCCGGCCGCTCGACCTCAGCATCCGCTGCTCGAAGGCCGTGGCGGAAGACCTCCGCAGCGTGGCCCCGTTCGTGACCATGCGGGCGAAGGCCGGCAAGATCGAGTGCGGCCCTGACGTGACCAAGCCGCCGCAGGCCGCGACGATGGTGCATCCCGACTTCGAGCTGTTCGTCTCGCTGGCCGGCCTCATCGACGTCCCCGCCGAGGTGGCCCGGCTGACGAAGCAGCGCGGCGAGAAGGAGAAGTCGCTGGCCGGCGCCAGGGCGAAGTTGGGCAACGCCGGCTTCCTCGACCGCGCCAAGCCGGAGGTAGTGCAACAGGTCAAGGACCAGGTGGCGGACCTGGAAGGGCAGCTCGCCGTGATCGACCAGACGCTGCGTGACCTCCAGCAGGCGTGAACGTTATGTCGCGAGGGTGGTGGTGGTTCTTCCTGGTCGGCGGCGGCTTCGTCGCCATCATCCTCGCCGTGCTGTTCGCCTCGCAGCAGGTCGCGATCGCCACCGGCATCGCCTCCGTCGGCGCCTGGATCGCCTTCGGCTTCTACACCTCCTGGCGCTTCGGCCTGCGCCGGCACGTCCAGGCGCACCTCGGGCCGCGCTGGAACCTCGGCGAGGTGCTGCGCCACCGCGCCCGCACGGCGGAGCGCGTCAACCTGCAACTGGCGCTGGACTGGCTGCAAGAGCGCACCGGCACGCTGGGGCCGTTCGGCGTCCGCCACGCGACGAACTATGACGAGGAAGGTGACGAGGTCGGCGGCTACCAGGGGCTGGAACTGGTCGCCCTGCTGGAGGGCAACCCCGAGCCGGTCGCCATCGTCTGGGAGCCGTTGCCGACCTCGACCGAGGAAACGATGCACTGCGCCAGCAACGCGCTGTACCTCATCCGGGTCGGCAACGAGCCTGTCTGCGTCTTCATCCAGGGCCGCTCGTCGCAGTCGAGCAAGCGGGCCACCCTCCAGCTGTTGGCCCGCAACCAGGAGACGGCGCGGACGTCGCTCAACGAGATCCTCCGGCTGGCGAATGAGCAGAGCGTCTACCGCGGGCAGGTCATCTCACTGGTCCGGCCCAGGGGGCAGACGACCGACCTGATCGTTCAGTTCCACGACATCCGCCGCGTCGAGCGCGACCAGATCGTGCTGCCCGAGGCGGTGCTGGGGATCATCGAGCGAAACGTGCTCGGCTTCTTCCGCCACGCCGAGGCGCTGCGCCAGGCGGGGCAGGGCACCCGCCACGGCGTTCTGCTTCACGGCCCGCCGGGCACCGGCAAGACGCTGGTGACCCGCTACCTGGCGACGAACGTCGGCGCGACCGTGTTGCTGGTAACCGGCCGACAGTACTCTCTGTTGCGGGCGACGTGCCAGCTGGCGAGACTTCTGGCGCCGAGCCTGGTGGTGCTAGAAGACGTGGACCTGATCGCGACCGACCGCCGCCGCAACGCCCACACGCCGCTGATGCACGAACTGCTCGACGAGATGGACGGCATCGCCGCCGGGGCCGACATCGTCTTCCTGCTGACGACGAACCGCCCCGAGACGCTGGAGCCGGCACTGGCGGCGCGGCCGGGCCGGGTCGATCAGGCGATCTTTTTCCCGCTGCCGGACCTCGAATGCCGCCGTGAGTTGTTCCAGCGTTTCGGTGAGGGGCTGAACGTCCGCGGTATCAATTTCACGTCGCTGCTGGCCCGCACCGAGGGGGCCAGCCCAGCGTTCCTGCGCGAGTTGTTCCGCCGCGCCACCCTCATGGCGGTTGAGCGCGGGGAGAAGACGGAGCCGCTGACGTTGCGGCTCGACGACTTCGAGCGCGGCCTGCGCGAGCTGGTCGAGACCGGCGGGGCGTTGACGCGGACGTTTCTGGGATTCCCAACAAGGCCGGCGAATTGACCACGTACAGAACCACACCTGGCCTATCCCAAGCCTGTCCCGCGTCCCGGTCTCTCCTCTTGGCTGCTCTGATACCACAGCGGCCCGCCCCGTTGAGGAGCAGGCCGCGGATTGGTCATCGCTCGTGACGATCAGTTGTCTAGAGAACTGAAGCGTTCTCCCGCCCCGCGCAGCATCAAGTCGATTTCCGCCGACGCCAGCCGTACCCCACCGTGCCGAGAGCGCCCAGGCCAAGCAGCGCCAGGGAGGTTGGCTCAGGTACAGCCGTCACGGACTCGTTCACCACCAGGTTGTCAAGCGAGAACCCCGGTTCCTGGCGGAAGGCGCCCGAAAACTGATCGATCACCCGGACGCTGGTGAGGTTGATGAAAGTCGATGGCAGCACGAAGGTGGCGAACTGGTCGGTCAGCGAGAACGACGCCATCACCGTGCCGCCTCCGGACACCTGACCGATGACATCGATGCCCCCGGTGAAGCCGGGGAACATGGTGGCCGCGTCGAAACCGTTGAAGGTAAAGAGAGAGCCATCCGTTGCCGAGATATCGACGAACGCCTTTGAGTTCGAACGGTCGCCGCTGGCAACCAGTCGCGTTGTTCCGTTATGGGTGTACGGCGCGCCCCCGCCCACGAAGCTATCCGCGAAGATGCCCCACCCGGAAGCGTTAAACGAGAACGTGAAACCATCCTGGAACTGGACAAGGGAGCCGTCGTTAGGGTGCCCCTCGAAAGTGATGACTCCCGCCTGTGCCTGCCCGACGGCGCCGAGCAAGAGCGTGAGGACGGCCACTTGCAACACTGATCGCTTCATGTAGACACCTCCCCGTTGGAGCGGTGCACCCGACGAAGAGGGAGCAACTAAGATTGAACCGGCAACGTCACCGGCCAGACCGACTCAGACGAATCGATCAACTACCTCGGGCAACACCGCGTGTAACTTGATCCCGACTGAACATAGCAATTGTCATGCCAGAGTCAGGGGGAACCGCTGCCTACGCAGATCTATGTTGTTGATGGGGGAGCGTCCTCGCATTGCGAAGCACGCTAACTGAACGTTCGCCGATGTAACGAGCAGGTTACACGGATTAATCCCTGTTTACACTCCTCCCGAACGAGAGGGCAGATACAGTGTTGCCTCCGTTGGTGGGGTGGTCGTGGGTGGCGGGAGAGGTGGGTGGAAGTAAACCTCCCCAAGGATGGTGGAGTCGGAGTTAAGGGTGTAAACTCCGAGTTAAGGAGATCGTCGATGGCACGCAAGACCTACACCCGCGAGTTCCAACTCCAGGCGGTCCGCATGCTGACCGACCAAGGGACCTCCGTCGCCGAGGTGGCCCGCCGCCTCGGGGTCGGCGAGAACTGCCTCCGCAACTGGCGGGCCGCCGCCCGGGAGAAGGGCGAGGCCGCCTTCCCCGGCCACGGCAACCCGTCCCCCGCCGAGGACGAGTTGCGCCGCCTCCGCGCTGAGGTCCACCGGCTCAAGGTGGGAAGGGATCTGCCCTGATGAGAGCCCAGGGATTCGGGCCAAGACGGTCAAGCGGTTTGCCCGCACGACCGACTCCCGGCACGCCCTGCCCGTGGCCGACAACGTCCTCGGCCTGGACGGGTCGAAGCGCATCGGCTGGGACTCCGCCGAGCGGCACCGGCTCTGCGTGAACCACTCCTACAAGACCGGCGTCATCATCGCCGCCTCACTGCACTTCGTGGCGGCACTTCCCAACCCCCACTACTTCGAGTACTGCGTCGAGCAGGGGCCGCTTCGGCAGACGCTGATGCGGCAACGATTCCTGGTGATCGACGGCGACATCCGCGTGCCGGAGGAGCCGGGGCTGGGCATCGAGCTGGACGAGGGGGTTGTCGCCAAGTTCCGCATCGCCTTAATGAATGGGGAGGCCGTTCGGGTAGGTCCCGCCTGCCGGGCGGGACCGGCGGAAGCCCCGCCCGGCAGGCGGGGCCTACCCCGCACTGCTCGCCGCTTGAGACGGCACCAGCTCCGGGAACGCACGGCCCGCCGTCGAGGAGCTATCCGGAATCGGCGGGCGGGGCTAGAACAAGAAGGCCCGCGCGCAATTCGCGCGAACGCCCGGCCGATGCCCCGCGTAACAACCTACAGGCCTATCATCCTCCGCGGCCGTGATAGCGCGTCCCAGGGGTGCCTGGGGGACCGGTCGTCCCCCCCATGAACGAGGTGGTGTCGTGACCCACGAAGTGATCGTCGAGACGCGAAAGCTCACCAAGATCTACCGCGACTTCTGGGGCCGCCAGAAAAAGACCGCCCTGCGGGCGCTCAACATCGAGATCCGCAAGGGAGAGATCTTCGGCCTGCTCGGCCCCAACGGCTCGGGCAAGACGACGACCATCAAGTTGCTGCTCGGCCTGCTCTTCCCGACCGAGGGCGAGGCGTTCCTCTTCGGCAAGCCCGCCGCCGACGTCACCAAGAACGAGAAGATTGGCTACCTCCCCGAGGAGTCGTACCTCTACCGCTTCCTCAACGCCGAGGAGACGCTCGACTTTTACGGCCGGCTCTTCAACCTCAACCCGGCCACCCGCGAGACGCGCGCCCAGGAGCTGATCGAGAAGGTCGGCCTGAAGAACGACCGCAAGCGCAAGCTCCGCGAGTACTCCAAGGGCATGCGGCAGCGCATCGGCCTGGCCCAGGCGCTCATCAACGACCCCGACCTGGTCATCCTGGACGAGCCGACGTCCGGCCTCGACCCGCTCGGCGCCCGCTGGATGAAGAACCTCATCGTCGAGCTGCGCAACCAGGGCAAGACGGTCATCATGTGCAGCCACCGCCTCGAGGACGTGCAGGACGTCTGCGACCGCATCGCCATCCTCAGTGAGGGCGAGCTGCAGGCCTACGGCGAGGTCAAGACGCTGCTCCAGGACGTCAACCGCGTCGAGCTGCGGGCCAGCGAGATCCAGCTGACCGACCAGCTCCGCCGCGAGCTGGAGGAGGTCCTCGCCAAGCACGGCGGGCGGGTCGATTCCGTCGGCCACCCGACGACGACGCTGGAGGACTACTTCCTCCGCATCGTCGAGGAGAGTAAGCGCCACCCCGGCCGCCGCTACCAGCCGGGCGCCGAGAACGAGCCGCGGCCCGGCGTGCCCGCCGACGCCATCCAGGACCGCCGCTGAGAGCCGACAAGCCGATAGCCGAGAGCCGACCCCATGTTTGCCGTCATCGCGCTCGACCGTGACCCCCCCAAGCTCGAAGACCTGCCCGCCGGCCTGCTGCAATGGCTCCAGTCGGCGGGAGGCTTCGCGACGATCGGGTTGGTCCTCTTCCTCCTTGTCGGCTTGCCCCGTTGGCGGGCCGAGGACCGCAAGAGCGTGCCCGGCTGGATGTCCGCCCTGTTCCTGATCGCCACCTGCGTCTCGGTAGTTGCCTACGCCGCCGCCTTCCTCGGCATGCTCGCCGGGGCCGGCGTGGACGCGCCGCCGGGCGTGTTCGTCCTCGACCTGCCCAACATCCTGCTGACCGTCGCCGGCGGCGCCGCCGTCCTCGCGGTCGGCCTGCCGTTCCTGCTCAACCTCGCCCGGGTGCGGTTCCGCCGGGTCTACGCCCTGGCCAAGCTCAGTTTCAAGGAAGCGATCCGCCGCCGCGTGCTCTACGTCTTCTCGTTCTTCCTGCTCCTGTTCCTGTTCGGCAGCTGGTTCGTCACCTCGATCCCGAAGGACCAGGTGCGGACCTACGTCGGCATCACCTTCCTGGCCGAGCGGCTCCTGCTGCTATTTGCCGCGGCGCTTCTCGCCTCGTTCAGCATCCCCGCGGACATCAAGCAGCAGACGATCCACACGATCGTCACCAAGCCGGTCGAGCGGTTCGAGATCGTTCTGGGCCGGTTCCTCGGCTTCCTGAGTCTGATGACGCTGGTCCTGGTGGTGATGACCGGGCTGGGCCTGTTGTACATCCTCCGCGAGATCCACCCGGAGGCGTCCGCGGAGAGCCTCAAGGCGCGCGTCGCGCATTACGGCACCCTGAGGTTTGAGAACACGGACAAGGAGAACGAGGCGACGAACGTCGGCCGCGAGTGGGAGTACCGCAGCTACATCACCCGCCCCAACCCCGGGCAGGAGCCCCAAACGGCCCGGTGGGACTTCCTGGTCGTCCCCCCCGAACTGGCCACCCGACCCGAGGTCCGGTGCGAGTACGGGTTCGACGTCTACCGAACGACGAAGGGGGAAGAGGGCCGGGACGTGTACTGCACCTTCCGCTTCTTCACCTGGCGGTACAGGAAGGGCAACGAGGAGCTGTTCCGCAAGGAGCGCGAGGAGGGTCGCAAGCTCGGGGAGAAGGAGCTGGACCTGAGCAACAAGCTGGCCGAGAAGTACGGCTACTTCGAGATCAACTCGCAGCCGGTCACCGACTACCGGACCCAGTTCTTCACGCTGCCCGGCGGCCTGTTCAAGAACGCCCTGGAGGCCGACCCCGAGCGCGAGAGCGAGCTGAAGGTCCTGGGCGAGGCCAAGGTGCCGCTCCGCTGCCGCGTCACCTGTGACAGCTATACCCAGTACGTCGGCATGGCGAAGTACGACTTCTACATGCGGGTCGATGACCCAACTGGGTCGGAGAAGGCGCGGTTCGCGGCCAACTACTTCAAGGGCGCGTTCGGGATCTGGCTCCAGCTAGCCCTGGTGATTGGCCTGGCCGTCGTCATCAGCACCTACCTCAACGGCCCGACCACCTTCCTCGTGGTGTCGGTCCTGATCGTTGGCGGGTTCGGCCGGGGCTTCGTCGATGAGGTGGCCCTGGGCAAGAACCAGGGCGGCGGGCCGCTGGAGGCGATGGTGCGCATCACCCGCCGGGAGCTGTCCGGCGCCAGCTTCGCCGACTCGGCCTCCGTCGGCGACCAGATCGTCAGTCGCTCCGACGACGCCTTCCGGTGGACCATCCGCCGCGTCCGCGACATCGTCCCCGACATCGACCGCTACGACCTCAGCGCCTACGTCGCCGAGGGGTTCAACATCCCCGGGTCGGTGATGGGGTTAGAGTTCCTCCACCTGGTCGGCTACCTCCTGCCGTGGTTCGTGCTGGCGTTCTACCTGATGCGCTGGCGCGAGATCGCGGGTGCCACCTGATAATTGAGAAAGATCGCTGGAGTCCTGTACCATGGCGAGCCCGTATCAGCAGCAGGTCCGGCAGCGGAAGCTCCTCTACCTCGGCCTGATCCTGGTCCTGCTGACCCTGTCGGTCATCTGGCGGAACGGGGTCATCGACGGCCTGGCCGAGCGGCTGGCCATCCGCGAGCAGTCGCGCGGCGAGGTCGAGCTGACCGGCGCGGTCGTCCGCCTCGGGCTGACCGGCTCCCGCGGGCTGGCCACCTGCGTCCTGTGGGCCAACGCGATCGAGAAGCAGAAAAAGAACCAATGGAACGAGCTGGAGGTGCTCGTCCGCTCCCTCACCAAACTCCAGCCGCACTTCATCACGCCGTGGCTGTTCCAGAGCTGGAACCTGGCGTACAACGTCTCCGTCGAGTCGGATCGGGTGCGCGACAAGTACTTCTACATCACCCGCGGCGTCGAGTTGCTCGCCGAGGGCGAGCGGCAAAACATGTACCACCCCGACCTGCGCTGGTCGATCGGGTTCTACACCCAGCACAAGATTTGCCAGTCGGACGAGACGAACTACAAGCGGTCGCTGTTCCAGCTGACCCTGATCCCGCCCAACGAGCGCGACCCGGCCCGGTTCTGGAAGCAAACCGACCAGGGCCCCGAGTTCAACTGGGCCGAGTTCGAGACGTTCTGCCGGCAGCACCCCCAGCTGGCCCGCCGCCTCAAGGAAGGCATGCACCGGGAGTCCGCCCGGGACCGGCGGAAGCAGTTCACCTGCGAGACGCCCCAGCAGCTCGTGCAGTTCCTCGAGGACAACTACAGCGTCCCGTCGATCTTCCAGGTGGAATTGCTTTCGGCCGGGGTGCCGTCGCAGGCGCGGACGTGGGACCCGGGGAAGAAGGATGTCCAGCTACCGGTGACCGCCCGGTTCCCGCCGCTGCCGCCCTCGCACGAGAAGCCGTTCGACCCGTCGGCGCTGACCTCGACGTCTAACCTCGGGGATGACGTCGATGCGTTCGGCGTCGCGCACACCTGGTTCTGTTACGCCCAGGAGCCGTTGCCGCCCGCCGACAAGAAGCTGCCCGGCAACAGCGAGCCGATCACCGACCCGGCCCACCAGCGGCGGCCCAAGCACATGACGACGTTGCTGTTCCGCAACTACCCCGCCCAGGGGACACGCTACATGGCCGAGCGGCTCCAACAGGAGGGGTGGTACGACGGGGAGGGCTGGGACGTCGGCGACTGGTTCTCCGAGTCCCGCGGGGCGCTGCCGGCCAACGCCTCCTTCCGCTACGGGGGCGGCAAGGCGTGGTCGCGCGACGCCTGGACGCGGTCGGCCCGGGCGTGGCGCGACTCCGGGGAGCGTAACCTGATGGTGTTCCCCAACCCGGCCGCCGAGCAGAACACCCGCGAGGCCGCCGCGCGCTTCGCCCGCAAACATCGCATGCCCGTCAACAGCATGCCCCCGCCGATGCGTGACGAGGACTTCAGGAGCCCTGAGGAGAAACAGGAGTGGGATGCGGCCCGGTTCATGTTCGAGTACGAGTTCTACCGCAACCTGAGCAACTTCCCGCACCACCTCAACCGCGCCATGGTCGAGCAGCGCGAGGAGACCGTCGCCTGCCGCAAGCTGTTCTACCAGGCCGAGATGCTCGACATGTCCGGCTCGCCCCGCCCGGCCCTTGACCTGTACCGGACTCCCCGCGAGGAGCCGTCCATCGAGGAGTGGCGTGGCAAGAAGCTCTCGCCCCTGGAGGCGTGGCGCGACCTGGTGCTGCTGAAGAACAAGGACTTCCGCCGCGACACGTTCATCCAGGAGCAGACGGCCGAGTACGAAATTCGCTACCTCCGGTTGGTTAACCGGTTCGACGGGCGGAAGCTGAAGGAGACCGTCCTCAAGGTGGCCGAGGTGCTCCCGCTGGTGCCACCGACAGGCCCGGAATTGTTCAAGGGCTCGCTGACACGCGGGCCGTACGACTTGCTCGACGACGAGGGCCAACCCCTGCTCTCCGAGCATGCCCGCGATGCCGTGCTGGAGAGGATGGGGCTGTTGACGCGGCAGTCGTCCGGCCCGCCCCCGGAGGGGATGCCCGGCCGCCCCCCCGGCTCCGAGGGGCGGCAGCTGACGCCGCCGGCCCCGCCCGACGCGCGTGACCGCATGCCCAAGGGCAAGTGAGCCGCGATGGCCAACGTCGTTCTCAGTGTGCTGGCCCACCCCGACGACGCGGAGTTCCTCTGCGCCGGCACGCTGATCCGCTTGGCCAGGGAGCACGGCTGGGAGGCCCACATCGCCAGCATGACGCCCGGCGACTGCGGCTCCGCCGAGCTGGACGCCGACGCCATCGCCGCCCTGCGCCGCGCGGAAGGGGCAAGGGCAGCCGCGCTGCTCGGGGCGACTTACCACTGCCTGGAGGAGCGCGACTTACGGGTGTTCTACTGTGAAAGCGCGCTGGAAAAGGTGGTGCGGCTGATGCGCACGACCCGCGCCCGAGTCGTGCTGACGCACAGCCCCGCCGACTACATGTTGGACCACGAGGTGACGAGCACGCTGGCGCGGGCTGCCGCGTTCGCTGCCGCCGTGCCGAACTTCCTGGCCGAGCGCGGCATGCCGCCGCCCCTCGAACACATCCCTCACCTTTACTACTGCGACCTGATCGAGGGGAAGGACCCACTCGGCCGCGAAGTGCCGCCGGGCTTCCGCCTCGACGTTAGCGGGTGATCGGGTTGAAGGGGACATGCTCGCGGTCCACGCCAGCGCCAGCCGCGAGTGGCTGCTGAAGCACCACGGCATGGACCACTACGTCCAGTCGATGCGTGACTGGTCGGCCCACCGCGGCCGGGAGGCCGGCGTGGCGTTCGCCGAGGGATTTCGCCAGCACCTGGGGCACAGCTACCCGCAGGACAACCTGCTCGGCAAGCTCCTCGGCGGGCGTTGACCGGCCGACTGGCGTCGCTCCCCCCTCTGCCCCCGCCGGTCCAGTTCCTGCCTTGACGCCCAGCGGCCTGGCCGGGACAATCGGGCTTCTAACCCTCTTCTCACCCTTCGCGGAAGGAGACGCGATCATGCGCACATGGACCGGCCCCGTGCTCCTGGCGGGCCTGGCGTTTCTCGGCCTGGCGACGACAGCAGGCGGCGACCAGGAGCGCGAGCGGCTACAGGGGAATTGGAACATCACCTCCGTCCTCGACAACGGCGAAATTGTCGCCGACAGCGTGGTCAAGTCGCACCTCATCTACGAAGGCCGAATCACCATCAAAGGCTCGGTGTTGTCGTTCATCAACCCGGAGAACTTCCAGCTGCATGAGGCAGCATTCGTCCTGTCGCCGGACGTGAGGCCCAAGGCGATTGACCTGGCCGGTCACGGCCGGACTCGTAGCAAGGGTATCTACATGCTCGACGGCGACTCCTTGGTGGTTTGCCTGGCCCCGCCGGAGGCGAAATCGCCGCCGAGCGAGTTCGGGTCGCCGAAAGGATCGCATAACTTGCTGATGTGGATGAAGCGGGAAAAGGTGGCGCGGGCAACCACGGTCAACCGGACCGTGCCGGTTGTCGTCGAGAAAAAGCCTCCCGTGCCGGCCACCCCGACCGCGGCAGAAATAGCCGCGAAGACGCGGCAGAAACTCATCGGCACTTGGGGCCACCAGAACAACGACGACGTCGTGCTTGTCACGTTCAACCCCGATGGAAGCTTTTCCTCGACGCGGACGCCGAAGCAAGGCTTCCGCAAGATCTTCCGCGAACCGGTTCGGACGTCGGGGGCGTGGCGGCTCGAGGAAGGCATCATCGTGGTGCGCGTGACCGCCTCGACCGAGCGCGACCTCCAGGGGCAGATCCTCAGCTACCGCATCCGATCCCTGACCGACACCCAGGTGAACCTCATCGACTCGACCGGCCGCATGCACGTCGAGTGGAAGACGCCCTGATCACCGGGCGCCGTCCTCGGCCGGAGGGATATATTGAACCCAGCCGAAACCCATCCCCGACCGAGGACGACCCCATGCCTCTCGACCGACGCGGCTTCCTCGCCGCCGTGCCGGCGCTCGCCGCCGCAGGCCCCGCCAAGAAGGCCCACCACCGGGCCAATCGCATCGCCGTCTCGACCTACTCGTTCTGGCAGTTCCGGCACAAGCACCTCCGCGACGTCGAGGCGTGCGTCGATCTCGCCGCCGAGATGGGCTTCGACGGCGTCGAGGTGTTACACCGGCAGATGACCGACGAGTCGAACGCCGCCTTGCAGAAGATCAAGCGGCGGGCGTTCCTCAACGGGCTGGACCTGTGCGGCTTCTCGACCCACCAGGGCTTCCTGTACCCCGACAAGGAAACGAGGCAGAAGAACATCGACCTGACGGTTCGCCAGATCGAGATGGCCTACGCCATGGGCATCCCGACGATGCGCGTCAACACCGGTACATGGGGAACCCGGAAGAACTTTGACGACCTGATGAAGCACCGCGGGGCGGAAGAGCCGAGGCCCGGCCACACCGACGAGAACGGGTTCCGGTGGGTGATCGACAGCTTCGCGGCGTGCCTCAAGACCGCGGAGCGGTGCGGCGTCACGATGGGGTTGGAGAACCACTGGGGCCTGGGCCGCACCCCGGAAGG
This sequence comes from Gemmataceae bacterium, assembly GCA_046350195.1. Classification (GTDB taxonomy): domain Bacteria; phylum Planctomycetota; class Planctomycetia; order Gemmatales; family Gemmataceae; genus CALDUY01. The sequence continues at coordinate 50,696 of JAXMAW010000025.1, forward strand.
GGTGCTCCGCGTCGTGGACGCGCTGAAGTCGCCCTGGCTACAGGTGACGCTCGACACCGGGAACTTCCTGGAAGACCCCTACGACAAGCTGGCCAGGCTCGCCCCGAAGACGGTCCTGCTTCAGGCGAAGACCTACTACGGTGGTGGCACCTGGTACACCCTCGACCTCGATTACGACCGGATTGCCGGGATCATGCGCGAGGCCCGCTACACCGGTTACGTGTCGCTGGAGTTTGAAGGAAAGGACGACCCGAAGACGGCGGTGCCCAAGAGCCTGGCGCTGCTGCGGAAGGCGTTTGCCTGAACAAGGCTGACCCGTGACCCCGGCATCTCAAAAGCACAAGGGGCCCCGCGGCAATGCCGCGGGGCCCCGTCGGGTCTCACGTCGCGTCGCTACCCCGCCCCGAAGACCGACGCCAACATCGCCAGAAGCCCGGCGAGGCCGAACGCCGCGAATAACCCCGGACGCAGGCCCTCAAGTTGCTCCACCTCGGCCAGGGCCTGCCGCCGCTCGACGATCAGCTGGTGGACGTTGTCGGCGGTCATTTCCTGGTGCATGGCGGTCCACCTTTCAGACGTGGCGGGTTGTAACTTCATTCCGGTGGTTCCCTCGACGTCCCCGCCGACGGCCGGACACGTCTTAGCGGTTTCTGGCGCGGTATGCCTATAACGAGGGAGGCGGACGACAGCCGCCCCTTTCCACCACCGAACCGGAGGCTTGTGATGACACGTGCCAAGCTCGCCATCCTTGGCCTGGTTGGACTGGCGATTGCCCCCGCCGCCGGCCAGCCCACCAAGCGACAGCCGACCCCGAACGACCGGCTGGTGTCCCCAGAGGTCCGCCCGGACCGGAAGGTCACCTTCCGCATCTATGCCCCGAAGGCCGCGGAGGTCACCCTCCGGGGGGACTGGATGACCGGCCCACCGATGAAGCTGGAGAAGGGGGACGACGGCGTGTGGTCCGCGACCGCGGGACCGCTCACCCCCGACTTCTACAGCTACGTGTTCACGGTGGACGGCGTCCGCACCCTTGACCCGAAGAACGCGACCATCAAGCAGGGGGTGACCAGCCTGGACAACATGTTCTTCCTCCCGGGGCCGGAGGCCGACTTCCAGGACAACAAGGCGGTGCCGCACGGCGACGTTCGCCAGGTCTGGTATCGGTCCACGACCCTGGGGCAGCAGCGGCGGATGCACATCTACACCCCGGCAGGGTACGACGCAGGCACTCAACGGTATCCTGTGCTCTACCTCCTCCACGGCGGAGGGGACGAGGATTCCGGGTGGGGCACGGTCGGCCGGGCGAACTTCATCCTGGACAACCTGATCGCCGCCAAGAAGGCCAGGCCGATGCTCGTCGTCATGCCCAACGGGAGCCTCCCCCGGCCGGCAAGCCTCAAGGCCGGAGACACGACAACCCCGGCGGCGAGGGCCGCCTTGCAGGACCGGTTCACCAACGAGCTGCTCAAGGACGTCCTCCCCCATGTCGAGAAGCACTACCGGGTGCGGACCGGTCCCGAGCACCGGGCCCTGGCCGGCCTGTCGATGGGCGGCGGCCAGGCGACACGCGTCCTGACCACCCAGCCGGACCAGTTCGGCTACGTGGCCATCTGGAGTGCGGGGCTGTTCGGCGGCAACCCGGGGGGGTTCGAGAGGCAGAACGAGGCCTTCTTCAAGGACCCCGAGAAGGTGAACAAGTCAGTCCGGCTGCTGGCGATCACGGTGGGGGACAAGGACTTCGCCCAGGCCGGGTCGAAAGCCCTGGCCGAGCTGTTCGAGAAGCACGGGATCAAGCACGAGCTGAAGGTCACCGGCGGTGGACACACGTGGATCAACTGGAGGCAATACCTCAACGAGTTGGCCCCGAGGCTCTTCCGGTGACCGGGGGCGGACCGGCGCGTCCGGTGGGGGGCGTGGTCGCGATGGAGTTATTAGATCGCGGTGCCGCAAGGGGGCCGGGCCCGGCGCCCGATCCGTCTTGCCCCAACTCCTTAGGCTAAGGTACAGGATGGGAGACTAATACCGGCCCACCCAACCGCAATCTGATCGACTGGAGAATCAGGCCGTGCCGTACCGCGTGTACATAACGGAGCCGCCGACCTTGCTGGAGGACCTTCTGGAGGACTCTGCCCGGCTGTACCACAACCGGTGCGCCGTCACCCACAGGGTCTTTCACGTCGAGTGGCTGAAGCAACTGGCCGAGGCGGTCGCCCGCGAGCAGGCCAAACGCCCCGGCGACCAAACCGCCGAGGTCGAGCGGCGAGCCCGCCGCCGCCTGGCCTACGTCCGCCAGGCCCTCCGCGAGGGGCGCAAGGTGTTGCTCGGCGAGCTGGAGCGCGAGCGGTCCGCCCGTGATCAGGCCATCCGCGCATTTGTCTCCACCCACCCCCAGCGACCCGCCTGCGCCGCCGCCTGAACTCTCCTGGCGCGGCAATTGCACAGCACGAGTGGGCCCCCAGAGGGCGGACACCGTGTCTGAGGCCGAGCTGAGACGTCTGCACGATCGGTTACGGGAGGTCGGGGCCCAGGCGTTCGCCGCCCGCCAGCTGGAGGCGTGCTGCCATGCCCTGATCGGGGCCGCCCATCTAGCCAACGCCCTGGGGGACGAGGGCCTTCTCAACGAGGCGGAGGCCGACGCCCTGAGCCGCCTGGCCTGGGTCGATGAGCACGACCCGGGTCACCCGCTCTCGTCGGCGACCGCCGCCCGCCGCGGCATCGAGAGCCACTTCGTGTTTGCGGCCAGGCAGGTCCGCGCCATGCGCCTGGGGCTTCGCCTGGCGGCGGCGTCCCGCAAGGGTGGCCGCCAGGGACCGCCACGCTGAGGGCCGTTGCACACCGACCGCCGGCCCTGTCCGCCAGAGTCCGCCGCCGGCGATGAAGGGAGTAGTGCCCGCCCCTTATCGCGGGAGCACCTTCCCCTCGTCACTCCCGGAAGCCTCGATGTTCAACGTCCACATGCCGAGCGAGGCCCTCACCGAGTTGCACGGAGCCTGGCTCGAGAGTTGCGCCACGACCCGGGTCGCCCTGGAGGCGGCGCTGGCCGTCCTGTGGAGCCGGCTTAGGACAGACCCCGGCGGACTGGGGGAGTCGCGCGGTTCGGACCACCAGCGAATCGCCTTCGGCCACGGGGTGGCGGCCCTCTACGAAGTGAACGCCGAGGGCCGGCTCGTCAGCGTCCTCCGCGCCTGGCCCTTTCGACGGTCGGGTTGACCCCGACTCGCCGAACTCCACCCCGCCTGAAATGGGCCAGTCGCCAGTCTGCCTATTTTCCCCACTTTGTCCGCTTTCCACTTCTGCGAGCGATAAAAGGTGTGTCTCTGTGGCAGCCCCCAGTCACTGGCGACCCTTCCCCCGGAGTCAACCGTGACCAAGCCATCACCCCCCCGGCGTCTGTCCGGCGTGCTGGTCGTCGAGGACGCTTCCTTCATCCTCGACTCACTTACACTGTGGCTCCGCCGCCTCGGCTTCACCGCGTTTCCCGCGCGCGGGTGCGCGGAGGCTGAGGGCCTCCTCCGCGAGCACGCCGGCGAGATCGACGCGGCCCTCATCGACCTGCGCATGCCCGGCGCGGACGGCCTGGAAACGCGCCGGCGGCTCGACGCCGTCAAGCCCGGCCTCCGCTGCGTGCTCATGACCGGGGCTGGGCTCGAGGCTGACGCCCCGCCAGAGGGCTTCCTCCTCGCCTTGGCCAAGCCGTTCGGGCAGGACGAGCTGGAGACCTGCCTCGGAGAGCTGGGCCGGGAAACCGAGCCCGTCTAGCCGGGCCTCACTGGGCGTCCGATGGACGCGGCGGCGCGGACACCTCTGGCCAGGTGGGCGCTTGCACCTTGACCTCCCGCCAAGTTTTGGGAGGATGACCGGGGCGGGCCGCCTGGCGACCCGCGTCCGCCCCGCGCCCCAGGAAGCAGGCCCCATGCCGGCCGACCAGTTGCCACACCTGGAGACGTTCGCCCGGGCCGCCGAGTTGTCCAGCTTCACGGCCGCCGCCCGGTCTCTGGGGCTCACCCAGGCCGCCGTCAGTCAGCGCATCGCCGCCCTGGAGCGGGAGCTTGACACCCCGCTGTTCCGCCGCCGCGGTGGCCGCGTCACCCTGACCGAGGCCGGCCGGCGCCTGCACGAGTTCACCCAGCGCATCCTCGACCTGCACCGCCAGGCGCGCGAGGAGATCAGCGGTGTCCCCACCCCCGTGGCCGGCGAGTTGATCCTGGCCACCAGCTCCGTTCCCGGCGAGTGCCTGCTCCCCGGGCTGTTGTCCTCCTCCGGGCTCGCCACCGACTGATCCAGGTCAAGGCCACCGTCACCGACAGCCAGTCGGTGTTCGAGCAGCTCAGCCACGGGCGGGCTGACCTCGGCCTGGTCGGCCGCCGTGCCCCCGAGCCCCACTGGGAGTACCGCCGTCTCGGCCACGACACCCTTGCCCTGGTCGTGCCCGCCGACCCGGACTGGGCCGGTCGCGAGCAGGTCCCCCTGGCGGAGGTGTGCCGACTACCGCTGCTGCTCCGCGAGGTCGGGTCGGGGTCGCGCGGCTGCCTGGAGGTGGTGCGCTGGCGGGGCTGGTCGGTCGCTCGCCGACCTTCAGGTCGTCGCGGAACTGGGCAGTAACGAGGCCATCAAGGAGGCGGTGTTCCGCGGTCTGGGCCTCGCCGTCCTGTCAGGCCACGCCATTCAAAAGGAGGTCCGGGCTGGGCAGTTCCGCGCGCTGACCGTGGACGGCCTGCGGCTGGACCGGGAGATCTTCGCCGTCTGGGACGGCCGCCGCGCGCTGCCCATCCCCGCCCGCCTCTTCCTCGAACTGATCGGCCCTCACCTGGAATGCCCTCCTGTGCCATAAGGCAGTCTTATGGCCGCGGGCCCAGCTATCACGGACGCGGTGGTACGCCCAGGGGCGCTTCCGTGGTAGCGTGACCGTGCGGTCGTATTGCCGTTCCTGTGGTGGCATGGGAAGGAGGGGCCGATGGACCTGGTGGGCCACGAGCCAATCGTCCGGCTCGGCTGTTTCGCCGCCGTGCTCCTGGCGATGATGCTATGGGAGGCCCTGGCCCCTCGACGTCCCCTCAAGGTCCGCCGGCCGGCACGCTGGGCCAGCAACCTCGGCGTGGCCGTTATCAACGCGCTCGCGGCCCGCCTCCTGCTGCCGATGGGTGCCGTCGCGGCCGCGCTGGTAGCCCGGCAGCGCGGCTGGGGCCTGTTCAACAACGTCGAACTGGCCGCCTGGCTGGTTGTCCCGTTGTCAGTCGTCGCGCTGGACCTGGCCGTCTACCTACAGCACGTGATGTTCCACGCCGTGCCGCTGTTGTGGCGGTTGCACCTGGTCCACCATGCCGACCTCGATTTCGACGCCACGACAGGGGTCCGCTTTCACACGCTGGAGATCCTCCTGTCCCTGGCCATCAAGCTCGGGGCCGTGGTGCTCCTCGGCGCGCCGGCGGCGTCGGTGGTGGCGTTCGAGGTGCTGCTCAACGCCACGTCGATGTTCAACCACGGCAACGTGCGGCTACCGGCCTGGCTGGACCGTGTGCTCCGCCTGGTGGTGGTGACCCCGGAGATGCACCGGGTCCACCACTCCGTCATCCCGGACGAGACCAACAGCAACTTCGGCTTCAGTCTGCCGTGGTGGGACCACCTGTTCGGCACGTACCGCTCAGGGCCCGCGGTCGGGCACGAGGGGATGACTGTCGGCCTGGAGCAGGTGCGCGACGAGCACCAGGCCGACCGGCTGGGTCCGATGCTGTTACTGCCGTTCCTGGCCCAGGAGGGGGCCTATCCGCTGACTCGTGGCGTCGGGAGCGCACCTACGCCGTCACCACGTCAGCCTTCCCAACCCTGAACCAATGAACCGCGGCACGTCGAGGCCAGGCCCCCTCATTCGACGAGCCAGGCAGAGGGGTTCTCGATCCCCCGACACAGAGTCTGGAGAAACCGCGCGGCCGGGGCGCCGTCCACCACCCTGTGGTCGAACGTGAGGCTGAGCGTCAGCCGGTCGCGCGGCACGACCTGGCCGTTGACGACCGCCGGCTGCTGCTCGATCCGGCCGACGCCGAGGATGGCGCACTGGGGCCAGTGGATGATGGGCGTGAAGGCGTCGATCCCGAACATGCCGAGGTTCGTGATCGTGAACGACCCGCCCTCCATGTCCCGTGAGGTCAGCCGCCGCTGCCGGGCCTTCTCGGCGAGTTCGCGTCTGCCGCGCGATTTGCCGAATCGACAGGGCGGGCACGTCGCGGATCACGGGGACGAGTAGGCCGGCCTCGGTGTCCACGGCGAGGCCGATGTGGATCTCAGTTGGTGGGACGATTCGGTCCTCCTCCCAGCCGCGAGGCGAGGGTCGGGTGCCGCCGCAACGCCAGGGCCGTGAGCTTGACGAGGAAGTCGGTAAAGCTGGGAACGGCGTCGGTCGCCACGGCCCGGAACTGTCCGCGGAGGCTCACCAAGTTGGCCGCGTCGGCCGTCGTCGTAAGCGTGACGGGAGCGGTGGTTCGCAGGCTGTGCAGCAGTCGGTCCGCGATCGCCCGCCGGGTGGGTAAGATCCGCGGACCCGGGCCGGTGTGGAAGACGGCTCGGGCGCGGACGGCGTAGGCCAGGAGGTCCCGCTCGCGGACCCGGCCGTTTCTCCCGGTCCCGGACACCGTTGACGGGTCGATGCCGCGCTCGCGGGCGGCACGGCGGGCGCGCGGCGACACCGCTTTCCGGTCCCCCTCTCCCCCGTTTCAGGGGGAGAGGGGTTAGGGGTGAGGGGCGTGTTGCTCGCACCCCCTCACCCCCGACCCCTCTCCCCCGTACTCGGGGGAGAGGGGAGGAAGTGCGTGACCGCGCGCTGGGCTGCTGGAGCAGGCTCGCCCGCCCCAGACCCTACCAGGTGGCCCAGGACGGTGCCCACCGCGACAACGTCTCCCTCGGCCGGACCGTCCGGGGCGACGCGGAGCACCCCGGAATCGGTCGCCTCGATCTCCTGCTCGGCCTTGTCCCCTTCCAGCCGATACAACGGCTCGCCGGCCCGGACCGACTCCCCGTCGCGCTTGAGCCAGCCCAGAAACGTCCCCTGTTCCACTGTTCCAGCCGAGCCGGGGCACCACGATCTCGTTCGCCATCTCCGGCCCTCCGTCACTCCGCCACCAGATCGCGGACCGCCCGGACGATGTCGTCGGGGCCGGGAATGATCGCCTTCTCCAAAACCGGGCTGTACGGCGTCGGCGTGCGGACGCCGTTCAACCGCCGGATCGGGCGCGTCCAGGGCGTCGAACCCCTCGTCGCTCACCCGGGCGGCGATCTCGGCCCCGACGCCGAACGGCCCGAACGATTCGTCCACGATCAGAAGGCGTCCCGTCTTCTGGAACGGATTTCAGAATGGTCTCCACGTCGAGCGCGCCACGGTGCGAGGGTCAATCAGCTCGACGTCGATGCCCTCCTGCTTCAAGCCGCCTCGCACGCCTTGAGGGTGTGGTGGACCAAGGCGACGGCCAGGGCCACCACAGTCACGTCGCGGCCCTCCCGGACGACCGCCGCCTGGCCGAACGGGATCTCGTAGTCGTCGGGGGGAACCGGCCCTTTCACGCCGAGGATCTCGCGGTGCTCCAGGAAGACGACTGGCTCGTGGCAGCGGCCGCGTGGGTGAGCAGGCCCTTGGCGTCGTAAGGGTTCGACGGCACCACGACCCGCAGGCCAGGGACGTGGGCGAAGATTGGGTAGTAACTTCCGGAGTGGTGCGTGGCGGCGGAATGGCCGACGCCGACGCAGCCGCGCAGCAGCAGCGGCATCCGGAGCCGGCCGCTCGACATGTACTGCATCTTGGCGATCTGGTTGATGATCTCGCCCAGGCTGTCGAGCACGAAGTCGGCGAACATGAAATCGACGACGGGGCGCGTCCCGGTCATCGCCGACCCGCAGGCCAGGCCGACGAAGCCGCGCTCGCTGATGGGCGTGTCGCGGAGCCGCGCCGGCCCGTACTTCTCGAACAGGCCGGCCGTCGTCTTGAAGTTGCCGCCGCGCGGCCGATGCCTTCGCCCAGCACGAAGATGGTATCATCTCGCGCCATCTCCCCGCTCAGAGCTTCGAGCGTGGCCTGCATGAAGGTCAGCCTCGCGGCTGGACGCTGGGGCGGCGGCCCCACGGGCCGCGGCTCAGAATAGACGTGGGTCGCCGCGGTGGCCGGGTCGGGCCAGGGGCGGCCTCGGCAGCCTTCTGGGCGTCCTCGACCTGCCGCTGGACCTCCGCTTCGACCTCGCCCAGTTCGGCCTCCGTAGCCTTGACCTCGCCCACCAGCCGCTGCTGTAGACGCAGGATCGGGCAGCGCTTCTTCCACTGAAGGACCTCCTCGCGGCTGCGGTAGGTGAAGTCGCCCATGCCCTCGGCGTGGGGTCGGGTCCGGTAGGTCAGGCATTCGATGAGCGTCGGCCCCTCGCCGGCGCGCGCCCGCCGGACCGCCTCGCCGGCGACCTGTAAGACCGCCTGGACATCGTTGCCGTCGTCCACCTGATACCCCGGCAACCTGCAGGCCGCACCCCGCCCGTAGACGCTCGGGTTGCCGGCCGCGTAGGCGAACGGCACCTCGGTGGCGAACTGGTTGTTCTCGCAGACGAACAGCACCGGCAGCTTCCAGATGCTCGCCAGATTAAGCCCTCGTGGAAGGCGGCGTTGTTCACCGCCCCGTCGCCGAAGAAGGCGACGGCGACCCGGTCGGTCTTAAGAAGCGAGAAGCTGTACCCCGCTCCGGCGGCCTGGAGGATGCACGGCCCGACGATGCCGCTGGTGCCCATCAGGCCGACCTCGGGTGCGAACAGGTGCATGCTGCCGCCCCGGCCGCGCGAGCAGCCCGTCTCCCGTCCGAACAGTTCGGCCATGAGCTGCACCGGCGGCACCCCCTTGGCAAGGGCGTGCCCGTGGCCGCGGTGCGTGCTGAAGACGACGTCATCGGGCCGCAGGTGGGAGCAGACGCCGACGGCGATCGCCTCCTGCCCGACGTAGGTGTGGCAGGCCCCGTGGACGAGGCCGCGCTGGTGGCACCGGGCCAGTTGCTCCTCGCAGCGGCGGATGAGGAGCATCTCTCGGTAGAGGGACAAAAGGTCGTTCATTGCCCGATCGTCCCCCCGGCGTTCATGGCGAGGTTGCCGCCGTCCATCGGGATCAGCGCCCCGGTGATCCACGACGAGGAGTCGGAGGCCAGAAACACCGCCAACCCCTGAATGTCGGACGGCTGGCCCAGCCGGCCGCGCGGGATGCCGCGCAGCCAGCGGTCCTTCAGGCCGGGGTCGGCGGCCATGCGCTGCTCCAGGCTGGGGTTGACCACCTGGGCCGGCAGGACGGCGTTGACGCGGACGCCTCGGCCGGCCCACTCCGTGCTCAGCTCTCGCGTCATCTGGGCGACGGCGCCCATCGCCATGCTGTAGGCGATGTGGCCGCGGCCGAGGGAGGAAATGCTCGCCAGCGAGCCGATGTTGATGATGCTGCCGCGCCCGGCCGGCAGCATCCGGCGGCCCGCCTCCTGGCACATGCAGAACCGGCCCACGACGAGATTTTGAAGCACCTGCTTGACCTCGTCGAGGGTGATCTCCTCGGGCCTCGCCATGATGGCGTCGCCGGCGACGTTGCCGAGCACGTCGAGGCGGCCGAACTCGGCGTCGAGCCGGGCGAACAGCTCGCGGACCGGCCCAGGCTCAGACACGTCGCAGGGGACCGGCACCACGCGGCGGCCCAGCTGCGTGATCTGGCCCGCCGTCTTCCCCAGGCCGTCCGCGTTGCGGTCGGCGAGCACGAGGTCGGCGCCGTGCTCGGCGAACGCCAGGGCCATGGCCCGGCCCATGCCGCTGGCCGCGCCGGAGACGAGGGCCACCCGCCCGGTCAGGTCAAATCGCGATTCAGGCACGCTGACTCCCCCCTTCGGTTCGGTCCGGGCGAACGCACACGGCCAAGCCGGCCCCGAGAAGCAGGGTGACCGCCATGGACCACAGGCCGAGCCGGCCGAGGATCGTCGGCCCGAATAGCCCGCCGATGTTCGCCACCGAATTGATTAGGGCGATGCCCCCGGCGGCGGCAGCGCCGCTGAGGAACGAGGTCGGCAGCGTCCAGAACGTCGGCAACATGCTCATCATTCCCGCCTGAGCCAGGCAGAAGCCAAGTAGGACCAGCCACGGCGACGCCGCCGCCGCGCTCGAGCGACCAGCCGCAGGCGGCCAGCAGGCGGCGAGGGCGACGTGAAGCCGCCGCTCGCCGGTCCGGTCCGAGTGGGCGCTGAACACCGCCATGGCGAGCATGGGCGTAAAGATGAGGCAAGGCCGTCAAGAGCCCGATCTGGCTCTTATCCGCGTCCGGGAACTGCCCTCCGACGAGTTTCGGCACGTGGGCCCCGCGGCGTTGGAGCCGACGGCTACGGTGAAGTACAGGCAGATCAGCAACCAGACGCGCCAGTCCAGCATCGCCACCAGCCGGTCCGCGCGCCGACGCGTTGCTGCCGCTCCTGCTCCTCGCGCCGCAGTCGGTCCACGAGCCAGGCCCGCTCGTCCTCGGTCAGCCACCCGGCGTCCGCCGGCCGGTCCGGCAGCCGGTAGAGGACGACGACCCCGAGCACGATCGAGGGCAGGCCTTCCAGGACGAACAGCCACTGCCACCCCTGCAGGCCCACGGCGCCACCGAGGTACTGCATGATGGAGCCGGACAGGGGGTTGCCGAACACGCTGGCCAGGGCGATGGCGAACATGAAGTAGGCGGTCGCGCCGGCCCGCTCCCGGGATGGGAACCAGTAGGTGAGGTACAGGATGATGCCCGGGAAGAACCCCGCCTCCGCCACCCCGAGCAGGACGCGCACCGAGTAAAAGGTCCAGGCGTCGTTCACCGCGGCCGTGGCGCACGAGACGAGCCCCCAGCTGATCATGATGCGGCCGATCCAGCGGCGGGCGCCGAACCTGCGGAGAAGCAGGTTGCTCGGCACCTCGAACGCCAGGTAGCCGAGGTAGAACAGGCCGTAGCCCAGGTCGAACACCTGCGGGCTCATGCCCAGGTCGCGCTCCATCTCCGTGCGGGCGAACCCGACGTTGGCCCGGTCGAGGATGTTGAAGGCGTACAGCAGGCACAGGAAGGGGATGAGCCTCCGGGCGACCTTGCGCAACGCCGCCCGCCCTTGCACGTCGCCCGTCCCGGGAGGTTCGAGTTCGGCGGTCATTCGCCATCGCCCTTGGCGCCCGTGGAGCGTCCGGTAACGAGGTCGAGGAGTTTGTATGACAATCTTATTAACTGTTTGACGGTCGTCTCGTCAAGGATTACGATCACCTCAATCAGAACATTGTCCGCGGGGGTCGGCCGGATGCTGGAAACGATCGAACGTTCGCGTCTCAGTGACGCCGTGGCGCGGAAGATCAAGCAGTACATCGCGGCGCGGGGGCTGAGGGCAGGAGACCGTCTGCCCACCGAGCACTCGCTGGCGGAGCAACTCGGCGTCAGCCGAATCAGCATCCGCGAGGCCACCAAGGCGCTGGAGTTCCTTGGCATCCTCGAGGCCAGGCCCGGCCGGGGGACCACGGTGGGCCGGGTGGACATGGGGCGCGTCAGCGAGTTCCTCGGCTTCCACCTGGCGATCAACAACTACCCGCCGCTCCAGCTGATCGAGACGCGCATCGTCCTCGAAACCGGGGGGCTGCCTCACGCCGCCCGGCGCATGGCGGAAGACCCGGGGCTTTACCGGCGCCTCCGAGAGCAGGTGGATGGCGCCAGGGGGGCCCGGGACCTGCAAGAGTGGATCGACCTGGACATCGCCTTCCACCGGGCCTTGCTGGAGGTCAGCGGCCTGGCCCCGCTCGTGGCCTTCAACGACCTGCTGCAGATCTTCTTCCAGCGCTTCCGGGAAAGCGTCAAAAAGGCCGAGTGGAGGCGAGGCGTCGAGAGCCACCTGCGTGTGATAGACCACCTGCGTGACCAGCGCCTGGCCGAGGCGTGCGACGAGATGCGACGGCACATCGATAGCCACAAGGACCGGATGGGGGCGCGGGCATGACTGTGAAAACTTTCCTGGCCTGTCCGGCAGCCGCCCTGCTCGCCCTTGCCCTCGCGGTGGTCGGCCCCGCCGGACCGCACCGACTGGCCGCGGACGAGCCGTTCGGCCGCTTGGCGACCGAGTACACCAAGGAGGTCAGGCCGCTCCTCCAACGCTACTGCGCGCGCTGCCACTCGGCGAAGAACCCTGAAGGGGACGTCAACCTCGAATCGTTCGTCACCCTCGCCGATGTCCGCAAGGCACCGAAGACCTGGCAGAAGGTGCTGGAGATGCTCGGCAGCGAGCAGATGCCTCCGCGGGGCGCCAGGCGGCCGGGGGAGGTGGAACGTGGCCGGCTCGTCGGGTGGGTGCGGGGCTACCTCAAGGCGGAGGCCGTGGCCCAGGCGGGCGACCCCGGACCGGTCGTCCTGCGGCGTCTCAACAACGCCGAGTTCACCTACTCCGTGCGCGACCTGACTGGCGTCGATTTGCAGCCGGCCAGCCAGTTCCCCGCCGACGGCGCCGCCGGCGAGGGGTTCACCAACACCGGCCAGGCGCTGGCGATGTCGCCGGCCCTGCTGGCCAAGTATCTCGACGCGGCCAAGGAAATTGCCGCCCACGCCGTCCTGCTCCCCGACGGCATCCGCTTCTCTCCCTCCACGACGAGGCGGGACTGGACCAACGAGGTCCTGGCGCGCATCCGGCAGACGTATCGGCAATACTCCGACTCGCAGGGCGGGACGCGAGTCAACCTGCAAGGTATCGTCTTCGACACGAACGACGGCGGGCGCCTGCCCCTCGAATCGCACCTTGCCGCGACCCTGGCGGAGCGCGACGCCCTCCTGGGGGGTAAGAAGACGGTGGAGGCGGTGGCCCGCGAACGCCGGCTAAACGCCAAGTACCTGGCCGCGCTTTGGCAGATGCTCACGTCGAACGAGCCGTCGGCGTTGCTCGATCAGGTCCGGGCGCCCTGGAGGGGCGCGAAGCCCGGGGATGCGCCAGCCCTTGCGGCGGAGATCGGTCAGTGGCAGAAGGTGCTGACCAGGTTCCAGAGCGTCGGCCACATGAAGTCGTGGATGGTGCCCGTCACGCCGCTGACGTCCCGCCAGGAGGTCCGCTTCAAGGTCCCCGGCGCGGCGGCCGGCAAGGAGGTCAGCCTGTTCCTCGCCGCCGGCGACGCGGGGGACGGGGCCAACGATGACGTCGTCGTCTGGCAGCGACCCCGACTGGTCATCCCCGGCCGGCCTGACCTGCCCCTGCGCGAGGTTCGAGACTTCACGCAGGCGGCGACCGCCTGGCGCGACCGGCTCTTTGCCGCAGCGGCGAAGTGCCTGGCCGCCGCCGAGGAGGCTGGCACGACTGAGAAGTTGGAGGTCGGTGATCTGGCCCGCCGCCACGACATCGAGGCCGACGTGCTGGCCGCCTGGCTGGGCTACCTGGGGATCGGCGTGGTCGAGGCCCCGAAGCTGAATCACTTTACCACCCAGCTCACCCGGGTCGGCGGCCACGAGTTCGTTCGGGGTTGGGGCCGACCGGAGACTCCGAGTCTCGTCGCCAACTCGTCGGGCCGCCTCGTCCACATCCCGGGGGAGATGAGGCCGCACGGCGTTTGCGTCCACCCCTCGCCGACGCTCAACGCCGCCGTCGGCTGGAGGAGCCCGGTCACCGGGGCCGTCCGGGTTGAAGGGCGGGTGACCCACGCGCACCCGCTATGCGGCAACGGGATCACTTGGTCGCTGGAGCTGCGCCGGGGGGCGACCCGCCGGCGCCTCGCCGGTGGCATCGTCCAGGGCCGGCGCGAGGCGACCCTTGGCCCCATCGAAAGGATCGATTTGCGCAAGGGAGACTTGCTTTCCATCCTGATCGGACCACGGGACGGCAACCACGCCTGCGACCTGACCGACGTCGAGTTGACCCTCAAGTCAGACGGCCGGGAGTGGAGCCTGACGCGCGACGTCGCCGACGACGTGCTGGCCGGCAACCCGCACGCGGACCGGTTCGGCAACCCGGGCGTTTGGCACTTCTACTCCGAGCCGGTCAAGGAGACCGATACGGCTCAGGCGGTCCCGAACGGCTCGCTGCTGGCCCGCTGGCTGACGGCCGACCAGTCGGCCGAGAAGCGGAAGCTCGCCGCGGACTTGCAGAAGTTGTTGACGGGTGCGGCGCCCTCCGGCCCGGACCACCCCGACGCCCACCTTTACCGGCAGATGAACTCGCTGGGCAGCCCCCTGTTTCGCAAGGTCCCGCGGTCTGAAGCTGGGGTCGATCCGGCCCTGTTCGGCCGGGTCCCGGACGGCTCCGCGATCGACCCGGCCAGTCTGTGCGTCCATGCGCCGGCCGTCGTCGAAGTCCGTTTGCCAGCGGACCTGTTCGCCGGCGCGGAGCTGGTCGCCACGGGAATAATGCATCCCCACGCCGGGGCGGGGGGCAGCGTTCAGCTTTACATCAGCTCCGCCAAGCCCAGCGCCCTGTCGGGACTGCGCCCTGACCTGCCGGTGCTCGTCGCCGAGACGGGTGACGCCCGGAAGCGGTGGGATCGCGCCTTCGACGACTTCCGCCGCCTGTTCCCCGCCGCGCTTTGCTACACCAAGATCGTGCCGGTGGACGAGGTGGTGACACTGACGCTGTTCCACCGCGAGGACGAGCCGTTGTGCCGGCTGATGCTTGACGAGAAGCAAAAGGCCGACCTCGACCGGCTCTGGGAGGAGCTGCACTTCGTCAGTCACGACGCCCTCACCCTGGTGGACGCCTTCCAGCAGCTCATGGAGTACGCCACCCAGGACAGCAACCCCAAGCTGTTCGAGCCGTACCGCAAGCCGATCCACGACCGCGCCGCCGCCTTCCGCAAGGCCCTCGTCGAGGCCGAGCCCAAGCACGTCGATGCGGTGATCGACTTCGCCGACCGCGCCTACCGCCGACCGTTGACCGACGCGGAGAGGCGGGAGCTGCGGGGCCTGTACGCCAGGCTGCGCGAGCAGAAGCTGCCGCACGACGAGGCCGTGCGGCTGACCCTGGCGCGGGTGCTCGTCTCGCCCGCCTTCCTCTACCGGCTTGAGAAGTCGCCGCCGGGTGCCAGGGCGGCCCCGGTCTCCGACTGGGAGCTGGCCAGCCGGCTGAGCTACTTCCTCTGGTCGTCGCCGCCCGACGCGGAGCTGCGCGGTCTCGCGGCGAAGGGGCGCCTCGCCGACCCCAACGTCCTGGCCGCTCAGGCGCGGAGGATGTCGCAGGACGACCGCGTCCGCCGGCTGGCCGTCGAGTTCGGCTGCTCGTGGCTGCACGTCCACGGGTTCGACAAGCTCGACGAGAAGAGCGAGCGCCACTTCCCGACGTTCGCCGGGCTGCGCGGCGACCTGTACGAGGAGTCGATCCGCCTGTTCGCCGACCTGGTCCGGCGCGACCTGTCGGTGTTGAGCCTGCTCGACGCCGACCACACCTTCGTCAACGAGGCGCTGGCGAAGCACTACGGAATTCCCGGGGTGAGCGGCCCGGAGTGGCGGCGCGTGGACGGCGTGAGGAAGTACGGCCGCGGCGGCATCCTCGCCCTGGGGGCGACGCTGGCGAAGCAGTCCGGGGCGTCGCGGACCAGCCCGATCCTGCGCGGCAACTGGGTGTCCGAGGTGCTGCTCGGCGAGAGGCTGCCGCGGCCGCCGAAGGACGTCCCGCCTCTGCCCGATGCCGAGGCGGACACCGGTCTGACCGTGCGTCAGCTGGTCGAGAAGCACGCCAGTGACCCGCGCTGCGCCGTCTGCCACGTCCGCATCGACCCTTTTGGCTTCGCCCTGGAGGGGTACGACGCCATCGGCCGGCGGCGCGACCGGGACCTCGGCAACCGCCCCCTCGACACCCGGTCGAAGCTGAAGGACGGCACCCCGCTCGATGGCCTGGACGGCCTGCGTGATTACCTGCTGACCAAACGCCGGGGCGACGTTCTCCGGCAGTTCTCCCGCAAGCTGCTCGGCTACGCGCTGGGCCGGTCGGTGCAGCTCTCCGACGAGTTGCTGCTCGACGAGATCCAGCGGCAGCTGGAGGGCAACGGCCACCGCATTTCCGCCGCCGTCGAGGCGATCGTCCGGAGCCGGCAGTTCCGCGAGATTCGCGGCCAGGACGTCCCACCCCCTGAAAGCCATTAACCCCGAGGCCCCACGATGCATACCCACCCGATCTCCCGCCGAACGTTTCTCCAAGGCGTCGGTGTCACGATGGCGCTGCCGTGGCTGGAGTCGTCGGCCCTGGCCGACCCGACGAAGCGCCTGTCAGGCACTGCCGAGCCGCCCGTCCGCTTCGCCGCGCTGTTCTCTGGAAACGGCTTCCACAGCAAGGAGTGGTGGGCCAAGGGGGAGGGCAGGGGCCTCCAGTTCGGCAAGGTGCTCGCGCCGCTGACCGACCTGAGCGAGAAGACGCTGTTCGTCCGCGGCCTGTACAACGCCGAGGCCCTGAAGGGGAACATCCACAGCTCTCAGACCGGCAACCTGCTCTCCGGCGCCCCGCTCGCGTCAGGCGGCGAGATCCGCTCCGGCACCAGCATCGACCAGGTGCTGGCCCAGCGGCACGGACGGGCCACCAA
This sequence comes from Gemmataceae bacterium, assembly GCA_046350195.1. GTDB lineage: Bacteria > Planctomycetota > Planctomycetia > Gemmatales > Gemmataceae > CALDUY01. The sequence goes on from JAXMAW010000025.1 coordinate 67,219, forward strand.
GGTTCCGAGCCTGGTCCTGGGCTGCGAGGCGTCGAACCCGTCGGTACACAAGAACTACTCGATGCTCTACAGCTCCCACATCTCGTGGAGCTCGCCCACCACGCCGACGCCGCTGGAGCTGTACCCCGCGCTGGCGTTCGACCGGCTGTTCAAGGACGAGGCCCACAAGGGCGACAAGAGCGTCCTCGACGCCGTCCTCGCCGACGCCGGCGACCTCCGCCGGCAGATCAGCGCCGGGGACCGGCGCAAGCTCGACGAGTACCTCGACTCCGTCCGCGAGGTCGAGCAGCGCATCGCCTCGGCGGGCAAGAAGGGTGAGCTGCAAGGCTGGCGGCCGACGCTGACGAAGCCCGACCGGCCGCGGCCCGCCGACGGCATCCCGCAGGACATCGCCGAGCACATGCGGCTGATGTGCGACATCCTGGTGCTGGCGTTCCAGACCGACACGACCCGGGTCTGCACTCTGAAGCTCAACAACGACCACTCGTCGCTGCGCTTCCCGAACCTGGGGGTGGACTACATGATCCACCACTTGCTGTCGCACTCCGACACGGCCGACTGGCTGAAGGTCAACCAGTTCTTCCTGGCGCAGCTCGCCTACGTGGCGAAGAAGCTCGACCAGGTCCGCGAGGGCGAGCGCACGGCGCTGGACAACTCGGTGCTCCTGTACTGCTCCAGCATGCTGACCGGCAACCACGACGCCACCCAGCTGCCGGTCATCCTCGTCGGCGGGGCCGGCGGGAGGCTGAAGACCGGCCGGGCGCTCGACTACCTGGGCAAGCCGAACCGGAAGATGTGCAGCCTGTACCTTTCACTGCTGGACAAGCTGGGCGTCCGCCTCGACCGCTTCGGCGACTCCGACGAGCGCCTGGCCGAGGTGTGACAGTCAGGTGTCATTTCCGGCGAACCGGGCCAGCTTCTCCCGGAAGGAGGGGGAGTTGAGCACCTCCGGGTTGACGACGTTGTGTGGCACCAGCCCGCGGGCGGCCCGCAGCATGCCCTCGGCCGTGCCGCGCCCGGTCGCGCGCCAGACGTCGGAGGTCGAGGCCAGCCAGTGCGGCGTCAGGATGACGTTGTCCAGCCGCGTCAGCGGGTCGGCCGGCGGCAGCGGCTCCTCGGCGAACACGTCCAGTCCCGCCCCGGCGAGGCGTTTCGCCTGGAGCGCCTCCACCAGCGCCGGCTGGTCGATCAGCTCACCCCGGGCCACGTTCACCAGGTAGGCCGACGGCCGCAACAAGGCCAGTTGGTCGCGGCCCAGCAACCCGCGGGTTTGCTCGGTGAGCCGGCAGTGGAGGCTGACGAAGTCCGACTCGCGCAGCACCTCCTCCAGCGTGGTCAGCCGCACTCCGAGCGCCTCGGCGGCCGCCGGGTCGGCATGCGGGGAATGGGCGAGCACCCGCATGCCGAACGGCGCGATCAGCCGGCACAGCTCGCGGCCACTGTGGCCCATCCCGATGACGCCGAGCGTCCGCCCTTGCAGTTCGTCCCCCAGCACCTGCGGTTGCCGGTCCCAGCGCCCTTCCCGCGCCACCCTCTCCTGTTGGGGCAGCTTCTTGCCCAAGGCGAGCAGCAATAGCAGCGCCGCCGACGCCGTCGAGTGGTTGAGCGCGTCGGGGACGTTGAACAGGGCGATGCCGTACTCGGTGCAGGCGGCGACGTCGATCTTGTCGTAGCCGGCGCCGGACCGGCCGAGGACGACGAGGTCGCCGGCCGCGGCGGCGAGGGCGGCGCGCTTTACATGGGGCCGCAGCACGATCAGCCCGTGGACGCCGGCGAGCTGCCCGGCTGTCACCTCCAGCGAGTAGAACCGCTGCCAGTAGTCCGTGTCGCCGGGCCGAGGCGCCTGCTCGTTCAAAAATTGGTAGCGCACGAACGGGCATGAGGCTAGCAGTCCCGTCCCCGCGTCGCCGATGGCGACCTGTCCGGACGGGGCGAGGAAGTCACCGGTGAGGGCCACCTGGAAGGTGCGCATCGTCAGCTCCTCTGGGTGAAGTTCGTCAGCCACCCCTTGTCCCACAGGCTGGGAAACGTGCCGGGCACGTAGGGGTGCCGCCCGAGCGCCGCCTCGTCCAGGTCCACCCCAAGGCCAGGCTTGCTCGGCAGGACCAGCTCGCCGCTGCGGACGGGCGACCAGCCGCCGACCAGCTCCTCGCGCCAGGGCACATCGAACTCGGCGAACGCCTCCTGGACGAAGAAGCACGGCGTCGAGACGTCGAAGTGCAGGCAGGCGGCCAGGGCGACCGGACCGACGCTACAGTGCGGGGCGACGACCAGGTCCTGGGCCTGGGCGAAGGCGGCGATCTTCTTGCCCACCGACAGTCCGCCGCAGTGCGCCAGGTCCAGTTGCACGACATCGGCCGCACGCAGCTGGCACAGCCGGTAGAAGTCGGCCAGCGTGTAGAGCCGCTCGCCCGCCGCCAGCGGGGCGCGGACCTGGCGCTTGACCTCGGCCAGCAGGTCGAGGCATTCCGGCACCACCGGCTCCTCGCACCAGGCCGGGTCGAGCGGTTCGAGCTTGCGGATCATCCGCACCGCGGCCGGCTCGGACAGCCGGCCGTGAAACTCGATCATCAGCCCGACGCCGGGGCCGACCGCCTCGCGCACCGCCTCGACGCAGGCCAGCGCCTCGGCTTCTCCCTCGGCGGTGAGGCCCTTCCAGGCGACCCCGAACGGGTCGAACTTGAGGGAGCGGTAGCCCCGGGAGACGGCGGCGCGGGCCTTCTCGGCATACTCGGCCGGCGTGCGGGCGCCGCCGTACCAGCCGTTGGCGTAGGCCGGCAGTCGGTCGTGACAGCGGCCGCCGAGGAGCTTGTAGAGCGGTTGGCCGCACGCCTTGCCAACGATGTCCCACAGGGCGATCTCGACGCCGCTGATGGCCGTCATCACGGTCGAGCCGCCTTGGTACTGGTCGCGGATCAGGCCGCCGGCAATCTCCTCGATGTCGAAGGGGTGCCGGCCCAGGACGCGCGGCTCGGCCCAGTCGTGAAGCAACACCTGGACGGCACGCTCCTGCCACTCCAGCGACGCCTCGCCGACGCCGGTCAGCCCGGTGTCGGTCGTGAGGCGGACGAAGAGGTAGTTCCGCAGCCCGGCGTTGGCGAGGAAAGTCTCGAACCGGACGACCTTCATGGGTTTCCTCCCGGGTTCACCGCACGGCAATCGGGTTGCCCGGGGAGCCGGTGGCGCCCTTGAGCCGCAGCGGGGCGAAGACGAAGGCGAACTCGAAGACCTTGTCGCGGGCCAGCTCCTCCAGGTCGAGGTTCTCCAGGTTGTAGATGCCGTGGCGGACCAGCAGCAGTTGGTGGACCTCGAACGGGCGGTCCTTGTCCTCGTGTGGCACCACCTCCGTCGCCCACGTGTCGGAGCCGACCAGCACGATCTTTCGGCCGGCCAGCCACCTTCCCGCGGCCATGCCCAGGCCCGGTTCGCCCTTGCCGTAGGCGTCGTTGTCCTTCATCCACAGCTTGCCGTGCCCGGTGCGCAGCAGCACGACGTCGCCCTCGGCGACGTCCACCTTCTGCGCCTTCAGCGCCCCTTCCAGGTCGTTGACCGTGACCACCTGTCCCGCGGTCATCCGCGGCGTGCCCCGGAAGCCGGCCACGTCGATCAGCACGCCGCGGGTGAAGAAGACGCCGACCTTCTCGACGCCGAGCTTGTTCAGGCCGTGGGCGGTGCCGAACTCCGAGAGGCGGTGTCCGTTGTAGAAGTAATCGTCGTTGCGCATGCGCACGCCGATGTGGCCGAGGCCGTCGAGCTGGGTGCCGACCTGGCCCAACTCGCCGGAGATCATCTCCTCGTTGTAGACCCCGCGGTTCTGGCCGTCCGGCCCGCCGGTCGGCCGGCCAGGGATGGTCAGGCTGAAGTGGCGCTTGCCCGGAAGCGGCATGCCGTGCTCGTAGGCCCTGCCGAGGGAGTAGACCTTGCCCGTGCGGACTAGCCGTGCCGCCGCCAGCGCCCGTTCCGGCGTCAGGCGGTTAGCTGCCCCGCGCTCGTCGTTCGCCCCCCACTCCGACGGCCACCACCTTGGCCCGATGGGCGTCTCGGGGTCGTCCTTCGACGCCTGAGAGGCTTCCCTGCCGCCACCGGGCGAACAGGGCAGCAGTGCCACGCTGAGGGCGAGGGCTGCGGCCGCGCGTTTCCACTTCATGGTTGTGCCTCGCGAGGAGCGGGTGGGTTTCGAGCTTGAAAGATGCCTGACGTGGCCATCATTTGCAAGCGCCGATTTATCGTGGCGCAGGGCGTCAGCTGCTGAATTCACGCCCCATCCTCGGCCCGAGGCCATCCCCCCTTCGGGGCCACCGTCACCCCTTATCCGTATACTCAACTCCAGAGATCCCCGATCTTCCTGATGGCCCTCGTCCCCTGCCTCGGTCTCTGGCCCGTAGCGCGCCGGTTCACCCCTTACAGCCAAGGATTCACCATGGCCTCGAAAACGAAAGCTCCCCCCGCTCCGCCGGCCAGCCTACCGGCGGAGACTCCGCCGCCGGGTGGGCGCCCCCGGGCGGCCGTGCTCAACACCGAGCAGCGCCTCGAAGGGATCGAGTCCATGCGGCAGAGGGTCAACACCTACGCCGATTACATCCGGAAGTCGGCGGGCCTTCCGAGCACGTCGCGGGAGGCGCGCGAGCAGGCCATCGCCGCGTTCTACGACCGCATGGCGACGTTCGAGCGCGAGCTGAGTCGGATCGAGGAAGGGCTCCGGCTGGGCTGAAGGCGCCGGCCCCTCAACGAAACGGGCCGACGACGCATCACGCGCCGCGGCCCGCAGTACGTCGATTTCCAGGGTGACGCTTACCGGCGGTTACCGCCGTACCCTCCACCACCGCCGTAGCCGCCCGAGCGGCCGCCGCCGAAACCACCGCCGCCACCGGTACGCGGGCGGTCCTCCCGAGGCCTGGCCTCGTTGACCTTCAGGGTGCGGCCCTCGACCTGCGAGCCGTTCAAGGCGGCGATCGCCTCGTCGCCGCCCTGGCTCATCTCGACGAAGCCAAAGCCGCGCGACCGGCCGGTCTCACGGTCGGTGGCAACCTGGGCGCGGGTGACCGTGCCGTACTCGGCGAACCAGCTGTTCAGGTCGTCCGAGGTGGTCTGGAAGGGGAGGTTCCCCACGTAAATGTTCTTGCTCATTCGTCTCCCTTGGGGCCTCGCGGGCCCTCAGTAAGGAACACGGACGGCAACCTCACCCGCCCCCGGTCCGGGGGCACGGGTGGGCCGTCGCTGTCCTGCAACAGGACTTGGCCATCCTGGGAAGCTGCGAGGCAAAAGGAGCGCTGAGCAGGTGTCCAAGAAAGGCAAGGCACAGAGAGGCAGTCTCGTCCGTCGGTTGTCCGCAGGGCCACTTGCCCTACAGGTTGTTGCATTATAACGACCCCCCGGCAAGAAATCGTCCCCAATTTGGCGACATTTTCCGCCTGGCCAGCCACGCCGTCCACGACGAATGCCGGCGGACGGAAGTCGCTCCTGGCATTCACTGAGCATGGCCGGCGTACCGCCGTCGCACCTTCTGGTCACGCCGTGGCGTTCCGGACGGTGTCAATCACCACCTGCATCTGATCCAGGTAGTGCGCCAGCGCCTTGCGGCCTGCCGCGGTGATTCGGTACGTCGTCCGAGGGCGACGACCGACGAACGCCTTCGTGCAGGCGAGGTAGCCGGCCTCCTCCAGCTTCAACAGGTGCGGCCCCACCGCCCCGTCGCTCGTCCCCAGCCGCTTCTTCAGCGTGGTGAAGTCGAGCGGCCCGTCCACCCGAAGCGCCGTAAGGATCCCCAGCCGCAAAGGCCCGTGTACGGCGCTGTCCAGCCCGTTGAAGTCAATCGGCATGGGCCACCTCGTGGCGGCGGAGCTGCCACAGCAGTAGTAAGCCGGAGGTGACCCCGCCCGCGAGGGTCGATACCCCCGCGAGGGAGTAGAACTGCGCGCGGCTCTCGCACAGAGGGGCCAACGAACCGACGACCAGCAGGGCCACGGCGACTCCGAGGTTCGGCCATCGGGGCCGATCGACGGCCACCCAGGTGACGCACGCCGCCCCCAGGCAGAAGGCGAGGGGGGACGCCAGCGCCATGGCCTCGTGCAAGCCCCACCTCCCCTGCCCGCGGCCGAGGGCCGCCGTCCACACGACGTACCCGACCAGCAGGGCCATGGCGGCAACGCAGGCGACCACCTCCTTGCGCCCCCAGCGCCACGCCGCCGGGGCCTCGCACCGCCGCGACCGCAGGTGGCGCATCTGCGCCGCCCATGCAGCGAGCATCAGGGCGAGGTAGGAGGCCAGCGCCTGGCGGGCGTACGCCTCCAGGCCGGACAGGGCCAGAACGACCAGGAGCGCGCCGAACCCCGCGCCGAGGAAGTACAGCGCGGCGTGGCTGCGGTCGTGCGGCAGCCCCGTGCCGAGGGCGGCCTTCATCGTCGCCAGGTCGTCCTGGACGCGCCGGAGCGGCTCCTGTTGCATCGTTGGTCCTCCGAAAGGGGTGACAGATACTCGCATCGAAAAATTACTCTGAAAATCAGAGTATCTTTCATTGCGGGCTCGGTCAAGGCCGCCTCGGCCGCCGCCCGTCCCAGGCGGCCCCGCACGGTCCGGCCTCGGCGGCGTCAAACAGGCCCCCGGAGACGGCGTACAGGTAGTAGCGGATCTGCTGGTAGCCGTCGGCTGGCTTCCCGCTGGGCGCCTCGCCTTGCAGGCCGTCGCCGTAGGAGAACTGCAAGGCGGCGAAGCTACGGTCGGTGTAGATGGCCTGGTTGTAGTACAGGGCGGCGGCGAACCGCTGTTGAGCTGGATGTCGTCGGGCAGCCGCTGGTCATGCTCAGCATGTGAGCGATGGTGATGTTGACCCGCGAGGAGGGCACCTCGGCCGACACGCGGGTGAACCATGCGTTCCCGTCGCGCACAATCGTCTGGCCGCCGGATGCGTCCGGGCCAAACGCTGGGTCGAAGCGGGCGATCGCCATTCCAGCGGCGTAGTGCGCCGTGCCCGCCGTGGGGTCGGCCACCGGGATGCGCGACAGGGCCGAGTCGGTCAGCCTGACCGGGTCGGCCGAGTTGGCGGTCAGCTCGACCAGCTTCAGCAGCGCGACCGCCGAGAACGTTTTGCTGACGCTGCCGATTCGGAAGAGCGTGGCGTCGTTGAGCGTGGCGGGGTTGTCGAACGGGCGCCCCGAGTAGGTTGCGGTGTAGGTGTGGGTCCCGTCGGGGGTGGTCAGCGCCAGCGACATCTGCGGCACGCCATAGGCCGCCGCGAGCAGGGCGTTGTTGGCGGCGAACCGGGGCGTGTCGAACGGCCCCGTCGCCGGCGCCAGCCGGGATTCGAGCGACTCGACGGAGAGACGGCAGGTCGGGCGCCTCGTCGTGGCCGAGTGGCCATGACGGCGCCTGTGGCTGAGCAGCATGATGCCCCTCTGGCGGGTTTGGCCGCCGGTCGAAGGTGTTCCGTGTGGTTGTCGCGAGTCCCGATCTCTCGGCCCGGGTGGGACGGGCCGGCTCTTCCTAGTGTTCCCGGACAGAAGTAATGCAACAAATGCGCGGTGCCGGCTAGGATGGGGGTAGGCGCCTGCTCGTACCGCGGAGGTGTTGCCATGCGCGGCCGAAAGCCTCGTCCCCTGAGCATCGCCGCCGCTGACGCCCCGATCTTGCAAGCCGTGGCGCGCAGCCGCCACCTGGCCTTCTACCAAGTTCAGCACGCCCGCATCGTGCTCGCCGTGGCGGCGGGTGAGCCCATCCAGTCCGTGGCCGCCCGCCTGGAGTGCGCCCGCGCCACCGTCTGGCGCGTCTGCCGCCGTTACCAACAGGGCGGCTGGAAGGAACTCCTGCTGGACGAACCCCGCTCGGGGCGTCCGCAGGAGATTTCCCCCCCTGCAGCGGGCCCGGATCGTCGAACTGGCCTGCCTGGAGCCGATCGCCCGGGGCCTGCACATCACCCACTGGAGCGGCGAAGACCTCGCCCGCCAGGCGAAGGCCGACGGCATCGTGGCCACCATCAGCCCGCGCACCGTCCGGCGCATCCTTGACGACGTGGACTTGCAACCGCACCGCACCCGCTACTGGAGAACCTCCCGCCTCGATGAGCAGTTCGAGGAGAGGGCGGAGCAAGTCCTTTGGTGCTACGCCAATGCGGAGCGGCTGGCCCGCAGGGGCGTCTGGGTGGTGGCCGTCGATGAGAAGCCCAACCTCCAGGTGCTGGAGCGCGCCCCGATCCGGCGAGCCGTCCCCGGCTCCATCGAGCAGCAGGAGTTCGAGTACACCAGGCACGGCACCGTCAACCTGCTGTTCTTCCTGGTCATCCACACCGGCCGGATGGAGGTGGCGGTCGAGGCCGCCAAGGATGCGGGGCACTACGTCGAGGAACTGAAGGCGTTCCGCCGCCGGCATCGGGGCCTGAAGGGGGTGTTCCTGGTTCAGGACGGCGACCCGAGCCACACCGCAGGGAAGACGGCGGCGTATTGGTCGGGTTGCCGTGACTGGTGGCACCCGCGCTTCACGCCGGCCCACGCCTCCTGGCTGGACCAGGCGGAATTGCTGATCAGGGCGTTCGGGCACCGCTACTTGAAGCGGGCCTCCCGTGGCAGCGGCGAGGAGTTGGTGGAGCATGTGCTAACTTCTGCCCTGGAATACAATCGCCTTTACGCCCACCCGTTTCAGTGGACCTGGACCAACCACAAGATGCGGCAGTGGTTTGCTGGCATGCCGCTGAATTTGTCGCATTACTTCTGTCCGGGAACACTGGGGACCAAGTATACGAGAAGCTGGCCGAGGGTACCAAGAAGCGAGAAACGCCTTGCGTTGGCCGGGGGGTGGGGTACGATGCGGCTTCGACCCACCCACCTTCCCACGAGGCCCGCCATGAGCCAGCTCACCCGCCGCACGTTCGTCCTCTCGTCCGCCGCCGCTCTCCCAGCCCTGTCCGCCGCCAAGGCCGCCCCCAGCGAATGCGTCAACCTCTGCGTCGTCGGCTGCCGCGGCCGCGCCACCAGGCTGGCCCAGAACTTCGCCAAACTGCCCACCTCCCGGGTCACGCACATATGCGATGTCAATACGAATCTATTCTCCGGCTTCGGCAAGGTCGTCGCCGACGTTCAGAAGTCGCCACCGAAGCCCGTTCAGGACCTGCGCAAGGTGCTGGAGGACAGGTCGGTCGATGCCGTCGTCGTGGCGACGCCGGACCACTGGCACGCGCTGGCGACGATCTGGGCCTGCCAGGCGGGCAAGCACGTCTACGTCGAGAAGCCGGTCTCGCACAACGTCTTCGAGGGCCGGCAGATGGTGGCGGCGGCCCGCAAGTACAACCGCGTCGTACAGGCCGGCACCCAGAGCCGCAGCGTGCCGCACTACCAGAAGGCGATGGAGTACATCCGCGCCGGCAAGCTCGGCAAGGTCCACATGGCCAAGGCGTGGAACAGCCAGCTGCGCCGCCGCGTCGCTCACGCCAAGGACGCCCCGGTGCCCGCCGGGCTGGACTGGGACATCTGGCAGGGGCCGGCCAACGAGGCGCCGTTCAACCCCAACCGCTACACCTACGGCTGGAAGTGGCTGTGGGAGTACGGCGCCGGCGACATGGGCAACGACGGCGTCCACGACCTCGACATCGCCCGCTGGGGCCTCGGCGTGGACCTGCCCGCCACGGTCAGCTGCACCGGCGGCAAGCTGTTCTTCGACGGCGATGCCCAGGAGTCGCCCGACACCCAGTTAGTCACGTTCACCTTCCCCGCCTCAAAGGCCGTGCTGGTCTACGAGCAGCGGCTGTGGTCGCCCTACTTCCAGGAGGGGCACGAGAACGGCGTCGCCTTCTACGGCACCGAGGGCTACATGCTCATCGGCCGGAAGAGCTGGAAGGTCGTCGGGCCGCGTAACAAGGTGGCCTTCGACGAGGCGGCGGAGTTCTCCGACGTGCCGCACCTGGAAAACTTCCTCGCCTGCGTGAAGTCCGGCGGGAGGCCCAACTGCGACATCGAGGAGGGCCACCGCTCGACGCTGCTGGCGCACCTGGGCAACATCTCCTACCGCGTCGGCCGTCCGCTGCGGTTTGACCCGAAGTCGGAGACGATCGTCGGCGACGACGAGGCCAACGCCCTGGTCAGGCGGAAGGGGAGGAAGGCGTTCACGATCCCCGACCGGGTGTGAGGTTATTTCGTATAGGAGGCCGCGTCTTCAGAGGGCGTCGCCGAGGGGGCCTCAGCCGCGGGGCCACCGGCGACGGCACGCTCGACCGCCTCGAACAGCTCCCCGGGCTGGAGCGGCTTGGAGATGTAGCCGTCCATGCCGACCTCCAAGCAGCGTTCGCGATCGCCCTTCATCGCGTGGGCGGTCATGGCCACGATGGGAACGTGGTCGCCGGTCGCCTTTTCCCTGGCCCGGATGGCGGCGGTCGCCTCGAACCCGTCCATCTCGGGCATCATCACGTCCATAAGCACCGCGTCGAACGGGGCCGCCTCAAGCGCCGCCAGGGCCTCCTTGCCGTTGGCGGCGACCACCACCGTGTGGCCGCGCTTCTCCAGGAGTCGGACGGCCAGTTTCTGGTTGACCGCGTTGTCCTCCGCCAGCAGCAGGCGGAGGCCGCGCCCGCACTGGGCGACACCTCGGCGGGGCGCGGGCGTGCACGCTGGCTCCTGGGCCGGGGCGCGAACGGCGGCCAGCGCATGAAGGAGGTCAGCCCGCTTGATCGGCTTGGTCAAATAGGTGTTGACCCCGCGCTCGCGGCAGCGGGCGGCGACCTCGCGGCGGTCGGCCGAGGAAAGCATCATCAGGACCGAGCCAGCCAGGCTGGGGTTATGCTGGATCCTCTCGGCCAGCGTCAGGCCGTCCATCCCCGGCATCATGTGGTCCAGAAGCACCACGGCAAACGGCTCGCCTGCGTCGGCAGCCAGTCGCATGGCGGCCAGGGCCTGCGGGCCATCCTCGACGGAGGTCGGCCTCATCCCCCACTGAGTCAGCACCCCGTGCAGGATGCGCCGGTTGGTCGCGTTGTCATCGACAACCAGGACGCGGAGGTCTTTCAGCCGGGACAGGTCGGTTGGGGCCGGGGCCGGCAGGGGGTTCGCCGACAGGCCGAACTGGGCGGTGAAGTGGAACGTGCTCCCCTTGCCCTCCTCGCTCTCCACCCAGACGCGGCCGTCCATCAAGCGGACCAGCTGCGACGAGATCGCCAGGCCCAGCCCGGTGCCGCCGTACTTCCGGGTCGTCGAGCCGTCCACCTGCGAGAACGCCTGGAACAATAGGCCGAGCTTACTTGACGGGATGCCGATGCCGGTGTCCCGGATGGCGAAGTGCAGCCGGGCGTGCGTCTCGGTGCGCGACTCGACCTCGACGCGCATCACCACCTCGCCCTGGCCGGTGAACTTGACCGCGTTGCCGATCAGGTTGACGACGACCTGCCGCAGCCGGCCGGGGTCGCCGACGAGGTCGTCGGGGACGTCGTCGAGGACCTGGCAGGCCAGCTCGAGCCCCTTGCTGTGCGCCCGCAGTGCCAGTGTGGTGACGGTCTCGTCGAGGTGGTCGCGGAGGCGGAAATCGACCGGGTCGAGGTCGAGCTTGCCCGCCTCGATCTTGCTGAAGTCCAGGATGTCGTTGATCACCGCCAGCAGGTAGTCGGCCGAGAGCTTGACCGCCTCCAGGTACTCGCGCTGGTCAGCCGTCAGGTCGGTGTCCAGGGCCAGCTCGGTCATGCCGAGGATGCCGTTCATCGGCGTGCGGATCTCGTGCGACATGTTCGCCAGGAACTCACTCTTGGCCCGGCTCGCCGCCTCGGCCGCCTCCTTGGCCTCGCGCAACGCCGCCGCCGCCGCCCTGCGGGCGGTGATGTCGTGCAGGAAGGCCGTGAACACGTACTGCTGGCCCTGGCGGATGGGGCGGATGGTCAGCTCAATCGGGAAGAGTTGGCCTTCCCGGTTGAGGGCGGTCACCTCGATGCGGCGATTCAACACCGCCCCCTCCCCCGTCGCCAGGAAGTGGCGCACCCCCTGAGTGTGCCGGTCGCGGAACTCGGGGGGGATGATGGTTTCCGCCAGGGACCTCCCCAGCGCCTCGGCGCGGGACCAGCCGAACGTCGTTTCCGCCCGCCGGTTCCAGTCGGTGATCTGGCCCTGTTCATCCATGACGACGAAGGCGTCATAGGCCGTATCGACCACCAGCCGTGCCCAGGCCGCACTGACCTCGGCGGCCTCCTTCGCCTCCTTCAAGGCCGCCTCGTCTCGCTTGCGGTCGTCGATGTCGGTGTGGACGCCGACCCACTCGCGGATTTCCCCGGCCTCGTCGAGAATGGGCACCGCCCGCACCATCATGTGCCGATAAGCCCCGTCGTGCCGCCTCAGCCGGTGCTCGACCTGGTAGAGCGACCGGCTGGCGACGGCCTCCGACCAGACCCGGGCGGTGTTGGGCCGGTCGTCGGGGTGGACGGCGTTCAGCCACCCCCAGCCCTTGAGCTGGTCAAAGTCCTGCCCGGTGAAGGCGCTCCACCCGGGCTGCTCCGACTCGAACTCGCCCGAGGCGGGGGTGTTCCACACGATCGCCGTGGTGGCCTCGACCAGGGAGCGGTATCGCTTCGCCTCCAGCGGCTCGCCGGCTGGCCTGGCCCCGTGAGTCTCCCCCGCGAGTTGATTCAGACGGTCCTTGGCTGAAGAGAGGGGGCCGCCGATGCGCCAGGAGGCGACCTGCTCCGCGGTGAGCGAACCCAGGACTCGGATGGCTTCCTGGGCGGCCTCCGGCGTAACGGCCGCGCCGCTATCGCCGTCGGCCTGGCCGAGGTTTATGTGGTCGCGCATCACCACCCCCTTGTGCCGCGCGGTGGTCTTGCCCCGGGCGCCGCGAAATGTCGGGAGACAGTGCGGCTAGCCGTGATCGCGACGCACCACCTGTTTGTAGTATACCGGTGTCGAGCCGCCTATCACAACCGGCTGACCCAGTCCGGGTGGCCCATGTCTTGCATTCTCCTCTAAGCATATGATTGCGCAACCGTGTTATGGCCCCTTCCCACTTCGCCACCGATGGTGTCGTAGAGGTGACCAAACGTCTCGCCGTTCCGGTTTGGCACAACCGCTGCTGAGATGGTGGTCCGGGGGCTGTGGTGCCCCCGCACCCTTAACCTGGCCGCCCTTTTCTGCTAGCTGATTTCCACGCTTCACTTGCACATCGCCGATTAACACCTTCAAGCAGTCAAGAACGGAGGGCGTAATGGTCCGCTTTCCCTGCCCGACGTGTGGCAAGGTGCTTCGAGCCCAGGACGACAAAGCCGGCCGGTCGGGTGTCTGCCCCCGCTGCGGCGAGCGAGTTGTTGCCCCAGGAGGCCTCGTGCCACAGGCGGCCCCAGAAGGCGGGGAAGTGAAAGGGATATTGGCGGGCATGAGCCTTTGGGTACGGTGCGCTGCGTCGGTGCTGGCGATGATCGCCGCGGCCTGCCTGCTGGCCGTGGCGACCCACCCACTGCTTCCCGAGTGGGCCTTCCCCGACGAACTCACAGGGCCGTGGGTCGGGTGGCTGTCCGCCTCCTGCTTCCTGCTGCTGGGGGTGATCTTCTACGGTCAGGCCACCGGCTGCCCCTCGTGCGGCAAGTGGTGGTCGAGGGAGCGGGCGGGGAAGGAGTTCCTCGGCCGGGAGGTGTTCGACAAGGGGGGCGTGCCTTACGGGAAATCAACATACAGGACGACCTACCTTTGCTCTAGCTGTCGGCACAGGTGGTCGGTGGACGAGACCGAGGAGTACCGGGCATCCGCCGCCGGCCAGGGTCGTTCCAGCCTCCGGCGTCATGTGATGGATGATGGGGCTGGGCGTCGGTAACGGGCAGGGGCCATCTGCCTCCAAGACGCGGCCATCCTGTCCCAGGAGGTGCGCCAGTACCGCCGCCAGCCGTAGCCTCCCGCTCGCAGCGCGTCCCGGTGGCCGACCCAGACAAGCACCATCACCACAAGGAAGCCGACCCGGTGGGCGAGCATGGTCAGCCACAAGAAGGCCCGCGAACGGCCGCGGAAGATCGTCGCCAACCGCTCGCACTGGAACCGAAGGTGCGGGACCTCGTCGGCCAGGATGCGTGTGCAGATGGCCCCCAGCACCGGGGACCGGGTGGCGCGGCGGATGGCATTGTAGTAGATCAGGGCCAGCGTCTCGACCATCACGACCGGCGTGGTCCAGACCTCGATGTCCGCCAGGCAGTACCGAGCTGCGCGGAACAACCTGTCACCCCAGTCGGCCTTGATGCGGCCCGCCTCCGCCAGGTCGAGAAAGCGCCCGAGCATCTCGCCGTGCCGCTGCTCCTCGCGGATGAACAGCTCCACCGCCTTGGAGTAAGCCGGGTCGCCGACCCGTCTTGCATACCGAACGGCTGCGGCCCTTAGGTGCGAACCGTCTGAGGTTTCGCCCAGCTGCCACGCCTGGAGGGAACGGGTGATAGCCCCCAACTCCTCCCTGGTCACCCCCGCCCCCTTGTGCCACGGCACGCCCCAGGCGCGGGCGGCGTTGGCACTGAAGTAATCAACCCATTCCGATGAGGTCATCAAGCGGCCAGGAGGGCCGAGTAGATGGCGCGGCGGGAGGATGATGTGCGCCCGGGATGGGCCCAGGGGAGGAGTTGAGAGAGGAGCGGTGGCTGGTGGCATTGCGAGAACTCCGTTCTGTGTGATAGCTTTGCATTGCAAAGTTTGAATGGATGCGACTCGCCCTGCCGCCCGGCACTGGGTTGGCGGGCAACCCACCAGGTCAGGCCGGGGAGTATCCGGGCGTGGCCGAAGCGGAAGCGCGGGCGTCTTGGACGACGCGCTCCAACTCGGCCAGGTAGGCGAGGAAGCGGCCGCGCCCGTCGTCGGTGAGTCGGACGCGGGTCTGCGGGCGTGAGCCCTCGCGGCCCTTGTGAATCTCGACCAGCCCAGCTTCCGCCAGGCAGTCGAGGTGCCGGCTGAGGTTGCCGTCGGTCAGGGCGCAGAACTGCTTCAGCTCGGCGAAGGCCAGGCCGTCGGGCCGGGCGGTCAACGAAATCAGGATGCCGAGACGGGCCTTCTCGTGGAGGACCCGGTCGAGGCCGTCGTAGGCGAACCGCCCGGGGCCGACAGCCGGTTCAGGGTTCACTTTCTTCATGGCTCACCCCCCGAACGAGGCCGACCCAGGGCCACGGCCGCCAAGATCTGGCCCACGCCGAACGGCACGCCGACCGTCCAGCCGGCGGGGACGGGGCCCTCGATGTTTAGGAGCAAGAGGAGGCCGGCCGCGAAGTACCACCCCGCGACCCAGCCTGCGGTTCGGGTCAGGTAAGGCAGCGACGCGACCGTGCCTAGCCCGAAGAGGAGCGACCACAGCCCGGGAAGCAAGGCCACGTCGGCACCGGCGTGTCGCGACAGCGCGAGCGTGAGCGCCCCGCCGACGGCGAGGCAGGGGAGGAACTGGCCTAACACCGTGCGCGTCCGCCGGCGGGCGAACTCGTCTTCGCGCGTGAAGTACCCCACCACGGTACCACCGCCGGCCAGCGCCGCACACCCGGCCGCGACCAGCAGCCAGTAGCGGATGAAAGCCAGCGGCTCGTCGGAGGGCACGGCCCAGGGCTGGGCCAACGCGGCCGCCAGCCCCACGACCCCGGAGAGAGCCAGCCCTGCCGGCCGGTATCCCCAGTAGGCCTCCGACCGCGCCAGGTGGGTGTGGATGGCATCGAGCTGGTCCAGGGCGTCATCGAGGTTCATGAGCGGCCTCCCGGAGGACGGCGTTTACTTTGCCATGCAAAGCTACTCCTGTCAAGACAGAATTCCGCATTGGCCAGGGCTCCAGGCGTGGGAGTCAGCTCCGGGGGTCGGAATCGAACCGACGTGAAGCCTCGCTTCAAAGGCGAGCGTGACGTGCCAGCAGTCACCACCCCGGTGGGGGTCTGACCGTCTGACACACTCCGGACCGGGGGGTTCGTTACGCCACGAGCTTGACAAGCTCCGCCGGGGACGACACCTTCTCCAGCCGCCAGCACGTTTCCAGGATGCGATCAGCCTTGACCTTGCCGAGCTTCGGCTCGGCCATGCGGCGGAACTTAGCCTCGACCTCCTGGTCGGTCATCGGGTTCATGGCGTGCCCGCGCGGGAACTCGACCTCCTGGACCAGCTGCCGGCCGTCGGCGAGGGTCACGGTGATGCGGTTGGGGATGCCGCGCGGGTAGCGCGTCGAGAGGGCGTCGTCGAGGTGGACTTTCACCTTGGCGGTTAGCCCGACGATGTCCGGGGAGGTGAACCGCTCGGGGTCGAACTGGCGCAGCGTCACGTCGCCGTCGAGCAGGGCGACGGCGGTGCAGTAGGGCAGGCTGTGGTCGGCGGTTTCACGCGTCCGGGGCGCCCAAGCCTCGGTGTACTTGCCGATGATGTTGTAGGAGGCCTCGAACGTGTGGATGTCGATCGCCCGGACGTCTTGCAGCACGTTGCCGATCTTCGGCCGCAGCTTCAACGCCGCGTCGATGGCGCTCTGGGAGTGATACTCGGCGGGCCAGAACTTGATGTAGGTCTGGTTGATCATGAACGGCGCCTCCTTCCCGCCCAGCGCCGGCAGGTCGAACGGCGTCTTGCTGACGAGCCTGAAGAAGCCGAGGTCGCCCTCGAAGATCGGGGCCGGCCCGGTCATCCCCTCGGCGGCGAGCAGGGCGGCGAAGACGCCGTTGCGGGCGGCGTTGGCGAAGGCGCAGCCCTTCCACATGCTCAGCTCTCCCGAGCGCGTCTGCCGCAGCGCGACGTTGCACACGCCGGCGATGCCCAGCGCGTGGGCCGTGGCGGCGGCGTCGAGGCCGAGCAGCTTGCAGGCGGCGGCGCACGACGACAGCGCGCCGTAGGTGACGTGATCGACGCCGTGCTTGCGGAGGCTGGCGGCGTCGCACATCCGGCACTGGATCTCGTAGGCGAGCACCGCGGCGGTGATGAGGGCCGTCCCCGGGGCGTTGACCAGCTCGCCGACGGACAGCACGGCCGCGAGGTTGTCGCTGGGGTGGGCCGGCTCCAGTGACAGGTAGGTGTCGTTGTAGTCGAGGTAGCGGATGAGCAGGCCGTTGACGAACGTCGCCCACTCGATGGTGCTCGAGCCGCCGCCGAGCATCGAGACGGCCGGCTGGCCCTGGAACTTTCCGGCGCAGCGGCGGGCGACGGCGGCGGCGTCGGAGTCGAGGGCGCCGACGGCGGTCGCGACGGAGTCGAGGAAGCGCCGCTTCGCCTCGTGGACGGCGGCCGGCGTGAGGTCCTCAAAGCGCAACTTGGTCGCGTAGTCCGCGATCCGGTTGGCGAGCGTGCTCATCGACGATGTCCTCGGTCCGGGCGTTACCCTCTTTCGTAGGACAAGCAGCCTTGCTTGTCCCCTTTCGGGGGACCGGCAAGGCTGCTCCTTGAGGCGCACCGGGGGACAGGCTAGCAGCCTGTCCTACGAAAGGGTCTTACTTCCCCTCGTGCATCTTGAGCTTCTTCTCGACCTCGGCCTTGCGCTTGACCTCGCGCTTGGACGTGCCGGCTACTTCCAGTCCCTTCTTCATCACGGCGATCGCCTCGTCCTTCTCGCCCAGGGCCAGGTGGACGTCGGCGAGGTGGTCGTAGATCTCGATGCTCTGACCCTCGGACGACTTGACCGCGCTGAGCAGGTGCGGCTTGGCCTCCTTCGCCTTGCCCTGCTTGAACAGAACCCAGCCCAGGCTGTCGAGGTAGGCCGCGTTGTCCTCCTTGATGTTCTCCTCCTTGCGCAGCTTGCGCTCCTCCTCGATCGCCCTGCGGATGTGCTTCTCGGCCTCGGCGAGGTTCAGACCCTTGTCGGCCCAGATGTAGCCCAGGTCGTTGTTGTACGTCGGGTTGTTCGGCTTGCGGGCCAGGAGGATCTTGAGTTGCTCGGCGGCCTTCTCGACGTTGCCGACCTCGATGTACAGGTTCGACAGCGCGTAGCGGTAGTCGTCGAGGAACTCCTGCTTGTCGTCCTTCTCCAGCCGGCCGTCCCGCTCGACCCGCTCGATGACGTCGAGGTAGACCTTGGCCGCCTCGTCGTACTGCTCGGCCTCGTGGAGCACCTGGGCCTTAAGCGCCCGGTACAGCCAGTTGCGCGGGTCGGCCTTGACCATCTCCTCGACCATCTTCAGGGCCCGGTCGGTCGCCCCCTGTTTGGCGACCACCAGCACCAGCTGGCGCATGACCATCGGCTTGAGGCGCTCGACCGCCTCGTCCTCCTCGCCCTCCAGGGCCAGGAACTCCTTGCAGGCCTTCTCGCCCTCGGTGTAGCGCTTGTGCTTGAGGTACAGGTCGATGAGCCGGCCGTAGGCCTGGGTCAGGCCGCGCTCGGAGAGCAGGGCCAGCGACTGCTTGGCGTGGAGCCGGTAGAACGCGGCGCTGGTGTCCACCTCCTTGGCGTTCTCGGCGACGATGCCGAGCAGCAGGGTGGCGTTGCGGTTGAACGGCTGGGGCGACTCCTTGGCCATCTTGGCGGCGACGGCGAGGAGTTGCTTGGCGGCCTTGGCGTCGCCGCCAAGCTTTTTGAGGGCCCCGCTCATGGGGTCGGCGCCGGTGACGTCGTTCAGCGCCAGGGCCTGCTTGCGCAGCGCGGGCTCGTTGCCGGCAACGCTTTCCTCCGAGGCCCCTCCGCCGGCGAACATCGCCCCAACGACCAGAACGCCTACGCCCACTGTTCCACGCTTCGCTGTGCCCATCGCTACGATCTCCGCGATTCCTGCTGAACCCGATTGAGGCTCATCGTCAGGGAGGCGAGTCCGAACCTTAATGCTAACGCGCCGTCCAAAACGATGCCACACGAACCGGCGAGGCCCCCTCGGGACGGCCTTGACCGGGTTTCGAGCCGCCGGCTACCATCGCCCTGATTTCCCCCACCCGAGGAGGACGCTCATGGAGGAGCGCTCGTTGTCGATCGACCCCGCCCCGACACCCACCCGGAGCGACTGGCGCTGGCTCCTCCTGCTCGTCACGATCGCAGTCGGCCTGCGCGCCTGGCAGATCGGCACCACCGAACTCACCAGCCGCGACAGCGTCGCCTACATCCGCTACGCCTGGCGCCTGGGGCACGAGCCGTGGCGCCACGTCGTCACCCACGAGATCCACCACCCCGGCTACGGCTTCCTCGTCGCCGCCGTCGCCCGCCCGGTCCGCCTCCTTATCCCTGACGACCTGCCCCGCGCAATGCAACTCAGCGCCCAGCTGGCGGCGTCGCTCGCCGGCATCCTGTTGGTGCTCCCGATGTACTTCCTCGGCAAGTCGTTGTTCGACCGCCGCGTCGGATTCTGGGCGACCCTGCTGTTCCAGCTCCTACCCTCGTCGGGCCGGCTGATGGCCGACGGGCTGAGCGAGCCGCTGTTCCTGCTGGGCGTCACGTCCGCGCTCTACTTCGTCAACCGCGCGATGGTTGAAGGCGCTCTCAAGTTCTTTCTCCTTGGCGGGCTGTGTTCTGGGCTCGCCTACCTGACCCGCACGGAGGGGTTGATCGTCGTCCCGGCGGCGCTTCTGGTCCTGCTCGTCCGGCGGAAGGGCCCCTGGGTTCGCCAATCGCTGGTCCTGACTGGCTCCTGTGCCGCACTGGCGGCCCCGTTCATGCTCCTCATCGGCGGGGTCTCACTAAAGGCGTCGTTCAAGAACATTCCCGACGGGAAGGGGTGGGAAATGCCGGCCCGGCCCGCCGCCGCGGTCGCGTCGCCTCTGCCGTTGGCGGCGTGGTGGATCGACCCGGGGGTCACGCCCAACGACCGGGTCGGCTGGGCGACGCGGGCCCTGCTCGTCACCCTCGACAAGGGCTTCTTCCACGTCTTCGGCCCACTCGCCCTCCTGGGCCTGTGGGTGTACCGTCGGCGATTCGCCGAGGCTCCCGGGGCGGCGGTCATGCTCGTCGCCGGGCTGACCTTGCTCGCGCTGCTGTGGAAGCTGGCCCAGTCGGCCGGCTACATCGGCGACCGGCACGTCCTGTTGGTCGTGCTGGGTGGGATGTACTTCTCCGCCGCTGCCGTCGCCTGGATCACGTCCCGGTGGCCGGCCTGGGCGGCGACGTTGGCCTTCGCGGCGCTGGCCGGGGCCTGCCTGCCCAAGACCCTCGCGCCGTTGCACGCCAACCGCTCCGGCTTCCGCGACGCCGGCCGCTGGCTGGCGGCGAACTCGTGGCCGGGTGACGAGGTTTTCGACCCGCTCGCCTGGACGTCGTACCACGCCGGCCGGCTGTTCGTTTCCGAGGACGCGCCGCGGTCCGACCCGCCGGTGTGCTACGTCGTGCTGGAGGAGTCGGCGAACCAGCACCCGCACCTGTGGTACCTCCTCGACCTGGCCCGGGAGTTGACCCGCGACGGGGCCGAGGTCGTCTACCGCTCTCGTCTGTCGCGCGGGGTCGAGATCGTCATCTACCGCGTCGCCCGCCCGCCGGAGCGGACCGTGGCCGGCCACCAGCTCCAGGTGTGGCTGAGCGTGAACATGGGGCGGCGCGCCCACTAGCGACTACCACTCCGAACCGAGTAGCCCCATCGGCGCCACGGCCGCGCCGTTCGCGACCCACTCGAAGATTGCCTTCACTTCCGGCCCGCGTTGTGGCAGTTCGGCCAGTTCGTCGAGCGTGACATAGCGGGCTTCCAGGGTGTGCTCGTTCGGCGTCGTCCGCGGTGGCGTGTCGTCGGCCGGCCGGGCCAGGAACAGCACCCGCAGCCGAGCGCCATGAGCAGACGGCGTGTGCTGCACCTTGAGGATGCCTTCGAGAATGATCTGGATGCCGCTCTCCTCGAGCGTTTCGCGGCGGGCGGCCTCGGCGAACGTCTCGCCGGCCTCGACGCGCCCGGCCGGCAGGTACCACAGTTGCCCGTGCTTGCGTTCACGGACGACGAGGAACTGATCGCCCCGGCGCACCACCACCAGGGCGAAACACCACGTCGGGATCGGCTCACGAGCCATGTTACCCCTCGGCCGAAGGAATTGCCCGTCAGGTCATTGACCCAGGCGCAGGAAGGCGGATAGATTACAAAAACCTACAAACTCTCTCTCCCCGCCGAGGAGGCTCGCAGCATGCGACGCATCGACCGACGATCGTTCCTCTCCGAAACCGCCTTCCTGACCGCCTGCGCGGCGATGGCCCCCGCCGCCGGCCGGCTCGCCGCCGACGAGAAGGCCGCCGCCACGAAAGGGGGCCCCGCCTCTGACAAGCTCCGCGTCGCCTGCGTCGGCGTCCGCGGCCAGGGCATGAGCCACGTCCGGGGCTACGCCGGCCGGCACAACTGCGTCGTCACGACCATCTGCGACGTGGACTCCGGGGTCATCGGCCCGGCCATGAAACACGTCAAGGGGAAACAGGGCACGGAGCCGGCCTACGAGAAGGACATCCGCAAGGTCGTCGAGGACAAGAACATCGACGTGATCTCGATCGCCACTCCGAACCACTGGCACGCCCTGGCCGCCATCTGGGCGATGCAGAACGGCAAGGACGTCTACGTCGAGAAGCCGGTCAGTCACAACGTGCTGGAGGGCCGCCGCATCGTCGAGGCCTCCCGCAAGTATAACAAGATCTGCCAGACCGGCACCCAGAGCCGCAGCCAGCCCGGCATGCGCGAGGCGGTTCAGTTCATCCACGACGGCAAGATCGGCACGGTGAAGCTGGCCCGGGGCCTGTGCTACAAGCGCCGCGACTCGATCGGCAAGGTGGACGGCCCGCAGAAGCCGCCGGAGACGATGGACTACGACCTGTGGTGCGGCCCGGCCCCGCTCAAGATGCCTCACCGCAACTCCAAGAAGAACGGCACCGTCCACTACGAGTGGCACTGGGTCTGGGACTACGGCAACGGCGACCTCGGCAACCAGGGCATCCACGAGATGGACAAGGCCCGCTGGGGCCTGAAGAAGGACTGCTTGCCCAACAGCGTCGTCAGCGTCGGCGGGCGGTTCGGCTACGTGGACGACGGTGAGACCGCGAACACGCAGATCATCTGCTTCGACTACGGCGACTGCGAACTGCTCTTCGAGGTGCGCGGGTTGCCCACGAAGGGCCGCACCTACGGCAAGGGAGAAATGAAGGGCGACAAGGTGACCGCGTTCGTCGGCAACGTGTGGTACGGCAGCAACGGCTTCGTCGTCTGCCCCAGCTACCACGGCGGGGTCGCCTTCAACAACGACGGCGAGGTGGTCAAGAAGTTCGAGGGCGGCGGCGACCACTTCGGCAACTTCATCAAGGCGGTCCGCAGCCGCAAGAAGGAAGACCTGAACGCCGACATCCTCGAAGGCCACCTCTCCAGCGCCCTGTGCCACCTCGGCAACGTCAGCCACCGGCTGGGCAAGCCCGAGCCGTTCGCCACGGGCCGACCCCGTTCGAGTCGAAGGCGGCCAACGACGCCGGGACCGACTGCGTGGCCCACCTGCGGGAGAACAAGGTCGATGTCGATTCGATCAGCTACACGCTCGGCCGCGGCAAAAGTTGACAATCGACCCGAAGTCGGAGGGCTTCGTCGGCGACAAGAGGGCGTCGGTGATGCTGACCCGCGAGTACCGTACCGGCTTCGTCGTCCCGGACAAGGTTTAATGCCTCCCGCCCGTGCCGGCAACGAGGCCTGCTGAGAAGGCCTCGTTGGCGCTTCGGGCTGAAGAATCCGCCGCCAGGGGCCACGACCCAAGGGGACCCATGACAACCCGTTTGCTGGTACTCGGACTGCTACTCCTCCCGACCCTCGGCCGGCCACCCGCCGCCTCAGCACAGGCCGACCGCAAGACGTGGGCGGAGCGGCTGGAGTTGGCCGCCAGGACAAGCGGGTCCTCATCCTCCACGCCGACGACGTCGGCATATTACTTCGGCCAACGCTTCCGCCCAGCGGAGCACTGAGCCAGGGCGAGTACCGCTCGGCCGCCGCCATGGTCCCTTGCCCCTGGTTCGATGAGATGGCCGCCTGGTGCGGCGAGCACCCGTACGACGTCGGGCTTCACCTGGCCCCGGCCAGCGAGTGGCGGCGCACCTGCCGCTGGGGCCCAGCCGGTCGCCCACGGGACCGCGTCCGGGGGCTGCTGACCCACTCGGCTACCTCCACCGCGACGTGGCCGGCGTGGCGAAGGCCCGCGAAGGCCGACGAGGTCGCGGCCGAGATCCGCGCCCAGCTCGCCCGCGCCCGCCGGTTGGGGATGAAGCCGTCGCACATCGACACGCACATGGGGACACTGTACGCCCGGCCGGACTACACCCGAGCGTACCTGGAGATGGCGGTCGCCGAGGAGGTCCCGGCCATGGTCATCGAGATGACCCCGCGCACGGTCGAGAAGTTCCGGAGCCAGGGCTACCCGATCAACGACGAGATGCGCAAGCTCATCGCGGACTACCCCCTGCCGAAGTTGGACGACTTCCACAGCGTCGCGCCGGCCAAGACCTACGCGGAGAAGCGGCAGAAGCTGTTCGAGCAAGTCCGCGGGCTGCCCCCCGGGCTGCACGAGATCATCTTTCACCCCTCGGTAGAGACCGGGGTTGGCTGGATGCTCACCAGCGCTCGGCAACCGCAAGCAGGCCTGGAAGACCGGCTGATGGCCGACCCAGTAGTTCGCCAGTTCTGGAAGGAGCAGGGGATCGTCATCACCGACTGGAAGGAAGTCCACACCCGGTTCAAGCGTCGGGGCCGGTAAGCCCTCCCCCGCGATTGGCCTTCGGAGTTCGCCCATCGACCAGCCTCTCCGGAGTCAGCGGAGTCCTCCCACCGGGTGCGAGGCTGCTGGGGAATACCCCCTATATGAAAACAAGCCAGTGAACTCCGCACTCGGTGCGCGCGCTCAACCGGGACGGGCGATTTGGTCCTAAACGTCAGGCCGCTGCGTCCGTCCAGCGGGGAGGAGACGCACGCACGTAGGCTAGGCGACAGTATGCGGGTTGGAGGAAGTGAGCAGAGAAGATGGCGCGGATCGACCTCGCGCCCACACCCGCTCGACGCGGCTCACCCGCCGATTAGGTGTCGTGCCTGCCCAGGCGTGCCGGACCGCGCTCCGCGAGTCTCTCTGAGACGACGGGGAGGGCTGACACCAATGGCACAACGCGCGGCCCCTGTTGGCAATCGTCCTCGCAAGCCTGCTGCTTTCCTGGTCCGGCTCGCCCTGTTCTGCCCAGGCCCTGCCCAGGCCGGATGCGGCGCCGCGGGGCGCTCGGCCATCATGCCACGCCGTCCTCACCTCCAGGTCACCCGCCGTTGGCCCGCCGAACTGCCGGCCATCGACGGCAAGGCGATGTCGTTGGCGCTCCCCGCTGGAATGCACCGACCACGCCTTGCCGATCACCCTCGCCACGGCCCTCCGGCTGGCCGAGGCCCGCCCTGCCGATCGTGGCCATCGCCCAGGCCCGGTCCTGGATCGCCGAGGCACGACTCCAGCGTGCCGAGGCGTTCCCCCGCGGCTCGCGGAGTCACAGCACCGCTTTACCGGCACGGCCGGGGCCGATCGACTTCGCCGGAGGGCGCGTGTACGCCCAGGCATCAACTTCGCGGGCAAAGCCTGACCAGGAAGCCGGCTACGCTGGGCGTCCGCATGGCCAGGCGCCTTCGTTCCACGGCGGCTTCCGCTACATGCGCAGATCCGCGCGACCGACGCGCCGCGCTCTTCCTTCCCCTGGCCGCCCGGCAAGAGCTGAACGCCACCCGCTGGGACGTGCAGGCGGCCGAACGACGCCCTGCTGCCTTGCGGGCGTCCCGGATACTTCAACGTCCACCGCCACCGGGAAGGTACGCCGGCGCGCACGCCGTCGAGCGCGGCCGCCAGCTCGTCGAGGCGATCAGGCCCTGAGTCGGGACCTGGTCCCCGCCGTCGAGGTGGACCGGGCGCGGAACCTGCTGGCCGCCCTCGAGCAGGCGGCCGTTTCCGCCCGCGAGGAGTGGCGCGTCGCCAGCGCGCAGTTGACGCGAGTGTTGCGGCTGGACCCGAGGGCGGTGGTCGAGCCGTTGGAGCACGACCACCTCCAGCTCACTCTGATCGACCCGGGCCGCTCGCTCGACGAGCTGAGTCCCGATCGGGCTGACCAACCAGCCCGAGCTGGCCTCGCAGCAGGCCCTGGTCGAGCAGCACGAGCGCGCATCCGCCAGGCTTCCCGCCCCCTCACTGCCCAGCGTCCTGATCACCGGCTTCCAGGCCCCGGGCGGCTGCGCTGACGACCCAGGTGGGCATCCTCGGCACGGGGCAGGGGGGCAAGCTGAACAACTGGAGCTTCCGCGACGACTTCAGCTTTCAGCTCGTCTGGCAGGTCGAGAGCCTCGGGTTCGGCAACGCGGCGCTGGTCAGCGGGAACGGGCCGAGCGGTCACCAGGCGATCGTCGGCGCTGTTCCGCCAGCAGGACGAGGTCGCCGCGGAGATCACGCAGGTCCAGGCCGACCTGCAATCGGCCGGGGCCCGCGTCACCCTGGCCGACGCTCGCTGCGGGAGGCGATGGTCACCTTCAACAAGAGCCTGGAAGGGCTGAGCCAGACGGAGCGCTTCGACAACGTCTTGCATGAGATCAACCGGCCCCAGGAGGTCGCCAACGCCTTGATGCAGCTCAAGGTGGCCTTCGACGAGTATTTCAACACGGTGGCGGAATACAACGTGGCGCAGTTCGACCTGTTCCACGCGGCTGGGCTACCCCGCCCAGGAGCTTTCGACCTGCTGGGTCCCGGGGAAGTCCTCCCGTGGACACGTCACGGCCGAGGCTACCTGCCCCCGGTAGGCGCCGGCCCGCCCCAACCACCCGGTAATGAGGAGCCAGCCCCATGCAACGCCTCACCAGAGGGTGGATTGTCCTCGCAACCGCGGCTTCTCCCCGCGGCACGGACACGCCCCCTTGCCGGCGCCCAGGCCCCATCCCCGAGGCAGCCGCCCGGCCGAGAAGGTCGCAAAGGAAAGGCCTATGCCTCCCGACGGTGAAGTCATCGAGTTGAAGCCGCCGCCGCTGGAGGCGGGACGTCCGACACCCGATCAACCTGGCGTGACAGCCCTGCAGCTGGCTGACGCGAGGCCCGGTCATCGCCGCTGCCCAGGCCAGCGCCCTGGAAGCCGAGGCCGGCTGCAACAGGCCAAGGTGCTGTGGACGCCACCCTCAACCTCAACCTTCGACTACATCCGCCACGACGGCTTCGGCCCGGACACGAACCTGGGCCTCAACATCCCCAAGGGGGTCAACGCCCAGGGGCAGCTCGACCCGGCCAGCTTCGGCAGGCCGCTCAGCCAGAACATCAACTTCTTCTACGCCGGCGGCGCGCTCTTCCTGATGGAGTACTCCACCAACATGCTCTTCGAGCCGCTGGCCGCGCGGCAGAAGCTGAACGCCGCCCGCTGGGACGTCCAGACGGCCAAGAACGACGCCCTGTTGATGACGGCCAGGACCTACTTCGACGTCCACAATTATCGGGGGCAGTACGCCGGCGCCCTCTACACCGTCGAGCGGGGCCGTCGGCTCGTCGAGGCGGTAGAGGCCCTCAGCAAGGATCTCGTCCCCGCCGTCGAGGTGGACCGGGTGCGGACGCTGGTGGCCGCCCTCGAGCAGGACGCTGCCTCCGCCCGGCGTAACTGGCGGCGCGCCAGCGCCGACCTGACCCAGGTGCTGCGGCTGGACCCCAGGGCGGTGGTCGAGCCTTTGGAGAAGGACCACCTACAGATCACCCTCATCGACCCCGGCCGGTCGCTGGACGACCTGATCCCGGTCGGCCTGACCAACCGGCCCGAGCTGGCCTCACAGCAGGCCCTGGTGCAGGCCGCGCTGGTGCGCATCCGCCAGGAGAAACTCCGCCCCGTCATGCCGGTCCTGCAACTCAACGGCTTCCAGTCGCCCTATGAGCAGATCCAGGGGGGGATCTTCGGCATCGGCTCCGGCGACAAGATGAACCTTTGGTTCGGGCGCTCCGACATCAGCCCGCAGGTCATGTGGCAGGTCGAATCGTTGGGCTTGGGGAACCTGGCCCGGGTCAAGGAGCGGCGCGGCGAGCACTCGAAGGCCATCGCCGAGCTATTCCAGGTGCAGGACGACGTGGCGGCTGAGATCACGACGGCCCAGGCCCGGCTGCAATCGGCGGCGGCGCGCGTCGGCCAGGCCGAGCGCGAGGTGCGCGAGGCCCTGGTCAATTACAACGGCGCCGCCGAGGGCCTGAAGCAGACTCAGCGGTTCGGCAACGTCCTGGTCCAGGTCTTCCGCCCCCAGGAGGTGGTCGCCTCCCTCCAGCTGCTGAAGCTGGCCCTCGACCACTACTTCGCCACGGTCGCCCAGTACAACGCCGCCCAGTTCCTCATGTTCCACGCGCTGGGGTATCCCGCCCGGGAACTCACCTGCTTCAAGGAGGTCGGCGAGGCCTTGCCGGTGGACACAAGCCGGCCGGGCTACCTGCCGCCCGTGGGGACGGGGCCCCCGCCGACGACGCGTTGACGACGGGCGCTTTCGGCCGTTTCTCCCGCCAGCAGGAGGGGTGATTCCGATGGGAAGCAAGCGATTACGGGCCGCCCTCGCGGTACTGCTCGGTGCAGGGGTGTCGTCGGCCGCTCGCGCACAGCTCTTGGCCCCGCCACCGGCCGTGCCGGAAGCCGCCGCGGCCCTCCTCCCCGCTCCTGCCACCGGGAAGGCGCCCGGCGGGCAGGACGATTCCTCGTCGCCGGGCCAAAAGGCGATCGAGTTGAAGCCGCCGCCGCTGGAAGTGGGGGACGTGCGGTACCCGATCAACCTGGCCACGGCGCTGCGACTGGCCGACGCCAGGCCCCTGGTCATCGCCGCCGCCCAGGCCAGCGCCTGGAAGGCCGAAGCCCAGCTGCAACAGGCCAAGGTGCTGTGGGTGCCCACCCTCAACCTCGGCTTCGACTACATCCGCCACGACGGCTTCGGCCCGGACCTGAACCGCGGCGTCAACATCCCCTGGGGCGTCAACGCCCTGGGCCAGGCCGATCCGACCAGCTTCGGGAAGCCCCTCAACCAGAACTTCAACTTCTTCTACTCCGGGGCGGGCCTGACCTACTCGCCCAACACCCCCAACTACCTCCAGAACGCCCGACTGGGCGACCCCCTGCTCCCCTCGCCACAGATGCAGTTCCTCACCGACATCATCTACCAGCCCCTGTACGCGCGGCAGCGGTTGAACTCCGAGCGCTGGGACATCCAGCGCGGCAAGAACGACGCCTTGCGCGACACCGGCCGGGCCTACTTCGAGGTCCACCGGCACCGGGGGAAGTACGCCGGCGCCCTCTTCTGCGTCGAGGAGGGCCGCCAGCTGGTTCAGACCATCAGCACTCTGAGCAAAGACTTGGTCCCGACAGTCGAGGTGGACCGGGCGCGGAACATCCTGGCCGACCTCGAACAGCAAGCCGCCTCCTCTCGCCAGTACTGGCGCCGCGCCAGCGCCGACCTGACGCGGGTGCTGCGGCTGGACCCAAGGGCGGTCGTCGAGCCCTTGGAGGACGACCACCTACAGATCACCCTCTTCGACCCCGGCCGGTCGCTGGACGATCTGATCCCCATCGGCCTGACCAACCGCCCCGAGCTGGCCCAGCACCAGGCGATGGTGCAGGCGACTCTGGTGGCCATCCGGCGGGAGAAGCTGCGCCCCCTCCTCCCCTCCGTCCTGCTCAACGGCTTCCAGACGCCTTACGAATTGATCCAGGGCGGCATCTATGGCGAGGGCCGGGGCAGCAAGCTGAACCTGTGGAGCGGCCGCAACGACGTCAGTATCCAGGTCCTGTGGCAGGCCAACAACCTCGGGCTGGGCAACCTGGCGACGATCAAGCAGCAGCGGGCCGACTCGTCGCAGGCCCTTGTTCGGCTGTTCGCGGTCCAGGACGGGGTGGCCGGGGACGTGACCCGGGCCCAGGCCGACCTCCAGGCGGCGGCGGTCCGCGTCGGCCAGGCCGAGCGGGAGCTGCGCTCGGCCATCATCAACTACCAGGGCAACGTCGAGGGCCTCAAGGAGACGTCGCGGTTCGGCAACATCCTCATCCAGGTCTTCCGGCCGCAGGAGGTGACCGCCGCCCTCCAGCTGTTGAAGCGCGGCTACGACCATTACTTCGACACGGTGGCGGATTACAACGTGGCGCAGTTCGAGCTGTTCCACGCGCTGGGCTACCCCGCCCAGGAGCTTTCGACCTGCCGGGTCCCGGGGGAGGTTCTCCCGGTGGACA
>JAXMAW010000026.1:0-93591 GCA_046350195.1 Gemmataceae bacterium
CGGTCGGCGGGCCAAGCGAGTTCGCCGGCTGCTGCCCACTCGCTTACTTCGTGCGCGGCTCGCAGGAGACATCACCATGCGGCGACAACTGGCGGGCCTGCGCATCCTCATCACCGGCGCGTCGCAGGGCATCGGCCGCGCCCTCGCGCTGGAGGCCGCCAGGCGCGGCGCCGACGTCCTCGCCGCCGCCCGCTCCGCCGACCTGCTCGCCGAGCTGGCCCGGGAGTCCGGAGGTAAGGTCCTTACCGTCCTTGCCGACGTCACGTCCCCGGAAGACCGCCAGCGGATGGTCGAGGCCGCGCGAGACCAGCTCGGCGGACTCGACGTGCTCATCAACAACGCCGGCATCGGCGCCACCGGCCACTTCGCCGACGCCGACCCGGACCGGCTGCGCAAGATCTTCGAGGTCAACTTCTTCGGGACCACCGAGACGACACGGGCCTGCCTGCCGCTGTTGCGCGAGGGCCGCACGCCGGCAATCCTCAACGTCTCGTCGATCGCGGCCCGCTGCGGCCTGCCGGCCCGGAGCGAGTACTGCGCCAGCAAGTTCGCCGTCCAGGGGTTCAGCGAGGCGCTCCGCGCCGAGCTGGCCAAGGACGGCATCGACGTGCTGCTGGTCAACCCCGGGCTGACGCAGACCAACTTCTCCAAGAACATGCTGGAGCAGAAGGCCAAGGTCCAGATGGACCACCTCCGCGGCATGACCGCCGACGAGGTTGCCCGCCTGACGCTGGACGCGCTGGCCAGGGGCAAGCGCGAGGCGACGTTCACCACCAAGGGCCGGCTGCTCGTCCTCGTCAACCGCCTCTTCCCGTGGTTCGTCTCGTTGGTGGCGCGGAAGAAGGTCCGCCAGCTGTTCGCCGACGAGCGGGCGGCCCGCCTCGCCGCCCAGCAATGACGCGGCCCGGCTCGTTTTCCCTTGTGGGGCCCAATGGGCGCGCGGTAGGGTCTGTGTCGCACGGGTGAGAATACCCCCGAGACAGGAGGCCCCACCATGGGCAGCGACACGATTGACCGACGCGGATTTGTTGGTGGTGGGATGGCCGCGGGCGCGGCGCTCGCCGCGACGGGCGGCGCGGCGGACGAGCCGAAGCGGATCCGGGTGGGGGTGATCGGCTGCGGCAGCGTTTCGCACAGCTACCTGCCGCACCTGGCGAGGTGCCCGCACGTCGAACTCGTCAGCGCCTGCGACCTCCTCCCCGACCGCACCAGGGCCCAGGCCGCGAAGTTCGGCATCTCCCACCACTACCCGCACATCGACAAGATGCTCGCCGGGGCGGCGTTCGACTTGCTAGTCAACCTGACCGACATGCAGGAGCACGAGCGGCTCAACCGCCAGGCGATCGAGGCCGGCAAGCACGTCTGGAGTGAGAAGCCGCTGGCCAACTCGCTGGCCGCCGGCCAGGACCTGCTCGCCCTGGCGAGGAAGAGGGGGGTGCGCCTCTGGGGCGCGCCGGCCATGGTCGTCAGCCCGCAGTTCGCCTTCATGGCGAAGGCCCTGGCGGCGGGCAAGCTCGGCCGGCTGGCCGCCGCCCACGCCGACTACGGCCACACCGGGCCGGACTGGTCGGCGTTCTTCTACGAGAAGGGCGGCGGCAGCCTGCCGGACCTGGCGGTCTACAACCTGACCACGCTGACCGGCCTGCTCGGCCCGGCGAAGTCGGTCGTCGCCATGCTCGGCGTCGTCACCCCGACGCGGAAGATCCACAAGAAGGGCGAGATCAAGGTCATCGCCGAGGACAACGCCATGGTTCTCATGGACCACGGCGGCGGGCTGATCTCGCACGTCCAGTCCGGGTTCAACTACTTCAACCCCCACGGCCACGACGGCCGCAAGGAGCAGCGGCACACGGTCAGCATCGTCGGCACCACGGGGTACATGGGCCTGGTCGGCTACGACTGGGAGCCGCGCGGCGTGGACCTGGCGACGAGGGGTCAGGAAGAGTTGAGGAGGTACGCGACCGACAAAGGGGATTTTGTCTGGCAGATGGGCGCCTCCCTGGCGGCGGGGGCGCTGGCGGCCGGCAAGGAACTGCTGATCCGGCCGGAGCACGCGCTGCACGTGCTGGAGGTGATCCAGGCCGCCAAGGAGTCGCAGGAGACTGGCCGGCGGGTCCGGCTCCGCTCCACGTTCTCTTGGCCGGTCGTCTCCTGAGGCGAAATTTACCGGATTTGCCGGCGGGTTGCTTGACAGCGTTCGCCCCGTATTCCATGTTTGGCGTGACGGGTCGGCCGTGGGGACAACGGTCAGGCCGGCCCGGCCCTCGGCGTGTCCGATCGGGGGTTGGGGGACACCCAACCCGGCCGCGGCACGACCGGGCGGTGCGTTGCCAACGGGTTCCTCGACAAGGGCAAACCACCCGCGAGGGTGGGACGCAAAGCCATGGGTCCCCTTCGGGATCGCCAGGCTGCCGAAAGGTATTAGTCCACCCAGGAATCCACCCGTCGCGCGGTCGTGACGGGCCTTGGCCGGGCGGCGGAACGCCGCTCACTCAGCCGCGAGAGTTACCCCTAAACACGCGGCCCAAACCGACCGAAACCGCCGGCTCCCCACCTACCGGCGGAGAACCCCGGGGCACTGCCGGGGGCCCCACGACGCGGGTCGTGTGGGCGGGCGCCAGGGGGCGCTCGCCGGGCCGGGCGGTTCGATCCTTTTGCGGGACTAACGAAAGGGCGGTGTGTGATGAAGAAGATCCTGAACACGGTCGTCGAGTTCGTGAAGGACGAGAGCGGCCCGACGGCGGTCGAGTACGCGGTGATGTTGGCCCTGATCATCGTGGTGTGCATCACGGCGATCACCACCCTGGGCACCAACGCCAACAACACCTTCTCCTACGTCGGCGGCGTCATCGGCGGCTCCTCCAGCTGAGCTTAGCCGGCCAACGGGCCAAAAGCGAGGGCGGGAGACAAGCGTCTCGCCCTCGTTCGCGTTCACGCCGGCCGGGGCCGGGTTAGTTGCAGCACCTTCTTGCTCTTCTTGCACTCGTCTCGCAGCAAGGGGTGCAGCAGGGGTTGCAGCACGGCTCGCAGCAGGCCGGGGCGGTACTTCGGTGATGGTCTTGCAGACCGGCTTGCACACCATGCGGGTGCACATGACCTTCTCGCAGACCGGGACGCACGTCGTCACGCAGCGGTGGCGTGGTAGGCACGGCACGCACTTGCAGACGTTGACCGTGCAGGTCTCGGTGACGTACTCGGTCACGCAGCGGGTGCAGCAGACCTTCTTCACCTCGGTGCAGGGGACGCACTTGTTGACGCAGACCTGGACGCACTCCGGCACGCAGATGGTCTTGCACACCATCTTCGTCTCGGGGCACTCGATGGTCTCCCAGCAGGTGACCTTCTTGCACTTCTCCTTGTACTGCGGGCAGCAGTCGCAGCAGCAGTCACCGCACTTGCTCTTCTTGGACTTGACCGGGACGCACTCGGTCACGTAGTGGGTGTGCTTGACCTTCTTGCACTTGATGGTCGTGACCGGCTCCTGCACCGTGACCTTCTTCATGACCGTCTTCGTCTCCATCGTGGGGACGGTCTTGTAGGTGGTCACCGTCACGTCCTTCCACTCCTGGACCTGGCCGTGACCGGCTTCTGGAAGGTGCGGGTTTCCGGGACCGACTCGGTGCGGTAGGCGGTGTACGCCTCCTGCACCGTTTCCGTCCGGTAGGTGGTCCGGGTCGTCTCGTACTGCTCCGGGACCAACTCCATGACGGTGATCGTGCGGGTGATCGTCCCGCTCCGCCGGCGACCGCCGGCCGCGCCAGGCGGGCAGCGACCGCCGCGGCCGTCGCAGCCCCCGCCGCACGGCGGCGGGCAACAGGCGTGGGCGAGGCTGCTGGCGGCCAGCAAGGCGAAGCCGGCCAGCAGGCTGCTGATCAGGTTACGGTGGAACATGGACTCGTTCTCCTTTTCCGGTTACCCGAGGCGTCCTGCCGCGAACCACCGCGTGGGTTGCGCCCCGGGGACAGATCAGTTCTGCACTGGCAATATGCCCGATCCCGGGGGGCTGGCAAAGAAATCAGGCCTCGGCGAGGGGGAAAATGTGCCCAAGAACGCCTCGTTCTCCGGGTTGAGCGGGTTGGCAGTTTCGTACCGTCTGCGTGGCCCTGTCCGCCTGGCCAGGGGTGCTTGTTTGGGGGAATGGGCAAAGCGGCGGTGGATGGTTGGGGGGAGGAAAAAGGCTCCGGCCGTGAACCAGTGGCCCCCCGCGGTGTCCCTGTAGGTGTGCGGCGAAAGAATCGCTGTCACGCCGGCCGCGAGGCGGCGTATGTGAGACAGGCAAGGAAGGGGAGAATCACCGGCTAGCTTAATCGGAAGAGTCCCTGCGTCGGAAGCAGGTGGGTGCAGGTTCGAGTCCTGTTCCGGTGACTGACAGCTTGTGTTCGTTGGGCACGTGGAAAGCCCCCTCGGCTGTAACCCGAGCGCGCGAGCTTGCAGGTTCGACCCCTGCCGAACACACTGATTTTGCCAAACGTTCCCGGAGTGTGCCGGTCCGCACGCCAGCGTCCGAAGCTGTCAGAGCAGGTTCGATTCCTGCCGGGAATGCTCCCCCTGCCGGCGAAGCTCAAACGGCTGAGCAGCGCTCTCGTAAAGCGAAGGGTGTGGGTTCGACCCCCACCGTCGGCTCTGCCTCGATTCTGCGTCCAAGGTGCTAGTGGCCGCACGCCGCGCTCCCAACGCGGAAGGGTGGGTTCGACTCCCACTGGTCGCACTGTAACCGCGCCCTACGACAGGGGCTTACAAACATCGCGTCGTGGCGACGCACCTGACGGTAACTCAGGCCTGGCCGGTTCGACTCCGGCACACTCCCCCTCCGCCCAGACCGATGGGAGTGTGGCATGTTCCGCCCCTGTGACTCGCGCGGTTACTCACTGAGGTGTGGTGTACTGGCCGCATCCCCGGCTCTGAACCGGAAGGACAGGGTTCGATCCCCTGCACCTCGACTCACCCCGCGAGGGCCGTAGTCGCCCCGGCCCTCGCGGTATCCCCGCGCCGTGTACAATGACTATCATTGTTCCGAACCCCGCGCGGAGCCTACCGCATAATGGACCCGTTCACCGCCCTTTACCATTCCCTGGAGCAGATGCCCGGCGACGACCTGGCGCTGATGGCGCTGGCCGACTGCTACCTGGAAGAAGGCCAGCCGGACGCCGCCGCCTGCGCCCGCTGGAGTCTGGCGCGCGGGCGCCATCCGTTCCGCTACACCCACGGCTCGCTGTCCATCACCAGCGACGCGGTGTCGCACGGCCATTGGTGGTGGACGAACGGGGAAAACCATCCCGTCGCCGCCGGCTGGGGCTGCCCCGACACTTGCAAACTGCCGCGCGACATGTGGAAGCAGCTGCCGCACAACCACGACTACCCCCCCGGCGTGTTCAAGCAGTACCAGACGCTCCGGGAGGCCTACGAGGCGCTAATCTTCGCCTGGCCGCTCTCGCCGGCGAAGGACCGGGCCAACGTCTTACGGAGGTGGTTCTGGTGAAAGAGCCGCGCAAGCGCCGCCAGATCGAGCGCGAGTTCGGCGTGCCGTTCTCCGGCGAGATCCTCGACAAGTCGCAGTGGTCGCAGACCGCGCTGAAGAAGCTGCCCGAGCAGGGGCCTCTCGACCTGGCCGCGCTCTTCGGCCGGCCGGCGCCCCTGGTCGTCGATCTCGGCTGCGGCAACGGCCGGTTCCTCTTGCAAAGTGCCGTGTGGCGGCCGGCGCTGGACCACCTCGGCATCGACGTCAAGCCGGTGGTCATCCGCTACGCCACCCGCCGAGGCAACCAGCGCGGGCTAACCAACCTTCGGTTCGCCGTCGTCGATGGCGAGCGGCTGTTGCGTGACCTGCTGTCGCCGGGCTGCGCGGCCGAGGTCCACTGCTACCACCCCCAACCGTACTATGACCCAACGCAGGCGCACCGCCGGCTACTGACGCCGGACTTCCTGGCCCTGGTGCATCGCACCCTGGTCCCCGGCGGGGAGTTCTTCGTGCAGACGGACAACCCCGGCTACTGGCGCTACCTCCGCGAGGTCATTCCCCCCTTTTTCGACTTCCACGAGCGCATCGGCCGCTGGCCCGACGCCCCGAAGGGGCGCACCCGGCGCGAGATCCTGGCCCTGCGGCGCGGGCTACCGATCTACCGCGGCTCGGGGAAGGCGCGGCAGGGCATCGACACCGACCAGATGCGCCGCCTCGCCGAGGCGCTGCCGCCGCCCGTGTTCGACGCGGACCGCAAGCTCCGGCAGCTCGACGAGGACGAACTCGAAGGCGCACCCTAGGTCGCCAGCCATAGGTAGGCCACCGGGGCCGCGAACAGCACCGAATCGACCACGTCGAGGACGCCGCCGAAGCCGGGCACCGCCTGCGAGGCGTCCTTCTTCTGGCAGTCGCGCTTGATCATCGACTCGGCCAGGTCGCCGAGCACGCCGGTCAGCCCCAGCACCAGGCCGAACAACGCCGCCTCGGCGTCGGAGCGCAACACCTCGGTGACGGCACGGTTGAGGAGCACGGCCACCGCCACCGACAGCGCCAGCCCGCCGGCCAGGCCCTCCCAGGTCTTCTTGGGGCTCAGCAGCGGCGTCATCCGCGTCCGCCCGAAGGCCCGGCCGGTGACGTAGGCGCCGATGTCGCAGCACTTGGGCACGAAGATCACCAGGGCGAGCGAGGCGACGCCGGCCAGCGGTGCCGATTCCGCCGGCCGGAAGCGGATTTGCACAAAAAACGAGGGTAATAATCCCAGATACGCGGTCATCCAGGTGAGCAGGGCGAGGCGGGGTACCACGCCGCCCGGCTCGCGGAAGGCGGCCATCTCCCACAGGAACCCCGCCAGCACCGCCAGGGCGAACACCGCCGCCATGTCGCGCCACGCCGAGGCCTCGCGCCCCCCCAGCAACGCCGGTAGCGCGGCGAGGCTGACGGCCAGGCACGACGACAGCACCAGCCACAGTGGCGGGCGCGGGTGGGCCGCCAGAAGCGCGTACAGCTCGGCCACCGACAGGGCCACCAGCAGCGCCACGAAGACGATGAGGAAAGGGTAAACCGGCCGGGCCAGCCACAGCGCGACGTGGTGGTCGGCCACCAGCACGCCGGCGGTGAGCAGCGCCATCAGTGAGCCGATCCAGACCCGGGTGCGGTACTCGCTGGGCGGGGCGGGCGCGGTGCTCACGTCAGGCCACCGAAGCGGCGTTCGCGGCGGGCGTAGTCAGCCAGCGCCTGCCGCAGTGTGGGGGCGTCGAAGTCCGGCCAGCAGCGGTCGGTCACCCAGATCTCGGCGTAGGAGATCTGCCACAACAGGAAGTTGCTGACGCGCATCTCGCCGGCGGTGCGGATGAGCAGGTCCGGGTCGGGCAGGCCGGAGGTGTACAGCGCGGCGGAGATCGCTGCCTCGTCGATCTGCTCCGGCCGCAACCGGCCGTCGCGCACCTGCTCGGCGAGCGACCGCACGGCGTCGATCAGCTCGGTGCGGCCGCCGTAGTTGATGGCCAGGCACAGCCCCATGCCGGTGTTGTCGCTGGTCAGCCGGACGTTCTCGTCGATCTCGCGCAACACCGCCGGCGGCAGGTCGCCGCGCCGGCCGATTACGCTGAAGCGGATGTTCTGGTCGAGGATCTCCTTGCGCTCCTCGATCAGGTACTGCTCCAGGAGCGCCATCAGGAAGCTCAGCTCGTTCTGCGGCCGCTTCCAGTTCTCGCTGGAGAGGCAGTACAGCGTCAGCTGCTGCACGCCGAGCCGGCAGCACTCCTCGACGGTGGAGCGGACGCTGTGGACGCCCTGGGCGTGGCCCTTTACCCTGGGGAGCCCGCGCTGCCGCGCCCAGCGGCCGTTGCCGTCCATGATGACCGCGATGTGGGCCGGTAGCCGCTCTGGGGCGAGGCCGGCCTCCGCGAGCCGCGCCAGCGTGTCCGGCTTGAACGTCGTCGCCACGCTTCGTCCCACCTCTGATAGGCGCAACAACCGGGGGACTGACGTCCCCCGCTCGCCCAAATCATACCTCAGCGCGCGAAGATCGTCTGCGCCCGGTCCGGGCCGACCGAGACGATCGACACCGGCAGGCCGATCACCTCCGCCAGCCGGTCGATGTACCGCCGCGCCGCCGCCGGCAGGTCGCCCACCCGGCGGATGCCGGAAACGTCCTGCTTCCACCCGGGCACCGACTCGTAGACCGGCTTGCAGCGCGTCACCAGGAACGAGTCGCCTGGGAAGCGGTCCAGCCGCTCGCCGTCCAGGTCGTAGGCGGTGCAGACCTTCACCTCGTCGAGGTCGCTGAGCACGTCGAGCAGCATCAGCGCCAGCTCGTCGGACCCGTTGAACGCCGCCGAGTGGCGCACGGCGACGGCGTCGAACCAGCCACACCGCCGGGGCCGGCCGGTCACCGTGCCGTACTCCTTGCCGGTGCGGCGGATCTTCTCGCCGATGCCGTCGGGGCCGTCGGTCAGCTCCGTCGGGAACGGCCCGCCGCCGACGCGGGTCGTGTACGCCTTGATGACGCCGACCACCCGCTCGATCCGCCGCGTCGGCACGCCCGAGCCGCCCCAGATGCCGGCCGTCGAGCTGTTCGAGCTGGTGACGTAGGGGTAGGTGCCGTGATCGACGTCCAGCAGGCTGCCCTGGGCCGCCTCGAACAGCACCCGCTTGCCCTTCTTCAGGCCGTCCAGCAGCATCGTCGTCGTGTCGCGGACGTGCGGCCGCAGCATCTCGGCGTGGGCACTGTACTCCTGGACGAGGGCTTTGGGGTCGAACTGCCGCGCCTCGGACGAGAGGCCGTGCAGCATGCGGTTCTTGCGATCGACGATGCTGCTGAGGCGCTGCTCCAGGTGGTCGGGGTGGAGCAGGTCCTCGACGCGGATGGCGTTGAGCCGGCCGGCCTTGTCCTGGTAGCACGGGCCGATGCCGCGGCCGGTGGTGCCGATGGCGGCGCCGCTGGCGGCGCCCTCGTTGAGGCGCTCCTCCTCCATGTGGTAGGGGAAGATGACGTGGGCGTGGTTGCTGACGACCAGGTTGTCGCCGACGGGCACGCCGGCCGCCTTGAGGTTGGCGACCTCCTCGGCGAAGCGCGGCGGGTAGACGACGACGCCGTTGGCGATCACCGAGGTGACGTCGGGGCGGAGTACGCCGGTCGGCAGTAGGGAGAGCTTGAACGTCTTGCCGTCGCGGACGACGGTGTGCCCGGCATTGGCCCCGCCGTTGTAGCGGACGACGAAGTCGTGGTCGTTGGTCAGCAGGTCAACGATCTTCCCCTTGGCCTCGTCGCCCCATTGCAGGCCGACGACACTGGAGCAGGGCATGCCTTCCCTTTCGCACATAAGCGTCGCCGGGCGCGGCAACGCCCGCGGCACGGGCCACGGGCGTGTTCTCGTCCCGGACTGGAGAGTACCTGTTTGTTCTAGCCCGCGCGCCCGTCGGCGTCAAGGACGGGGTGGGCCGGCAAATCCGCTTGCGGCGGCCGCGCGGCGCCGCTAGGTTAATCTTCTGACGAGTGGCGACCACTTACCCCCCGAGGGATAACGACGATGGCCAAGGGACGAGTCCGCAGCCGGATGGAGTTGCGGGAGCAGTACGAAGCCGCCGAGGCCCGCGAGCGCGACGCCCGGCAGGAAGGCGACGAGGGCGAAGGTGACGAGGACGAAGACGTCGGCGACCTAGAGGAGGAGGCGGCAGAGGCGGGCGGCGAAGAGGAAGAGGGTGCGGTCAAGGCGAAGCCGAAGAAGAAGCCGGCCGCGAAGAAGGCCCCCGCCAAGCCGCGCAAGAAGGTCGCCAAGGTGGTCCGCAAGCGCGTCGTCTGGGTCGTCTACGACAACTCGAACAAGAAGATCCAGCAGTTCGACTACATCAAGAAGGACGAGGCGGTCGCGCTGGCCGAAAAGCTGAAGGCCGATAAGAAGCAGACCTACTTCGTCCAGCCGGTCAAGGAAGAGATCACGGAGTGACCCGCGAGCCGCGCACGAAGTTAGTGGGCCTTCCCAAACCGCTTACTTCGTGCGCGGCTCGCCAGGCTCAGCGCGTCTCGCGCTGGGTCGCGATCAGGTCCTCGATCTGTTGGACCTTTTTGTTGATGAACAGCACATTGGGCAGGTCGTAGTGGTCCTGGGCGGCGCCGGTGGTCTTCACGATCAGGTCGCCGGAGCCCAGCCCCAGGATGTAGTGGCGGAACAGGTCTCCCTTCTGCTTCTCCAACTTCAGGCCGATCGTGTCCATGACCTTCTCGCCCCCGCCGATCTCCGTCCGCACCTTGAACTGGCGCGGCGAGAAGATGACGTACACCTGGCGGTCGAAGAACAGTAGCGTGACCAGCCAGATGGCGAACAGCACCAGGCCGAGGAAGACGTAGCCCCCGGCGTTGATGCGGATGTCGAGCAGGCCGAGGGTGGCGAAGATCTTCTCCCACAACTCGGCCAGGGCGAAGATGACCGACAGCAGGATGATGGTGATGATCACCACCACCGACCACATTCCGCGCAGCGGCACGTTGGTGATGACGATCACCAAGAGCACGGTGATGCAGAAGATCACGCCGTAGTTCTTGCTCTTGGTCATGTGCAGCCTGATCGGGGCCGGCTCGGCCTTGGGGTCGGCGCCGATGGCGCGCGGCAGGTGCCGGCCCTCGCCGAGGACGATGGCCTCGCGGTTGGAATACTCCGCGTTCTTCCCGGCGTGCTGGCCGAACACCTTGGCATCGACGACCGCCTCGGACCCGGGCGGCACGGTCACCATGTAGGAGCCGTCGAGGTAGGTCAGCGCGGCCATCAGGAACGCCACGGCCCAGACCGGCCACCAGTAGAAGAGGTTGGAGTGGCTGACGACGACGACCTCGTCGGGATGCTTGGCCTTGGGGGCGGCGGGCGCCGGGGCCGCCGCGGGCGGTTGGGGGGCGGTTGACATGGGGGGTCCTCTCGCCAGGTCCTGCTTGGTTGGTTCCGTCCCGGGGCGGACGGCCGCCCCGGGACGACAGCGGCACCCGGGGCGCCGGCGTGGGCGCCGTCATGGGATCATTCGCCGAACGCGACGAGATCTTGCGACCGGGTTGCAGGCAAAGGCTACGGGGCGGCGCCGGTAGCGTCAAGCGTCCGGGAGTTTCACTCCGCGTCGCGCTCGTTCGGGTTCCGATCCGGCTCCGGCGCCACGTCTACCGGGACGCGGAACGTCTGGTGGCAGCGGTTGCAGCTGGCCGTCAACGACGCCAGCGCCGCCTTGCAGGCGGCGTAGTCGCGCCCCGCGGCCGAACGCGCCAGCGCCGTCGCCCGGTCGCGCATGTCCATCCCCAGTCGCATCCAGGTGTCGCGACCGCTGTTCTTCGGCGGGCGCAACAACAGCAGGTTGCCCGACTCACCGATGAAGATCGCCTGCCCGCGCACGAACGTCCAGGTGTCCACGTCGGCGGGGCGGTCCTTCAGCAGCTTGCTGACGCTCTTGTAGTTCGCGTGGGTCAGCCCCTCCATGAGCAGCCGGGTCTCGGCGACCGCCTCGAACCGCGGCGTGAACGTCGAGGCCGCAGGCGCGGGCGGCGCCCGGCGAATCTGGGCGGTGCCCGGAGTGCCGGCCAGCAGCACGGCGACGGCGCCGGCCTGGAGGAGGCGGCGGATCATGGCTTCTTCCCCCCCGGGACCTCGACCAGCACGTCGTCGCCCTCGACGCGCACCTGGTGGCAGCCGATCTTGACCCGCGGGCTGGCCAGCCAGCTGCCGTCGTCGAGGCGGAACTGCCAGGCGTGCAGCGGGCAGGTGACCACGCCGTCCTCGACCGCCCCGCCGGCCAGCGAGAAGCCCATGTGCGGGCAGGCATCGTCGATGGCCCTCACCGCGTCCCCGGTCCGGAACAGCGCCAGGATCTTCCCGCCGACGACCACGGACTTGCCCTCGCCTTCCTTCAGCTCGCTCAGCCGACAGACCGCCTTGAACTCGGCCATCGCCGCCCTCATACCATCTGGTAGAAAGACTCGCACACTTTCTCGTAGTTATTCTAACCGCCCCGTCGGCGACCTCCACCAGGGAAAGCGACATGTTGGAGATCGAACAAAAATACTCCCGCGTGGACTTCGGGGAACTCCGGCGGCGCCTCGCCGCCCTCGGCGCGGGCGCGCCGGAGGCCCACGACGAAGCTGACCACTACTTCAACGCCCCCGATCGGGACTTCGCTCGCACCGGCGAGGCGTTCCGGATGCGGCGGGTCGGCGGAGAACTACTTCACGTTCAAGGGGCCGAAGCAGCCCGGCGCGGTCAAGATCCGAACCGAGCTGGAGATCCCCCTGCCCGGCGGCGACGACGCGGCCCAGAACTACGTGGAGCTGCTCCTCCAGCTCGGCTACCGGCCCGTCGCCGTGGTGAAGAAGCGGCGGGAGAGCTACTCCCTGGCCCGGGACGGCCTCAACGTCACCGTCTGCCTCGACGACGCCGCCGGTGGGCCACTTGCCGAGGTGGAGGTTCTGGCGGAGCAGGCTCAGGCCGACCACGCCAGCGGCGTCCTCTCGCGCTTGGCGGCCGACCTGGGCGCAACAGGTCGAGCCGGCTCCTACCTCAACCTCCTGTTGACCGCCCGCGCCGGCGACGCGAGGCGGGACCCGGTTGTCGTGCCACCGTCGCCGATTGCGCGCGAGCGGCCGAGGCCCGGCGGCGCGGGCTCACCGTCGGGTTGGTGCCGACGATGGGGGCGGCTTCACGAGGGCCACGCCAGCCTGATCCGGGCCGCCCGCTCCCGCGATGACTTTGTCGCCGTGTCGATGTTCGTCAACCCGACGCAGTTCGGCCCGACGGAAGACCTCAGCCGCTACCCGCGCCCGTTCCTCGACGACGTCCGGCTGTGCGCCGCCCACGGCGTGGACCTGGTCTACCACCCGACGCCCGAGGAGATGTACCCCGAGGGCTTTCGGTCCTTCGTGGAGGTCACGGGCCTCCAGGACGTACTGGAGGGCGCCGCGCGGCCGGGGCACTTCCGCGGGGTGGCGACGGTGGTGCTGAAGCTGTTCAACCAAGTCGGTCCCGACCGCGCCTACTTCGGGCAGAAGGACGCCCAGCAGGTGCGTGTCGTCCGGCAGATGGTGCGTGACCTCGACGTGCCGGTCGAGGTCGTCGTCTGCCCCACGGTGCGCGAGCCGGACGGGCTGGCTCTCAGCTCGCGCAACCGCTATCTTGACGCGGGCCGGCGGGGCGGTGCCGCCGTCCTGTACCGGGCGCTGCGGGCGGCCGATGCGCTTTACCGCGGCGGCGAGCGCGACCCCGCCGCGCTGGAGCGGGCGCTGCGCGACACAATCGCCGCCGAGTCCGACGCGCGGCTCGACTACGCGGCGGCCGTCGATCCCGACTCGTTCCGGCCGCCCAGCTCCCCCGACCGGCCGCTGTTACTCGTCCTGGCGGTGCGGTTCGGCGACACCCGCCTCATCGATAACCTTGTCCTGGGGTAACCGATGGCCGACCCGCTGTTCACCCCTGAAGCCCGGCTGATGCTGGACAAGGACGACCGGCCGGCGATGGAGACGTTTTGCGAGACGCTCCACCCCGCCACGGTCGCCGAGGCGCTGACCGACTCGTTCCCCGTCGAGCAGATCTGGCACTTCCTCCGCGCCACCTCGATCGACCACCAGGCCGCCATCTTCGCCTACTTCCCGCTGGAGATGCAGCTCCAGCTCGTCGAGGAGGGCGCCGGCCGCGAGCAGATCGTCCACCTGATCGAGGAGATGTCGTCCGACGACCGCGCCGACCTGCTCCGCCGGCTGGCCGCCCCGGTGCGCGACAGCCTGCTGCGGCTGGTCGATGAGGCCGACCGCAAGGACATCGCCAAACTGATTCAGTACCCCGAGAACACCGCCGGGGCGCTGATGACCACCGACTACGCCTGGCTCCCGGGCAACATCACGGTGGAGGAGGCGCTCGACCGGCTGCGCCTGCAAGCGCCCGACACCGAGACGATCTACTACGTCTACATCGTCGATGAGCAGCGGCGGCTCCTGGGCGTCGTGTCGCTGCGCGACCTGATCCTGGCGTCGCGGCGGGCCGTCGTCAGCGACCTGATGGAGACGCGGCTGGTCTCGGTCCGCGACACCGACGACCGCGAGCACGTCGCCCACGAGTTTGCCGAGTACGACCTGATCGCCATGCCGGTCATCGACGCCGACGACCGTCTGGTCGGCATCATCACCTCCGACGACGTCGTGGACGTGGTCGTGGAGGAGGCGACGGAAGACGTCCACCGCATGGGCGCCGTCGGGCCACTGGAGGAGGGCTACCTGGAGACCAGCTTCGTGGCGCTGTGGCTGAACCGGGCCAAGTGGCTGTCGCTGTTGTTCTTCGCCGAGCTGTTCACGTTCTCGGCCCTGTCCTACTTCGAGGATGCGATCGCCAGCGTGGTCGTGTTGAGCCTGTTCGTGCCGCTGTGCATCTCGACGGGCGGCAACTCCGGGTCGCAGGCGGCGACGCTGATCACCCGTGCGCTGGCGCTGGGGCAGATCCGCGGCCGGGACTGGGCGCGGGTGCTGCGGCACGAGATCGCCATGGGAATCGTCCTGGGGCTGACGCTGGGGGTGATCGGCTTCCTGCGCGGCACGGCGACGCCGGAGGGCGTCCGCTCGACGTCGCCGCCGCCGGGAGCCGTTCGCGGTCACCGTGTCGAAGCCGCTGGAGGTCGTCCGCGACAAGGAGCCGACCTGGTTGTCCCGGGTCGGGTTGGGCCAGGAGAGGACGCAGGTCCGGGTCACGCTGCCCCCCGAGGCCGCCCAGGTGCTGGAGCACTCCACGACGATCCGCATTGACCTGCCCGAGGACGAGGACCTGCCCGACCCGCTGCGCGACCCCCAGGGGCGCTACGTCTACCACTTCCCCAAGAAGTGTACCGTCGAGCAGCCGCCGGTGTCGCGGTACCGCCTGGCCGGCGTGATCGCCCTGGCGGTGGCGGCGATCTGCCTGTGGGGCACGCTGATGGGGTCGATGCTGCCGCTAGTGTTCAAACGGTTTGGCATCGACCCGGGCATCGCCTCGTCGCCGTTCGTCGCCACGTTCGTGGACGTCACCGGGATCATCATCTACTTCTCGATCGCCAAGATGATCCTGTGGCAGGAGCTGTCGTAGGAC
This sequence comes from Gemmataceae bacterium, assembly GCA_046350195.1. GTDB lineage: Bacteria > Planctomycetota > Planctomycetia > Gemmatales > Gemmataceae > CALDUY01. The sequence continues at coordinate 15,037 of JAXMAW010000026.1, forward strand.
AGGCTGCCAGCCTACCCTCTGGTGCGGTAGGACAGGCTGGTAGCCTGTCCTACGAAAGGTCCGGCAACTGCCAGTCGATCGGCTCCTCGCCGACCTCCTCCAGCGCCTCGTTGATCGCCGAGAACGGCTTCGCGCCGAAGAACTTGGCCGCCGACAGCGGCGACGGGTGCGCCCCCTCGACGACGCGGTGCTGCTTACCGTGGACCAGCTTCTTCTTCTTGCGGGCGTACGCCCCCCAGAGGGCGAAGACGACCGGCCTTTCCCGCCCGTCCAGCGCCCGGATGACCGCGTCGGTGAGCCGCTCCCAGCCGTGGTCCTTGTGCGAGTTCGGCTGGCCGGCCCGAACCGTGAGCACGGCGTTGAGCAGCATCACCCCGCGCTTGGCCCACGCCTCCAGGTAGCCGTGGTTGGGGACCGAGCAGCCCAGGTCGGTTCGTAGCTCCTTGAACATGTTCGCCAGCGACGGCGGCGGCTTGACCCCCGGGCGAACCGAGAAGCACATCCCGTGCGCCTGGTTGGGCCCGTGGTAAGGATCCTGGCCCAGGAGCAACACCTTGACCTTGCCGAACGGGGTGGCCCGGAAGGCATTGAAGACGTCCGCCTCGGGGGGGTAGACGGTGTGCTCGGCCCGCTCCTTCTCGACGAAGGAGCGCAGCTGCTCGAAGTAGGGCTGGGCGAACTGGTCGGCCAGGGCCTTCCGCCAGTCGGCGGGGAGTTGCTCGGGGGTCATCGGCGCGCTCGCACAAGGTGTCCGTTTGGGGAGGATTGTACCGCCCCCCGGCCCCCGCCGCGAGGATAGCCGGGTCGTTTCCCTCGCCGCGCCTGGGACGCCGGCACGAAAAAGGCGAGGGCGGCCGATCCTCGGCCGCCCTCGCGAGATCCCGGATGGGAGTCAGCGCATTTGCGCCGCGGTGAGCTTGCGGCGGGTCTCGTCGGGGTCACTCTGGTAGCGCCAGCTGCGGATCGGCTGGCTGTCGTGCAGGTCGAAGATGTACCAGGCCAGCTGCTCGTCGTGGACGAACGGCACCAGGGCCTGGCCCTTGAACGGGTCGAGCAGCTGGACGTCGAGGGCTTCCAGCTCGGCCTCGGCCGAGGCGTACTCGTCCTCGGCGCGGAGCAGGTCGCGCTTGACCTCTTCCAGCTGGATGAGCATCTGGCGGTCGGGCCGGCCGGGCCGCGACTCCAGCGACTCGAGGTGGCGACGAAGGTTCTGAATATGCAGAGCGTGCTCGCGGAGCGAGCGAACGATGGAGGACAGGTAAGGAACCACGGCCTGGGCCTGGTCGAAGGCCCACAGGCGGAGGGTCTGCCGGCTTCGCCGGGCTTTTCGTGGTGTCGCGGACACGGCGGGATCTCCCAGTGTGGCCGGGCCGATTCGGCGACCGACTTTGGCGCTCGAAATCCGCCTCAGGCCCCAAGACGACGTCAGCCAGCGGGTCGGGTGGCGGTTCATCCGGGCCTCCTTCCCCCCGCCGCTCCCGCGCCGGCGACCACGCCTACAATATTGTACGTCAGGCCGGGTCGGCGTGTGACGCGCGGAGCAGAAACTTGGGCGATTTTCGTCCACTTTCGCGGCCCGGCGGCGAGTTCCCCCCCGAAGGCCGGGCGCGGCTCGCCCAGTTGTCCTACGAAGCAGCCCCGTTGAGGTTTCGTCCATGCCGCGATCTTTCTTCCTGGGACGCGCCTTCGGCATCCCACTTTCCATACATCCGACCTTCTTTCTCCTGCCCGCCCTCGTCGCCGTCTTGCGCTGGGCCGACGGGCTGACCGGCGTGCTGTTCAGCGAGGCCCTGCTGCTGGCGGTCTTCGGCTGCGTGCTACTGCACGAGCTGGGACACGCCCTGATGGCCCGGGCCTTCGGCATCGCCACCCGCGACATTACCCTTTACCCGGTGGGCGGGGTGGCGCGGCTGGAGAGCACCGGGCGGCGGCCGTTCGAGGAGGTGTGCATAGCGTTGGCCGGCCCCGCGGTCAACCTCGCCATTGTGCTTCTGCTGTCGCCATTGGTGTCGCTGGTTGCCATGGCCGGCCTGCCTCTCGGCCCGGACCGGGCGCTGGACCACGGCCCGGCTGCCGTCGCCGCCAGCTTCCTCGCCTCGCTGTGGGTGGCCAACGGCGTGCTGATGCTGTTCAACCTGCTGCCGGTCTTCCCGATGGACGGCGGCCGGGTGCTGCGCGCGGCGCTGGCGGCCGGGCTCGGCTGGCTGCGGGCGACCGAGGTCGCCGCAGGGGTTGCCGTCGTACTGGGCCTGATCCTGTGCGTGATCGGCGTGCTGATCGGGACACCCAGCCTGGCCCTGGTGCCGCTGTTCGTAATCTTTGCCGGCCAGATGGAGCTGTCCGCGCTCCGGCAGCGGGAGCTGAGGCGGTCAGACGTGCCGGTCGCCGTGCAAGGGCCGACCCCGCTGGGGGGCTTCACCGGCTTCGTCTGGGACCGCGACCGCCACGTCTGGGTGCGCTGGGTCGATGGTCGGCCGGTCGAGGCGTGGTAGGATGGCGGGGCTGGGGACCCAGGTCCCCAGCCCGCCCCAGAAGGTTACGGGAGGGATTCCCCGATGGCGGACGAAGCACCCCGCGGCCTGGCGAGATGGACCACCCCCCTGCTCGACAAGGCCGGCGAGTTGACCGAGTTCGCCTGGGAGGTCCTCCAGGGCGTCGCCCGGGGGACCGGGCGCAACTCCCTGCTGCCGATCTGCTACGAGGTCGGCGTCACCAGCATGCCGGTCGTGGGCATCACCGGGCTGTTCATCGGCATGGTGCTGGCCGTGCAGTCGTACGCCCAGTTCGCCCAGCTCGGCCTGGCCACCCGCCTCGGCGGAATCATCAACACCTCGGTCATCCGCGAACTCGGCCCCGTCCTGGCCGCCACCATGCTCGCCGGCCGGGTCGGCTGCGCCATGGCCGCCGAGCTGGCCACGATGCGCATCACCGAGCAGGTGGACGCGCTGGCCTGCCTTGGCGTCAACCCGGTGCAATACCTGGGGGCGCCTCGGTTTCTCGCCTGCGTGCTGCTCATCCCACTGTTGACCGTCCTGGCCAACTTCGTCGGCGTCCTGGGCGGGGCGTTCGTCGTCACCGGAATCTACCACGTCGATTCGTTCCACTACTGGCAGAACTCGCGCGGCATCATCGGCATGTACGACCTGCTCACCGGCCTGATCAAGCCGACCATCTTCGGCGCGACCATCGCGGTGGTCAGCTGCCACCACGGGCTGCACTCCGGCGCCGGGGCCGAGGGCGTCGGCCGGGCCGCCACCAAGGCGTTCGTCTCGGCGTTCATCTCCATCCTGGTGCTCGACTTCTTCCTGGCCATGCTGCTCAACCAGCTCTACTTCTTCCTCTGGCCCGGCGCCAGGAGCTTCGCGTGAGTGCCCCGCCTTCCCCCCTGCTCTCGCTCCAGCAGGTGTCGATGCAGTTCGGCCCCCAGCGCGTCCTGCACGGGATCGACCTGGGCATCCAGCGCGGTCAGACCGTCGCCGTCATCGGCGAGTCGGGCTGCGGCAAGACGGTCCTGTTAAAGCTCCTGATCGGCCTGCTCCACCCGACGGCCGGCCGCGTAACGTTCGACGACAACGACCTCGCCGACCTCCCCGGAAGTGAGCTGACCCGGCAGCGGCTCCGCTTTGGGTTCCTGTTTCAGGGCGCGGCGCTGTTCGACAGCCTGACGGTGTACGACAACGTGGCGTTCGGCCTGCGGGCGCAGCGCCGGCCGGAGCGAGAGATCGACGAGGTGGTGCAGCAGCGGCTTCACGAGGTGGGTTTGCCGGCGGGCGTGACCTTGAAGAAGCCGGCGGAGTTGTCGGGGGGGATGAAAAAGCGGGTCGGGCTGGCCCGGGCGCTGGCGCTCGACCCGGAGGTGATGCTTTACGACGAACCGACGACCGGCCTCGACCCGATCATGACCGACGTCATCAACGAGTTGATCCTCCAGACGCGCAAGCGCCGGCCGATCACCAGCATGATCGTCACGCACGAGATGCGGACGGTGCGCAAGTGCGCCGACCGCGTGGTGATGCTCTACCCGCTGACGCGTCTGCAACCCGGTGAGAGCCAGGTCCTGTACGACGGCACCCCCGAGGGACTCTCGGGCTGCCAGGACTCGCGCGTCCGCCAGTTCGTCGAGGGCGAGGCACGCGACCGGCTTCAGGAGCTGGCGGGGGAAAGGGTGAAGGATGAAGGATGAAGGATGAAATCAGAAGGGCTGTCCCGATTTCATCCTTCACCCTTCATCCTTCATCCTTCCAACAGGAAGGTGCGCCATGAGTACACGCGGCATGCGAGCCCGGTTGGGGTTGTTCGTCGTTCTGGCCGGCGTCCTGTTCGCCTCGCTCATCGTCATGTTCAACTCGCTGCCGACGCTGTTCCGACGCACCTCCACCTACACCGTGCGGTTCACCGACGCCCCCGGCCTGGCCCCGGGGGCGCCGGTACGCCGATCGGGCGTCCGCATCGGCGAGGTGCGCAACATCACCCTCGACGAGGTCAACGGCATCGTCCGCGTCAAGCTCGCGATCAACGCCCCTTACACGATCCGCAAGAACGACCAGCCGACCCTGATGACCGGCCTGCTCGGCTCCGACACGAGCCTCGACTTTTTGCCGCGCCAGGTCGATGACGGCGAGCCGGTGGACCGCGACCCGGTGCCTCCCGGCGCCGAGTTGGTCGGCTTCCGGGCGGCAACGGTCAACACCCTGCTCAAGGGGGCGTCGGAGGTGGTACCCAGCACCCAGGAGACGCTCTCGGAGATCCGCAAGTCGATCGCCCGGATCGAGAAGCTGGCGGCCCGCGTCGAGCAGTCGGTGCCCCTGGCCGAGGAGACGATCCGGGCCTACCGCGATCTCGCCCGGCGGTCGCAGGCGTCGATCCCGCAACTGGAGAAGACCAACTCCGACATGCAGGAGCTGATCCGGGCCGCCCGCGGCGTCGTGCCGGACGTCCAGGCCACGGTGGACCAGTACCGGCAGCTGGGCAAGAGCATCAACGACGCGGTGCCGGAGTTGAACCGGACCAACCGGGAGATCGCCGAGTTCACCCGCCAGGCGAACAACGCCCTGCCGTCGTTCACCGGGGCGGCCGAGAAGGTCGGCGACCTGGCCGCCGATCTGACCAAGCTGCGGCCGCGGATCGAGGGCACCCTCGACGACTTCGCCGCCGCCGCCCGGCGGGGGGAGAAGTTACTGGAGGAGTTCGACGTCTTCTGGCAAGGCAACCGCGACAAGGTCGGCGACACGCTGACCAACCTCCAGCGAGGCAGCGGCCAGATCCTCAAGCTCGTCACCGACGAAAACGTCAACAAGGTCAACGGCACGCTGACCAACCTGCGGACGGCCAGCGACTCGTTCCCGCAGGTCTCGCGCAACGCGGCGGACATCTCGGAGCAGGGCCGGACGACGGTGCGGCGGCTCAACGACCTGCTGGCGAAGCTGGACCAGCCGCTGACCGACCTGCCGAAGGTGATGGCGGACATCCAGCGGTTCACGGTCACCGCCAACCTCGCCATCAGCGACGTGCAGCGGGTCACCCGACCCCTCGGCGACCGCTCGGAGTCGATCACGCGCAACGTCGATGAGAGCGTGCAGAAGCTGAACGCGACGCTCGGCGACGTACGGGCGCTGATGATGACGATCGACCGGGCGGACGGGCTGTTGAAGAAGGTACTAACCGACCCGTCGCTGTACAACAACCTCGACGCGGCAGCGGTGATGGTGTTGAAGATGGTGCCGCGGGTCGATCGGATCTTGAAGGACTTCGAGACGTTCGCGGACAAGGTGGCCCGGCACCCGGAGGTGCTCGGCGTCGGCGGGGCGGTGCGGCCGGGCAGCGGGTTGAAGAACCCGCCAACGCCCCCGCTGAACGCCGGGCCGCCTCAAGAGCCCCCGGGCGGGCCTGTGCCGGTGACGCACACGCCGTTCTCACCGCGGCGGTGAGCCCGACGGACGGCCGGGACAAGCCCGGCGGCTCCTTGGTCAGGGTTGCGGCGTCTCCTGGTCCTTCGGAGCCTCCTCGGGAGAAGGCGACGGGGACGGCGTCTCGTCCTCCGTCTTGATCCGCGCCTCCAGCAGGGCGGCCAGTTCGCGGAAGCTTGAGACGTGCTCCTTGCCCGCCAACGCCGCCTGCGACAGCTTCGGCGGCGGAGAGGAGCGGCGCGACTTGCGTGCCGGCTGCTGGGCTTGGGCCGCCGCCTGCTCTTCGGCGGGGGCGTTCGCTGCGCCGCCGGTCGAGTGAGCCTGGGTCTGGGTCGGGGGGGGACCCTTGCGGTTCTGTTGGCCCCGCCCGCCGCCGCCGCTGCCGATGCGGCTGGTGCCCCGTGGGGGCAGCGTGGAACGCTTGCCACCAGGGGGGCCACCGCGGTCGTTGTCACGGCGGTCCCGCGTCGGCCGGCCGCCCCCTTCCTTGCCGGGGGCACCGCCTTCACGGGGGGGCCGGCCCTGCCCCTGGCCCTGGCCTCGCCCATCGCCACGGGGCGGCCGGCCCTCGCGCCGCTCCGGCGGCGGGCCGCCGCGGGGCGGCGCGCCCTCGGTGGCGCCTTCCCGCTGCTCCCGGCGCGGCGGCGGGCCGCGGCGCTCCGGCGGGCGCCGCTCCGTGCCCGGCGCGATCATCGTCAGCGAGACGCGGTGCCGTTGCCCGTCCACCGACAGCACCCACACGTTGACCACGTCGCCGACCGAGACGACGTCATAGGGGCTCTTGACGTAGCGGTTGGCCATCTGGCTGATGTGGACCAGGCCGGAGTCCTTCAGGCCGATGTCGATGAACGCCCCGAAGTCCACCACGTTGAGCACGGTGCCCTTCAGCTCCATCCCCGGCTGGAGGTCTTCGAGCTTGAGGATGCCCTTCTTGAATACCGGCGGCGGCAGGTCTTCGCGGGGGTCGCGGCCGGGCCGGCCCAGCGATTCGAGAATGTCGCGAAGCGTCGGCACGCCGACCTGCAAGCGGGCGGCGACCTCCTCCGGCGACAGGGCCCTGAGCTTCTCCTGGATCTCGCCCACCATCTCCCGGCTGGCCAGCGCGGCCGGCTCGCAGCTCATCTCGCTGAGGAGCTGCCGGGCGACGTTGTAGCTTTCGGGGTGGATCCAGGTGCCGTCCAGCGGCTCGTCGCCGCCCTGGATCTTCAGGAAGCCGGCGGCCTGCTCGAAGGTGCGCTCGCCGACGCCCTGGATCTCCATCAACTGCTCGCGGCGGCGGAACGCCCCGTTGGCCTTCCGCCACTCGACGATGCGCTGCGCCACCAGGGCGTTGAGGCCGGAGACGTGGCGCAACAGCGGCACGCTGGCCGTGTTCAGATCGACGCCGACGGTGTTGACGCACGACTCGATGACGGCGTCGAGCGACTCGCGGAGGTGCTTGGGGCTGACGTCGTGCTGGTACAGGCCGACGCCGACGTGCTGCGGGTCGATCTTGACCAGCTCGCTGAGCGGGTCTTGCAGCCGCCGGCCGATCGAGATGGTGCCGCGCAGCGTGGCGTCGAAGTTGGGGAACTCCTCGCGGCCGACCGAGCTGGCCGAGTAGACGCTGGCGCCGGCCTCGTTGACGATGACGTAGGCAAGGTCCGGTAAGGGCTCGGGCAGCGGCTCCGGCGGGGGCGGGGGCGGGGCGGGGGGCGCCTGGGCAACCGGCTGCTCCCCGGTGACCTCGGGCGGCAGGGGTGGCGGCTCCTGAGGCAGCTGCGCGACCTCCCGGCCGGGGCCGGCGGAGCCTCATGTGGCGTCTCAATGACCAGGGCCGGAGGCGGGGCTGCTTCCGCGGCCGGCTCGGGGCCGGCGCCTCAATCGGCGGCGGGGTGGGGTTGTTGCCGCGCCTCGAACTCGGTCAGCAGGTCGGAAACCAGCTCTTCGGTCTCCCGGCAAGCCGTCCCGTTGCCGATGGCGATGACGTTGACCTGGTTGCGGCGGATCAGCTCTTCGAGCTTGGCCTTCGCCTCGGCCCGCTTGTTCTGGGGAGGGTGTGGGAAGATGACGGCGTCGGCGACGAGGTCGCCCTGCTCGTTCAGGGCCGCCACCTTGCAGCCGGTGCGGAACGCCGGATCGACCGCCAGTACGCGCTTGCCGCGCAGCGGGGCGGCCAGCAGCTTGCTCCGTAGGTTGCGGGCGAACACGACGACGGCGTGGTTCTCGGCCCGCTGGGTCAACTCGCGGCGGATCTCGCGCTCGAGGCTGGGGACCAGGAGCCGACCCATCGCGTCGTCGAGGCAGCGCTCGAGGAACTCGCGGTGGGGGTGCCTCTCCAGGTCCGGCAGCCGGCTGACAAACGGCGGCGGGCCGCGGTGGCCGCGCGGCGGGTGGTGATGCGGCCCGTGCGGCCCCGGGGCGGCGCCATCGGCGGACGGCGCCTCCGCCACCGCGGGGCCTCGGCCGGCCTCGGCTCCTCCTCGGCAAGGGCAGCCGCTCCGCCGCCACGCGGCGACCGGTGGCGGCGTCCCAGTCGATCTTCACGGTCAGGGCGCCGTCCTTCTCGCCGCGGTTGATCGCCAGCACGCGGTGGGGCGGGATCTGCCGCAGCGCCTCGTTGAAGGCGAAGTAGTCGCGAAACTCCTGGCCCTGGCCCTCGGCGAGCTTCTCACTCTTGGTCGTCAGCACCTTGCCGGTGTCCCACATCACCGCCCGGACGATGGCCCGGACGTCGGCCGCCTCGGCGATCAGCTCGGCGAGGATGTGGCCGGCCCCCAGGAGGATCTCCTCCTCGTTGGTCAGGCCCTGCTCGGGGTTGATGAGCGTCGGCAACAGACCGGGCAGGTCGGCGGCGACGGGGTCGGCTTCCCAGATGGCCAGGGCGAGCCGTTCGAGCCCCTTGTCGCGGGCGGCCCGGGCCAGGCTGCGCTCGGCTTGTACGGCAGGTAGAGGTCCTCGAGCCGCTTGGGGTTGTCGGCGGCAAGGATGGCGGCCTTCAGCTCGTCGGTTAACTTGCCTTGCGAGTCGATGGTGCGCAGGATGGTCTGCTTGCGGTCGGCCAGCGCGCGCAGGAGGCCGATCCGCTCCTGGATGGTGCGGAGGACTTCCTCGTCGAGGCCGCCGGTGCGCTCCTTGCGGTAGCGGGTGATGAACGGGATGGTGTTGCCGTCGTCGAGCAGCTGCACCACGGCCTCGACCTGTAGCTTGCGGATCTGCAAGTCCTGGGCGATGCGAGAGAGGTCGAGGTGGCCGAGCTCGGGTCGCGGCGCGGGCGGGGCCTGCTGCTCGGAGGATTGCGGCATCGTGGTGGTAGACACTGCGCTATCTCCCTGCCGCGCCCTGCCGCCATGGCAAAGTGTCAATGGAAGTCGGCACGCGGAAATCGATCCAATCGGCCCTATTCTGGCCGGATCGCACCGGGGTGTCAAGACGCCTGTCGCCCCGCGCCACCGGCACAACCGCACCTCCCCCGGCCCTGGGGGTGAATCTTCCCGGGGACTTCACGCCTCGGCGGCGGCGGGCGCTTGCGGAGCGGCGGCGCTCCTTGATAGGATAGTTCAAACGAACCCGGCCCTCGGGGCGCGCCTCCATCAGGCGAAGACTCGCCTGCGGGAGCCGCCGTCGCGGGGATCGGCCTGGCGCGTCAACCCCGGAAAGGGCCGTGCATGCAATCCAATGCCAACACCTCCCTGGACGCCAGTGTCTTGGTTCTGAACAAGCTGTTCATGGCCATCCACATCATCTCGGTCCGGCGGGCGTTCTGCCTGCTGTGCAAGGACCTGGCCGAGGTGGTGAGCCTGGAAGAGGGTCAGTTCATGACCTACGACTTCGCCACCTGGCGCGAGGTCAGCGAGTTCCGGTCGCGCGCCTTCAAGCAGGAAGACGACGACTGGGTCCGCACCGTGAACAGCGAGATCCAGGTGCCGCGCGTGATCCGGCTGACCGACTACGACCGGCTGCCCAAGCAGACGGTGAAGTTCAACCGGCGGAACATCTTCGCGCGCGATAACAACCAGTGCCAGTACTGCGGCAAGAAGTTCCCCACCAGCGAGCTGTCGCTGGACCACGTCGTCCCGCGCAGCCAGGGCGGCCAGTCCACCTGGGAGAACATCGTCTGCGCCTGCGTGGCGTGCAACGTCAGGAAGGGCGGCCGCACGCCGAAGGAGGCCAGTATGGCCCTGTTCCGCAAGCCGGAGAAGCCGAAGCGGAGCCCGATGCTCAACCTGAAGCTGACCAACCGCAAGTACCAGACCTGGAAGACGTTCCTCGACAACGCCTACTGGTCGGTCGAACTGAAGTAACCAGCCGGGGCGGCGGGGCGAACCCGCCGCCCCGGTTCGCTTTCGAGGAGGACGCCTCGCAGAAGCGTTCTGCCGGAACGCTTCTGCGAGGCGTCGCTATCCAAGGTTAAGGATCGCATCGAGCAGCCAGCAGCCCCGATGGTGGCGGTCCCCGGTCTGGCAGTGCTGGAGTATGGCCGGGTCGGCGCAACCGGCCTCCTCCAGCGCATCGCCAAGGATCGGCATGTGGTCGTAAGTGCGCTCCTCGTAGATGGCGCCGGCCATCTTCACCACGGTGCCGTCATTCCAGGCCGTCCAGGCGGGGTCGATCCGCGGGGAGTGGGCCGGGGGGCCGACGATCTCCCGAACAATGGCCGCCAGTCTGGTCTCGGCCCGGCGCGAGTCGGCAGCGGGCGTGAAGCCGGTCACCCAGGCCAGGGCGCGCTGCATCATTTGGAAGTGATCGACGTCCGGCGGCCAGCACACCGGCCAGGCGACGTGGCCGGGTTGGGACCAACCCCCGAAGCGCGCCGCCGCGAGCTGGTGCGCCGTCGCCAGGCCGTCGGCGAACCGCTCTGCTAACAGGACGGCATCGGCACTCGATGTGCGCGACGCCTCCGCCACCTCGCGCACGCAAGCACAGGCGATCAGCCGAGCCTTCCGCGGGCTGAGCCGGCCCGATAGGAGGCCGAGGAGCTCGTGTAGGTTTAATCGGTGCCAAGCGCCATCGGTCATCAAGCCCAGCATAGATGACCGGCGGGGCGAAAAAAAGAGGCCCCGCAGCGTCACGGCGGGGCCGGTCCGTCGTAGTTGACCGTTGAGGCGTGGCGTCACGCCTCGGTCCCGGTCAGCGGGCGAAGCGCGGGCCCGGGAAGCAGCCGCGGACCGGGCCACACGGGAACCTGCAAGGGAACGGCCGGCAGGGGAAACAGCCTCCGGCGGGGAAGCACCTGCCTCCCCACCAGGGGCGGCAGGCTCCGGCGCCGCTCCCGAAGCCGACCCCGCCGAAGGCCACGCGGCCGCGGCTGGCGACTGAAGGGTTGCTTGCTGGTGAGCCGTGGGAGGGCCCCTCAGCCTTGGTGGTCGTCCCGCCCAGCACGGCGAGGCACAGGGCCAGTGTGATGTGTTTCATGAATCCGTCTCCGTTCGGGGATGCCTCCCGCCGGGGCGGCCGGGTGTGTGTTCGGCCTGCCCCGTCTTCTTGTTGCTCCCCGAGCGGAACGTTGTGACAACGCGGCTAGGGAATGTTGGCCGGGTGTTGCGTACCACCCAGCCAGGCCGGGCGCGACCAACTTCCCGGGCTGCGGGCCCAGTCGGGGACGCCCTCCCAGGCGACGTAGCCCAGGGCGATCAGCACGAGGTAGGTGGCGATCGTCGCGGGGTAGGACGGGGAGGTGAACTTCAATGCCGAGCCGGCGAACTGGTTGAACTTGATGCGGAAGCCCATGAAATCGACGGCATAGATCTCGTCGAGGACCAGGTGCGAGAGGAAGCCGACCATGACGCCGCCGGCCAGGTAGAGCTTGAGGAAGAAATCGTGCGAGGGGTAACCGAGGTAGACGAGCAACCCCGCGATGAGCATGGCCGGGATCGAGTGGTACATGCCGCGGTGGACCGTCCAGCGGCGGAAGGTGTTGGCGACCACGTAACGGACGAGGAAGTAAACGCCGGCCATGACCACCAGCGCCTGCTCCAGCGGAAAGCCGTGCTCGCGAAGTGGGTGGTAGGCGACGAAGGCGGTGACGGCGGCGAGGAAGCCGAACCCCTCGCGGACCGGTACGCCGGAGTCGCTGTCCAGGTCGGGCAGCAGGCCGCCGACGGCCGTCAGCCCGGCCCCCAGCAGGCAGGCGCCCCACTCATAGTCGTGCCGCAAAAGCGCCAGGGCGCCGTAGCCGACGCCCAGTGGTGCCGCGAGCATCAGGTGACCGCGATAGCTGGCCATGACCGCTCCCTTCCTCAACCCATCGGGGCCCGGCGCGCCACGCCCGCGCCGCGGCCGGGTATTGTTCCCGGGCGGCGGCGGCGAAACAAGGCCGGCTGCCCGGGTCCGCCCGTCAGGGTTCTCCGGGCCGCACCGTTGGCGGTACGACCGGTGCGGAACAACCAGCCCTGTTTGCCCTTGCAGCCCATCCTGCCAGCCGCTATCACGGAGGGAAGGTCGGTGTACCGGACCACCTCGCTGGCCGCCTCGACCGCTGCGGAATGGAGGAGGCCGTCCCAGACTATTCGTTCTCCCTTCCCGGACCTTGTCCGGGGGCACCCCACGGGCACGATTCCCAATAAAAAGGGTGTTCGCGCGCCGCCCGGGGCCCGCGCCTCCCTGCCCGCGACCACGGCACGAAGCCCGGCGCTGCTTCAGGCTTTTCGCGCACGGAAGCCCTCGTCCTCCTCATTCCCCTGGTAAGAGGGGTGTTTGAAGAGGAACCTTCCCCGACGAGAGGCGATTTGCGATGGCTGCTCGGGACTGCCAACTTCCCCCCTACACGCTCGCCGCCTTGACCCCGCCTGGGGCTGACGAGTTGGCCTTGCTCACCGCCGCCGCCCGGGCCGGCGGCCTGCCCCTTCTCGACGCCGCCCGCCCGGCCAGCGCCAGCGACCTCGGCCCCAGGGCCGCGGCGCTACGGGCAGCGGTCGGCGATAACTTCGGCATCCGCACCGACGCCGACGGTGTGCCGGGCCTGCCGACCGAGCCGGTCGATCTCCTGCTGCTGGCCGGGGCGATTGACGACCTGCCCGGCCTGGTGGGCCAAGTGCGGCCGTGGGCCCGCCGTGTCTTCCGTGAGGTGGTCAACCAGGCCGAGGCGGAAGTCGCGATTGCCGCCGGGGTCGATGGGCTGGTAGCCCGTGGCAACGAGTGCGGCGGCCGGGTCGGTAGCGAGACGACGTTCGTGTTGCTCCAGCGGCTCGTTCGGCGGGTGAAGCTGCCGATCTGGGTGCAGGGCGGCCTGTCGCCGAGCACGTTCGCCGCCTGCCTGGCCGGCGGGGCGTCCGGCGCGGTGCTGGACAGCCAGCTGGCGCTGGCCGAGGAGGCCGACCTGCCCGAGGCCCTGCGCGGCCTGCTTCAGGCGATGGACGGCACCGAGACGGTGTGCCTGGGCGAGTCACTCGGCCTGGGCTACCGCGTCCACAAGATGCGCGCCGCCGCGGCGATCCGCGAGCTTCAGGAGCTGGAAAACCACTGCGGCGACGCGACCAGCTTCACGCGGCGGCTCAGAGACGCGGGCCGGCGGGGGGCGGTTTGGGATCAACCGCTCCCTGACGGTCGCGTCTCTGACGAGGCCCTTTGGCCCGTCGGTCAAGAAGCCGCCTTCGCCGCGCGCCTCGCCACGCGGCATCGCAACGTGGCCGGTATCCTGCGAGCCTACCGCCAGGCGGCCACGGATAACATCCGCCTTTGTCTCGGCGCGCCGCCGTTCGCCGAGGGCAGCCCGTTCGCCAGGGCGCGCGGCACGCGGTACCCCATCTTCCAGGGGCCGATGACCCGCGTCAGCGACGTCGCCCCGTTCGCCGACGCCGTGGCCAAGGGCGGCGCCCTGCCGTTCCTGGCGCTCGCCCTGCTGCGGGAGCCGGACGCGCGGAAGTTGCTCGACGAGACCGCGACGCTGCTCGGCGACCAGCCCTGGGGCGTCGGCCTCCTGGCGTTCCTTCCGCCGGAACTGCGCGCCGAGCAGACGCGGGCCGTCCTCGCGGTGAAGCCGAAGTTCGCCATCCTCGCCGGCGGCCGGCCCGACCAGGCGCGCGAACTCGACGCGGCCGGCGTCACCACCTTCCTGCACACGCCGTCGCCGCGCCTGCTGGAGATGTTCCTCAAGGACGGCGCCCGGCGGTTCGTCTTTGAGGGCCGCGAGTGCGGCGGCCACGTCGGGCCGCTGTCGAGCTTCCTCCTGTGGGACAGCGCCCTCGACGTGCTGTTGCGCTTCCGCGAGACGAGCAACGAGCCGATCGACGTCCTGTTCGCCGGCGGCATCCACGACGGGCGGTCGGCCGCCATGGTCGCCGCCCTGGCCGCCCCGGCCGTCGCCGCCAACATCCGCGTCGGCGTGCTCATGGGCACGGCGTACCTGTTCACCCACGAGGCCCTCAGCTCCGGCGCCATCGTGCCGGAGTTCCAGCGCCGCGCCCTGGCTTCCGGCGACACCGTGCTGCTGGACGCCCAGGGCGGCCACGCCATCCGCTGTGCGCCGACCGACTACGCCGGCGAGTTCAACGCCCTCAAGCGGTCCTTCCTGGCGAAGGGCCTGTCCCCGCAGGAGGCCCGCGAGAGGCTGGAAGAGGTCAACATCGGCCGGCTGCGCATCGCCTCCAAGGGCGTCAGGCGCACCGTCGGCCTGACCGAGGGGCCGCCGGAGCTGCGCGGCCGCGAGTCGCACCTCGTTCCGGTTGGGGTCGAGGAGCAGCGCCGCGAAGGGATGTACATGATGGGCTCCGTCGGCGCCCTGCGCGATGGCCTGGGCTCGATCGACGAGCTGCACCGGGACGTCTGCGAAGGCTCGGCGGCGCTGTTGCAGAAGTTCGCCGCCCCGCCTGTCCCGGTCCTGTCGGAGGAGCCGATCGCCGTCATCGGCATGGGCTGTGTCTTCCCCGACGCGCCGGACCTGGAGCGGTACTGGTCGAACATCCTGCGGCTGCACAACGCCATCCGCGAGGTGCCGCCGGAGCGGTGGAAGGCGGATCACTTCTACAGCAGAGACCCGATGGCGCCCGACCGAGTCGTCTCCAAGTGGGGCGGCTTCTTCGCCCCGGTGCCGTTCGACCCGATGCGCTACGGCATCCCGCCGGCCAGCATCCCGTCGATCGAGCCGATGCAGCTATTGGTCCTCGAAAACTCTCGCACCGTCATCGAGCACGCCGGCTACCACAAGCGGCCCTTCCCGCGCGAGCGGACCGCCGTCATCATCGGCGCCGGCGGAGGCGCCTGTGACCTCGGCTTGCAGTACCAGACGCGGGCCCTGGTCGAGCACTACCTGACCCGCGCCCCGGGCGTCGATCCCGCCGCGCGCGACCAGGTGCTCCGCGGCTTACGGCAGGTCCTGCCGGCGCTGACGGAGGACAGCTTCGCCGGGACGCTGTGCAACGTGGCCGCCGGCCGGGTCGCCAACCGCTTCGACCTGACCGGGCCGAACTTTGCCGTGGACGCCGCCTGCGCCTCGTCGCTGGCCGCCCTGGACATGGCCGTGCTGGAGCTGCGGCAGCGGTCCAGCGACGTCGTCTTCCTCGGCGGCGGCGACGCCCAGATGAACATCTCTAGCTACCTGATGTTCTCCAAGACGCACGCCCTGTCGCCGCGCGGCCGCTGCCGGCCGTTCGACGCCAACGCCGACGGCATCGCCATCAGCGAGGGGCTGGCCGGCGTGATCCTCAAGCGGCTCGACGAGGCGGTGCGCGACGGCGACACGATCTACGCCGTGCTCCGCTCGGTCGGCAGCTCCAGCGACGGCCGCGACAAGAGCATGACCGCCCCGTCGCCGCTCGGCCAGCGCCGGACTCTCGAACGGGCCTACGCCTTGCGCAACCTGTCGCCGGCGACCGTCGGCCTGGTCGAGGCGCACGGCACCGGCACCGTCGTCGGCGACCGCACCGAGCTTCAGTCCTTGTGCGACATCTTTGGCGCCGCCGGGGCGAAGTCACAATCCTGTGCTTTAGGATCGGTCAAGTCGCAGATCGGCCACACGAAGAACGGCGCCGGCCTGGCGGGGCTTATCAAGGCGGTCCTCGCCCTGCACCACCGCACCCTGCCGCCGACGCTCGTCGAGGAGCCCGGCCCCGCCGTCCGCGACCGGTCCATCCCGTTCTACCTCAACACCCGCGCGCGGCCCTGGTTCCACACGGCGAGGACGCCGCGCCGGGCCGCCGTCAGCGCGTTCGGCTTCGGCGGCACGAACTTCCACGTCGTCCTCGAAGAGTACGCCGGCCACGCCTCGGCCCTGATCGACCGGCCGTGCGAGCTGTTCCTCTTTCGCGCCGCCTCGCGGAACGACCTCGTAAACCGCCTCCAGTCCGTCGAGAAGCTGCTCGCCAACAGTCCGACCGTGCGCAAGATCGACGTCGCGGCCCTGCTCCAGCGCGAGGCGGCGAAGGCGCGCGGCGACCACCGCGGCGCCATCGTCGCGGCCGATCTGACAGAACTGCGGACGCGCGTCGGCGCCGCGATCCAGTCGCTGAAGGACGGCAAGCTGCCCCACTCGGGGCCGATCGTCTTCGGCGACCCGGAGGCGGTGGCGGGGCGGGGCAAGGTCGCCTTCTTGTTCCCCGGCCAGGGCTCGCAGCACCTGAACATGCTGGAGGAGCTGGCCCTGTACTTCCCGCAAGTGCGCGAGACGTTCGAGGAGGCCGAGAGCCTACTCGACGGCGTGCTTCCGCAGCCGCTCACCCAGGTCATCTTCCCGCCGCCGGCCTATTCGCCGCAGGAGGAGGCTGAGCAGCGCAAGGCCCTCGACCAGACCTGGTGGGCCCAGCCGGCGCTCGGTGCGGCCGACTTCGCGCTGTTCCGGCTGCTGCGCCACCTGGGTGTCGAGCCGGACCACCTGGCCGGGCACAGCTACGGCGAGTACGTCGCCTTGTGCGCCGCCGGGGCGATTTCCTTTGCGGACCTGATGCGCCTCTCGGAGCGGCGCGGCCGCATCGTCCAGGACACGCAGGGCCGCGAGGCGGTCGGCATGCTCGCGGTGCAGGCGTCGCTGGAGAAACTCGGCCCGGTGTTGCAAAAGGTGCCCGGCCTCGGCGTCGCCGCGTGCAACGCCCCGGAGCAGACCGTGCTCGGCGGCACCGCCGCGGCCATCGACGCCGCCGCGCCGCTGCTGGAGCAGGCGAGGATCGGCCACCAGCGGCTCGCCGTCTCGGCGGGGTTCCACATCCCCGAGGCGAGGCCCGCCGCGAAGCAGTTCGCCGCCGTGCTCGCCGAGGTCCCGCTGGAGGCGCCGCGGCGCCCGGTGTGGTCGAACCGCACCGCCGGCGTCTACCCAAGCGAGGCGGCGACAATGCGGCAGTTGCTGGAGGAGCACCTGACCGAGCCGGTGCGGTTCCGCTCGCAGGTCGAGGCGATGGCCGATGCCGGCTGCCGCACCTTCGTCGAGGTCGGCCCCGGGCAAGTGCTGTCGGGCCTGGCCCGGCTGACTCTCGGCGAGGGCGCCACCGTGCTGGCGACCAACCGCCGCGGCCCCGGCGGGGCGATGGCGGGCTTCCTCGAAGCGGTCGGCCGCCTGTGGGCCAACGGGGTGCCCGTTCGCGGCGAGCGGCTCTTCCACGGCTGCGCCGTCAGGCCCCTGGAGATGTCCGACCTCGGCAAGGGCGAGCCGACGCTGCCGCCGACGACGTGGCTGCTCGACGGCGGCAGCGCCCGTCCGCTGAAGGAGCGCGCCGCCCCGGCCAAGCCGCTGGCCCAGCCCAAGCCCAAGGCCGCTCCGTCGCCAGCGCCCCCGCCGCGCCAGGCGCCGACCCCACCTGTCCAACAACCCCCTGCGGTCCCGAAGATGACTCAACCTGTCCCGGTTCAGCCGACGATTCCTGTTTCCTCCCCGCCAGCCGCGGTGGAGGTGATGAACGCCTTCCAGGCGTCGATGCGCCACTTCCTCGACTACCAGGCGAAGTCGCAGGAGCAGCGCCAGGTGCTGATGCAGCAGTTTCTGCACACCCAGGCCAGCATCGTCCAGGCATTCCTGACCGGCCAGCCCGCGGCGGCCCTGCCCGAGATGCCGGCCATGCCCGTGATGGCGACGCTGCCTCCGGTGTCGCTGCCAGCGCCGGCCGCCTATGCGCCGCCGCCTGCCCCGGTCGTCGAGGCGGCACACGTTGCCGAGCCAACGACCAACGGCGTGGCCCACGACGAGCCCGCGACGAAGGCGGCCAACGAACTGCTGGCGCTGCCGGCGGGGAAGCGGGCCGAGAAGCTGGAAGGGCTCCTATTGGAGCTGGTCAGCGACCGCACCGGATACCCGCAGGAGATGCTCGAGCTGGACCACAACATGGAGGCGGACCTCGGCATCGACTCGATCAAGCGGACGGAGATCTTCGGCGGCCTCCGCGACCGCCTCGGCTTCGAGGGCGAGTCGTACGAGAACGAGGAGTATTACATCAAGCTCGGCAAGCTCCGCACCCTCCGCGAGGTGCTCAGCTGGCTGAACGAGGAGGCAACCCCAGACCCGACCGTGAGGGAAGGATTGGCCTCCCCTGACACCAGCGAACCCCTCCCCAACGGTCGGGGCTCCGAGGGGGGCGTCAACGGCGAGGCGAAGCACCACCCGGCGATGCGGTTCACGCTGGAGGTGACGCCGGCCCCGCTGCTCGACCCGGGCAAGCGCCCCGAGCGCGAGCGCGAGGTGATCCTCGTCACCGACGGGCCTGCTGGCCGCGCCCGCAAGCTGTTCACACTGCTGCGCGGGCTCGACTACGACCTCGCCTTCGTCCGCCACGGCACCGAGGCGAAGTTGCACAGCGCCGGCAATTACGAGGTGGACCTGCTCTCCGCCGCCGGCATGAAGCAGCTGCGCTCGTGGATCGAGCAGCACCACGGCGTGGTGACATCGGTATGTCACCTGCTGCCGCTGGACCCGGCGAAGGACCTCGATCCCGCCCAGTGTCTGGAGGCGCGGAGCCTGTTCCACCTGATGACGACGTTCGGCCTGGACCTGGTCAAGGGCAAGGGCACGGTGATCGGCGTGACCGGCCTGGGCGGGTCGTTCGGCGTCGGCGAGCCGGCCGGCGACTTCCGGGCCGGCGCGGCCGCCGTGCTCGGCTTCCTCAAGTCGCTGGCCCGCGAGTGGCAGGACGTTCACGTCAAGGTGATCGACGTCGATCCGTCGGTGGACGACCCGCAGCTTTTGGGGCAGATCGTCAGCGAGTTCCGCACCACCGACCGCAAGGTCGAGGTCGGCTACGGCCCCAACGGCCGGCAGGTCATTGACGTCCGCGAGGCGCCGGTGGAGCGGTCGCCGGAGCCGATGATCGAGCTGGACGAGGAGTCGGTCGTGCTAATGATCGGCGGGGCGCGCGGCATCACCGCGGCCATCGCCGCCGCCATTGCCCGCCGTTACCGCTCGCGGCTGGTCCTAGTTGGCCGCTCGCCCGCGCCCGAACCGGAGACGGCCGAGACGAAGGGCGTTACGAGCGCGGCCGACCTGAAGCGGGCGATAGCGGATCGCCGTCGCCGTCGGGGCGAGCCGGTGACTCCGGCCGCCGTCGAGGGCGAGTACCGGGCCATCCTCGCCGCCCGTGAACTACAGGCCAGCCTCGACCAGCTGGCGGCGCTGGGCTCGCCGTTCTCCTACCACCCGCTCGACGTCCGCGACGACGCGGCGTTCACCGCCTTTTTGCGGTCGCTCTACGAGCAGTACGGCCGGATCGACGGGGTAGTCCACGCGGCGGGGCTGCTCGGCGACAGCCTGCTCCTGGGCAAGACGGCCGAGGGGTACGACCGGATCTTCGACACCAAGGTGAAGCCGGCGTTGACACTGATCCGGGAGCTGCACGCGGAGTCGCTCAAGTTCCTGGTGTTCTTCTCGTCGGTGTCGGCGCGGTTCGGCAACATCGGCCAGACCGACTACGCCGCCGGCAACGAGATGCTTAACAAGTTGGCCGGAAAGCTGGATCACGACTGGGCCGGGCGGGTCGTCAGCGTCGGCTGGGGGCCGTGGGACGAGGTCGGCATGGCCCGGCCGGAGAAGATGAGCGCCGAGTACCTGGCGGCGGTCGGCTTCGCCCACATGCCGGTCGCCGAGGGCTGCGAGATGTTCCTCGACGAGATCGCCTACGGCCACAAGGGCGAGTCGGAGGTGCTGATCTTCTCGCCGCTGGGCGACGGGCCGAGCGAGAACTCCTACTCCGAGGCGCAGTTCTACCTGCGGGCCGGGAAGCGATGAACAAGAACGCCGAGCCGATCGCCATCGTCGGCATGCAGTGCCTGTACCCCGGCGCGGGCGGGCTGGAGGCGTACTGGTCCAACATCCTCCGCGGCGTCGAGGCCGTCCGCGAGGTGCCGCCGTCGCGCTGGGACCCGGAAGACTACGACCTGATCCAGGCCCGCAAGCGTGGCGGGTTCCTTGAAGGGCTGACGTCGTTCGACCCGCTGGAGTACGGCATCATGCCGGCCGCGGTGCGCGACGGCGACCCGGAGCAGTTCCTCGTCTACGGCGTCGTCCACGGCGCGCTGCGCGACGCCATGAGCGGCCGCGAGTTCCGCGCCACCGGCGTCTCGAAGCCGCCGACGCCGGAGTTGACCAGCCTGACGCCGCGCACCGAGGTGGTCATTGGCCGTGGGGGCTACAACGGCAACACCATCGAGGCGGCGTACCTGTTGATGGAGTTCGTCGCCCAGGCCGGCGAACTGCTGAGCCAGCTCGTGCCGGGCATCACGAAGGAGAAGAGAACCGAGATCCGCAAGCTCCTCGCCTCGGCGTTCCCGTCGAAGCCGACGACGGAGATGCTGGCGTCGTCGATCCCCAACCTCACCTCCGGCCGGGTCGCCAACCGGCTTGACTTCCAGGGCGGCAACTACACCATCGACGCCGCCTGCGCCTCGGGGCTGATCGCCACCGACCTGGTCATCCGCGCCCTGCGCGAACGACGGGCCGACATGGGCATCGCGGCGGCGGTGCACCTGGTGCAGAAGCCGTACTTCTGGTTCGCCTTCGAGCTGCTCCAGGCGCTGTCGCCGTCGGGCAAGTGCAGCGCCTACTCGAAGGCCGCCGACGGGCTGGTGATCGGCGAGGGCGTCGGAGCGGTCGTGCTGAAGCGGCTCGACGACGCGGTGCGCGACGGCGACCGCATCTACGCCGTGATCCGCGCCGTCGGCACCGCCAGTGACGGCAAGGCCATGGGCATCCTGACGCCGCGCCAGGAGGGGCAGGTCCTCGCCACCCGGCGGGCCTACGATGAGTGCGGCATCGATCCGGCGACGGTCGGCCTGATCGAGGGCCACGGCACGGCGATGCCCGTCGGCGACGCCACCGAGATCGCCACTCTGCACGAGGTCTTTGGCAAGGAGGGCTACCCGGCGGTTGCGCTGAGCTCGGTCAAGTCGATGCTCGGCCACCTGATGCCGGCCGCGGGCATGGCCGGGCTCATCAAGGCGGCGCTGTCGGTCTACCACCGCACGCTGCCGCCGACCCTGCACGTCGCCGAGGTCCACCCCGACCTGAAGGGCAGCCGGATCTACGTCAACACGAAGACGCGGCCTTGGATCTTACCTCCTGACGAGGTTCGCCGGGCCGGCGTCAACGCCTTCGGCTTCGGCGGCATCAACACGCACGCCGTGCTCGAAGACCTGCCTGGTGTCGAGCCGCGCGAGTCGCTGTCGCCGCGGGGCAGCGAGCTGTTCACGCTGACGGCGTCCTCCCGGGAGGAGCTGCGCGACCGGTTGGTCGGTTGGATCAGCGCCTTGCCCGCTCTGGAGAGTCAATCCCTCCGCGACGTCTGTTACACCGCCAGCCTGCGGGTCCAGGAGTCGCAGCCGGTCCGCCTCGCCGTGGTCGCCTCGGGCGTCGCCGACCTGAAGGCGAAGCTTGAGCGGGCGCGGCAGAGCCTGACGCGGCGGCAAGAAACCTCGTGGCACGAGGACGCCGGGCTGGCTTACGCCGAGGCGCCCTACCCGGGCAAGCTGGCGATCCTCTTCCCCGGCTTGGCGTTCCCGGGGCTGGGCGGCGGCTACACGGAGCGCCTCGGCGAGCTGTGCCTGCACTTCCCCGCTGTGCGCGAGTACATCGACTTTGCCGACAGTTTCTCCGCCCACGTCGAGGAGCAGGTCGGCTACCCCTTACGGCACCAGTTCTTCCCGCCGCCGCTGCTCGACGCCGCCGCGCTGGGCAAGCTGGAGCGCGAGCTGATCTGGTCGAAGCGCACGCCGCTGGGGCAGATGCAGGCGGCGCTGGCGACGTGGAACCTGCTCGTCGCCATGGGCTTCCAGGCCCACGCCCTGGCCGGCTTTTCCATGGGCGAGTGGGCGGCTCTGTCCGCGGCCGGCGTCTTGTCCCACGACGACCTGCGGTCGATGCTGTCGGTCTGGCAGTCGCTGGGCGACGTGCCGGAGCAGCTGACCGGCATCTGGGGCATGGTCGGCTGCAACGCCGAGAAGGTCGAGGCCGTGCTGGCCCGCGTGCCGGGCACGGCGGCGATCATCATGGACCCGTCGCCGACGCAGACGTTCTTCGCCGGCGAGGTCGAGGCGGTGCGGGCGGCGCTGGAGGAGCTGCGCCGCGAGGGCGTGTTCGTGCAGGAGATCCCGTTCCCGGCGATCCACACGCCTCTGGCCGAGTCGATCGTCGAGGGGCTGCGGGCGATGAAGAACGCCATGCCCGCCAACAGGCCGAAGGCGCGTGTCTACTGCGGCATGAACGGCCAGCCGTACCCCGACGACCCCGACGTGATCCGCGACTGGCTCATCGACAGCTTCAAGGAGCCTCTTCGCGGCAAGGACACCGTCCGCAACATGTACCACAACGACGGCGTGCGCATCTTCGTCGAGGTGGGCATCGGCGGCCGGTCGCCGCAGAGCCTGGGCCGCATCCTCGAAGGGGCGCCGCACGTCGCGATCGCGGTGGACTGGCGCGGCCACGGCGGGCTGGAGCAGCTGCACCAGATGCTCAGCCGGCTGTTCGTGCTCGGCGTGCCGTTCGACCTGGGCTTCCTCTACCGCAACCGCCCCTGCCGCGAGGTCAAGCTGACCGGCCCGGAACCGGCGTCCCGGACGGCGCTTCAGCTGGAGTTGGGTCACCCACGGGCGCGCGTGCCGGCGGAGGCGGTGGCGAAGCTGCGCGAGCTAATCGTGGGGCCGGCGGCCCAGGAGCCGCCGGGCTTGCCCCGGCGGGATGAACCCGCCGGCTCCGCGCCCAGCCCGATGGCCGGGGTGATGGCGACCATGCAGCGGTTCCTGGAGGTGCAGCAGCACTTCGAGGCGTCCGAGACGCAGATGCTCACAGGCTTCCTCGCCGCGCAGCAGGCGGCGATGGCGACGCTGTTCACGACCGCTGCACCCGCCCGAAGCGCCAGCGAGGGGACGGTTTCGCCCTCGCTGGCGCTTCGGGCTGGTCTGTCGGAAGGCCCGCTCGTCGGGGAGGTGACGAAGCTCGTCCCCGGCCGCGAACTGGAGGCACGCCCGGTGCTCGACGTCGGCAAGCACCCGTTCCTCGTCGATCACACCTTCATCAAGGTGCCCGAGGAGATCAAGCCCGCCGAGGAGCGCTCGCCGACGCTGCCGATGACGTTCGGTCTGGAGGTCATCTGCGAGGCGGCGGCGAGGCTCGTCCCCGAGATGCAGGTGGTCGGCTGCCACGACGTCGAGGCCAGCAAGTGGGTCGCGCTCATCAGCCGGCGGCAGCTGTCGCTGTTCGTCCGCGCCCGCCGGCTGGGCGAGACCGAGGTCGAGGTCGAGCTGCGCCCCGAGGACCAGGAGCGGCCCGCCATCAAGGGGCGGGCGACGCTCGGCCCGGCGCTGCCGCCGGCGCCGCACCCCCGCCAGGTCGCCGGGGACCGGCTGTTTGCCCACACGGCGCAGGACCTTTACACCGTGCCGTTCATGTTCCACGGCCCGAGCTTCCACGTCGTCAGCAAGCTCGTCGCCACGTCGGACTCGGCCCTGGTTGCCGAACTCACGCTGCGCGACCCGGCGGAGTTGTTCGCCCAGCCGCCCTCGCCGATGCTCCTCGACCCGGTCCTCCTCGACGGCGTCGGGCAGGTGCTCGGCTACAAGCTGCTCCAGGACGACTGGAACGTCTACCCGCTGCGGGTCGGCCGGCTGACGCGGTTCGGCCCGACGCCGCCGCCGGGGGCGGTCGTCCGCATGCTCGGGACGTACAAGCGGCTCGACGGCCGCCGCGTCGGCTGGGAGGCCGACGTGCTCGACCCCGCCGGCCGGGTCTGGCTTCGGATCGAGGGCGCGCAGATGTGGCGCATCCTCTGGCCGAAGGACCTCTCGACGTTCAGCCGCCAGCCGCGCGACCTCAGCGTCGGCACGTCCTGGCCAACTCGCTGCCCCCAGGCGGTTTGCAGCCGGATGCACGCCAGGCGGTTCGGCGAGGTCAGCCCGGAGTGGATCGCCCGCTACTGTCTCCGGCCGGCGGAGTGGGCGGCGTACAAGGCGTCGCCGCGCTTCGACTGGCTGCTGCGGCGCATCGCGCTCAAGGACGCCGCCCGCGACTGGTTCCGCGAACACCGCCAGGTCGTGCTTCTCCACCTGGAGATCGAGCTGGCCGAGGACGCCAACGGCCGATTGCGCCTCGTCTCCCCGGCCGAGCCGGGCCTGGCGGTGGACGTCGTCGGCGACGCCGAGGAGGCGGTCGCGGTTTGCGCCAGGGCGTACGGTGTCGGGGTGGACGTGGCCAAAGGGTCTGGCGCCAGCCGCGAGGCGTGCGCGGTCCGGGCTGCCGCCCGCGCCCTGGGCCGCGCCGACCTGGAACAGTTCCGCGTTGGGAAATGCCGTCAGGACGGCATCGTTGAGGTGACGGTCGGCGGGCAGGTATACCCGGCAGAAACGTCACAGGACGGCGAACGTGTCTTCGCCGTCGCGGTCGTTGCCTGAATTCTCTTCGGCCCGCACTGCCGATCCGGTAAGATCGGTTCCATTCCACTCCCCCGCGCACCCGCGCCGCGTGGGTAGGGCGTTTCATGCTTCGGAGTGAAACCGATGTTCAGGAATCCGCGTTTCCTCGCGGCCGGAGTGCTGTTCGTGGTCGTCGCTGTCGCCGCCCGGGGGGCCGAGGCCGATGACAAGGGTAACAAGTCGCAGGATGAGAAGGTCTACAACACGCTGAAGACCGTCATCAATGAAGGCGTGGCGCTGTACAACCAGGGCGACGCGGCCGGCAGCTACCGCGTGTTCCAGGGCGCGCTGATGGCCGTCGGCCCAATGCTCGACCACCGCCCCGAGCTGGGCAAGGTGATCGAGGCCGGCCTGGCTAAGGCGAAGGAGGCCCCGTCCTGCCGCCACAAGGCCCACCAACTGCGGCTCGTCCTGGACAAGGTCCGCTCGGAAGTGAACCCCGTCAAGCTGCCGCCCCCCACGCCCGGCAAGGACAAGCTCATCGAGGGCGGCGGCAAGGACAAGCTCATCGAGAAGGGCAAGGATAAGCTGATTGAGGAGGGGAAGGACAAGCTCATTGAGAAGGGAACGGGGGCAGATAAGGTCATCGAGAAGAAGGACGACAAGGCGATCGAGAAGAAGAAAGACGAGTGAGTGTCGTGTCCTGGAAAATGCGACCGGGGCGGTCGGCCTCTCGTGCCGACCGCCCCGGGTTCGCTTTCGTTACTTCTTCGCCTTCTGGTGGCGCTCGATGATCCGGCCCTGCTTCTGGTCCTTCTCACCCTCCCAGTAGCGGATGGCGAGGTGGCCCAAAAGCTCCGGGTTGGGGAAGTCGTCGGTGCCGATCTTGCCGCCCTCGACCGGCTCGACCTCGTAGTCGATCAGGCCGCCCTCGCCGCGCTTCGTGATGAAGCCGCCGCTGGCGCCCTTGACTTCCTTCATCTTGACGTTGTTGATCCGGCACAGCTCGGCGCGGGCGGCCCGGAACGTCGCGGAGCGGGCCTTGGGCAGCGCGCGGGTCGTGACGAACATGTCCTTCTCGTCCTGCTGCGTGCCGGTCGGCGGCTGGCCTTCCTTGTTGGCGAAGACGTAGACGTCGATCCAGCCCGCCCGGTTCCCCAGCTCGTCGGCCTTCTCCTTCGTCGATTCCTCCGCGGACAGCGCCTTCCACTTCAGCAGGTTCTTGCCCTCGAGGTCCTCGTAGCGCCCCTCGAACAGGTCGGGAACGTCCTTGTGCCGGCCCAGGCGGATCCACCTCTTCATGTTCAGCAGCGGGTCGCCCGACTCGTTCTTCCAGCTACTCCGGCCGTTGACCAGCAACAGCACGCCCATCTTGTGCTCCCCGGCCTCCTTGCGGGTCAGTACCATCTCGATCTTCGTCCCCTCCTTCACCGGCGGGGCCAGCCACTCCGACTGCGACGCGCCCTGGCTGCCCTGCAGCGGGGTGATCGTCTGCTTCTCGCCGTTGTAGCGCAGCTCGTAGGAGATGCCGGCGACGTTGTCCGGGGAGTGTTGCGAGGTCTGCTGCTTGGTCTGCGGCTTCTTCTGGCCCTGCTGGTCCTCCTGCTTGACCTGCTGCTGAACCTGCTGGTCGCCGTCGGACCGCTTGTAGCCGCGCTTCAGGACCGAGCGCGACAGCGAGAAGTTGTAGCCGAGGTCCGCCAGCGCCTGGCGGTCGGTGCTCACGTCGAACTTGCAGATCGTCTTCGGCGCCTTGCCGAACGTGCCCGGCTTGATCAGGCCGATCTCGACGGTCGCCTTGCTGCGGTCGCCGGTGTTCGTCACCGTGCCGGTCAGGAAGCCGTCGGCCTTGACCCGGCTCTGGCCCCAGGCCAGCGGGTAGTTCTGGGCGAACAGGGCGTTGAAGGCCCGCTCGCTGGTCAGGTACGAGCCGACGCCGGCCTTGCTGGCGGCCCCGGCGGCGTCGCGGATGACGTTGACCGCCGGCTTCTCCTCGGGGTCCATCGCCATGATCAGGGCGTTCTCCAGCCGCTCGGGCATGTTGACGCTGAGCGGGGCGCCCGCGTACAGGGCCTGGCGCTCGCCCTTCTTGACCTTGAACGGCAGCACCCCGACGTTCTTGACGTGCTCGCCTTTCAGCGCGTCAATGACCTGGCCGCCGTGGCCGATCAGGCCCTTGTCCAGGTGCCCGGCGCGGGCGTTGCCCGACCACAGGGCCACGCCGAGGGCGGCGGCGGTCAACACAATTCGTCTCAGGCTCATGGTCATTCACCTCTTCCGGGTTGGGAGAACCTTTCGCTGCGCACTGGGAACGGTTCGGATCACTTCTTGTCGTTGTCGTAAATCTCTTGCAGCTCCTGGAGCGACCCCTGGGTCGGGGCGCCGGGGCCGGCCCACTCGTGCGACGGCCAGTGCTGCAAGCCGAGGCCCTTCTCGTCGAACTGGACGTCCACCCGGGGCAATTCCGCGTTGGGCGGCAGCAGCAGGTGGTGGACCTTGGTCTCGCCGGGCTTGATCTTCAGCCCGCCGACCCACTCCTTGCCGGCCCACTTGAGGCGGTAGGTGAACGTCTCCGACCGGGTCGAGTTCCTCAGGCCGATGATGGCGTACACCTTCTTGGCCGGCGGCTTGGCCACGGGCGGGGGCGGGGGCGTTGGGGCCTTCTCCGCCTTGGGGGCCCGCAGGTCCTGGTCGATCCGGAACACCGTCGGGACCTGGGAGGACGCCTCCACCCGCTCGCCGCGGGCCTCCATCCGCTTGCGCCAGCCCTTGAACACCTTGTTCGTCTCGGGCTGGAGCGTCTGGAAGAACTCCTGCCAGGTGATCAGCCCGTCGCCGTCCTTGTCGAGTTGGCCGAACTGGCGGTCCTGGAGCAGGCTGCAGAACGTCCGGGTGAAGACCCCCCCCGCCCACGGGTCGCCCCACGACGAGGTGTTCGCCGCCGCCGCCGTGATGTCGATCGTGCCCCGGGCCTGGAACAGCAGCGACTTCACGACCGGCTTCATGCCGATGGCCTTGGGCGTCGTCAGCGTGACGGGGGCGTCGCTCGCCAGGGGCGCCTTCGGGGAGACGATGTTGCTGCAGCAGTCGGACAGCAGCACCACCAGCGGGGCACCGGTCCCCCGCATCGCCTTGAGGACGTCTTCACGCAACACCTCGCCCAGGTGCATCTGGAAGAAGTGCTTCTTCGTCTTCGGGTCGATCGCCCCGTGGCCGCAGTAGTACAGCAGCAGCCCCTCGTCCTGGCCGACCTTCAGCCGCTTGAGGTAGTTGAGGATCGCCCCCTTGTTGGCGTCGGAGCCCTGGAAGACCCGCACGCTCCGCTGGTCCTCCGGGACGGCCCGGTCGAAGAGCTTCTTGAGACTCTCCTGGTCGTGCCGGAGCGACTTGTTGAAGTTCTTGTCCTTGCCGTTGGTGTCGAACACCAGGACCGCGTGGAGCCGCCTCAGCGGTTGCGGGGGGCCGCCCTGGGCGGGGGCCGCCGCGGCGGGGCCGGCGAGCAGCCCCGACGCGGTCACCATCATCAGGCACAGCGAACGCATGGCCAGCCTCCGGTCACTCGCCCTGGGCGGCGGACTTGCCAGGCAGCACCTTGATCGTCAGGCCGCCGACCGGCATCGGGTTGGGGATCTCCTTGATCTTCAGCGAGACCCCCTCCGCGGCGATGGCCTCCTCGTCCGGCACGATCAGCTCGCGCTTGACCACCAGCGACCCCTCGCGGACCGACACCGACCGGGCCTTCAGCTTGGCGTTCTTCAACAGGGCGCTGCGGAGCCCCTGGAACGTCGCCCGCTCCTTCCTCAGGGCCGACGGCGGCAGGCCGCGCGGCGTCACGAACATCTCCTGCTCGTCGCCGCCGCCGCCGGCCGCCCCGGCCTCGAAGACGTCCACCTCGATCAGCCCCTTCTTGTCGCCCATCTCCTGACCCTTGTACTCCTGGGCCTCCTGGCCGACCAGGACCTTGAACGGCTTGTGCATCAGGCCGGCGTCCTGCGGCGGGGGGAACTCGTAGAAGCCCTGGATGAGGTAGCTCTTGCCGGGCGGCACGGCCCACTTCTGGGACGTCGCCACGTCGCCGGTCCGCTCGTTGATCGTGTTGACCCCGTTCAGCCGCAGGGCCACGGCCAGCCACTTGTCGGTCGTGTTCTTCAGCCGGAAGCCCACCTTGCTGCCCTTGGTGGGGCTCTCGACCTCGAAGTGCTTGGCCTCGTCCTGCGACCCCGTCGAGCGGTAGCCGACCTGCCTGTCGTTGACCAGCATCTGGAACTCGATGCCGCCGAGGTTCTTCGGCGACGCCTGGGTCTGGGGCTGGGCCTTGCCGCCCGTCTCGCCCTCGGTCTTGTCCTCACCGCCCTCGGCGTTCTGCTGACCCGGCTGGTTCAGGTTGACCGTGCGGATGGCGAACCGGGAGGCGGCCGAGGTCGTGTTTCGCTTCAGCGCCTTCAGGTCGTTCTTGGCGCCGCGGCTGAGCACGAAACCGTGGCCCATGTCGCGAAGGACGTAGACGGTCGTCGATTCGGTGAAGCGGGCCAGCGTCTTCACCTTGCCCGGATCGTTCTTGTCGAAGTACTCGACCGTGACCGTGGTCTTCGACCGGTCCGGGGTCAGCTCGACCTTGCCCGTCAGGAAGGCATCGACCTTGGCCGTCTTCGCCCCCCAGGCCATCGGGTAAGCCTGCTCGAACAGCTTCTTGCGCTCGGCGGCGCTGCCGTACCAGCCGCCGACCTTTGCCTTCGAGGCGGTCAGGCCGACGTCGCGGACGACGCCCAGCGCCTTCGCCTCGGTTTCGCCGGCGTGGAGGATCAGCAGCGTCTCGACGCGCTCGGCCATCCGGCCGGACAGCGGCGAGTTGAACGACTCCTTCTGGCCGGCGTCCTGGACGCGGAAGCGGAGGACGCCGACGGTCTTGTAGGCCTTTTTCAGCTGCTCGACCACCTCGGGCATCTTCTTGTTCATCTCGGCGTCGAGGCGGTCGGCGCGGGCGCCGCCGGCGAGGAAGAGGCCGGCCGCGAGGGCGGCGAGCAGGGCGCGGGAACGGACGGGCATGATTCCTCCTCATCGTTGGGGGACGGCCTGCTGTGAACGGACGCACAGCCGGGCGGATGGCGCCTCACACCATGTACTCATGGAAGCGCGAGTTGTGACGGCGGCCGGACAGAATTCTCACTTTTCGCCGGGTGTTCCGTCCGGCTTGAGATAACGGGGTGTCTGGAATATCTTAGCAACACTCTCCCCCGCCGCAAAATAAGAGGACCGGGGATTGAGCCGCGGCCCCGCCGACCGGCCCCGTGAGCGACCCCATGCCGACCCCCGCCGACGGGTTCCCCTACGCCTGGACCGAGGAGGCCGACGTCCCGAGGTACCTGCGCGTTCGCGCCGAAGGCCTGCCGCTGCGCGAGGCGGTCTGGAGCGGGTTGGGCTACCTGCGCAAGTACCTCCGGGCGAAGTGGACCGCCCCGCCGGAGGAGGTGCGCTACTTTGCCGGGCAGGCCCGGTTGCTTCGCCGGCTGGCGTCGGAGGGGCGCGGCGGCGTCCGCCTGGCGATGGTCGGCGACCTGATGTGGCTGCGCGACTCGTGGGGCAGCTTCCTGTCGCCCGACGTGCTCGCCTACCTCAACGGCCACGACGCCGTCCTGGGCAACCTCGAATCGCCGGTCTCGCCGCGGCTGCCCGTGCCGGGGTTGCTGCCGGACTACTTCACCTACAACTCGGACCCGAGGCTGGTCACGTCGTTCCGCCGGCCGTCCGGCACCAGCACGTTCTCGGCCCTGGCGACGGCGAACAACCACTGCCTCGACCGGGGCGACGCCGGCCTGGCGGACACGCTGGCGTTCCTCGACGGGGAGGGGGTTCCGCACAGCGGGGTCCGCCGCTCCCGGGACGATCGCCCGTGGGTGGCGTTCGACGCCGGCGGCGTGCGGGTGGGATTCTACGCCGCCTGCTGGGGGCTGAACGACCCCGAGGCGGTGAAGCGATCGGCCTTCCACATCGAGGTGCTGGAGGGGCTGGTGCCGCGGCCGCGCCTGCCGATCGACCTGACGCGCCTCCGCGGCGTCCTGGACGAGATGGGCCGCGAGGGCGTCGAGTTCAAGGTGGTCTGCCTGCACTGGGGCCACGAGTTCGAGTTCTACCCAGGCCCGCTACTGATGCAGGTCGGCCGCGAGGTCATCCGCGCCGGGGCCGACGTCCTCATGGGCAGTCACCCGCACGTCGTTCAGCCGGTCGAGGTGTGCTTCGTCAACGGCTACGAGGGGCGGCTGGGCGGGGAGGCAGGCTGCGTGCTCGACGACGGCACCGGCGTGCCCCGCAAGGGGCTGATCGCCTACTCGCTGGGCAACTTCGCCACGGCGATGTACACGATTCACTGCCGCACGGGCCTGGTGCTGGGCCTGCACCTGGGGCGCGACTCCTCGGGCCGGGTGGACTGGCACCGCCCCGAGGCGCAGCTGGTCATCAACGTCCGCCGCGACCCCGTCGGTGGGGGTCGGCGGCTGATGCTGCTCGACCGCTACCTGCGCGAGTGCGAGCGGCGCCGCGACCCGGCCCGGAAGGCGCGGGAGATGGGACGGTATCTGGAGAGGCACCTGTTCGGTGACGGGTTGGAGGACGAGCCGCGCACGAAGTAAGCGGTCCGGAGGAAAACCGCTTACTTCGTGCGCGGCTCGCCGGTCACTTCTTCTTGAACAACTCGTCGAGGTACGCCTTGCCGACGTCGCCGAGCAGGTCGCGGTTCATCCGCTCGGGGTCGTCGAACAGGTCGATGCCGACGTGGCGGTCGATGAGCTTCGTGCCGAGCAGCTGGAGCGCCTTCGCCTCGTCGAAGATGCCCTCGGCGTAAACGATCCGCCTCCCCTCGCCGGGCACGCCGAACAGCCGGGCGAAGTACTGTACCGCCACGTTGTCCTTGCGCGGCTGCTGCGTGCCCAGGACGATCGCCGTGAGCCTCCCCCAGTCGGCGGCGCTCAGCCTCGCCTTGATCTCGGTCATCCGGGCGTGCATGGAGTCGATCTGCGCCCTGGCCGCTTCCTTGTTGTTCTCGTCGAGGGGTGAGAGCAGGCTGCGGAGGACGGTGTGTAACTGCTTGACCTCGGCCTTCTCCTCACGGAGGACCCCATCGAGGTAGTCCTCGACGGCTTGCAGGATCTTCTGCTGCCGCTCCACCTGCTGGCTCGACAGGCCGCGGTGGCGGATGGCGATCTTGATCCGGCTGATCAGGGCGCGGTGGCTCTTCACCTCGAACACCCTCCGGTCGTCGAGTTTGCCGTCGCCGTGGGGCGACAGCAGCGCGTCCAGGCCTAGGACGACGTGGCCGACCGTTTTCAGGTCGTGGTAGACCGCCGGCATGACTTGCCGCGCCTCGCGGACACTGCCGTAGCGGAGTACGATCTCGTCGCCGTTCCACAGCACGACCGGGCCGTTGCGGGCCACCAGGTACTCCCGGGCGGCGGAGTAGGGGGCCCGCGCGGCGAGGTTGACGCCCTGGAGCACCTTCGCGGCCTTCTCCCGGCTGGCCTCGTCGCCGCTGTCGCGCCCGTCGCCCGGCACCGTCACCAGCAGGAACGCGCCCAGCCCCACCCCCCACCTCGCTGCGGCCATCGTCGTCCCTCCCAAGTCAGGTCCTGACGCTATCCTAACCCCGGTCGGTAGCGCGGGCGGCAAATTCGCGCTTTCCGACCCCGCCCGCGCAGGTTATCATCCATTCATCAGACCCACCCCCGCGCCCGCCCGCCTCAGGAACCACCCCCCATGAAGTTATCTCCTCTCACCGCGGCGCTGTTGTTCCTCCTGGCGTCCGGCGCGACCCAGGCCCAGCCGCTGCCGCCCGGCAAGGCCAGCCCGCAGGCGCCGACCATCACGGCGCTCTCCTCCACGGGCGCCCAGCGCGGCACCTCCGTCGAGCTGACAGTCACCGGGACGAATCTCACCGAAGCGACCGGCCTCTGGACCAGCTTCCCGGCCAAGGTCACCATCCCCACCGACGCCAACAACGGCAAGAACGCCGCCTCGCTGCGGGTGAAGCTCGACGTCCCCGCCGACGCCCCGCTCGGCTTCCAGTCGCTCCGCATCGTCACCAAAAAGGGCGTGTCGAACGCCCGGCTGTTCTGCATCGACGACCTTCCCCAGGTGGCCGAGGTGCCGAGCAACCACGGCCTGAAGGCGGCGCAGCCGTTGGCACCGCCGTGCGTCGTCCTTGGGCACGCCGACGCCGAGGCGACGGATTACTTCAAGGTGTCGGTCAAGCCGAACCAGCGGTTGAGCGTTGAGGTGCTCGGCCGGAGGCTCGGCAGCCAAATCGACCCGCAGATCACGCTGTTCGACGCCGCCGGCAAGGAACTGCCCGGCGGCCACAGCAACGACGCCCCCGGCCTGCAAACCGACGCCCGGCTCAGCTACACGTTCCAGCAGGGCGGTGAGATCGTCATCGCCGTCCGCGATGTCAGCTACCGTGGCGGGGGAGACTTCCACTACCGGCTGCGCGTCGGCGACTTCCCCTGCGCCACGACGCCGCTGCCGTTGGCTGTCAAGCGCGGCACCAAGGCCATGGTCGGCTTCGCCGGGCCGTTCGTGGACGGCGTCGCGGCGGTGGAGGTGCAGGCGCCGACCGACCCGGCGGTCCAGGCATTGCAGGTCGCGCCGAGGGGGGGCAACGGCCTGCACGGCTGGCCGGTGACCCTGCACCTGTCCGACCTCGACGAGCAAACCGAGAGGGAGCCGAACAACGACCCCAAGCAGGCCAACCGCGTCGCCGTCCCCGGCGCCGTGACGGCCCGGTTCGAGCAGAAGGACGACGTCGATCACTTCGCCTTCGCCGCCAAGAAGGGCCAGCGCTGGGTGATTGAGGCGCACACCGCCGAGCACCTGTCGCCGACCGAGGTGTACATGGCTCTGAGAAATGCCAAGGGCGAGCAGGTCCAGGCGACGAACCCGGCCCAGGCGGCGAAGCTCGACTTCACCGCGCCGGCCGACGGCGACTACACGCTGGCCGTGGAGCACCTGCACTCCTGGGGTGGGCCGGACGAGGTCTACCGCGTCACCTTCACGCCGTTCCAGCCGGAGTTCACCCTGAACCTCAACCTCGACCGCTGGGAGCTGATGCCGGGCGCGACGGTGTCGGTGCCGCTGTTCGTGCAGCGGGCGGGGTACAACGGGCCGATCGAGGTGAGCGTCCTGGGCAAGGGGCTGACCGGCTCCCTGACCATCCCCGCCGGCGCGGCCAAGCCGAACGTCCCCGCCGGGACGCTGGCGATCAAGGCCGACGACGCGCTGACGCCGGGGCCGGTGGCGTTCGCCCTCCAGGCGAAGGCGGTGATCGACGGCAAGCCGGTGGCGAGGCTGGCGAGCGTCCACGGGCTGGTGTCGGCGGCGCTGGGCAACCTGCCGGTGACGCCCCGGGCGATGGACACCCAGTTGGCGGTGGCGGTCCTGGAGCGGCCGCCGTTCGCACTGGCGCTGAAACTCGACGCCCCGGAGGCGACGGCCGGCAAGCCGCTGGCGGCGACGGTGACGGTCACCAACGCCCCGGGCTTCGCCGACGACGTGGCGCTGAGCGTCGAGGGGCTTCAGGCGCGGCCGGTGCTGATGTCGGTCAAGTCGCAGGGGCTGGTGACCACGCTGAAGGTGGTGCTGCCGGTCCCCGCCGACGCCAAGCCGGGGCCGAACAGCGTCGTCCTGGCCGGCTCGGCCAAGCAGCACGGCCGCGACTGGACGATCCGGTCGGCGCCGGCGTCGCTGGTGGTCAAGAAATGAGGCGGTCGGGTGGGGCCACGTGATAGACTGAAAGAACGAAGGGACGCTCCCGACCGTCGCCCGGCCCGCCGCGAGTTCCGCCTTGCCGTTCCGCCTGTCCGTGATGATGTTCCTCCAGTGGGCCGTGCCCGGGTCGCTGGTGCCGCTGTACAGCGTCCGCCTCGAACACGACCTCGGCTTCTCGCCGCGCGTCACCGGGATCTGCTGCGCCACCCAGGCCGCCGCCGGCGTCGTCTCGTCGCTGCTGGCCGGGCAGATCGCCGACCGCTGGCTCGCCGCCGAAAGGATGATGGCGATCTGCGCCGCCCTGGCCGGGCTCGACCTCTGGCTGCTGGCGGAGCTGCGCGACCCGGTGGCGGTGTTCTGCGCGACACTGTTCTTCTGGGTCGTCACCGGGCCGATGCTGCTGTACGGCACGACCATCTCGTTCGCCCACCTGCCCGAGCCGGGCCGGCAGTTCGGGCCGGTGCGGATGTGGGGCACGGTCGGCTGGATGGTCATCAGCTACTTCATCGGCTCGTGGTCGGGCGACCCGCTGCGCGTCGGCGGCGTGGTCGCCTTCCTGCTGGCCGGCTACTCGCTGACGTTGCCCTCGACGCCGCCGAAGCACCCGGCCGGCCCGGGCAAGCGGTTCGCGCCGCTGGAGGCGATCGCGCTGTTGCGGCGGCCGGCGTTCGCCACCTACTGCGTCTGCATGGTCGGCGCCTGCGTCACCTTCCCGTTCACCACGCAGAACACGCCGCTCTTGCTCAAGAGCCTCGGCGTCGAGAGGCAGTGGCTCCCTTCGACGCTGACCCTGTCGCAGGGGACCGAGGTGATCGGCCTGGCGGTCCTGCCGGCGGTCCTGCTGACGTTCGGCGTGCGCCGGACGATGGTGATGGCCCTCGTCGCGTGGCTGGCGGCGATGTGCGTGCTGTCGGTCGGCCGGCCTCTGGAGCTGGTCCTGGCGTCGATGACGCTCAACGGGCTGTACGTGGTCGGCTTCCTGATCGCCGGGCAGGTTTACGTCAACAGCCTGGCGGAGGGCGACTTCCGGGCCAGCGTCCAGGGCCTTCTGAGCTGCGTCAACGGCGTCGGCACGCTGCTGGGCAACCTGCTCGCCGGCTGGCTGCGCGAGTGGGCCGGCGGGGAGCCGGCCCCGACCTTCATGGTCGCGGCCGGCATCACGGGGAGCATCCTGCTGTTGGTCATGACCGGCTTCCGGCAGCCCGCCGCCCCGCTGGAGTGAGCCGCCCCGTCCTTCCCGAGGCCCCTCCCATGCCGCACCGCCTCCGCGCCGCCCTCTTTCTGGTCCTGACAGCCCCCCAACTCGCCATTCTTGGCGTGGCCCCCAGGGCCGAGGGCGACATCTGGGACGCGCCGGTGATGAGCCAGCCGTTCGACCGGGAGCCGTTCCGCCCCGTCCGGGTGCCGGACTGGGTGAAGGGCACCGTCGGCTGCGGCTACACGCTCTCCGGCATGGACGCGAAGGCCCGCGCCCAGGCCGCCAGGCACGGCGTCACGCTCAGCGAGCTTGGGTTCGTCGATCCGTTCTACGCCTACTACGACAGCAAGCTGCTCAAGCGCCGCAGCCCCCACGTGCCGCTGGGGCGGCTCGAAAGGGACATCGCCGAGTACAAGAGGCTCGGCGTCCGCATCCTCGCTGTGTATCCGCCGACCCTGCAAGGCGAGGTCTACGCGGACCACCCCGACTGGCGGCGGATCGCCACGAACACCACGGCCATCCCCACCATCGACCTGAAGAAGTACCCGCACGGCGGCATGCTGTGCCTGCTCGGCCCCTACGGCGACTTCTTCATCGACGTGCTGGCCGAGATCCTGACGAAGTACCCGGACGTGGACGCCTTCAGCTTCGACGGCATCCACTACGGCGGCGTCTGCTACTGCAAGCACTGCCGCGAGAACTACCGCAAGGACGCCGGGGCGGAGATCCCCAACGCGGACCTGAACGACCCGGCCTTTCGCAAATACCAGCACTGGGCCGACCGCCGGATGGAAGGCCTCGTGCGGCGGATGCAGACGCGCCTGAAGAAGATCAAGCCGGACGTCGCCCTGGTGACCTGGACAACGAACGCCGGGCGGTTCGGACACTTCCTGAGCATCCCGCGCAACATGCCGGCGCGGATGAACCTGCTGTTCGACGCGCCGGACCAAGAGTTCTGGCTCGACGAGACCAACCGCGGCACGACCATCGTGCCGGCGTTCGCCAACGCCTACGCCTGGGCAACGACGAATCATCGTGTGGCGTTCAGCGAGCCGTACATCCTCAGCCACGGTAACCCGTACGGCAAGGACAGCTTCCCGCCGCACGAGATCTCACGCCGCATGCTGCTGGCGCTGACCTACGGCGCGATGCCGAGCATCGCCGTGGGCCAGCCGAATCACCTGCAAGCGGAGCTGTACGCCTGCATGGACGAGGTGCAGCGGCGCAAGCCTTGGCTGACGCACAAGTCGCCGGAGCCGTGGGTGGCCCTGGTCATGAGCGATAACACGCGCAACTTCTACGGCCGGTCCGCCGGGCGCGTCGAGGAGCGCTACATGGCCAACGTCTTCGGCGCGTTCCGCGCCGCGGTTGAAGAGCACCTGCCGGTCACCGTCGTCAACGACTGGAACCTCAACGACGCCGACCTGGCGAAATACCGAGCCCTGGTCCTGCCGAACACCGCCTGCCTGGACAGGGATCAGGTCGCGGCGGTCGAGCGCTTCGTGCGCAACGGCGGCGGGTTGGTCGCCAGCCTTGACACGTCCCTGTTCGACGAGTTCGGCAACCCGCGCGACAACTTCGCGCTGGCCGACGTGTTCGGCGTGAGCTACCGCGGCCTGCCTGACGAGGCGCCGGCGAAGGGCGACCTCGACGTGAACTTCGCGAAGTCGATCCCGGCCGACTACTGGGAGAAGCCCAAGAGCGTCTTCGACTTCCGCCAGGACGTTTCATCGCTACTGAACCAGGGCAAGATGAAGACCTACGTCGGCGACCAGCCGGTGACGTTCAAGGGCGCCGCCGTGCGGGTGGCGGCGAAGGGCGCGACGGCCATCGGCACACTGAAGGCGAAGGCTGGCCTGGGGGCTGAGTTCCCCGCTGTCCTGACGCGGGCGCACGGCAAGGGCCGCGTCGTCTACCTGGCGGCGGCGTTCGACGCGGCGTACTACCTCTATGCCTACCCGTACCAGCG
Source organism: Gemmataceae bacterium (assembly GCA_046350195.1). Classification (GTDB taxonomy): domain Bacteria; phylum Planctomycetota; class Planctomycetia; order Gemmatales; family Gemmataceae; genus CALDUY01. The sequence goes on from JAXMAW010000026.1 coordinate 52,592, forward strand.
GCTGGTGCTGAAGCACGCGATCCGGCACGCCGCCGGCGGTCCGCCGCCGGTCGCCGTCGAGGCGCCGATGTGCGTTCACTCGACGGTCATGCGCCAGGCGAAGGGCGGGAAGGAGCGGCTGGTCGTCCACCTGTTCAGCGACCTGAACACGACGGCGCACCACGCCCTGCCCGGCGACGACGTGCCGCTCCGCGAGGAAGTCGTGCCGATCCGTGACGTCCGGGTGACCTTCCGACCGGGTTACACGCTGAAGGGGGTGCGCCTGGAGCCAGAGGGCTTGGACCTGGCGGTCGAGAGGACGGCGGACGGGGCGCGGGTGACGGTGCCGAGGCTGCACGTGCATGCGATGGTCGTGGCGGAGTTGGCCCACCGCTGAGGCGAAACTTTTCTCTGGCGCCGCGGTTAGACGATTATTCAGGGGGACACCCGTACCTCAATCCCGGAGAACCGCTGATGATCCGATCCGCCGCCTGCGCCGCGTTGGCCTTTGTCGTCTTCGCCGGCTTTGGGCTTGCCGACGAGGGGGGAAAGAAGAAAAAGAAGAAAGGAAGCCTCGGCGTTTCCGGCGAGATCGCCCAGGTGGACGCGGAGAAGGGCACGCTGACCCTCAAGGTGCGGTTGAAGAAAAAGCAGACCCTCGACAAGGAATACAAGGTCACCGACAGGACCGCCGTCACTGCCGTCGAGGGCGACAACAAGGTTGAGGTGAAGGGCACATCCGTTGCGGACCTGCTCAAGAAGGAGCAGTTCAAGACCGGGGCGCTGGTCACCGTTGAGCCGGACAGCGACGGCAACACCGCCAAGGCGATCACCCTCGGCCAGGGGCCGCCGGCGAAGAAGAAAAAGAAGGACCAGTGAGGTTCGCGGCCGACCCCTGGGCGCCCTGCCCCACCGGAGTGACCCATGCGTCAGCCGCTCGTGCGTTCCCTGCTCACGGCCCTGGTCGCTTGGGTGTTGACCACGGCCGTTGGCCCGGCCAGGGCGGAAGGCCCGCTGGTGTTCATCTCGGCCTTCGCCGCCGGGGACAGGGGCGGTATCCAAGCCTGCCAGCTGGACCTGCACACCGGGGTCTTGAAGCCGTTGCACCGGACGGCGGACGTGAAGAACCCCTTCTACCTGGCCCTGTCGCCGGACCGTCGGTTCCTGTACTCGATCCACGCCGAGCAGTTCGGCGGGAAGGAGCACGAGCAGGTCGCCGCCTTCCAGGTCGCCGACCGCGCCGGCCGGCTGAAGCTGCTGAACCGCCAGTCGGCGCTCGGCTCCGCGGCGTGCTACCTGGACGTCGATAAGACGGGCAAGGCGCTGCTCGTCGCCAACTACCTGACGGGCAGCGTGGCCTCGCTGCCGGTGGGGCCGGACGGCTCTCTGGGGAAGGCGGTGTCGTTCCTCCAGCACGCCGGTTCGAGCGTCGATCCGGCCCGGCAGAAGGGCCCTCACGCCCACTGCATCGTCGTCAGCCCGGACAACCGCCACGCCTACGCGGCGGACCTCGGCCTGGACCAGGTGCTGGGCTACCGGCTGGAAGCCGACGGGGCCAGACTGACCCCCGCCCGGCAGCCGTTCGTGAGGACGCCCCCCGGCGCCGGCCCCCGGCACCTGACCTTCCACCCCAACAGCAAGCACCTGTACGCCATCAACGAGCTGGCCAACTCGGTCACTCTGTTCGATCACGACCCCGAGACCGGTATCCTCATCGAGAGGCAGACGCTCTCGACACTCCCGGCCGAGTTCACCGGCAAGAGCTACTGTGCCGACCTGAAGGTCACCCCCGACGGCCGCTTCCTTTTCGGCACGAACCGGGGCCACGACAGCATCGCCTGCTACCGGGTCGGCCGGGACGGCCGGCTGACGCGGGTCGGGATCGAGCCGAGCCTCGGCAAGGGGCCGCAGAACCTGGCAGTGACGCCCGACGGCAAGCTGCTCCTGTGCGCCAACATGCCCGGCAACAACGTCGCGGTGTTCCGCATCGACCCGGAGACGGGGGCCCTCAAGTCGGCCGGAACGCCCCTCGCGCTGCCGAGCCCGTCCTGCATCCGGCTGATGCCGTGAACGTCCTCGGGGCCAATGCCAGGCCGAGTTCGCCCACCGTCCCAGACCGAAGGGGGCCATGATGCAAGTCCGAGAGGTGACTCGCCGCGACGCCCTGAGGTTCGGCGCCGCCGCGTCGGTTGGGGGAGGCACGCTGCTGGCCACGGAGGGCAAGGCAGGCGGGCGGGACGACCCAAAAACGGTCGCGGCCGTGATCACAGTTTACTGCAAGGGCTCCCACGCGGACGTCCTGGTCGGGAAGATCCTGGAGGGCTGGAAGCAGGACGGCGGCCCCGGCCCGGCGCTGAAGCTGGCGGCGATGTACGTCGATCAGTTCCCGGCGGACGACATGGCCCGCGGGCTGGCCGCCCGGTACAAGGTCCCGATCTTCGACACCGTCGAGAAGGCGCTGACCCTCGGCGGCGATCGGGTCGCGGTGGACGGAGTGATCAGTATCGGCGAGCACGGGGATTACCCCTGGAACGACAAGGGGCAGCACCTCTACCCCCGCCGGCGATTCTTCGAGCAGATCACCGCGGCGTTGGAGAAGGGCAAGCGCGTCGTCCCCGTCTTCAACGACAAGCACCTGGGGCCCGCCTGGGCGGACGCCAAGTGGATGTACGACCGGGCGAGGGCCTTGAACCTCCCGTTCATGGCCGGGTCGTCCCTGCCGCTGACCTTCCGCTCGCCGGACCTGCCGGTCCCCCTGGGCGGCGAGATCGAGGCGGCGGTCGGCATCGGGTACAGTGGGCTGGACATCTACGGCAGCCACGCCCTGGAGTGCTACCAGTGCCTGGTCGAGCGGAGGCGGGGCGGCGAGCAGGGGGTGAGGTCGGTCCAGTGCCTACAAGGGGAGGCCATGTGGAAGGCGGTCGATGCGGGGGCGGTCCCGAAGGACGTGCTTGAGGCCGCGCTGGCGGCGGTGCCGCACAGGGGCGGGACCGAGATGCGGAAGGACGAGGGCGCTTCCCTGTTCCAGTTCCAGTACATCGACGGCTTCCCGGGGGCGGTGCTGATGCTGCCGCGGTCCGCCGGGGGGACCGCCGTGGCGCTGAGGGTCAAGGGGAAGCCGAAGCCGGTCGCCACCCGGTTCGAGGAGCGGACCGAGCCGCGCCACCCCCACTTCGCCTACCTGCTCAAGGCGATCGAGCGCATGATCCACACCGGCCGGGCCAGCTACCCCGTCGAGCGGACCTTGCTGACCAGCGGCGTTCTCGACCGGGCCCTGACGTCGCTGGCCCAGGGTCAGAAGAAGCTCACCACCCCGGAACTGGCCATCCGGTACCGGCCGGTCGATTACCCGCACGCGCCTAGGCCCGAGCTGACCTCCGACCCGTCGGGAGGATAACCTCATGGCGGCCGACCCCCTCAAGGCGACCACACCCATCCACCGCCGCACGTTCTTGCAGGCGGGGGCCAGCTCGGCCCTCGGCCTGAGCCTGGCCGGCCTCACCGCGGCGCGCGCGGCCGGTCGGGCCGAGGCACCCGGCGGAGGTCAGGCCCGGTCCTGCATCGTCCTGTACATGCTCGGCGGGCCGCCCCAGCAGGAGACGTTCGACCCCAAGCCCGACGCCCCCGGCACGGCCCGCAGCCTGTTGAGACCCATCGCGACCAGCGTGCCGGGCGTGCGCTTCTGCGACGGGCTCCCCCGGCTGGCCCGGAACGCCCACCGGCTCGCCGTCATCCGCTCGACCTACCACGCCGGCAACGCCCTCTTTCACGGCGCCGGGGTGCATTACAACCTCACCGGCTGGCCGAACGTGCCCCGTGAGGGGGAGCCCTTCCTGGACCGGCGCGACTACCCGTGCCTGGGTTCGGTCCTCCGCCAGCTGCGCGGGGACAGGCGCCTGCCCGCCGCCGTCCAACTACCGGACTGGATCACCCAGGACGGGCCGGGCCGCGAGTGGGCTGGCCAGCACGCCGGCTTCCTCGGCCGCAAGTACGACCCGGTGGTCCTGGCCTACGCCCGGGAGGCGGCGGTGCCCGGCTCGCTCCCGGCCGCCTTCGTGCCGCGGGCCGACGTCGGGGCCGACCGGTTACAGCGGCGCATGAGCCTGCTGCGCGACGCGGGCCGGGAGGGCGGCGGGGAGGCGACGCGGGTCAAGAAGGAATGGGCGGCCTGCCAGGCGCAGGCGCTCGACGTGCTGGCCTCGCCCCAGGCCTGGAAGGCGTTGTCGCTGGACGCAGAAAGCCGGCCCTTCGCGACCGCTACGGCAACGACCACCTCGGCGCAGCTGCGCCTGGTCGCCCGCCGGCTAGTCGAGGCGGGCGTCCGCGTGGTGACCGTGGTGTTCGGCGGCTGGGACACGCACTCCGACCACCTCGAGCAGACCCGCGACCGGCTTCTGCCACCGCTGGACCGGGCCTTCTCCGCGCTCCTGGAAGACCTCGACTCGCGGGGCCTGCTGGCGGAGACGCTGGTGGTGTGGACCGGCGAGTTCGGCCGCACGCCGTGGACCAACGCCAACCCGGCGCCCGGCCGGGACCACTGGGCTCGGGTTTACAGCACCGCGCTGGCAGGAGGGGGCATCCAGGGCGGCCGGGTGTACGGCAGCAGCGACACGCTCGCGGGGGAGCCGAAGGACGACCCGGTTCCCGTCCGTGACTTTGTGAGCACGGTCTACCACGCCCTGGGCGTCGGCCCGGACGCCCAGGTGATGGACATGCTTGGCCGGCAACATTTCATCGTGCCGGGCGATCCGCTGGTCAAGCTATTCTGAGCGGGACGAGAAGGGAGTAGGCACGCGCCAGCCGTTCCTAACGGTCGGCCCGGAATTAATTCCCGGCGGGCGGTTCCCGGCCACCGGTTGCGGCCCCTGCGCATTCGGGGTACGATGGGAGTTAGACTTCCACCTCCCGAGGCTAACTGCTCTATGACGGACCGGGCGTCCGATTGGCAAACGTCGGCGAGCCTCCTCGTGGGGCTGCGCGACCACCCGGACCTTGACGCCAGGCAGACGTTTGTCGAGGTGTACGACCCGCTTACCATTCGCTTCGCCCGGCGGAAGGGCCTTCAGGAGGCTGACACCGCCGAACTGACGCAGGACTTCCTCGCGGGCATCACTCGGTCCGGCCAGCGGTTCGATTACGACCAGGGTGACCAGGACGATGAGCTGCCGGCGGCGGCCGACGGCGAATGGGCCTCTCAGTTCCACGATCGCGTGTTGCGGACGGCCCGCGAGCAGACCTGGCAGGCTTTCGAGACGGTCTGGCTCGAAGAGAAGTCGGCCGTCGAGGGCCTCGGCCTGGGCCTCGACCACGTCTACGTGCTCAAGTCGCGGACCCTCAAGCGGCTGGGGGAAGGGGTGCTTCACTTGGCCGAGGACGTCCCTGATTTGGCCCCCTTGAACGAGTGACGGAGACTCGCCGCCATGCCGGCCCCATTCCTTGATCCGGTGGCGGGGCCATGTCCGACCGTGGACCGCTGGCAGCGGATGTTGGCCGGCGAGGCGGCCGACGCCGATCTCGCCGATTTGCGCCGACACCTCGACGCGTGCCCCAAGTGCCATGCCCTCCTGGATCGGCTCACGGAGATCCCTTCGCTCCGCAACTGGGCCGCGGACCTGTCGCCGGCGGGGTGCGAAACTGAGGAGCAACGGCTGGTTAAGCGGCTGCACGAGTTCGCCCCCCCGCCGGGCGGCCCATTGGGGGGCCCGACGGTCCCGGCTGCCGGGCCGCCCGCGGCGGGATCTAGGCCGAGCCAGTCCGCCGGACCGGGCGACCTGGTGGGTCCCTACCGGCTGGAGACGGAGCTGGGCCGCGGCGGCATGGGCGTAGTCTTTCGGGCCAAGGACACCCTGCTGGGTCGGACGGCCGCCGTGAAGCTTCTGCCGCCAGGCCAGGTGGCCGACCCAACCGCCCGGGGGCGGTTTTTGCGCGAGGCACGGGCGGCCGCCGGCGTGCGGAATGACCACATCGTCGTCGTCTACCAGGTCGGCGAGCACGGCGAGACCATGTACCTGGCCATGGAGTTGCTCCACGGCGAGACGCTCGACGGCCGGCTGCGTCGGCAGGGGGCCCTGCCGCTGGCGGACGCGGTTCGGTTCGCCCGGGAGGCGGCGCAGGGGCTGGCGGCGGCGCACGCGGCCGGTCTGGTGCATCGCGACATCAAGCCGGCCAACCTGTGGATCGAGGGCGAGCCGGGGGCGGCCTCGGCCGGAGGGCGGCTCAAGATCCTGGACTTCGGGCTGGCCCGCCCGGCCGCGGAGGCAGCGCTGACGCAGGCCGGGGTGGTGGTGGGGACGCCGGCGTACATGCCGCCGGAGCAGGCCAATGGCGAGGCCGTGGACCACCGCGGCGACCTATTTAGCCTGGGGTGCGTGCTCTACCACATGGTCACGGGGGGCCCGCCGTTCGCCGGAGACGGCCTGCGGGCCGTCCTCAAGGCCGTCCTGCTGGAATCCCCCGGCCGCCGGGGGAGCTACGGCCGGGCTTGCCGCCGGCTGCTGGCGGAGGCTGATCGGCCGGCTGCTGGACAAGGAGGCCCGGGGCCGGCCGCAGTCCGCGGCGGCGGTGGCCGAGGCGTTGCGGGCCATCGAGGTGCAGGCCGACCGGGTGCCTCCCGTCCGCCCGCGCCGGCTGTCACGCAGGGCCGCTGTGGGGCTGGGACTGGCTTTTCTAGGATTTTCAGGAGTTCTTTTATGCTATAATTTCGAGTCGCCCATCCCGCCGATGGGCGCCGACCTGAACGCCTCGACGAGGCCCGCCACACCCCCGCCGGCGGCGGCCACCGAGCCGTTCACCCTGCTGGCCCGCGCCGGCCGGCCGGAGCAAGACTTCCCCACGTTGGCCGCGGCGGACGCCGGCCGAACTCCGGCGACGCCATCGAGGTTCGCTCCGACGGCCCGTTTCTCTGCGAGCCGATCAACCTCAAGTCAACCAGTTTGACGCCTCCAGGCGGCCCCGGGCCGGCGTCCCCAACTGCGGCACGGGCGCCGGCCAAGGCGCCGGCCGGCGGCTACTTGCTCCAGTGCTCCGGCAGGCTGGTCCTCGAAGGGCTCGAGTTCCATCGGTTCGGGGACGCCACGTCTCAGAAGCCCGGCGGGATCGTAAACGTCACGCCCCCCGGGGAATTGCACCTGGCACATTGCCTGTTCCTGGGGTACGGCCCTGGGACGGCCGTCCGCTCCGATTCGGCGACCCTGCGGGTCCGGCGGTGTGAGTTTCTGTTGGCGACGGACATCTGGAACGGCCTGACCTGGACCCCCGTCCCCTCCCGGGACACGCCGCGGCCCCGCGCCAGCGTCGAGGGGTGCCTGTTCTTCAACCGAGAGGGCGCCGTCGGATTGGGACTGGTCTACCCCCGCGAGCTGCCCCGGTTCTCCCTCGATGTCGTTAACAACACGTTTGTCGTTAATACCCCGTTGTCGATCCGTTTCGGCGCACGTCCTTCGGAAGCGGCGGCCGTGCGAGCGGCCGGAAAGGCCGGGACGATTCACCTGTCGGGCAACGTGTTCGTCGGCCGCCTCGGCCTCATCGATCATTTCGCCATGCGCGAGTGGAACGTCCTTCCCGCCAGTGAGGCGGTCGGCCTCTACCCGGAGGCGTTCGACTGGCGAGACAGCCACAACGCCTACGAGCGCGGCATGCCGATGGTGTGGGCCAGGGACCAACCCGATCCGACCAAGCCTCAGCGAACCATCGAGGGGCTGGCGGACTGGCACAAGTTCATGGGCGTCAGGGAATCGACCTCGGTGCAAGGCGACGTCCGCTTCACGGGCGTGTCCGGCATGGAAACCGACCTCGACACCCTTCGCCCGGGGCAGTTTCGCCTGGCCGAGGGCAGCGTGGGCAAGAAGGCCGGGCCGGTCGGGCGCGACCTCGGGGCTGATGTGGACGCCGTCGGCCCCGGAGCGGCTTACGAGGCGTGGAAGCAAACCCCGGACTACCAGCGGTGGCTCAAGGATATGGCCCGGTGAGCCCCGGGCGGTGCCCGGGGGCACACCTCGATGAGTTCAAACCAGCGGCCGATCCGAGGACACCCGCCCCGCCTTGACAACGCCGCCTTGCATCACGGCGACGAACCGCGAGCGATCCTCCAGCACGCGGATATCGGCGATCACGTCGCCCTCGACGACGAGGACGTCGGCCAGCTTGCCGGCTTCCAAGGACCCGAACTCCTTCTCGCGGCCCATGATCTCCGCGCCGGTCAGTGTGGCGCAGCGGATCACCTCCAGCGGCGTCAGCCCGACGTAGTTCACGAAGAACGACAGCTCCTTGGCGTACGTCCCGTGCGGGTTCCAGGCGAAGCCGTAGTCGCCTCCCATCCCCAGCCGACCGCCGGCCCGGAGGATGCGGCGGGCGCTGTCGGCACCACCCTCCAGCGTCTCCTTGTGGCCGTCGATCACGGCCTGCGGCATGCCGAACTCCGGGCCGTGCTCGATGCTGGCCAGCTCGAACTGGAGCGCCGGCACCACCGGGACGTTGCGCGCCAGCAGCAGGTCCATTGACTCGTCGTCCATGAACGTCCCGTGCTCCAGCGTGTCGTAGCCGGCCCGCAGGGCGTTCTTGATCCCCTCGGTGGCCCGGCAGTGCCCGGTCACCTTCAGGGCGTGGTTGTGCGCCGTCTGCACGACGGCGTTCATCTCCTCGAACGTCATGCACAGCGTGTGGTGGTCGTTCGTGTCCGGGGCGGCGGCGTCGCCGGTGGGGTAGGTCTTGACCCACTCGACGCCGTCCTTGACCAGCTTGCGCACCGCGGCGCGGGCCTCGACAGGGCCGTTGACCAGCAGCACCAGCCCCTCCATGCCGACCTTGCGGTAGTCGAGGGTTCCAGTCCATCAGCCCGCCAACGCCGCAGATCTCCCGCCCGCTGGCCGCCAGCCTGGGCCCGCAGGTCGTTCTCGATCGCCTTCTTCAGCCACACGTCGATGTTGAACAGGCTGCCGCCCGACCGCGCCGCCGTGTAGCCGCACTCGAGTGCGAGCTTGGCGTTGGCGGCGGCCAGCAGCGTGACGTACTCGACGGGGTACTTGATGTCGAGGTCTTCCAGGGCGGCGACGTTGAAGTACGTCGGGTGGTAGTGGGCCTCGACCAGCCCGGGCAGGATCGTGCCACCGCGGGCGTCGATCCGGGCCGCGTCGGGGGGCAGCGGCGGGGCGCCGGCGACGGGGCCGGCGTAGGCGATGCGGCCGTCCTGGACGACGACGGCGGCGTCGCGGACGGGCGGCTTGCCGGTGCCGTCGATCAACTGGCCGTTGCGGATGACCGTGGTCCCGGTGGCGGTTCTCATGGCAGCGCTCGCGGTGGGGAGGGCGGACCACCGATGATAATCGCGGCGCCGGCAGCGCGCGTCAACGAGATTCCATGGGGGCCGTAAGTGATAATGGTCGCCGGCCGGACGGCGGCGGCTACTGCTTACCGACGACGAGCGCCTGGGCCTCTTCCTCGAGAAGACGTAGGCGCAACCCGTCCCGATCGGGCCGGGAAGTCCGGGGTGGCCCCGAGGGAACAGGTCTCGTACTGCGCAAAGCCGCGAACGCCTTTCGCGCCTCGGCGACGTTCCCCATGCGGGACTCGGTCATCGCCAGTGCCAGGAAATTCGCCCGGACCTTGCCCCTCCCCGCCAAGGTCTGGCGCGCGGCCTCGCGGGCTTCGGCGAATCGGCCCGCCCGGAAGTAGGCCAGTGCGAGCGCGTGAAGGGCCTGATGGGCATTCGGCCCGCTCGCGGCCAATCGCCGGGCCAGGGTGAGCATGCTTTCGGCAGGCAAGGCATCCGGGACAATGGTTAGAAGTAGCAGCCCTTCACCGAGACGGCCCGCGTCCGTGCCGTCTCGATCGAGCCGATCGGCCAACCGGGCCGCCAACTCGCGGTACCCCTCCGGGTCCTTCGTTTCGTGCAGCACCTCGACGACCCGCGTCGTGAGATCGAGGGACTCGACCAGGCGCGGGTCGCGCAGGGCCGCCCGGGCGTCGGCCTGGGCTTCCTTCAGCCGGCCCAGGCGAAGCCGGACGAGGGCCCGGGGGGCAAGGTATTCCGCCGCAGTCGGGTCGTCGCGCAGTAACCGATCAAGGTGCCATTCCTGGGAAAACCACTGCCGCGGCGGGCCGTCCATCGACTCGGCCCGATGCCAGGGGACGATGCGCTCTTCCCGGCCCGCCCAACGAGCTTCCTTCGGCGGGCCGGCCGCCTCCCAGAGGATCACCTGACCGTCGGCCCGGACCCCGGCCAGGCAAATCCCGTCGGGGCTGAAGGCGACGGCGAAGACCCCCACGTCGGAAGGAAGCGTAAGCAGTTCCTCCCCCGTGCGCAGTTCCCAGAGTTTCGCCCCTCCGGGCACAGGGCCGTGGGGGGTCAGGCCGAGCGCAAGCCGGCTGCCGTCTGGGCTGAAGGCGACGGGCATTCGCCCTTGCCGCGGTACTTGCCAGGCCCGTTTCACCAGGCCGGTGTCGGCATCGACGAGGGCCATCTCCCCGCCTTCGCCGGCCAGAAGAAGCATTCCGCCCGCCGGGTCGAACCGGACGGTCAGCACCCTTGGGACCGGGCTGGGAAGTGAAAACCGCTCCCCCTGGGTGGTGAGGTCGAATACCTTCAAGAGCCTGTCCTCGTAACCGGCGACGGCCAGCCGGGCGCCGTCCTTTCGCAGCGCCACGGCGTAGCGGTTGCGCGGCTCGTGCTTGCCCGGAAGCCAGGCGCGTACCTCGCCCGTGTCGGCGGCCCGGACGCAAAACCGGCCATCGCCGGCCAGGAAGGCGAGGCTCTCTCCCGCCCCGTCGTAGGCGACTTCCTCGACATGCACGGCAACGTCGCGCGTTGTCGATTTCCACCTCCTGTCGATGTCGAACAGCCTGGCGTCCAGCGCATCCTGTCGCGGGGGGACAGGGGCCAACCCGGCCTGAGGCCCGGCCGCGGTCCACGGACCCACGGCCCGGGAGTGGGTGGTCGTTGAGCGACTGGTTTGTACGGCAAGGGGGATCGACGGAAGGCGGTGTGCCGTCCCGGTGCGGGTGTCCAGTCGGATTACCGTCTGGGGGGACGCCCAGGCCAGGTGCCTTCCTTCGGCATCGAACGCCAACGAGTGGCCGGGGAACCTCTGGGCGCTTTCCAGAGGGCAGAGCAGCTGCCGCGCTTCGATATCGTCGAGTAGATGCCAGGTATACACCCTGCCGTCCTTGGACGCGGCTGCCAGTTGGGTACCGTCGGGGTGAAACGAAACGGCCGTGATTCCCTCGGCCGGCCCGCGCAGCGTCTTGGTCGTTTGGAGGGGATTCGCCCGGAGTAGCGCCACCGAACGCCCGTCCGCCGACGTCGCCGCCAGCCATCGCCCGTCGGGGCTATAGGCCAGCGTCGTCACCTCCAGACTGAGGGCCGGCACGGCGAACGTCCTGGCCCCGGTATGTACATTCCAGCTAGTGACGGCCCCGTGGGTCGTTCCGACCGTCAGTTCCTTCCCGTCGGGGTGAAACGCCATCGCCCTGGAACACGAAGGGGCATCCAGGTCAAACAGCACGTTCATGGCCTTGGCGTCGCGCAGGGTAACCTTGTTCAGGCGGCCCGAGGCGAGGGTATTTCCGTCGGGGCTCCAGATCGGGTAGCCGCCCGCCCCTTTCCGAACCGGAATGCCGTCTTCCACCCGCCAGATCAGATGATGGATGGTCAGGTCGGTGCCACCTAACAGCAGGCTCCCGTCCGGGCTGAACTTCACGTGGGTGACGGGTCGGACCAGGCCAGCAAACTGCCGAATCAGCCTGCCGGTGCCGATCTCCACGTACGAGACCTTTTTGGCAGGGGACGCGGAGTCGGGGTCCTGGTCCAGGCCGTACTCCTCCACCAGGGACGACGCACGATGGGAAACCGCGACGCCCTTTCCGCCGGGGTGGTAGGCCAATTTTCGTGCCGGATGATCGAGTTTCAGACTCCCTTTTTCCTCCCCGGTCCGCGCGTCCCAGAGCTGCACCTCCCCCAGGTCGTTCACCGTGGCGATCCGCGTGCCGTCGGGGCTGTACTGCATGTCCGTGAACGACTTCGCCGCCCCCGTCGCACGGATGAGTTCCTGGTCCGGAAGCCGATCGAGGTAGCGCCATTCCCAGCCGCGGAACTTCTCGGGGCAACTGTCGAGGAGCTGGCGCGCCCGCTGCGGGTTGCCCTCGAGCCATTCGCGGTGCGCCAGCGCCACCGTGTGGATGTAGCGCGTGTAGTCCGACCGCTCGCCGGCTTCTTCCTTCTCGGCGAGTGCTTCTTCGGTCTTCTCCTTCTCGGCGCTGATGCGTGCATTGCTGACGGCCAACCCGACGATGCCGGTCAGGAGGAACAGCGACATCGCCACCCCCGCGGACCACACAAGCGTGCGGTTACGCCGGGCCCACTTGCGGACACGCGAGGCCAGGCTGGGTGGCTTCGCCAGAATCGGCCGGTCGTCGAGAAAGCGCCGCAGGTCGTCGGCCAGTTCCTCGGCAGTGGCGTAACGTTCGCCAGGCTCCTTGGCCAGCGCCTTCTGGGCGATGGTGTCGAGTTCCGTGGGGACGCCGGGCCGATGCTCCCGCGCCGGCAAGGGATCGGCGTTCAGGATGCATTGCAGCACGTCGAGGCGGTCGTCGCCCGGGAAGGCGGGCCTAAGCGCCAGGAGTTCGTACAGGGTCGCGCCGAGGGAGTAGACGTCGGCCCGGTGATCGACGCCGACCGCCCGGCCGGACGCCTGCTCGGGGCTCATGTAGCGCAAGGTGCCGACCAGGTCGCCGGTGGCGGTCAGCTCGCTGCCGGGCAGCTTGGCCAGGCCGAAGTCGGTGACCCAGACCCGGCCCCGGCGATCGAGCAACAGGTTGCCCGGCTTGATGTCGCGGTGGATCACGCCCAGCTGGTGGGCGTAGTGCAGCGCCCGCGCGGATTCCTCGATCAGGCGGGCGACCTCGCGGAAGTACTCGCGCGTTCCCCACGCCTTCCCGCCAGGAATGGGGAGGGTCGATACGGAAGGCCCCGGGTCCTCGGCGGAAGGCGAGGAGTGATGGGTGGTGTCGTCACCCGTTGACGACAGGGCAGCATTGGTGCTGGAAGCCTCGGTTGTCCGTCGGAGTTCTCCGATCAGCTGAGCGAGGGTGAAGCCGTCGATGAGCTGCATGGAGTAGAAGTGGACGCCCTCGACACAGTCCGCGGCGTGTACCGGGACGATGTTGGGGTGATCCAGGCCCGCGGCGGCCTGGATCTCGTTGCGGAACCGGCGGAGTTGCCGGTCATCGAGCCCGCCGACGTGGGGCAGGACCTTGAGCGCCACCCGGCGGTCGAGGGGGAGGTGGTCCGCCTCGAAAACAACCCCCATGCCACCCCGACCCACCTCCCGGATCAGCCGATATTCCCCCAACACGGACCCAGGAACCAGGTCGAGACGCGCCCTCCTGCCGCAGCCCGCGACGCCTCCGACGAAATCAACGGCGTCGAGACAGCCGGCCAGGGCCTCGGCGACGGCCGCGTGCCGAGCGAGGAAGTCCGCCCGGTCGGGCCGGCAACCGGCGGCGACTGCCTCCTGGTATTCCTCCAGAGCGGCGAAGATGCGCGGGTCTTCCAGGTCGGGTCGGCCGGAGGCGTTCATGGGGGGGGCTCCAGGACTTTTCGCAGTGCATCCAGGGCGCGGACCCACAATTTCTGGACGCTATCCAGGGTGCGGTTCATGCGTTGGGCCACGTCCGCGAAGGGGAGGTCTTCGATCTGGCGGAGCAGGAGGACCTCGCGGTAGTCAGCCGGCAGGCGTTCCAGGGCGTCGGCCAGGCGAAGGGCCTGCTCACGGCGGGAGGCCTGCTCGCTGGGGGAGGACTCTGGGGCCGCCGGGCCGGCCATTCGCTCCGACGAGGAATCGAGTTCGAGGATCAGCGACTGCTCAAGGCCGACGTCTCGCCCCTGGGAGAAGTAGCGGCGCACCAGGTGGGCAATCTCGTTGGCCAGGATGCCGCGCAGCCATTTGAGGAAAGTATCCTCGGTCGCGCCCTCGAACTGGGCGAACTTCTGGTGGGCGTGGAGGAATGTGTCCTGCACCAGGTCGGCGGCATCAACCTTGCCCTGGAGGCGCCTACCGATCTGGATTCGGGCCAGGATCGTCAAATAGACCCTAAAGCGCTCCAGTAACTCGCCAAGAGCAGCCGTGTCGCCGGCGCGGGCGCCGGCGAGGAGTTTCCCCCCGAGCGAGTCCGGGTCGGCATGCATTGTTGCAGGAACTCCAGGATCTAGACCCCGCCGTCAGGCCGAATCCGCCGCGCCTTTCCTGTCGATTCCTCCAGATTGTATGGAATGGCCGGCCAGAACAGAAATCGCGGCAAGGGCGGCGGATTTCGACCCGGAACGGGATCTAACTCCCTATCCGATATTCCACCTCATCACTACTGGAGCGCCTCTAATGGCCCTGTTGCCTCGTCCGATCAAGCGCCCCGCCTCCCGTCCCACCCAACGCAGGCTCACCCTGGAAGCTCTGGAGCACCGCCTCGCACCCGCCACCTTCACGGTGGTGAACACTGCCGACGCCGGGGCCGGCTCCCTGCGCCAGGCCGTCCTCGATGCCAACGCCAGGCCGGGCGCCGACATCGTCCGCTTCGCCAGATCAGCCCAGGGCGCCATCGCCCTCACCAGCGGCGAGATCGTCATCAGTGACGCCCTGGCGATCACGGGGCCGGGTGCCGCCAAGTTGGCGGTCAGCGGCAACGATGCGAGCCGGGTGTTCTACGTCATCGAAGGCGCAGGGGAGGTGACCCTGGAAAAGCTCGCCATCGTGAACGGGCGGGCACCCACGGGCGGCGGCGTCTTAAACGAGGCGGGGGTCAGCCTCACCGTTCGACAGGTCGTCGTCTCGGGGAACCGTACGGATGGCACCTGGCCCCCGGATGGGCTCGGCGGGGGGGTCTACAACCAGGGAGCCTTGACCGTCGTTGGCTCGACATTCACCGACAACCACGCCGAGTATGGCGGGGCCATCTCGAGCGAACTGGAAGGTTCGTCGGTCACGGTAATCAACAGCACCTTCACCGATAATCAGGCCCAGAGCAGCGGCGCGATCGACGTCTACTCCAGCACTTCCTTGAGCGTCATCAACTCCACCTTCAGGCACAACCGCGCCACAGGCCTGTTAGACTTCGAGGGACTAGCGGCTTCGGGAGCCATCAACGCCCTGGCCTCGACGGTCAACCTCGACGGCTGTGAATTCGTCAACAACGAGGCGGTTGGTGCGGAAGGCTTCGGTGACGCCCAGGCATATGGTGGCGCCGTCTCGGTGCTTGGGGACGGTTCCCCCGGTGCCAGCCTGAGCGTGACCCATTGCCTGTTCTCGGGCAATAAAGCTCAAAGTGGCGTTGGGGCCATTGTCGCGCACAGCGGAGCCATGGAAATATCGAACATTGGTGAGGAACCACTTCACGTGACCATCAGTCACTGCCAGTTCCTCGGCAACCAGGCCATAGGCGGGGACATGGCGGTCTCGGGATTCCAGGGGGTTGCATGGGGAGGGGGGCTGACGGTTTCCTTTGGTACGATCGTGGACATCTCACACAGTACCTTTGCCGGCAACATCGCCAAGGGTGGCGCTGCCGGATTCCCAGGCTATTCGGGCGGCCTTGCTGAGGGTGGGGCGATTATTAACCAAGGGGCGAATCTCACCCTATCGCATTGCCTGATCTTCGGCAACCAGGCTCTGGGCGGAGCTGGCGGAGTTGGGAGCGGCGGAGGTTGGGGCCTGGGAGGAGGTATCTTCGACTCAGGCACCACGACCTTGATCCAGACGATGATCTCATGCAACCAGGCCATCGGCGGGGCCGGCGGGGCCGGCGGCCAAGGCGGGGAGGGTATGGGCGGCGGCATTTTCCTCCAGTGGGGCAGCAACTTTACCCTCGACCACTGTGTGGTCGTCGGGAACCTGGCGCGAGGCGGCGCGGGCGGGGCCGGCGGCGACGGCGGCTCGGCCAAGGGCGGCGCGATCTACTCGGACTGGTACACCACCCTCACGCTGAGCCACACCCTCGTCGCGACCAATCAGGCCCAGGGAGGCTCCGCCGGGGCCGGCGGAAGCGCCGGCGTGGGTGTTGGCGGCGGCCTCTACATCACCCCCAATGCCATGGCCAGGCGCGACGCATGGACCATCATCCTCGGCAACCGGGCCTCGACGAGTAACAACGACGTGCTCGGTTCACTTGTTGTGATCTGAACCTGAGAACCTGCACTGGCCGGCGAAACCGCAATGCGGCGGCTTCGCCATCGCACAAGGCCATCATTCATATGAGGTATCACCGATGTCGATTTCCGGCCCCCCGGCTACCCATGCAGTATTCCTTGTCAGTGCCTTGCTCCTGTCACCCGGTCAAGCAGCGGCTGGGCCAGTTTCTATCACGAATCCGGGCTTTGAGGACCAGGTACTCCTCGACGGTCATTCCACTGGTTCCATTCTGGGCTGGGTTCAGGCTGGTGGTGGGTTTTCTGGGACGTTGAATCCGACCCCTGCCAACTACCCGGCTGGCCTCACCCCCGAGGGAAACAATGTTGCGTTTTCGGGTGGTTTAGAGGCTGTAACTCTATGACATTGGGCCAATCATAGGTAGCGAAGGCAAATGAGGCTGAGGGCGAGGTTGAGGAAGGCGAGTTGCATCTCCTTGGTCTTCTCGGTGACGAACCGCAGCTTGCGGAAGCCGTGCAGCCAGGAGAACGGCCGCTCCGCCACCCACCGGTGTACGCCCAGCCCGCTGCCGTGCTCCGTCCCCCGCTTGGCCAGCTTGGGATCGACCCCCCGCCCGCGTAGTTCCTCCCGGTGCGGCTCGGAGTCGTACGCCCGGTCCCCGTACACCTCAGAGGGCAGCCGCGTCGGCTGGCCTTCCTCGTCCAGCGGCCCGCACTGGTCCAGCAACGGCAGTAGCCGCTTGACCTCGGGCACGTTGGCCGCCGTGCTTTCCGCCGCCAAGGGGACGCCGTTGGCGTCAGTTAGCCGTGCTGTTTGACGCCGGGACGGCCCGATCCGTAGGGTTTTTGCCGCTGCCCTCCACCCCTCCGAAGGCTCAGGCGAACGTGCTATCGACGGCGACCAGTCGATCTTGTCGGTGTCGTCGAGGTGCTCCAGGAGGAACTGGTACAGTTGGGACCAGACACCGGCTTGCTGCCAGGCGTGGAGGCGGCGCCAGCACGACATGCCGCAGCCGCAGCCCATCTCGGCGGGGAGGTCTGCCCAGGGGATGCCGGTCTTGAGGACGAACAGGATGCCGGTCAGGGCCTTGCGGTCGTCGATCGGCTTGCGGCCTGGGAAGCGGAAGCGGCGCGGCTTGGGGGCGGGCAGCAACGGTTCGATGGCGGCCCAGAGGGCGTCGGAAACCAGCGGCTTGGCCATGGCGAATCCTCCCGGGGCGCTTGAGTCAGCTCCGCCTTTCTCCCCCGCGAACGCCATGCCAACCCTTCATAGAGTTACAGCCTCTTAGGGCGTGTTGCTTCCCAGGTCCTGGCCGCCACCCTTCAGGCCGGCACGAGATACACCCTGACGATGTACGTCGGGGATCGACTCAACCAATCATCTTTCGGGGGATACCGAATCGAATTACTTGCCGGGGGCAACGTGCTAGCCTTTGATCAAAACACGGTGACACCCGCAAAGGGCGCCTTCGCGCTGGTCACCGTCACCTACGATGCGTTGGCAGCCAACCCCAACCTTGGGCAACCCCTCGAAATTCGCTTCCGACACACGGTTACCAGCGGGGTCAACTACACCGACTTCGACGATTTCCGCCTTGATGCCTCCCCGATCGCTGGAGCTGTTCCCGAGCCTGCTTCCCTCACACTGTTGGTAACGGGCGTCGGAGCCCTCATGGCCGCCCGCTGGCGACGAGGGTGTGACCTGGCGGGCCGTTCCGGGCCTTGCAGGGGGTGGTGGCCCCGGCCCGCTTTCATCCCCCTGTCAGTGCTTCAGCAGCCAGCGGAACAGCGACAGACTGCCGACCAGTACGGCCAGGTCGGCCGCGAACACCAGGACGACCTCGTTCAGCCGCCCCTCCTTCGCCATGTTCGTGCCGGCCAGCAGCAGCGGGTAGTAGACGATCACGATCGGTAAAAAGCAGGTGATGAACGCCCCGAGGTAGTCTCCGCGGCTGAACATGATGCCGATCGGGCAGCCGACCAGGATGAAGCACAGGCACCCCAGGCTTAGCGCCGGCCGCATCAGCATCTCGACGTAGATCAGCCGGTCCTGGTGCTCCAGGCCCTTGTGCTTCTCCTTCAGGTTCTGGACGTGCTTGGGCAGGTCGGCGGCGTGGCGGCCCAGCAAGAGTTCGGCCGACTTCGCCGCGATCTCCTCGGCGACGTCCTCCATCTCCTCGGCCAGGTCCTTCCTCCGCTGCACCAACTCCACCCAGGTCATGTCGCGCGCCCGCCGGTTGGTGTTCTCGATCTTCTCCAAGGGCACGTCGAGCTTCTTGTCCTCCGAGTAGCCGCGGTCCCCGTCCTCGCTGATGACGACGCAGTGCCGCATGCGGATCAGCAGCAACCGGTTGGCCGTGTCCACCCGCAGGTCGGCCTCACGGGCGTGGGCCACCAGGTCGATCTGGCCCTTGGCGTTGCGCCGCTTGATGACCGGGTTGAGCAGCTTCTTGCCCTGGACGCCCTTGACGAACATCGAGTAGGGCATCTGGACGTGGCTGATCATCCCGTTCCGGGCCAGCACCGAGTAGAGCATCCCCTCGGCGTCGCGGAACACCATCTCGCGGAGCAGGTGGTGCGTGTACGGGATGACGTGGTAGTACAGCCCCAGCGTGGCGCCGCTCATGACCAGGCCGAGGACCAGGCCCGGCTTGACGACGTGCAGCACGTTCACCCCGCACGCCTTGATCGCCAGCACCTCGTTGTCGGCGCTGAGCCGCCCGTAGACGACGCAGGCCGCGAACAGCGTCGTCGCGGGGATGGTGTACGGCAGCGTGCTGGGCACCAGGAGCGGGATGGCAGCCAGGATCTGGGTCGGCCCCAGCCCCTGCTGCGACGCCTCGGCGATGATCCCCGCGATTAGGAGGATGCCGGTGATCCCCAGGAGCGAGATCACGAACACCTTGCACAGCTCCCACAGGATCATGCGGAACAGGATCGTCGTGAACATCGGCCTTCCCCCGTAGGACAGGCTGCCAGCCTGTCGCTCGCACCGCCAATCAGGACAGGCTGGCAGCCCGTCCTACGAACCCCCCATCGCCCGGCGGATCGGCTCGACCACGCCGGGCATCAGCTCCTTGTCGAACCGGATCGGGTTGCTCGTCCCGACCCCGCCGCGCATCTTGATCTTCAGGATCTGCCCGCTGATCGCCTGCGGGATGGCGTCCAGACCGGCGGGCAGCATCTGCGTCACCCGGCCGGGCGTCGCCAGGAAGTCCAGGTTGATGTTGCTGCCGTCCAGGTCCAGGGCCCCCTGTCCGCGCAGGCTGATCGGGTTGCCGTACAGGTCCAGCTGGCTGACCAGGATCTTCGGCCCCTCGATCGAGAACAGCATCTGAGCCTGCTCGAACATCGTCCGGTCCGGCTCGCGCAGGCCGAACGCCTTGGCCAGCCCCAGGAGGACCGGCAGCTGGCCCATCTTGCCGCGCGGCACGTCCACCCGGCCGTTGCCCTTGAGGCCCAGCAAGTCGGTCCCCTCGCCGCTGAGGTGCAGCCCCGCCTCGACCGCCCCTTGCAGCTGGGCCTTGCGGCTGGCCTCGGGCAGGTTGTGCCGGCCGACCAGCTCCAGCTGCACGCCCAGGGCTTTCAGATCGACGTCGTACCTGAGCTGCGGCGACGTCTCCAGCCGGGCCTCGCCGAACACCGTGCCGCCGAACAACTCGGCCTGGACCTTGCGGACGCGGACCGTGTCGGGCGAGCGCGACTCGACGTCGAGCCAGGCGACCAGGTTGGTCAGCGGCTGGCCGAGCACGGTGGCCCGCTCCAGGTGGACGTGGCCCTTGACGCCGCCGAGTTGCCGGCCGCTGTGGTAGCCCTCGCTGAACAGCTGGCCGGTCGCCTCGGTCAGCTCGACGCCGGCCTTCAGCCCCGCCCGGTCCAGGCCGACGGCGCCGCGCCACCAGACCTGCGGCGGCTCGGACGGGCCCTGCGGCGCCACCAGGGTCAGGTTTGCCGCCACGTTCACCGGCCCCTTCAGCCGCAACGGCTCGGCGACCCGGCGGAGCGACTCCGGCAGGGCGTGCAGCAGGTCGGCGTCGGGCTGCACCGCCTGGCCGGTCAGCCCGGTCAGCCAGGCCGTGAAGCCGCCCTCGCCGGCCAGCTTGATCAGCCCGTGCTCCAGCGCCAGCTCGGCCCGGCCGTGCCGCGCCTTCATCTCGGTCAGCTCCAGGACGTTCCGGGCGTAACGCACCTTGCCCTGGAGGTGGTCCATGGCGTAGTCGAAAAACGCCGGGCGGATCGAGCAGCCCTGCACCCGGGCGGTGACGTCGATGTCCTGGGGCTGCCCCGGGACGTCGGTCACCTCGGCGGAGAAGCTCAGCCGGCCCGCCAGCCGCAGCCGCCGCCACGCCGCCTGCAGCGCCAACCGCTCCTTTCCCGACGCGGGCACGAGGGCGGCCTCGAACTCCTTGTCGAGGAGGATGTTCTTCCCGCTGATTCGGATATCGACCCGCTCCGGCGGCGACGAGTCGCCCTCCGGGGGCCGGCCGGGCAGCGGCAACGACCGCCCGTCAAAGAACATCTCCCCCCCGGAATGGCTGCCGTGGAACCCGCGCGCCTCCCAGTGGTCCGGGTAGAGCACCAGCACTCCGGAGACGTTCTCCAACGGGTAGGGGAACTGGTCGTACAGCACCGACGTCTTGCGGAACGTCAGCGTGAACTGCTTGCGGAGGTGCTCCTCGCCGTGGCCGCGGCGGAACTCGGCCGAGACGTCCGCCTCGCCCAGCGGGTAGGCCGCCAGGCCGTGCTGCCGGCTCCGCGCCGGGTAGAACTGCGACGCCCCCCGGCGGACGCGCGGCGGCACCGCCCGCTCGATGCGGTCGTCGAGCAGGACGTCCTTGCCGGCGGCGTCGAGGACCACCTCGCTGGTCTTCTTCTCCCCCCGGATGGTCCCACGCAGCGTGGCCGGCCGGTCGCAGGCCAGCCCCGACAGGTCGATGCGGATGCTCCGCAGAGGCGCCCGTGACGTGTCCAGCCAGATCGAGCCGCGCACGTCACGCACCGGCACCGGGAAGTCGAAGTACGACCCGGCCATGCCGTGCGGCTCGATGACCCACTCCTTGACGAGCGGGGCAAGGCCGACCCGCCGGTAGCGGTAGCGGATCGTGCAGGGGCCGGACGGCGAGAAGTCCTCCTTGATGAAGTGCAAGTCGGGCGGCAGCCGCGCCAGCAGGTCGTCATCGACGACGAGCTGCCGGGCCGTCGCGTCCAGCTCGCCGGCCAGCCGCTCGGGCTCGTCGAGGTCGGCGGCGGACGTCGGCAGGCGGACGTCGGCGGCGCGGGCTTCGAGCCGGGTCGTTCCGCAGGTCGCCGTCAGCGTGGCGGCCGGCACGACCCCATCGACCAGCCGCCCGGTAAGCTGCAAGCGCTCCAGGGGCCGGGGCAGGATCGGGTGGCTGAAGCGGGCCCTGTTGAGTTGGAAGGAGACGTCGTAGGTCAGCTTCTTGGCCGGGTCGTCGGGAACCTGAAGGCGGGCGGAGACGGAAGCCTGGCCGGCCAGGTGTGCCAGGTGGGCGGCGGCCTGCGGGTAGGCGCCGTCGAGGCGCCTGGCCAGGTCGGCGTTGACAGGGACCGCCGGCAGCTCCAGCTCGACGGTGGCGGCGAGGGTCGCGCGCGGCACGCTGGCGCGGAACCGCACCGGGCCGAGCAGCCCCGAGACGCCCGAGCCCTCGAACTGTAGCGTCGGCAGCGGGTCGTTGATCATGGTCAGCCGGAGGCCGTGGACCTCCAGCAGGGGCGACGACGAGGTCTCATCCTCGAACACCAGCGTGCCGTCGCTGATGACCATGGTCGGCATCCGCTCGCTGAGATCGACCGGCCCGAGGATGCCGGCGACGTTGATCCGCCCGTCCCGCTGGCGGACGACGCGCAGCTGCGGCTTGTGCAACTCGACGCGGCGGATGGCGACCTGGCCGTCGAGGACGCGCTCCTTGTCGTGGTAGATGTAGGCGGTCGGGACGTAGAGGAAGTCACGGCGGTCGATGCTGCCGGAGCGGCCCAGGCGCAGGTCGCGGACCAGGATGCCGCCGAGCAGGCGCAACCGCGCCGAGCCGACCTGCACGCCGACGCCGAGGAAGCGGACGCCGAGCTTCTCCTGGACGAGCTGGCGGACGGCGGCGGGGCTGGTCCACAGCGCGTACAGCCCGACCCCGGCGGCGAGCGCGGCCAGGACGGCGCAGACCAGACCTCGGGTGATCCACTTCTGCCAGGTCATCGGCGTTCCGCGGGTCGGACGGGCCGGGACAGTCCGGCGCGCGGCGAAGGATACGCACGGGGGCTCGGCGGGTCAACGACAACTTCCCGGCGGGGCGCGAGGCTGGGTGAGATGGGGGGCTGGTCTGTAGCGCCCCGCGAGGCGGTGTACCATTATCAGAGCCCCGGCGCCGAGCAAGGGGGGGCGGGTGCCCTCGCCCGGCGCTGGGGCTCTGAC
Organism: Gemmataceae bacterium; assembly: GCA_046350195.1. Taxonomy (GTDB): domain Bacteria; phylum Planctomycetota; class Planctomycetia; order Gemmatales; family Gemmataceae; genus CALDUY01. Next base: position 75,127 of record JAXMAW010000026.1, read on the forward strand.
CACAAAACTCGGGGAGGGCGACGCGGTTGGCCCGGAATGGCAACTCGTTGTACGGCACCTGTCGCTCCTTCAGCCGGCCGGGCCTGGGAGGTCACGCCGCGGTTTGTGTGGGCGGAGCCTCTGATCGGTCGCTCCCGGCCGGTCGCTTGCGGAAGGGGCAGCTGGGGCGGTCGGCGAAGAAACGACCCAGCCGGTCACCCTAACTCAAAACCGCGGCACGCAGCTGGAGGGTCGATTCCGCACCGTGCGGGCGATCCCAGGGTTTCTGCTTGCTCTTGACCCGCGCGTTGACCTCCCCCACCAACGATTCCACCAGGCTGCTCGTCGTCGTCGGCCCCTCCCGGCGGTAACGCGGGTAGTCCATCCGCTCCTCGTTGTGGCCTAGATAACTCCGCGCCTCGGCCACCACACGCCGCGGGTCGCGCCGCCCTTCCGCCGTCCTCGCCTCGCCCGGAGGCGGCGGCCCCAGGCGCTCTTGCCAGCCGTCCAACTCGGCCAGCACAAAGGCCGCCCGCCCCTGCCAGCACGCCCGCACCCACCCCAGGTACACCGGCCAGCCACTCGCCTCGTCCTGACTCACCGCCCGCGCCGCGGGGTACACGTGACACGGCACGCGCAGGAAGTCCACGATCGGCTCGAAGTCCCGGAAGTACCCCCGGTGGATCGACCAGTTGTACCCCAGCCCGTCGGCCACGAACGCCCGCCGCTTCGCCCGGTAGAAGCCGCTCCGCCGGGCCTCGGCGGCCGCCAGCGGGCCGAACGCCGAGCTCTTCCGCAGGCTGGCCACGCACGTCCGCACCCGCCGCTCAGGCGACCAACGCTCCTCCGGCGACGCGGCCTCTGCGGCCGGCGCCGCCGCGGATTCCTCGGGGGTCACCTCCGTCCGCGGCGGCGGTGCTCGGCGGCCTCGCGGTCGCGGCGCTCGATCAATTCCCGGCCGACCTCGTGGGCCAGCCGGCGGACCTGGCTCTCGCTGATGGCCTTCCAGCAGGCCAACGGCGGCGGTGGCGACCTGCTCGGAGGTGCGGAAGTCCACGTCGAGGCCAGGGCCGTCGTCGCCGAAGGCCCGTCGGGAGACGACTTGGCCCCACTGGGCGGCCAGGGCTCGCAGCCGGTCGAGTTCTTCCGCGGTGGAATCGGGGGGTGGACATGACTCATCCCGCCTCGGGTTGCGGCGAAAGCGGGCGGAGCTTTTCCCATCCAGGTCCGGGTCGCACGTCGGCGCACTTGCGCCACCGCGACGTGACCTCCGAATACACCCCCGGTGAGCGGCGGATTTACAGCGTGGCCGGCGGTGGTAGACTGGTACGGGTAGCCTGTCGCTCCGCGCACCAGAGGAGGCCGCATGTCCCGGGCCATCGTCGATCCCGCCGAGTTGCGCTTCGCGCACAGCCTCAAGACGTTCAACAACGAGGTCGGCCGGCAGCTGGCCGTCTTGCAGGGCCAGTTCGCCGGGCTGGGCAACACTGGCGACGGGGCACGACAAGTTCCAGCAGTTCGCCGAGACGGTCAGGCGATGACCGCTTCCTGGAGGCGTCGCAGACCTACATCCCGTTCCTGCTGCGCAAGGCTGAGCGCATCGAGGAGTACCTCCGGCAACGCGTGGACCGCCATGGGCCCGTCCGCCAACGTCAAGAACGTCGAGCACTCCAGCACTCAGGCGGTCTTGAAGGAGTTTGCCGCCGACGTCAGCGTCCTCGGCGCCGCCGCCGCTGATCCGCCACACCCTGGACAGGTGGACCGCCGGCTGGGCTACTGGAAAGCGACGTGGTGGACAAGCGCGCGAGGAACTGCTCCAGGCCAAGGCGTCGCTCAGCTACGCCCGCTCGCTGAACAAGGGGTCCAGCGTCGGCTGCGTCGAGCAGGAGGCGGAGATCAACAAGGCCAAGAAGCGCTGGTCGAGGCCGAGGAGAAGGTCGAAGTGGTCAAGCAACAGCAGCGGCAGCTGCGGAGTTCGTCAAGGAGTTCGAGGAGCGCCCGGCTGGTGCCTGTCCGGCTTCGCCGAGGGCGAGCTGCGCCAGGCGATCGTTCACCTGCAAAGCCGCATCGCCGCCCTCGAGGCCTACATCAACACCGCGCCGCCGTCCTGACCGGGGTAGGGTAGGCCTCCGGCCTGCCTCCGGGAGAAGAGGCGGGCCGGGCTGGCGCAAACGCGACCTGGCCCACCGCCTGATTGATGGATGAACGATGAGCCTAAGCAGTACCGCCGTCGATCTGAGCAACGCCCTGAAGACCGTCAAGGAGGCCTGGGAGGAGATCCGCGCCGAGTGGGACGACCCGGTCTCGCGCGACATCGAGGCCGACACGATCGAGCCGCTGGAGCGGCAGGCGACCTCCGCCCTCAATGCCATGGACCGCCTCGCGCCCCATCCTCGCCAAGGAAGCATCCCGCGACGCCTCCTGACCTTCACCTTCCGGCTCCACCACCCCCGGCACCTCATGAACGAACCTCCCCTGATCGCCAAGCAGCGTCCGATGCTCCGCGAGCCTCGCCCGCGTGGACGACGAGCGCGGCCGGGTCGACCGACCGGCTGTCGGCCAGCTACCGCGGCGAGGCCAGCAGGCCCGCACCGAGGAAGGCGAGGTCCGCCAGCAGCACGAGCAGCGCCGGGCCAAGCGCGTCGAGGAGGTGGAGAGGAGGTCCGCCTCCGCCGGGAGGCGATCGCCGCCGGCACTCCGCGAGGTCGAGGCCGCCACGAAGAGCACGGCAAGGCGAACTGGGGTGAGGGCCCGGCTGGGCAAGGAGAAGAAGGCCGCCGACGCCGCCCAGGAGGCGCTTGTGGACCGCCGAGGCGTTCCTCGAAGGGGCCAGGGCCGACGCCGACAAGCGCCTCCGCGAGGAGACGAGCAGGTCGCCTCGCACATGGAGCACCTGGAGGCGACACCACGCCGCCCGCGACACGGCCGGGGGCACGGCGCTTGCCGTTCCCGACGTCCCGCCGGCAGCTCCCCCCCGCCGGGGCGGCGGCCTGGAGGCGTGCGTCGAGGAGGCCGACGCGCTGTTCGACCGACTGTGTAAGCTGCGCCTGCTGACCTTCCTCAAGGGCGGCCGGCTGTTCGGCCTGGTCTTCCTCGCTGGCCTGCTGCTGATCTACCCGCTGAAGTCGTTCCTGGGCCCGCAGCTGGAGGTGGAGATCGCTGCCGATGCGGATCGGCCTGGGCAGGGCGGCGGCGGCGGTGCTGTCGGTCGCGGCTCGGCGGCTTCCAGGCACTGGTGCGCTTGGTCGCCCGAAAGCAGGTCGCCCACCTCTACACTCCCGCTGGTCCACCTCGTCGCCGAGGCCGAACTGGCCCGCGACGAAGTCCTCCGCGAGGCCAAGGTGACGCACCAGGCGTCCCTCGACGCCACCCGGCAGCGCTACGAGCAGGAGAAGGCCGGCGCTGATCCAAGCACCTGCAAGCGATCGAGGAGCAGAGCAACCACCGCGCCATCACCCAAACCAGTATCGACCACCGGCTCAAGGCCGACCGCGAGGCCGCCGACAGGCGCCGTGACGCCGACACCCAGGTGATCGACCAGGCGTACCAGAAGGGCGTGGCCCAAATCGAGGGCCGCTTCCAGACGCGTCTCCGCGAGGCGCTCGACGCGGTCACGGCCCGGCCTCGACGACAGCGTCGCCCGGCACAACCGGCGGTGGCAGGACCGGCTGCGCGACTGGAAGGCGGCGCTGACCGGCGCGCTGGCCACCGCCGACGAGGTGCGGGCCGAGTGCGACCGGCTGTTCCCCGCCTGGGACGACCCGTCCTGGGCGAGCTGGCGGCCGCCGACCGCCCCGCACGCGCCGGACATTGTTCCCCTTCGGCTCCTACCACCTGACCACCCGGCGGTCGTCGAGGCCGAGCCGTGGCGCGACGGCCGGCCGTCGCCGGCCTTCAGTCCAGCTGACCCTGCCCGCCTTGTGCCCCTTCGCGGAGCCGAAATCACTCCTGTTCCACACCCAGGAGGACGGCCGCGACCAGGCCCTCGACGACATGCGGGCGGTGATGATGCGGCTGCTGACGGGCATGGCGCCGGGGCGGGTGCGCTTCCTGATCGTCGATCCGGTCGGGCTGGGGCAGAGCTTCGGGGCGTTCATGAACCTCGCCGACTTCGACGAGAAGATCGTCGGCAGCCGGATCTGGACGGAGGCCAACCACATCGAGCAGCGGCTGGCCGACCTGACGGGGCACATGGAGAACGTCATCCAGAAGTACCTGCGCAACCGCTACCCGACCATCGCCGACTACAACGCCGAGGCCGGCGAGGTCGCCGAGCCGTACCGCGTGCTGGTCGTGGCCAACTTCCCCGCCAACTTCACCGCCGAGGCGATGCGCCGGCTGGTGAGCATCGCCCAGTCCGGGCCGCGCTGCGGCATCTCGGTGATCGCCAGCATCGACCACCGCCAGCCGCTGCCCAAGGGGTTCGAGCTGGCCGACATCGAGGGGGCCGCCGTCAACCTCGACTGGGAGGCCGGCCGGTTCCGCTGGCGCGACGACGACTTCGGCCGGCACGACCTGACGCTGGACGCCCCGCCCGACGACGAGTTCGCCAACCGCATCCTGCACCTGGTCGGCCAGGGGGCGAAGGCGGCGCAGCGCGTCGAGGTGCCGTTCGAGTTCATCGCCCCGGCCGCCGAGCAGCAGTGGACCGGCGTCAGCCGCAAGGGCCTGGAGGTGCCGCTCGGCCGGGCCGGCGCCACCCGCCGGCAGTTCCTCGAACTGGGCCGCGGCACGTCGCAGCACGTCCTGGTGGCCGGCAAGACCGGTTCGGGCAAATCGACCTTGCTGCACGCGCTGATCGTCAACCTGGGGCTGATGTACAGCCCCGACGAGGTCGAGGTGTACCTGGTGGACTTCAAGAAGGGCGTCGAGTTCAAGGTCTACACCACCCATGACCTGCCGCACGCCCGGGTGGTGGCCATCGAGAGCGAGCGCGAGTTCGGCCTGAGCGTGCTCCAGCGGCTGGACGCCATGATCGCCGCCCGCGGCGAGCTGTTCCGCAAGGCCAACGTGCAGGACCTGAACGCCTACCGCGAGGAGGTGCCCGAGGCCCGGCTGCCGCGCGTGCTGCTGATCGTGGACGAGTTCCAGGAGTTCTTCGTCGAGGACGACAAGCTGGCCCAGGAGGCGGCCCGGCTGCTCGACCGGCTGGTCCGCCAGGGTCGGGCGTTCGGCATCCACGTCCTGCTCGGCTCGCAGACGATCGGCGGCGCCTACAGCCTGGCGCGGAGCACGATCGACCAGATGGCGGTGCGCATCGCGCTCCAGTGCAGCGAGGCCGACGCCCACCTGATCCTCAGCGACGACAACTCGGCGGCGCGGCTGCTGTCGCGGCCCGGCGAGGCGATCTACAACGACGCCAACGGCCGGGTCGAGGGCAACAACCCGTTCCAGGTGGTCTGGCTGGGCGACGACCTGCGCGAGCGCTACCTGACGCGGATGCAGGAGCTGGCGGCGCAGCGGCCGACCAAGCCGCGCCCGCCGATGGTCGTCTTCGAGGGCAACGCCGCCGCCGACCCCAGCAAGAACCACCTGCTGGAGCGGCTGCTCAAGTCGCCTCCTTCGGCCGACGACGCGGCGAGCCTCGCCGAGCACGCCTGGCTGGGCGAGGCGATGGCGATCTACGAGCTGACCTCGGCTACGTTCCGCCGGCAGAACGGCAGCAACTGGTCATCGTCGGCCAGCAGGCCGAGTCGGCAAGGGCATGATCGTCACCGGATTGGTCGGCCTGGCGGCGCACGACACGGGACGAGCCGCGCACGAAGTGGGCGGTTTTCCGTCCCGCTATTTCAGCGCGCGGCTCGCCTGCCGCGCTTCTTCGTCATCGACGGCCACGCTGGCGACGCGCCGAAGGCTGGCATCCTGCCGGGCGCTGCGACGCAGCAATGGAGCCGCTGTGAAGGCCCTGGGCACGCGGAGTTGTCCGACGTGCTGAACGGTTCGAAGGCCGAGCCTGGAAAAAGCACAGGTCGCGCCGGACGCCGATGCCGTCCTACTTGGTGCTGCACGGCGTGCAGTGATGGCGACCTGCGGCGGGCGGATAGAGGACGACTACGGCCTGATGGGCCGCGGGGACGAGAAGCCGGCGACTCCGGACAAGCAACTCGCCGCTCTCTTGCGAGAAGGCCCGGTGCTGGGCATTCACGTACTGGCGTGGTGCGACACGCTGAACAACCTCAACCGCGTCTTCGACCGGCAGGCGATGCGTGAGCTGTCGATGCGTGTGGTGTTCCAGATGAGCGTGGCCGACTCCAGCAACCTGATCGACTCGCCCGCCGCCGCGAAGCTCGGCATGTACCGGGCGCTGTTCGTCAGCGAGGAGGAGGGGCGGGTGGAGAAGTTCCGCCCCTACGGCGTGCCGCCGGAGGGCTGGCTAGCGTGGGTGAAGGCGGCCCTGCGCGACCGGCAGCCTGCGGCGGCGAGGTCGTCTTGAATTGCCATACTTCAAGATGAGTAACTACAGGAGTGACTCTCGTCACCTGGAAAGGGGTACCGAATGGATGCACCGTTACGGACGCTGAGCTTAACACGGCTACGCCATCACGGCGTGGGTAACCAGACCTCGTTGAGGAGCGGGTAGACGCTTCGGGTCGCGCTTTCAACGCGGCCACGTCACGCGACGTGGGTAACACCTCCAACCAGGGCGCGGCAACGGCGCTGAGCTGGGCAATGCTTCAACGCGGCCACGTCACGCGACGTGGGTAACACTGCCGGCTTCCCCGCCTCCCTGCTCAACTCCCTCTCGCTCAACGCGGCCACGTCACGCGACGTGGGTAACACCCGACGAGCCGAAAACGCCACCCGCCGAAGAACTCCCTGAAGCCAACGCGGCCACGTCACGCGACGTGGGTAACACGATCACCTACACGGACATGGTGATCGACGGGACGAAGCTCAACGCGGCCACGTCACGCGACGTGGGCAACACTTAGCGAACAGGGAGGTGGTGTACGAAGAAAGTTTCAACGCGCCGGCGTCACGCGACGGGTAACACTGCGACAACACCTCGCAGCTGGTCTTCCGGCACAAGGGTTTTCAACGCGGGCCACGTCACGCGACGGGTAACACGTTGCACGTGCTCCGGTACCCCCTCGTCGTACTCGTTGCTTCAACGCGGCCACGCCACGCGACGTGGGTAACACCTCCGTCCTCCGACCAGTCCGACCCCCACGAGTTGAGCTTCAACGCGGCCACGTCACGCGACGTGGGTAACACCCGACCAGGTGGACGCCGCACGGGTTGCCCGCGCTGGTGCTTCAACGCGGCCACGTCACGCGACGTGGGTAACACATGGTGGAGAAGAACCCCGAGCTGTTCCAGACGCTGACGCTTCAACGCGGCCACGTCACGCGACGTGGGTAACACGTCGATAGAATTGTTGAGCTTGTCGCCGTCTTTGTGGTGCTTCAACGCGGCCACGTCACGCGACGTGGGTAACACACCGCCACCCACGCCTGACCCCGTTGACCTCGATCAGCCAACGCGTCACGTCACGCGACGTGGGTAACACCATGTTCACGATCCCGAACTACCTGCCCGTGCGGCCAAGCTTCAACGCGGCCACGTCACGCGACGTGGGTAACACGCAACGAGGCGGGGACGGTCATCGCGTTCCACGCCACGGCTTCAACGCGGCCACGTCACGCGACGTGGGTAACACGCCGACCCGGACCCGCTCTACGGCTTCGTTGCTTCAACGCGGCCACGTCACGCGACGTGGGTAACACACCACGTCATCGTAGGTGACCGGCCGCCACACTCCTGCTTCAACGCGGCCACGTCACGCGACGTGGGTAACACCGCCCGAGGAACTCCATCACGCCCGGCGGCTGTCGGGCTTCAACGCGGCCACGTCACGCGACGTGGGTAACACGTGGCCAGGGCTGCCGCGACGCTGGCGATGACCCAGCTTCAACGCGGGCCACGTCACGCGACGTGGGTAACACACGCCGTTCGCGGCGGTCGTGACGCCCAGCCACGGGCTTCAACGCGGCCACGTCACGCGACGTGGGTAACACCTGGACACAGCACGCCGCGACCTGCGTCGCCGGAGCGGCTTTCAACGCGGCCACGTCACGCGACGTGGGTAACACTCCTCGGCGTCCTGCCGCCTCCGCCAGGCGCTGCTCGTCGCCAACGCGGCCACGTCACGCGACGTGGGTAACACCCGGCAGCCCGTCTCCTGGGCTGGGGCGACACGGTGTCGGGGAATGCGGCCACGTCACGCGACGTGGGTAACACTGTCTTCCAGAGGTATGTTGTGTATCAAGAACTTAGGGCTTCAACGCGGCCACGTCACGCGACGTGGGTAACACTACTAGGCTGTGTCCAGGTGGGGGTTCGTGGCCCCGCTTCAACGCGGCCACGTCACGCGACGTGGGTAACACCCGTCAACGTACTCCCTCTGCAAGAACGCCATCAGCAGTGCTTCAACGCGGCCACGTCACGCGACGTGGGTAACACGCCGCCCGGCCCGCAGACGGCGGCCGACGTGATCCGGTCGTTCAACGCGGCCACGTCACGCGACGTGGGTAACACCCCGGCGACTGACGAGGCAGATCACCACGCGAGGGAGGCTTCAACGCGGCCACGTCACGCGACGTGGGTAACACGCGGCGGGTCGTCGTCCTGCACCATCACCGTCGTGACGCTTCAACGCGGCCACGTCACGCGACGTGGGTAACACCGAACGGGCCCAGGCCGGTCCGCTGGCACTGGTGCAGGCTTCAACGCGGCCACGTCACGCGACGTGGGTAACATCATCGCGAACGCGGGCGCACCCCTCGACCATCACCCGGCTTCAACGCGGCCACGTCACGCGACGTGGGTAACACAAGAGGTACAGCCATGGCTGCAAGTACGAAAAAGTGCCAGGTTATCGGCGGCCACGTCACGCGACGTGGGTAACACCCGGTGCCGCCGCCCGCCCCTTCTTCCGCTCCGCCTGGCTTCAACGCGGCCACGTCACGCGACGTGGGTAACACATCGGCTACCTCCCGGGAAAGCCCAAGGACTGGTGCGTGGCTTCAACGCGGCCACGTCACGCGACGGGTATCGACGCCGCCGAGATGTTGTACGGCGGGCCGCGGGGGCTAACGCGGCCACGTCACGCGACGTGGGTAACACGAGAGGCGGGACGCGGCGGTGCGGGCCGCCTTGTAATTGCTTCAACGCGGCCACGTCACGCGACGTGGGTAACACGTCGCGCCACTGGCGGGCGACCCGGCCGCGAAGGTGGGGCTTCAACGCGGCCACGTCACGCGACGTGGGTAACACGAGCAGTCCTGGCGGCAGATCGCTCGCATCAAGCCGGGCGTTTCAACGCGGCCACGTCACGCGACGTGGGTAACACTGTCGAACTCCAGGGTGTAGGTGCCGTTCGCCCCGACGGTTTTCAACGCGGCCACGTCACGCGACGTGGGTAAGACCCACTTGCGGGCGGTGCCGCTCGCGGACGCCGGCTTCAACGCGGCCACGTCACGCGACGGGTAACACAGCCGCGGCTGCGCGCGACGTCCACGCCGACCACGTCGCTTCAACGCGGCCACGCGACGTGGGTAACACGTGGCCGCCGGCTCAATAGCGACCGCTGGCCGCGGCTTCAACGCGGCCACGTCACGCGATCGGGTAACGCGGCCAACTGGACGAGTTGTCCCCTGGGAGGATGTCCGGTTAACGCGGCCACGTCACGCGACGCGGGTAACACGAAGCCGGGCCGCGTCCCTGGACAACTGGCAAGCAGGTGCCAACGCGGCCACGTCACGCGACGTGGGTAACACGTCCGGCCGATCGTCACCGCTTGCCGGTCCGGAGGTGGCTTCAACGCGGCCACGTCACGCGACGTGGGTAACACTCGCTTATTTGGAGGCAGATTTACCACGGGATCGAGCTAACGCGGCCACGTCACGCGACGTGGGTAACACGGCTCGCCTCCTAAACACAGTCCCGTCCTCGGGTTCGTGTCTCGTTCGCGAGCGGCTTCTCGATCCGCTCCACGAATTGCTGCTCTCGACGTTCGACGCTCGACCGAACGTCTGCCTTCTCCTGCGCTTCGGGAACGCGAGCGGCCAGCGGCTTGGGTTTGGTACCGATAGCTCAGTTGTCAAAGAGCATGGCGCGAGGCCGCGCTTCGTTCTTAAGTTCACGACTCAAGCGCTCGCGTCGGCTCCCGACCAGGCGCCTAACTGTAACCCTACGGCCAGACGTTCGCGCTGGCCAGCCGGCCTGCTCGAACGCCTGCCGCAGCTACCGCTGCGATCGCTCCCGTTCGCGGAGAACTGCTCTGGCACCCGGTTGTTTGCTGCACCCACGGCGTACCAGGCCTTCGCAGGGCCGTCGCGCTTGCTGCCTGATAGAACCAGCTTCGCGAGTAGCTTTCGGCCGGAGTGGGCCTGCCGCGCCTGACCGATGGTGATTTCTGGTCTGGGTCAGTCGCTCTCCTTGCACGGCAGGAACAGCCCCAGGCCGAAGTGCGACAGGTGCCCAATGCAGATCGGCCCCGCGACCGATTCCTTGAACTCCAGCCGGAACGCACCGGCCGCCCTGCGGTAGCCGTCGTCGCCTCGCTTCCGCTCCCGCGTGCGGCGAAACTCCAGGGCGTGGACCTCTCGTCCTCCGGCCGCCCGAATCACCTTCAGACCCTTCGCTTCCGGTAAAGCGACCGGGGTTGGCCACCGTTCGACCCACCGCTGGATCTCCTCGACCAGCACGCGGCGTACGAACTCGTCGCGGCCGCCTGCCCCCCGGCACTCCGGAGGGTCTTTCTTTCGCCCCCGTACCTTCAGGTGCCGCGTCACGACGAACGGCGTCGCCGCCTCCCACACCCGAGACGGGCCGAACAGTTTGCTCCGGAAGTCGCCCGGCACGCCCAGCCCGACGAGTTGCAGCCGGCACTCCGTCTCCCCGACGCGGAGCTTGCGCAGCGAGTTGAGGGCGGCGACCTCGTCGGGGTTGAACCCGGCCTCGGCGAGGACGGTCAGGTGGGTCAGCCGGCCGTCGCCAGCCTCGTCGGTGGGCAGGTAGTAGGCGTGGGTCTGTAGCGAGTCGCGGATCATCTGGCCGTTGTGCTTGCCCGAGAGCGTCAGCGACTCCAGGTCAGGGTGGGTGCGCGGCGTGGCGTCGGTCGGCAGGCCCAGCTTTCGTCGGATCACTTGCTTGAACCGGCCCAGGACGGCGGAGCGGACCAGTTCGGCCACCGCGACCGTCTCCGTCATCAGGGGGAGGACCGGCCCGTCCAGGAGGAACCGCGCGACGGTCGGCCTGGGACGCCTCGGCTCTCGGCAAACCGAAGGAGCCGGGTCGATCCGCTCCGGCGTCCTGACGTAAGAGACCCACCGCGCGCCCGGCATTCTCGGCCAGCGCTCGGCGTGGAGGATCTGCGTGTCCAAGCACAGGTGCCAGCGGGGGCAGTCGAACAGATAATCGTCCGGCTTCAGCCCCTTCTTGAGCTGCTTGGCGTCGGGGCGCGGCGGGTAGTGGTCGTCGGCGAAAGCGGAGTCCGGGTCCGGGCAGAAGACCGAGGTCAGCTCTTGGTCCAGACTCTCCGCCGTGGCCGGGAGGCAGTTCCATTCCGCTTGACCAGAAGGGGTCTCCAGGCGTGCCTCGACCCACCCCTCGGCCCGGCCGAGGAACGTGAGGTGGGACACGAGTTGTCCCAGGCAGGCCTCGTCGTCGGGCGGCAGGTCGGCCTCGGGCCAGCCGACGTACACGGGGTCGTGCCGGCCGACCGCCACGAAGGTGTCGAACACCAGGGTGCGGTCGGCGGGGCCTTTCTTCTCGCACGGCATGTAGTGCCGGGTGTGGGCGACGCGGTGCTTAGGGAGATAAAACCGGGGCGGCCTGGCCAGCGCCTCCAGCACGCGGCGCACCTGCGCCTCGGGCAGCTCCCGGCAGTTGCGCCGCCAGACGGCGACGAGTGCCCGCAGGATCCGCCACGGCGACGGCGGCCACTCGGGCACGCCCTCGTTGACGTGGCGGCCCCAGGGCGTGGCGTGGTAGCGGCCGGCCGGGAAGGTGAGCTTCAGGGTGACGGGCATGGTCGGCACCTCACGCCTTGGGGTTCTTCCAGGTCAGGACGGTCACGGCAGGCCAGTTCATGTCGAGTCCCCGGCCGCGAATAGTCCAATACCGTAATAGCGTCCAGCACCCACGCACAGCGGTCCGCGTACCGGCACCGGCCAGGTGATGCGCACGTGATAGCGCGGCAGGTGCATGTGGTGTGAGCTGACGCGGTAGCGGTTCGCAAGGTCCAGGCCAGGGCGAAAGCCGACCCGCCGCCACTCCAGGGAAGCAGAAGCCGCATGCAATAACTCCGGGGGTATGCCGGCTTGCTCGAACGCCTTGCACAAGAGCCGTTTGGTCTTGTCCCCGTCACCGTCGGTGAACCCAGGCAGCACGACGGGAGTCACAGTGGACCAGACAACCCCGGTTCCGACGTACGGGCGGAGATTCGGATCGGTACGTAAGGCAGCGGTTGGCCTATCAATGAATCGCAGGGCGGCCGGAGGAGTGTCGTCCTCATCGGGCAGCAATTCCCGCCCGGAGAGTACTCGCGCCCATCTGACTTCCCGTTCGCCGTCGAAAGGAACGACCACCAGTACCCGGCGGATTGCGCCGACAACTACACCCGCATCGCCGCGGCGTGCGAGGGTCGGCAGCGGCAGGTACGCGAACCGCCGGTCGGCATCAGGACCGCAGGCCTGGTGTTCGCCATCGGGGCTATGACCGCACACGAACGTGTTGATGGTCTCATCAGCCCATCCGAACGGCCGCATATCCCTGGCGAGTTCAGCGAGGTCGTTGCGGACCATCCTCGCGACGGCGCAGGCGTGGCGGGTCGGGGCGAATGGTCGGAACCGCTCGAAGTCGGGGGTTCGCAACTCAAACGCAGCGAACGGACGGGGGATGGTGTCGGTCGTGCGCCGGTAGCCGACGACGCGGAAAGTAGTAAGAGGGGGCACTGGGTTGAGCCCACCCGATCTGAGTCGGCCAAGGAACTCACTATGACGGGCTTGAAGGGCGGCGAAAGTGCCAACAATCGGTACTCGGAGTGGCGTGCCACCCGTCGGGACCGGCCGCCACCGCTCGGCACCTTCAGCGCCAGGCGAGGTGTCGTGGAAGTCGGCCGTCCCGATGGCCTGATCGATACCCCACCCCAGGTGAGTGATGCTCCGGGCCATGGCCCCGAGTGCCTCCCGGTGGACGAGCCCCGCATCATACTGAGCCGGCGTTAGCGGCCAGTCGAAGTGAACGGTGTTCCCACTGAGCAGCCAGGTGGGGCGTACGTCCTTCTCAGTTCGATGGTCAGCGATGCTGGCATCCAGGTTACCGCGGACCCAACTAGCGGCGACCAGGTCGGCGGCGTTGTTCGGCACGTACAGCCGGTACGGCTTGTCGGCGGTCCGACCAACCGGAGCCAACACATCGGGGTGACCGAGGGTTTCCAGCCATTCAAGAGCCGGCCTAGCGTATTCTTCAAACTGGGCCGGGCGCCACCTGGCGGCAGCCGCGGCAACGAGCGCCTGGAAGGACCGAAGCGGAGACGGCGGCCACTCCGGCTCGCCACCGTCCGCCCGGCCGTGGAACGCCCCGTTCAGAAACCGGATGGTGAGGTGGAACGTCGGCATTATTCGCCCTCCCCGCCCGCTGCCGGCTCGGACTCCTTCGCCGGCTTACCGCGTTTCTTCTTGCCAGGCCCGTCTTCGGGCTTCACGTCCTTCTTGGCCAGGTCTTTTGCAAACGGCTCGGTCCTGTCAGGACCGACCCTGAATGCCTGGGCGACGACGGTGGCGAAGGCCAGGGCGTCGGGGTGGGTGAGCACGAAAGCGGTCCTGGTGCCGTCGCTGCCAACCAGAGTGAACCCGCGGGGCATATCCACGTCCGGCACCAAGTTGCAGCCGGCGCGCAGGTAGGTCGTACCGGGGGCGGTCAGGGCCACTAGGGCCAGTCCGAGGATATACCGGCGGAGGGCCTGGGTGCGGTCTGTGGACAGGGTGCCATTCGCCTCCCGCACCGCCAACAGGCGGAGAGCGGCGAGGCTGAGCGTGGCGTCGCGGCGGATACCTCCGACGGCCGTCACCCCACCGTGGCTGCCCGATGCCGGTACGTGGACGAACCCGCGGATCGCTAGCGGGTTCTTGGCATCCCGCTCCGCCTTCGCCCTCTCCTCCTCGCTGAACACGTCCAAGGCGGCGTAGTCGAGTGGCGGGATATACACAGCCGACCGGGTGTTCATCCGAACGTCGTAGGCACGGATGGTGGACGACACCAGTCGGGGCCGCTTTGCCTGCGTGTTTCGGGAGTCCCAAACACCGAACACGAGCGAGGTTGGGGAGATGCGGGCGAGTGGGGCATCATCCCCAGCTAACGACGCCTTGAACGCCGCCTCCAGATCGGTGTGCAGCCTGGTGGAACGTATCAGGGCGTCACCGGCCCGGTGCCCGGCGTCCAGCAAGTTGATGCTTTTCTCGCCTCCCTTTCCATCGTTGACGGTTACCACGACCTGTGGTACTAGCCCTTTGTACTTCTCCCGAGCGAACAGTGGCTCGATGCGGTTAGCCTGCGACCCGACGCTGTCCACAAGGCAGACGTTCTTGGCGGCCGGGAACTGTTCGATGGTCGGCTTGTAGTTCTTCTTGGCTTGGCCTAGTCCCTGGGCGACGGTGGCCACGTCGGCGTCGGACGGAAACACGTCGATGTTGTACCCGCCGGGGAACCCCTCGCCGGCGGCGAATGTGGCCGGGAAGAACACGCCGTCCGGCCCTTCCACCGGCACCAAGTGTTCGCGGATCACAAGGGCGGCCGGGCCTTCGTCGTCCAGCCAGGCGTCGTAAGCGGACAGCTTGCTCATCGGGGATCTCCAAGGGGAGTGGCAGGGAGAAACGTCTTCATATACTGTGTGCGGCTGAACAGTCTGAACTCATACCACTGAGTACCAGGAACCTCGACGGCGGCCACGGCTACGGGGCCAGCCGCTGTGATGGGTAACGGTGTCGCCCAAGTCGAGAAGCGATAGCGGTCAGTGCCTACCACCGGGCATGGGCGGAAGCGCTGGAACGCGATGAACGAGCCGAGTTCGATGATCGGCCGTTTCGGCGAATGACCCTTGATGAGGTTACGAAGGTCGTAGGCACTGAATCCAGCGTCCAGGGCCGAGCCTTGTGCCCCCGCGTCGGAGTCGAAGTAGAACGGCAAGAGATCCGCCCGAACGGACAGCGTCAGGCATCCGGTAAGCTTGAGTGCGTCCCAACGTAAGGATTTGATCAGCCCGTGGAACGCCCGGGCCATGCCGAGAACCTGTACTTTGGCCGCCCAGGTTTTTAGGTCCGTCCGCTCTCCAGTGTTGTCACGCCACCAATCCAACCAGAGATCAAACGGCTTGGACAGATGAAGCCGTTCGAGACGCCACCGAGTACGCAAGTCATCCAGCTCGGCCGCAATCTCGGGGGTCCGTTTTCTCTTGGCCATGCTCTGAAGCGTGCCCAAACGTTTCAACTCGGCATCCATCAGCGAACTGCTCACAGTCGCTTCCGACAGCCGTTGAAGCAGTTGACTCAGACTGCCCTCACAGGCGATGTAGAACTCCCGGCTCCCGAACCACCCCTCTGCACCTCGCCAAATCCGGTCGGCGAGTTCGAGCAAGCCGCAGCAAGCGAAGAACTGGCCGGGATTCGTCGGGTCCACGGCCACGGTGATCGAAGGCGTCGGCACCTTGCGCTCGGGCCACACGGACGCTGGCATTGGTCTCGGCCATGCCCCCGGTTCGGACTCCCCTATCGGGGTTTCTTCAATCCGACGGGAGTCCAGGGCGTCCGCTGCCCGGAGCAGCGACTCCAGGTACGCCAGCCCCCACCGGCCGTACCGGCGCTGTAACCTGGCGAACCGCTGCGGGGTGTCGGCGACGACCGAGACGGCACCGGCCTCCGGGCGCCCTGGGTCGATCGCCTCGTCACTCGGGAAGTGGGGCCGCGCCCGGCCGTGGTGGGTGGCGATCAAGTGGAGGAGCAGTTCCTGACAGGCGGGCACCTGCTCCCGGAACTCCGCCGTAAACGCCGGGTCGGAGCAGACATCGACCATTGAAGCCAACTCGTGGCGGAAGCCGTTCAGGTTCTCTGGGGGACGGCCGTGCAGCGTCTTCGCGACCGGCTTCGCCCCGCGTGTGTTCCCGGCCCCGCGCTGCCATACGGCGCGGTCCTTCCCCAGGTCGTGCCACTTGGCCGCGAGGGTCACGGCGGCGTGAACCTCCGGCGGCGCGCCAGTCGCGAACAGATCGCTTCTGCGAACTGCTTCACGCCGTCCAGTGCGGCCCGGGCCCGCCCACGCCGCCTGGTGCTTCATCACCTTCTGACGTGACTCCGGCTTGAGGATTAGGTACTCGACCCCGTCCTGTTCATCATTCTCCTCATCGCTCAGGTCGAGCCGGTACGCAACCCGCATGGGTGGGAAGCTCCTCGCCATGAAGTCATCGCGGAGGTACTCCTTCTCCCCTTCGCGTTGCTCGTCGTAATCCACCATGAACTGATAATCGGGCGGGAGGTCGAGGACAGGGCCGACGAGCTTGTACTTCAGCACGTCCTCGCTGTGTGTGACGAGAAGGCGCACGAGCGGGTAGCCAGACGTCAGGCGCGCGCGGCCCGCCACGTCGTACTCGCGATCCGGGTCGTGTGGCTCCTGGCCGCTCAGTGTGCCAGTCTTGGTCAGGCCGCCAACGGACGGCGGCAAGACGACCGTGCGCCAGGAGAGGTTCTCGACGTACTTCTTGTTCTCCTTCTTCACGAGCCGCCCAAGCGTCACCAGCCGCACGGTGTCGTCCGGGTCGATCACCCAGACCGGGTCGCCTTCGCGCCCGTCCGAGAGGCCAGCGAGTTCGTCCTGGACGCGCCACGTCGCGTCACGGAGCAGTTCGTGCGGCCGGATCGGGAACTCGTCGAGCAACGCGCCGACCTGCCTTTCCGTTACCCCGCGGCGATGGAAGAGTGCCACTTCCTCGCGCCAGGCGACGTGCGTCTCCCGCTGCTTCTCGTCCTCCACCCCGTGGAGGTATTCATCGACCGGCGGCCGGCCGGGCAGTTCCGACCTTCCTGTGAGTTGCTTGCACACGCTGGTCAGCGCCCAGGCGTCGAACAGGATGTCGGACGTGTCCAGGGTCTTCGGCTGCGGGGCGTACGTGGCGAGAATGTAGTCGCGGAGAGCCTGGGTGCGGTCGGTGGCCATCGGTCCGGCGCCCGAGCCTTCTTGCATCGCCTTCTCGTGAAGTTGGCCGAGGGTGGCCGGGCTACCGTCGCCGTTCGCTAGTCGGAGCAAGTCGAGCGTCTGCTTCAGTCGCGATCCGAGGTCGTCGTCCTCGAGCTTCTGAGGATATACGACGTCGATACGGGTGTCGTCACGTGCACCGAAGCGGTTGACCCGGCCGAACCGCTGGGCCATGCTGTCAAACGTGGACAGGTCGCAGACCAGGTGGTCCGCCGAGATGTTCACCCCGACCTCGCCGGCGCTCGTGCAGACGAGGTAGACAGTGCCCGGCTGCGGTGTGACGTCCGTGTCCCGGTTCGATGCGGGCAGGAATCGCTGGAAGACTGGCTTCTTCACCAGCTCGTCGCGCTCCTTGCCGCGGAGGGTGCCTGTCAGCGGCTCGACCGCGCCCTCCGGCAACTTCTTCACGATCTCACCGACGTCCTTCACTTGCCGGACGAAGATCAGCACGGCCCGGTCCTTCGTGTGCTCGCCCTGCGCGTACTTCACGATGTCGTCCGTTAGCTTCTTCCCCATCGGGTAAAGGTGGATCGCCTTCTTCGCCCCGATCCGCTTCTGTACCGTCGGGTCATCCCGGTCCTCCTTCTCCAACCCGAACTGGTCACTACCACCGCGGGAGGTGGCTGTCAGTTCCATGACGTGGAACTGCCTGAACTCCTTGTACCGCTCCTGCTCGTCCCGAACAGCGGTCAGCAGTCGCTGAAACTCGAGGTCCGGGTGGTGGACACGCTGGGTTAGGCCCCTCTGCTCGTCCCGAACAGCGGTCAGCAGTCGCTGAAATGCCGGTTCCAGATGCGCCTCGTCGTGGACGAGCAGCACGTCCTGGCCGAGGAACCCGGCGTGCAGCGGGCGGCTCTTGAACCCGCACCCGTACCCGCTGAAGAGCAGCCGCGAGCCGATCATGTCCACGGTGCCGCAGATCACAGCCGGGCAGGACGGGTCCGCGCTCCACTCCCGGTTGTCCGCGAACTGCCCGCGTAGTGTGCTGATGGCGAGTGGGACGTCCTCCGGCGTCCTGCCCGCGCACAGTTTGCGGAGGTTGGCCACCACACCGGCCAGCGCGGGGTCCTTCAGGCGGTCCCGCATCTTCTCCGCCTCGTCGGTGGACTGATCGACCACCGTCCTGCGGTTCACCACGTACACCAGCCTGCGGGGAACGGTCTCTGGGTTAGCCGCCAGCGCGAGCAGCCAGATGTGGATTACGGACGTTTTTCCGAGGCCGGTCGGCAGGCTGCA
>JAXMAW010000027.1:0-93342 GCA_046350195.1 Gemmataceae bacterium
GGCGGCCGCGGAACAGACACCGCACCCAGTCGCGGGCGTCGCCCCGGTAGTGCTTCACGTGCAGGTCGAGGCCGCCGAGGACGACGCGGAACACCCCCCGGTGGGGCGCCCGCTTGACGGCGACCGGGTCGGCGAGGTCGAACCGGAACCCGTGCGGCCCCAGCAGCGGCTCCGCCGCCGCGAGGGCGGGGAGGACGCGCCATAGAAAGCCACCCTTGCGGACCTCCTGAATCCCCATCAGGCGGCGCCCCCCGCGTGAGAGGTCGGGGCCCTCTCCAGCCTGCCCAGCAGCTCGCCCCATCGCTGCGCCCCGATGCTGACGGAGTAGCCCGCCTCCAGCCGCTGCCGGCCGGCGCGCCCCATCCCCCGCCGCCGGTCCGCGTCGCCGCACAGCCGCCGCACCGCGGCGCACCACTCCTCCGGGGTGTCGGCCAGGTAGCCCGTCTCGCCGTCGAGGACGATTTCCCGGTGGACCCCGACGGGGTTGGTGATCACCGGCAGGCCCGCGGCCATGTACTGGAGCAGCTTCAGGCCGCACTTGCCGCGGCTCCACAGGTCGTCGGGCACCCAGCTGATGCCGACGTCGCTGGCCGCCAGCTCGGCGGCCTCGGCGGTCTCGCCCCACGGCACGCGGACGACCCGGAGGTGGCGGAACGTCGGGAAGCGGTCGCAGATCACCTTCAACCGCAGACCGGGGATCTCCTCACCGAGCCGCTCCAGCAACGGCGTCACCCGCTCGATGCCTTGCAGAGTGCTGGACGAGCCGATCCAAACGAGTTCCTTGCCGTCGCCCCCCTTGGCCTCCGACACGGGATAGCGCGTCTCATCGACGC
Source organism: Gemmataceae bacterium (assembly GCA_046350195.1). Taxonomy (GTDB): domain Bacteria; phylum Planctomycetota; class Planctomycetia; order Gemmatales; family Gemmataceae; genus CALDUY01. The sequence goes on from JAXMAW010000027.1 coordinate 834, forward strand.
ACGTCGGAATGACGAGGACACGCTCGGGGTCGGCGTACAGGGTGGCGTGCTCGGCAAGGAAGGCATTGCCGGCGATGACCGCGTCGCAGGCGCGCATCGTCGCGACGAACCGGCGGAGCTTCCGGGGGTCGTGCAGCCCCTCGGTCGCGTAGGAGTCGCGAAGGAAGACCGCGTCGTCGAAGTCGAACATCAGCCGGGCGGCGCCGGCGCGGAGCTGGGCCAGCTGCCAGGCCGGCAACAGCTGTCGCTGGATCAGCACGTTGGCGCCCTGGAGCCGGCGGAACAGCAGCCACCGCCGTGGCCAGGAGCGCGGCAGGGCGACCGTCTCCAGCGAGTGGCCCGCCAGCTCCAACCAGGGGCGAAACGCCTCGACCCGGTAGCGGCAACAGACGTGGTCGGGGGCGCTGACGAGAGCGACGATCCGCACGGTCGGTCCTCCTTGGCCGGGCCGGGGTCAGGGCTTGGGCTGCTCCACCGGGGCGGGAAGCTCCGGCAGCTTGGGAGGCGACGACGCCCCTGGGGCGGGGTTCGGGGCGCAGGGGGCGGCCGGGCTTCGCCTTACCCCCTTCGCCTTCCACTTCACCTGGTCGGCCCCGAAGGTCGGCCCCGACCCCTTCCAGGCGACGCGGAAGTGGTCCGGCTTCTGGTCCAGCAAGACCACGTCGCCGAAGGCGGTCTTGACGTCGAGGTTGGGCGGCGAGGCGTAGGGGATGGGGTAGTAGACGGCCCGCTCGTCGCAGGACCGGAAGGAGACGGTGCCCTCCTGGCACAGGACCTCGTCCTCGACCAGCTGCGTCGTGTAGTTGCGGCCGCCGAACGACAGGCTCATGCAGCCAAGGAAGATCACCGCCAGCGCCGCCAGGGACACCGCCCCGGCGGCCCGAATCACCCGATTGGACATCGCGAATCCTTCCGCGAAACCGCCCCCGGATCACCGCTTGCGGCGGTCACTCATCGACCGGCGGATCTCCCGCTCGGCGTCCTTCTTCTTCAGCGACTCCCGCTTGTCGTGCGTCTGCTTGCCCCGGCAGACGGCCAGCTCGACCTTCGCCCGGCCGTTCTTGAAGTACAGCCGCAGCGGCACCAGGGTGAACCCCTTCTGCGTCGCCTTACCGGCGAACCGCTCGATCTCGCGGCGGTGCAGCAGCAGCTTGCGCGGCCGCTTCGGCTTGTGGTTCATCTTGTTGCCCATCGAGTACTCGGGGATGTCGCTGCCGATCAGCCACACCTCGCCGGACTCGATCTTGGCGTAGGACTCCTCCAGGCTCGACTGCCCCTCGCGCAGGCTCTTCACCTCCGTCCCGGTCAGCGCGACCCCGCACTCGAGGCGGTCGAGCACCTCGTAGTCGTGGTAGGCGCGGCGGTTGCGGCAGATGTCCTTGACGACATCTTCCTTGGGGTTGTCGTTGCGGGCCATGGGGTGCGCTCCTCTGGCCGTCCATCATACCAGGGAGCCTGCCCCGTGAGAACAGGAGCTGGCGGCTCACTGGCGGTCGCGCCTCTCGACCTCGGCGACCAGCTTCTGGAACTCCGGTCGGTCGCGCAGCGGCGTGAAGTCGCCGTCCTTGCGCAGGCTGCCGGCGCCCTTCAGCCCGGCAGCGACGGCCTTGCCCAGCACGGCGATCGCCTCGTCGTGATAAGCCTGGCGGGCCTTCTGGTCCGCGGACGCCACTCGGGCGCACATGCACAGCTCGCAGGCGACGTCGTGAAGCTCGTCGGCGTCGTCGGGCCAAAGCGCGGCGCGCTCCCGGGCGGCCTCGGCCGCGGGGGCGTGCGCCCCGGTTTCGCGGTACTCGCCGCCCAGCTCGAACAGGGTCCGGCTCAGTTCCTTGCGGAGGTCCCGGTCCCCGGGCGCGACGGCCTGCACGGCCCGCTGCCACTTCGCGGCTTGCCGGCCGGCCACGACCGCCTCGCCGGGCAGCTTCAGGTTGCGCAGCGCCGCCGCGAGGAGGTACGTCGTCTCGCCCAGCTCCCGGGGCGCCACCCCCTCCGGGAGGGGATCGACGTCCAGCTGTTTCATCAGCCCCAGGGCGCGGCGAAGGGAGGCGACCGCGGCGTCGCGCCGGGTCGGGGTGCTCGCCGTCGCCACGCCGAGGTAGGTCTCATAGCGGAACCGCTCGGCGGTCAGGTCGAGGCCGAGCCCGACCTTGCCCAGCTGCTCCAGCATCGGCAAGGCGCGCGCCGCCAGCCGCTCGGCCTGCTCGAACTTGCGCTGGCCCAGGAGGAGCCGGGCGTTCAGCAGCGCGTGCTGCACCTCCGCGTTCAGCCAGGCGCGGGTGACCGGCTCGTTGCTGAGCCGGGCCAGGCCGGCCTGCACCTCCTTGCCCTGCTCGATGACCTCGGCCGCCCGCCGCAGGGCCGCCGTCCGGGCGAGGAGTTCCGCCACGCTCTTGGGAGTCACGCTGGCCGGGCGCACCAGCAGCCGGCCGGTCTCCAGGTAGGCCCGCGACAGCGCGACGGCGTACCGCCGCTCCCCCGGCGCTTCCCTGGCCAGTGCGGTCAGCTCGCGCCGCGCCTCGTCGAGGTGCTTCAGGGCCGTCGCCACGTCGCCCCGCTCGGCGGTCAGCCGACCCAGGTCCACCTCGACCGCGGCCCGGTCGGCGCCGCGCCCGGCACCGGGTCTCCCACCAGGACGCGGTCCCAGGCCGCGGCCGAATCGGTCAGGTAGCGCGAGGCGTCGTCCAGGCGGCGACGCCGGAAGGCGTCTCGGCCGAGGTCATGCAGCCGCGGCCCCGAGGACCGCCGGCACTCCCGGTCGGGCCAACTCACAGCGCGGCGCACGAGCCGGGCCGCCTCGTCCGCCTGGCCGCACCCCCGCTGCACCAGCGCCAGGGAGTGCCAGTCCCGGCGGCCTCCTCGCCCACCTCGCCGACGTTGGCCGCGCAGCACGGCCACGGCGTCGCGCGGCTGGCCGGCGGCCGCCAGCAGCAGCCCGCCGCCAGGTCTCGCTGCGAGGCCAACTCGGCTCCGCGCCGGGCTGACCGCGAAGGAGGCCTGGTACTCGCCCAGCCGGCGGAGCATGTCTACCGCCATCGCCGGCGGGAACGGCTCGCGGCCGGCGTCGGGCAGGCGGAGGTCGTCGTACACCTGACCGACGACGCCCGCGAGTAGCTCCCGCGTTTGCCGCAGCGACGGCTCGGCCTGGCGCCTCTGGTGCCGTTCCGCTCGCCAGGAGAGCGTGACGGCGAGCAGCCCGACGACGACTGCGAGGGCGGCCGCCGTCAGCGACTGAGCCGCCAGCAGGTTGCGGTGCGCCCAGCGCCAGGCCCGAACGGCCCGGCGGACTGGCCTCGCCACTACCGGTCGGCCCGGGTGCTGTCGAGGTCGTCGGCCAGTTCCTTCGCCGTGAGGTAGCGCTCGGCCGGGCCCTTCCGCAGGCACTTCAGGCAGACGGTTTCGAGGTCACGGGGGATGCGCGCGTTGAGGCGCGACGGGGCGACCGGGTCCTGCTCGGCGACCTGGCGCAAGGTCTCGTGCACCACCGCGGCGAGGAACGGGGGCCGACCGGTCAGGCAGCAGTAGAGGATCGCGCCCAGCGCCCAGACGTCGGCGCCGGGGCCGAGCGGGAAGGAGCCCGGGCGGGCCTGTTCCGGCGCCATGTACGACGGCGTGCCGAGGACGGTGCCGTCCCGGGTCGGCCCGGAGATGACGGTGGCCGGGCCGACCTCGATGAACCGGGCCAGGCCGAAGTCGGCGACCTTGGGCGTGCCGTCCTCGGCCAGCAGCACGTTGTCCGGCTTGAGGTCGCGGTGGACGACGCCCTTGTCGTGGGCCGCCTGAACAGCGCGGGCCAGCGTCTCGGCCAGGCCGGCGGCGGCGGCCGGCGCAGCGGACCGGCGTTCAGCCTTCGGGCCAGGCTACCGCCGGCCACGTACTCCATGGCGAGGAACGGCACCGGGGGCCGGTCGGGCGGGAGCCACTCGCCGACCTCGTAGACCTGAACGATGTTCGGGTGCGACAGCCGGGCGACGGCGGCCGCCTCGGTGCGGAACCGGGCGGCGACCTCGCCCCGGGCCGCGGCCGGCAGCTCGGGGCCGGCCGGGATCAGCTTCAGCGCCACCAGGCGGTTCAGGCCGTGCTGCCGGGCCTTGAAGACGACGCCCATGCCCCCCCGGCCGAGCGGCTCGAGCACGTCGTAGCCGGGGACGTCGGGCAGGGCCTCCCGGCGGCGCGGCGCCGGCGGCAGCAAGTCGTCGCCCAGCGAGGTGCAGATGGGGCAAATTGTCGCCTGGGGGTCATCCCCCCGCCAGCTGTGACCGCTCGCGCAGGTATGGTCCGTGGACATGGCCCTCTTCCCCACCGCGGTGGAGATATTCCTGGACCTGTCCACTGTACCAGGATTCGTCCGGCCTGGCGCGGGCGGGCCGGGTCGATTCGCTACCCGGCGCCGGCGAGGAGCTTCTCGATCTCGGCCGGGTCGGCCGGCTTCACCAGGTGGTGGTCGAACCCGGCCTCGCGGGCGCGGCGCTGGTGGTCGTCGTCGCCGAACCCGGTCATGGCGACCAGCACGACGCGCTCCAGCCCCGGCGTCAGCCGCAGCCGGCGGGCCAGCTCGAAGCCGTCCATCAGGGGCATGCCCAGGTCGAGGAAGGCGAAGCCGGGGGTGAAGTCGCGCACCGCCGCCAGGGCCTCGGCCCCGCCGACCGCGGCCTTGACCTCGTGGCCGCCCAGCCGGACCAACATCGCCAGCATCCGCGCCGAGTCGGCGTTGTCGTCCACCACCAGCACCTTGTGTCTGGGCATGCCCTACCCCCTCACCCCCCGCCGGTCCGGCCGACGAGGCTGGCGACCAGCGCCACCAGTTCCTCGGGATCGACCGGCTTGGCGATGTGGACCTGGAACCCCGCCAGCAGCGCCCGCCGCCGCTCTTCCGGCCGGGCGAACGCGGTCAGCGCCACCGCCGGCATCTCCCTGGCGGACCGGCCGGCGGCGCGCACCCGTCGGATCAGGTCGTAGCCGTCCTGGCCCGGCATGCCGATGTCGCTGACCAGCACGTGCGGCCGGTGCCGCTCGGCCGCCGCGGCCGCCTCCTCGGCGGACCCGGCCGTGAACACCTCCGCCTCGCACGCCCTCAAGATGCGGCGGACCAGCTCGCGGGAGTCCGACTCGTCATCGACGACGAGCACCTTCACCCCGCCCAGGTGGGTGCGGGGCGGGCACGGCTGCTCCGGGGAAGGCTGGGGCCGGCGGCCCGCCGCCGCGTCGTGGACGACCGGCACCGGCAGCGACACGGTGAACGTGGCCCCCTGGCCCTCGCCGGGGCTCTTCGCCCGCACCGAGCCGCCGTGCATCTCGATTAGCTGCTTGACGATCGACAGCCCCAGCCCCAGGCCGCCGTGGCGGCGGGTCGTCGAGGAGTCGGCCTGGCGGAAGCGGTCGAACACGTAGGGGAGGAACTCCGGTCGGATCCCCTGCCCGGTGTCGCTGACGCTGATCTCGACGTGCGAGTTGACGCGCTCCAGGACCACCTGGACCTTGCCGCCCTTGGGCGTGAACTTCACCGCGTTGGACAGCAGGTTCCACACCACCTGTTGCAACCGCGCCGGGTCGCCGCTGACGGGCCCGGCCAGCGGGTCGAGGACGCGGTGCAGGCGCACCCCCTTGGCCTCGGCCGCCGGCGCCACCGCCGCCAGCGCCTGCTCGATCACGTCGAGCAGCGCGACGCGCTGCACGTCGAGCCGCAGCTTGCCCGAGATGATGCGCGACAGGTCGAGCAGGTCCTCGATCAGCTGGGCCTGGGCCTTGGAGTTGCGCTCGATCACCTCCAGCCCCTCGCGCAGGTCGTCGGGGCCGGCCTGGCCCAGTTGGAGGATTCGGGCCCAGCCGAGGATGGCGTTGAGCGGGGTGCGCAGCTCGTGCGACAGCGTGGCGAGGAACTCGTCCTTGGCCCGGTTGGCCAACTCGGCGTCGGAGCGGGCGGCCTCGGCGGCCTTGTACAGCCGCTCGCGCTCCTCGTCGGCCCGCTTGCGGTCGCTGACGTCTCGGAAGTAGAACGCCAGCCCGCCGGCCCGGACCGGGTAGACGGCCACCTCGAACCAGGTCTGGAACGGCTTGTAGTACTCCTCCAGGCGGACCGGCACCCGGCGGCCATCGCGTGGCGGTACTCGCGCTCGAAGGCGGTGCCGACCGCCTCGGGGAAGACTTCCCAGAGGACCCTGCCGACCAGGCTCCTTACGGCCAAGCCGGTAGACCTTCTCCGCCTGGGCGTTGACGTGGGTGAGCCGCCAGTCCGCATCGACGGCGGCGAACGCCTCGGTGATGCTCTCCAGCACGGTGGCCGTCTCGGCCCGGGCGGCGGCCAGTGCCAGCGTGCCGCCGACCCGGGCCAGCGGCTCGCGGCGCTGAACGGCTTGATGAGGTAGTCGTCCGCCCCCGCCTTCAACCCCTCGATGCGCGCCTCCTCGCCGGCGCGGGCCGACAGCAGGATGACCGGCACCGCCGCCGTGCGCGGGTCATCCCGCAGCGCCCGCAGCAGGCCGAACCCGTCGAGGTGCGGCATCATCACGTCGCTGATCACCAAATCGGGCGGCTGGGTCTGGGCGGCGGCGAGGGCCTGCCGGCCGTCGGCGACGGCGGCGACGTCGTACTCGGCGCTGAGCAGGCGGCGGACGTAGTCGCGCATGTCGAGGTTGTCGTCGGCGAGCAGAACCCGCGGCCTTCGGCTGGAAGGATGAAGGGTGGAGGGTGAAGGATGAACAAGAGGATCCGGTGCGGTCCTTTCTCCACTTCTGATCTCATCCTCCATCCTTCGTACTTCATCCTTTGTTGAAGGCAGCCAGCGCAGCGCCTCCTGCACGAACGGGGCCGCCCCCAGCGACGGGCCCGACGACACCCGCTCGGCCCGGACGCGGTCGGCCGGGAGGTGGGCCGACCCCAGCGGGAGCGACACGGTGAAGGCGGTGCCCCGATCGGGGGCGCTGTCGGCGCGGATGGCCCCGCCGTGCAGCTTCACCAGCTCCTGCACCAGCGCCAGCCCGATCCCCGTCCCCTCCTGGGTGCGCCCTCGCGCCCCCTCGACGCGGTGGAAGCGCTCGAACAGGTGCGGCAGCTCGGCCTGGGGGATGCCGGTGCCGGTGTCGCGCACCTCCAACTCGGCGCGGCCGGCGGCGGGACGCAGGGTGACGCGGATCTCGCCCTGGAGGGTGAACTTGAAGGCGTTGGACAGGAGGTTGAGGACGACCTTCTCCCACAGGTCGCGGTCCACATAGACTGGCTCCGGCAGCGGCGGGCAGTCCACGACGAGCGACAGGCCGGCCTTCTCGCAGGCAGAGCGGAAGTTGCTCGCCAGGTCGGCGGTGAGCGCGGCGAGGTCGGTCGGCTCGTAGGACGCCTGGGCGCGGCCGGCCTCGATGCGGGAGAAGTCCAGCAGCGAGTTGACCAGCCGCAGGAGGCGCAGGCCGTTGCGGTGAACGACCTCCAGAGACGCCCGTCCGTCCGGCGACGGCTCACCGGCCGGCCTGGCGAGCAGGTCCTCGACCGGGCCGAGCATGAGCGTCAGCGGGGTTCGGAACTCGTGGCTGACGTTGGAGAAGAAGGCGGTCTTGGCCCGATCCAGCTCCGCCAGGGCCTCGGCGCGCTTGCGCTCGGCCTCAGCGGCGCGGGCGCTGGCCAGGCCGGACGCCACCTGGCCGGCCAGCAGGTTGAGGAAGCCGGTGTAGGAGGCGTCGAGCCGGCGGAACGGGTTGACGCCGGCCACGAAGAACCCGGCCGGGGCATCGGAACCCTGCTTCGCCAACGGCACGACGACCGCCTGGCGCGGCGCCGCGCCGCGCGGGCCGGCCGGCAGGCCGGGCAGGCGCGTCGCCAGGTCCTCGACCGTCACGGTGCGGCCGGAGAGCGCCTCATCGGCCGGCCACGGGCCACCGCCGGGGGAGACCTCAATCGGCGCGGCGGTATCGCCGGGCTCGACGCCGGTCGCGCAGGCGAGGCGGGCGCGGCCTCCTGCCTCGACGAGGTAGGTCAGCGTGAACGGCAGGTCGCGCGGGCAGGAAGAGATGCGGCGGCAGGCGGCGTCGAACAGGTCCTGCTCGGTTTGCAGCCCGGCAAGGTCGGAGGCCAACTCGCGCAAGAGCCGCAGCCGCCGCTCGTCCAGGACGCGGTCGGTGTCCTCGGTGACGACGCAGAGCATGCCCGCGACGGCGCCCTGGTCGTCGAAGACCGGGCTGTAGGAGAAGGTGTGGTAGGTCTCCTCGGGGTAGCCGTGCCGCTCCAGGAACAGCAAGAGCCGCTCGTCCCAGGTCGCCTCGCCGGTGCGAAGGACCGAGTCGATGCGCGGGCCGATGTCGGCCCAGATCTCCGACCACACCTCGCGGGCGGACCGGCCCAGCGCCCAGGGGTGCTTGGGGCCGAGCGTCATCCGGGCGTAGGCGTCGTTGTAGAAGAAGGTCAAGCCGGGCCCCCAGCCGAGCCACATGGCGTAGCGGGAGGTGAGCAGGATGCGGACGACGATCTTCAGGCCCTGGGGCCAGCCCTCGATCGGGCCGAGGGCGGTCGCGGACCAGTCCTTGGCTCTCATGAGCGCGGCGGTTTCGCCGGCCCCCGCGAAGACGTCACCGGGGAGGGTTGGCATCGCGCAACCACCTTCGCGCGGCGGGCGTTCGTGGGGCTGACCTGACCCGCCGGGACACCCTTACTGTAGGCGCGGGGTGGGGAGGGACAACCGCGCCTCACGACGTGACCGGCTCGGCGGCGGGCAGGGCCTCGTAGGTGCGGCCGTTGCCCGCGCCCGCTCGCTGCCTCAGCGACAGCTGGTAGAGGCGCTCGCCCGTCGCCGTGGGGTAGCTGCCGGTGAGGCAACCGCGGCACAGGTGGTCGTCGGGCAGGCCGATGCAGCGGGAGATCGCCGGCAGCGGCAGGTAGGCCAGCGAGTCGGCGCCCAGCTCCTTGGCCATCGCCTCCTGCTCGGCCGAGGTGACCTCCATGCCGTCCATGAAGCGCGGGGCGAACAGCTCGCGCACCGTGGACATGTCGATGCCGTAGAAGCACGGGGCGACGATCGGCGGGCAGGCGACGCGGACGTGGATCTCCGCCGCCCCGCCCCGCGTCCGCAGGTCGCTCAGCAGCGTCTTCATCGTCGTGCTGCGGACGATGGTGTCCTCGATCAGCAGCACCCGCTTGCCGTGGAGCACCTCGCGCAGCGGGGTGTACTTCAGCTGCACCCGCTCGGCCCGGTTCTGGCCCTCGATGAACGTCCGGCCGATGTACCGGTTGCGGATCAGCCCCTCGACCGACGGCAGGCCCAGCTCGTAGGCCATCGCGTCGGCAGCCGCCTTGCCGGTGTCGGGCACCGGCACGACGATGGTGTCCCGGTCGAGCGGGACGCGGCCCATCTGGCGCTCCTGGGCGGCCAGCTCCCTGCCCAGGGCCGAGCGGGTGAGGTAGACGCCGCGGCCGTCGAGGTTGCTGGCGACGTTGGCGAAGTAGATCCACTCGAAGAAGCAGTGGGCCGGCCGCTGCTCGGGGGCGAACCGCTCGAAGCGGACGTCGCCGTCCTGGATGACGACCATCTCGCCCGGCGCCAGCGAGCGGACGTCCTTGAAGCCGAGGTTGAACAGGGCGACGCTCTCGCTGGCGGCGGCGAACAGCGGGCCGTCCTGGGCGACGCACAGCGGGCGGAAGCCGTTGGGGTCGCGCAGCACCACCATGTCGCCCGTGGCGTTGAGGAAGACCAGGTTGTAGGCCCCGTCGAACTTGCGGGACAGCCGGCGGAACACCTCGACGAGGTCGGGCCGGTCGTCGCCGGCCTGGCTCAGCTCGTGGCTGAGGTAGTGCATGACGATCTCGGTGTCGGTGCTCCGCGTCAGGTGGTAGTCGGTCTGCGACAAAAGGTTGTCGCGCAGCTCGGCGTAGTTGGCGAGCTGACCGTTGAACGCGAAGGAGAACCACTTCCACTTGCAGCCGTGGTCGCGCTCGAACGGCTGGGCGTAGTTGCGGTCGCTGCCGCCGCAGGTGGCGTACCGGACGTGGCCGATGGCGGCCCGGCCGGAGAACTCCTGCATGATGCTTTCGTACTTGGCGCGGTGGTTGAGGCGGAAGGCCTCGATGACGGTGCCGATCTGCTTGTAGGTGGCCAGGAGGCGGTCGCGGCGGGGGTTGTAGGTGGAGAAGCCGGCGGCGAGCTGGCCCCGGTTTTGCAGGTCGAGCAAGAGCCGCGACATCAGCCGCGAGACGTGCTCGGGGCCGTCGAGGGGGGCGAGGCTCGATGGCTGGCCCCCCGGCAAATGGTAGATCGCGGCGATCCCGCACTCATGTTGCAAGTCATCCATGTGGTTCGACAAGCCCCCCTGACCGCGCGTACAGGACTGTCCCCCGACCATTCCATTGTAGAGTCTCCGGGGGTCCACGAGAAGTTTATCGTCGGCGGGATGGGGCCAGGGACACGGATTGACAGGCGCGGCTGCCGATAACTCCGTTTGGAGACGGCGGGCAGCCCCGATAAACCCGTTTGGTGACGGGGTCGGCGCGGGGGGTGGGGTTGCTCGCCGGTTGGCGGGAGGGTACCTTCGCGGGTAGGCCGAGAGGAGTCCTGACATGGTCGCGCGGAGAACGGTGCAGGTCGTCTACCCCAGCTCGGACGGCAAGCCGATGGCGGAGAACACGCTCCAGTTCCTGTGGATCAACACCATCGAGAACAACCTCGAGCGGCTGTTCCGCGACGACCCCGACGTGTTCGTCGCCGCCGACAACCTGTGGTACCCCGTCGAGGGCGATCCGGCCATCCGCCAGGCCCCGGACGTCTACGTCGTGTTCGGCCGGCCGAAGGGGCACCGGCCCTCGTACATCCAGCACCTGGAGGGAGGCGTGCCGCTGACGGTCGTCTTCGAGATTCTGTCGCCGGGGAACAAGAAGCCGGAGATGGACGAGAAGCTGCGGTTTTACGACGAGTACGGCGTCGAGGAGTACTACGTCTACGACCCGCAGAAGGAGAAACTCACGGCCTACCTGCGCGGCCGGGCGGCGCTGCGGAAGGTGCGGGTGGGGAGCGAGTTCGTCAGCCCGCGCCTGGGGATTCGGTTCGACCTGACCAGTGGCGCACTGCGGATCTACTACCCCGACGGCCGGCCGTTCCTGACGAACCTGGAGCGCTGGGCCGAGAGTGAGGCGGCCGAGAAGCGGGCCGACGACGAGCGGAAGCGCGCTGACGAGGAGAAGACCCGAGGGGAGCGGCTGGCGTCGAAGCTGCGGGCGCTGGGCATCGATCCGGAGGGATGAGCCGGAGGCCCTCGGCAAATCCGCCGAAGTTCGACATCCGGTCGCGCCGTCAAAACCATTTGGTAACGGTACCCGATCGGTTGATTCGGCCAATGTTAGACACCCTGTGGGCCGGCAGCATCCGACCCGGCATTGTGCCACGGCGCGGCGGTTATTGCGAGAGCGCGATCGCGGCCGGTGAGGGCCACGGCCTGGTTCTTTCCCCGCCGGCTCCTTGGCGGCGTTGGTGAGGAACGTGGCCCACTCGTCGGGCTGGGCTTTCTCGTGGCCGCCGCGGCGCTCACTGGTACAGGCTCGATACCGCGGCGGGGACGTCGGACCGGCTCTCGAACGTCGCCGGGGCCGAGCCGTGCGAGCTGATCAGCCGGGTCGCCAGCAGCACCCCGTTGACCTCCTCGTGCAGCCGGCACAGCACCAGCCGCCCCTCGCGCTCGCGCACCTTCTTGCTCAGCGACAGCAGCGGCCGGATGCCGGCGCTGGAGAGGTACACGACCGACTCCAGGTCGAGGACGACGTGCTGCGCCCCTGACTGGTCGTACAAGGCCAGCAACTCGTCGCGCAGGCCGTCGGCGACGGCGTCACCCATGACCCTCTCCTGCGTGACGCGTATGACAATGAGGGGACACTGGGTGAGAGGGGTGACCGGGTCGGCCATGGGATTCGTACTCTGGGGTGGGGACTTCGGTATCTGACCCATGATACCCGGCCCGCCCCGCGGGCACCACCGGCATTCCGCGCCGCTTGTCTTTTCGCGCGGAGTGGGTTATCTCCTTTAGACAAGGCCCCGGCGAGCCGCGCCCCACGTAAGTAAGCGGGTGGGGAAGACCGCTTACTTCGTGCGCGGCTCGTGGGCCGCCCCACGGAGGTTCAACACCCACCCATGCCGCCGGCCGTCGAGTTTCACGACGTCGTCCGAGACTACCCGCTGTCCTGGCTGCCGCGCCGCGCCCTGCGGGCGGTGGACCGCGTCAGCTTCTCCGTCGAGCCGGGCGAGGTGTTCGGCCTGCTCGGCCCCAACCGCGCCGGCAAGACGACGCTGGTCAAGCTGCTGCTGTCGCTGTCGCCGCCCACCTCCGGGACGATCACCCGGCTCGGCCGGCCCTCCGCCGACCGCCGCACACTCGGCCGGGTCGGCTACATGCACGAGAACCACGCCTTCCCGCGCTACCTCAACGCCCGCGAGCTGCTCTGGTGCTACGGCGCGATGACACTGATCCCCTACGAGGCGCTCGGCCCGCGCGTCGAGGAGCTGCTGACGACGGTCGGCCTCGCCGACCGGGCCGGCGACCCAATCTGGCGCTACAGCAAGGGCATGGTGCAGCGGCTTGGCCTGGCGCAGGCCCTACTCAACGAGCCGGACTTGCTGGTGCTCGACGAGCCGACCGAGGGCCTCGACCTCGCCGGCCGCCGGCTGCTGCGCGAGGTCGTCGCCCGGCTGAAGCAGTCCGGACGAACCGTTCTGCTGGTGTCGCACGTCCTGCCGGAGGTGGAGCAGCTGTGCGACCGCGTCGCGGTGGTCAAGCGCGGGGCGCTGGCGTTCTGCGGCCCGACCGGCGAGCTGACCGGCAAGAACGGGCAGCCGCGATCCCTGGAAGAAGCCCTGCACGAGCTGTACGAGTCATGAACCTCCCCGCCGCGCTGCTGGTCATCCGCTGGTTGGTCTGGGACACGTTCCGCCAGTCGCTGGCCTCGCGCATCTTCTGGGTGATGCTCGCGGTCAGCGGCGTCTGCACCGCGTTCTGCCTCTCCGTATCGACGGTGGGGCTGCCGACCAAGCCGGCCAAGGAGACGGCCGAGCGCGTCCCGGCCGACGACCCGCTGACGAAGGACGTGGACCCGGCGCGGGCCGGCGTGGACAAGATCAAGGGTGAGGTGACGTTCCTCCTCGGCGCGGTCCGCGTGCCGTGGCAGCAGTACCGCGAGGATGCGGTGCGCTGGCTCCAACTCGTGCTGGCCGGCGGCATCGCCGACACCATCGGACTTTTGCTAGCCCTGGTCTGGACCGCCGGGTTCCTGCCCACGTTCCTGGAGCCGACCGCGGTCAGCGTCCTGTTGGCCAAGCCGGTGCCGCGCTGGAGCCTGCTGGCCGGCAAGTACGTCGGCGTGGTCGTCTTCGTCGCGGCGCAGGCGGCCGTGTTCGTCGGCGGGACGTGGCTGGCCCTGGCGGTCCGCACCGGGGTGTGGGCGCCGCAATACCTCCTTTGCGTCCCGTTGCTGGTGCTGCACTTCGCGATCTTCTTCAGCTTCTCGGCCTTCCTCGCCGTCTGGTCCCGCAGCACGATCACCTGCGTGTTCGGGTCGCTGCTGTTCTGGCTGGCGTGCTGGGGCCTGAACTTCGGCCGGCACGCCTCGCTAGCGCACCTGTCGGGGCAGGGTCACGTCGGCGAGGGCTACTCGCGGGCCCTGGAGGCGGCGTACTGGTTCTTGCCAAAGCCGGCGGACATGGGTTACTTCCTCGCCCAGGCGCTCGACGCGGCTCAGTACTTCCCGCTGGCGCAGGAGCTGAGGGACGTGGACACCCTCGGGGCGCTGTCGCCGGAGTTGTCGCTGCTGGCGTCGGTGGCGTTCGCCGTGGCCATGCTCGCCGTCGCCGGGTACGAGTTCGTGAAGGCGGAGTATTGATCAGACATCGACCTCGTCAGGGCTAACCTCGCCGGCCCGGTCCATGACGAACCGCTGCCGCTGGGCCGCGTCCTTGCCGAGCAAGTCCACGAAGGTGCGGTCGGTCTCCACCAGCGAGTCGATGTCCACCTTCAACAGCGTCCGGTGCCGCGGGTCGAGAGTCGTGTCGGCCAGTTCCTTCGCGTTCATCTCGCCGAGGCCCTTGAACCGGCCCACCTCCGGCTTGGCGTTGGCCCGCAGCCCGGCGAGGATCTCCTCCTTGTGCTGGTCGTCGCGGGCGTAGAACGTGTCCTTACCGACGATGACACGATACAACGGCGGCTGGGCCAGGAAGACGTGGCCGTGGCGGATCAGGTCCGGCATGTGGCGGAAGAAGAACGCCAACAGCAGCGTCGAGATGTGCATGCCGTCGGCGTCGGCGTCCATCAGCAGGATGACCTTGCCGTAGCGCAGCCCCTTGAGGTGGAACTTCTCGCCGGCCCCGGTGCCGATGGCGGTCACCAGGTCGGTCAGCTCGGCGTTGGTCAGCACCTTGCTCAGGGCGAGGCCCTCGGAGTTGAGGATCTTGCCCCGCAACGGCAGCACCGCCTGCGTCTTGTTGTTGCGGCCTTGCTTGGCGCTCCCACCGGCGGAGTCGCCCTCGACGATGAACAGTTCGGTCTCGTCCAGGGCGGTGGACTTGCAGTCGGCGAGCTTGCCCGGCAGGTTCAGCCGCCGCGCCGTGACGCTCTTGCGCTTGACCTCGGTGGCCGCCTCCCGCGACGCCATCCGGGCGCGGGCGGCCAGCACGATGCGGCCGACGATGGCGTCCGCCGCGGTGCGGTTGGCGTTCAGCCACGCCTCCAGGCCGGAGCGGACGTAGTTGTCCACCACCGCCGCCAGCTCAGGGTTGTTCAGGCGGTCCTTCGTCTGGCCCTGGAACATCGGTTCGCGGACGAACACGGAGAGCACGCCAACGACACCCTCGCGGATGTCGTCGGCGGTGATGTCCAGGCCCTTGATCTTGACGTCGTGGGTGGCGATGTAGTTGCGGACCGCCTTGGCGATGCCGGCCTTGAACCCGTTCTCGTGGGTGCCGCCGCCGGAGGTGCGGATGCCGTTGACGTAGGACCGGATCGCCTCGTCGGTCGCCTCGGTCCACTGCATCGCGATTTCGAGGCGGTCGCCCTCCTTGCGGGCCTGCGTGAACGGCGGGGCGACCTCGGCCTTCTGGGTCGCCTGGACGAGGTGGCCCAAAAACTCGGGGATGCCGCCGGGGTGCGTCAGGTCGTGCGTCTCGCCGGCGACCTCGTTCTTGAAGGTGATCTTCAGGCCGCTGTGGATGTACGACATGTCCGCCAGCCGCTCGCGGATCAGCTCCGCGTCGAGGTGCGTGCTGCGGAAGATGTCGGGGTCCGGCTCGAAGTGGATCGTCGTGCCGTGGCCGCGGGCGGCGCCGAGCGTCTGAAGCGCCGCCGACGGCTTGCCGCGCGAGAAGGTCTGCTCGTACTCGTGGCCGTCGCGGCGGATGGTGGCGACGAGCTTCTTCGACAGGGCGTTGACGACCGACGAGCCGACGCCGTGCAGGCCGCCGGAGTAGACGTAGCCGTTGCCC
Source organism: Gemmataceae bacterium (assembly GCA_046350195.1). Lineage (GTDB taxonomy): Bacteria > Planctomycetota > Planctomycetia > Gemmatales > Gemmataceae > CALDUY01. Next base: position 16,261 of record JAXMAW010000027.1, read on the forward strand.
TCGCCGAACTTGCCGCCGGAGTGCAGCGTGGTCAGGATCAGCTCCAGCGTCGGCCGCTTGTGCTTGGGGTGGATGCCGACGGGGATGCCGCGGCCGTTGTCGCTGACGGTGACGGCGTCGCCCTTCTTGTGCAGCGTGACGGTGACGGCGTCGGCGTGGCCGTTGAGGTACTCATCGACGGCGTTATCGACGATCTCCCAGACGAGGTGGTGCAGGCCGGACTTGTCCACGCCGCCGATGTACATCGACGGCCGCTTGCGCACCGGCTCCAGCCCCTCGAGGACGTCGATGTCGGCCTCGGTGTACTGCTTCGACTTCGTCACCGCGTTGCTCATGTGATCGGGTTCCGCTCTCAGGCAAAGATGTCATCGACCTTGATTCGCCACCCGGGCACGGCCGGCTCGGCGTCGGCGGTGTCGCCACGCTTCCAGATTGTCGGCGGGTCGGTCGGGTTGCGGTAGCAGGCGACCGTCTCGGCGATCGGATCGACGTCCCAGACCACCTTCGTTCCGGCTTCAAAGTAATCGTCGCGCTTGGCGGCCATCTCGGCCTCGGCAGACGGACCGTAGTCGTTCTCGCTGCGCACCTCGACGGCGAAGGTCGGCGGGCCCTCGATGAAGCGCATCTCATTCGCGGGGAAAGGGCCATCGTAGTAGGATGCGTCCGGCGAGAATGACTCGCGGCCGGAGGTGAGTTCGGGGACAGTGAATCCCATGTTGTCCCCGTAGGCCTCCCCCCGACCAGTTAAGACGGCATACTGGTCAAGATGCATTGTTATCCGGAGTGCGACCTTGTGAGGCCTTCGCCCGGTAGGCATATGCTTCACGATCCTCCCGCCGATCAGCTCGGCCTTGCCATCGATGCGATAGAGGTCGTCGATCGTCGCGCGGGTTGTCGGTGCGCTCATGCCCCAGCCTCCTCACTCGAACAGCCCCTTCGGCCCCCCGTCCCGCTTCGCCGGCTTCACGTCGCCGTTCATCGCCTCGACGGCGTCCCAGTCGGTCAGCTGGATCGGCGGCGGCAGGATGCGGGCAAAACCGGTCCGCTTCACCGCCTCGAACCCCTTGCCGCCGCGGCCGACCACCTCGTAGCGCCTGGTGAACTCCATCGTCTTGCCGCCGGTCGTCTCCACGGTCAAAGTCGTCTGGTCCTTCGACAGCGGCAGCCCGCCGAGGCAGGTGTCGTCCTTGTCGAGCTTGATGCCGATCACCCCCTTGCCGACGCCGGCCAGGATGTTGACGTCGTCGATGGCGAAGTGGAGGATGCGGCCGTTGGCCGACGCCAGCATCAGCGACGTCTCGTCGCGCACCACGCCGGCCAGCACCACCTTGTCGCCGTCCGACAGCCGGACGTAGCGGCGGCCAGCCCGGGTGGAGGCGGTGCGGAACGGGGCGAACGGCGTGCGTAGCACCTGTCCCTCCGCCGTGACGACCAGGACGTAAGGCCCCGCCGGCTCACCGTTGGCCGGCGGCGTGTCCACCGGCACGAAGCGCGGGTCGGCGCTGGCGCAGCCGACGACCTTGACCTTGTCGGCCAGGCGGAAGAACTTGTGGATCGGCTCGCCGTAGCCCGCCGTGGCCGGCACCTCCAGCATCCGCATCGTGTACGCGGTGCCGTCGTCGGCGAAGAAGACGACGTGGTCGGCCGTGCTGCCCGGCACGACCGCCTGCACCTCGTCGCCCTCGCGGACGCGCGTCGTCTCGACCGAGGCCAGCCGGCCGACCCGCTTCAGCCAGCCGTCGCGCGTCAGCACGACGTTGGTGTTCTCGCGGACGATGTACGCCTCGGGGTCGAACTCCACCTCGTCCTCGGACGAGCCCAGCCGCGTCCGCCGGCGGTCCTTGCCGCCGTACCTCTCGACCACCTCGCCCAGCTCGTCCTTGACGACGCCCCACAGCTTCTTCTTCGACCCCAGGATCGCCTCGATCTGCTTGGCCTTCTCCGTCTTCTCCTTCAGCTCGTCGAGGATCTTCTGAATCTCCATCTGGGCGATCTTGTACAGCTGCGCCTCCAGTACGGCGGCGGCCTGCTCCTCGTCCAGCTTGAAGCGCTTGATCAGCTTCTCCGCCGCGTCGGCCTTGCCCGACGACTCGCGGATGATCCGGATCGCCTCGTCCAGGGCGTTGAAGATGATCTTGAAACCTTCGAGGATGTGGATGCGCCGGCGGAGCTGCTCCAACTCGTACTCGAACCGCCGCTTCACCGTCTCCAGGCGGAAGTCGAGGAAGTAGCGCAGCACCTCCTTCAGCCCCAGCCTCTGCGGCCGAACCGTCTCGACGCCGTTGCGCACCTCCGGCACCAGGCAGGTCAGGTTCACCGGGAAGGTGTCTTGCAGCTGCGTGTGCTTGTAGAGGTAGGCCATGACGTGGTTGGGGTCGGTGTCCGGCTTCACCTCCAGGGCGATCCGCAGCCCCTCCTTCTCGTTGCTCTCGTTGACCAGCCCGACCAGCTGCGGCAGCCGGCGCTCCTCGATGATCGCGCCGATGTCGCTCTCGAGCTTGCCCTTGTCCACGCCGTAGGGGATCGAGGTGATGACGATCTGCTTCTTGCGGCCGGTCTCCTCGAACTCCCACTCGGCCTGGATCTTGATCGTGCCGGTTCCCTCCTCGTAGATCTTTCGCAGCGAGGCCCGGTCGGTGATGATCTTGCCACCCAGCGGGAAGTCCGGGCCTTTCACCCGGTCCAGCAGCTGGGCCGTCGTCGCGTCGGGGTTCTCGATCAAGAAGACGGAGGCCCGGCAGACCTCGCCGAGGTTGTGCGGCGGGATGTTCGTCGCCAACCCGACGGCGATGCCCGACGACCCGTTTACCAACAGGTTGGGGAACTGGGCCGGCAGCACGACCGGCTCCTCGCGGGTGTTGTCGTAGTTGGGCCGCATCGGCACCGTGCGCTGGCGCAGCTCCGTCATTAGCGCCTCGGCCAGCGTCGTCAGCTTCGCCTCGGTGTAGCGATCGGCCGCGGGCGGGTCGCCGTCCACCGAGCCGAAGTTGCCCTGCCCGTGGACCAGCGTCATGCGCATCACCCACGGCTGCGCCAGCCGCACCAACGCCTCGTAGGCCGGTACCGTACCGTGCGGGTGGTAGTTGCCGGTCACGTCGCCGGCGATCTTGGCACACTTCCTCGGCCGGCCGTCAAAGGTCAGGTGCAGGTCGTGGTACATCGTGTACAGGATGCGCCGCTGCACCGGCTTGAGGCCGTCGCGGACGTCCGGCAGCGCCCGCGAGGTGATCACCGACATCGCATAAGTCAGATACCGGCTCTCCGTCTCCTGACGGAGAAATACCGGCCGGATGGTCTCGGCCATGTACGAAACTCCACTCCCTCAACGGCACCCCGGGTCGCTCGGCACCTTAGTTTGTTAGCACAGTGAGCGCGGGCACGCCAGTTCTCATCGTCATTTTAGTGTTCAAAAGTTCACAAAACAAGCGCCGGAGGCGTGTGTCGAGGGGCCGATTTTGACACCGGGTGAAAACCGACCCATAGTTCGTGAAAGGGAAGTTTCTCCCGGAGGTGCCACGTGAACGAATTGACTCGGCCTTTCCTCCGCCTGTGGGAGTACGTCGGCAACACCGGCGGCTACCCCGGCCAGTTGTTCTTCTGCGTCGTCGTCGTGATGGTGGTCATCGGCGGGCTGACCTGGTTCGGCAACCGCAAGTGAGCGCCGCGACACAGGCCCGGTCAGGCAATTAGCAGTCCCGTCTCGGCGTACCGCGCCAACTGCTGGTCGATCATCTCGGTCAGGATCGGCCGGGCCTTGTGCTCTTCCTTGATCGGCTGGCCTTGCCGCGCCAGGTTGATCTGTCCCTGGTTGAACGCCTCCAGCAGCTTCGTGCGCATGCTCAACCGGGTGTGGGACCCGTCAAGCATGGGGATCAGCTGCCTGTCCAGGTCGTTTAACACGATGCACTGGTGGCGCATGGTCGCGACCGCCTGGTTCTCCTCGGCCATCATCCGTGCGACGGGGGCGGCGACCGGCTTGTCGCTGACGCGCGTCGAGAACGTCGGGTAGCAGCGCCAGAACTCGACCAGCCCCACCCCGCCGACCGAGTAGAGCTTCAACAGGGTGCCGGCCAGCTCGCTGCGGTCCTCTCCGGTGGCCTCGTCGTGGGTGCGGCCCAGCCGCTCCCGGGACTTCCGGTAGAGGTCCTCGAACGGCACCGCCGCGGGGAACGCCTCGCGGAGCACGGCCGGCCCGCCTTGACGATCGGATCGCCCGAGGTGATCTTCACGCCACTGAGCAGTCCGAACGTCTCCTGGGCGCCTGGTGTCAGGTTGAGCGACTTCGACTCCGGCTTCAGCGCCGTGGCGACCTGGAAGCCGGTGACCCGCTCCGGCGTCAGGTTGTACGTCGGGCGGTGGTGCTCGTGGCAGACCAGCGACTGGCGGAACATGCGGTTGGTCAGGAAGTCGAGGTACTGCTCCATCTGGATCAGGTTGGGGGCCACCTTGGCCAGTTGCTCGCGGACGTCCGGCGGCAGGTTCTCGTGGACCATCTGGCGGAAGTCGGCCTCGCCGAGGAAGCGGAGGTCGTGCTTGGCCAGCCGCTCGTTGAACTCGAAGAAGTAAATCGGGTCGTTGTGCTCCTCCAGGTGCTCGTGGAAGATGTAGCTGTCGGCGACCTTGCCGAGCACCTCCAGCTCCTGCTTCAAGAGGTGCGCGTACGGCGTCTGCTGGCCCTTGCTGGCGTTGCCGAGGAACTGCAACAGCGCCCGGGCCTGCTTGACCCGCTCCAGGGGCGGTGACTTCTGGTGCCAGGTGTCGTGGTAGCACATCATCTCGCGGATCATGCCGCGCATGTGCCAACCGGGCAGCACGTTGTAGCTGACGTAGGCGACGCCGTCGGCCGCCAGGTTCTCCCTGCAGACGCGGAGGATGGCCTCCTGCACCTCGACGGGCACCCACGAGTAAACGCCGTGGCAGAGGATGTAGTCGAACTCGCCCCAGCCCTTGTCGATGTCGAGGATGCTGGCGTGGCGCAGCTCGACGTTGGGGAGCTGGACGCGCTGGAGGCGGGCCTGGCCCTGCTCGACCTGCTTGGCGGAGTAATCGACGCCGAGGAACGTGCTGTCCGGCCAGGCGTAGCCGAGCGGCATCAGGTTGGCGCCGCTGGCGCAGCCGAGTTCCAGCACGCGGCAGCGGTCGGTCGGGGGGGGGCGGAGGCCGAAGAGGGTCGCCAGCGTGCCGAGCAGGTCGGGGTGGGTCTGCGGGAAGGCGAGGCTGGGGTAGAGCAGGTCGTCGTAGGTGCTGTTGGCGGCGCCGGACATGGCCGACTCCTTCACGAAGGCGAAATGTTGTCCAGGTAGAAAGATCGTAGCGACCGGGCCGGGGCGCGTGCCATGCCAAATGTGGCCCGGGAGCCGGGAGCGTCAGCGACGGTTCTGGATTCCGTCGCGGACGCTCCCGGCTCCCGGGGTCGAGGCCCAGAGGCTCGGGCTCCCGAGGACCGGAAGGACCTCGCTCACGGGAAGTTGATGAACACCAGCTCCGGAGCGAGGACGGCCGCGCCCTGGTTGAAGGCGTAAGTGCCGCCGGTGCCGACGACGATGCCGGTCAGCGTCTGGGTCGCGCCGCCGCTGAGGGTCAGCCCGCCGAACCCGGTGCCGTAGACCATGTCCACCAGGTAGGTGCCGGTCCCGGCGAGGTCGATGACGTTGTCCGTGGCCGCCGCCCCGCCGTTGCCGCCGCGGTAGAGCAGGCGGGCCGGGACGGTGCTGATCGTCACCGTGCCGTTGGCGCCGTTGCCCTGGAAGAGGGCCAGGGTGCCGCCCACGGTGCCGGCCAGCGACATGGCCAGGTTGTCGCCGTTGCCGACCGACAGCCACAGGTTGCCGAGGATGGAACCGAGGGCCAGGGTGTCGAAGTCGTTGGCGCCTTCGCCCAGGTTCACCGACGCGCTGCCATCGATCTCCATGGTGGAGCCAACGGTGACCCGGTCGTCGCCGGCGCCGGTGTTCACGCCCAGGTTGCCGCCGACGGTGCCCGCCCCGGGAGCAGATCGACGAGGTTGTCGCCACCGCCCAGTTCATCGTGAAGTTGCCGCCGACGTCGAGCAACCCGGTATCGCCCAACTGAACCACGTCCTTCGCGCCGCCGCCGACGGCGGTGAGCGAGCCGCCGACCTGGATGGCGCCGGCCAAGGTCACCTCGAGGGGGACGGACCCGCCCGGGAGGGCCACCAGGGCCGCGTTGCCGCCCACCGTCAGGTCCCCGTCGCCGGAGATCGCGTGGAGGGCGGTCGCGTTCAGGTTGGCGCCCACCGTCAGGTCATCACCGAGGGTGATGTCGTTCGTGCCGAGGCCGCCGTTGAAGGTCAGGGTCCCGCCGACCTTGGAGACGGCGGAGATCGTCAGGGCGTCGTCGCCGAAGCCGCCGAGGACGGTCATGTTGCCGCCCACGCTGCCGTTCACAGTCAGGGCGTCGTTGCCGTTCAGCGCGTTGATCAGCAGGTTGCCCGGGAAGGCCAGCGCGGTCGAGTCGAAGGTGATCGTGTTGAGCTTGTTGGTGCCGGTGATGCCGATCAGGCCGCCGACGCCGTTGACGGTAACTTTGTGGTTGGTGGCGTTGAAGAAGTCGTTGACGGTGACCTGGCCGGCCGTCCCGGTCGTGGAGACGGTCAGGGTGCCGACCTGGTTGCTCACGTACAGGTTGCCGCCGACCAGGCGGACTGTCGCCGGCACCCAGCGCGCCTCCAGTCCCTCGAGGGCCGGGCGGTTACTATGCTTCATCTTCATGGATAGAGATCTCCCAAGGAATCCCAAGACATCTGGACCTCGAACGTCGGTGTTGCCTCTGGGGACACATAAGGCGGCGCGGCAGCCTGCGTGTCACGGAGGATGAAGATAAAGCCAACCTTGGGGACCTCTCAACCCAACTCTCCTACTTTTGCTCCTCTCTCTAGATTGGCCGCGTACCGCAACCAGCTCAAATCGCGCCCAAGGCGCATCACACGCATCCGGGAGAGGTGGTTAAACAGCACAGGCGGCCCTTCCCGCGTCGCGGGAGGGACCGCCTGGCTGTCGCCGCCCAGAGGCTCTGGCCCTTACTTGGGAAGGGCCGAGGGTCACACCGGGTAGTTGATGAAGTACAGCGTCGGGGCCAGGGTCGCGGTGCCCTGGTCGAAGGTGTAGCTGCCGCCGGTGCCGCGGACGATGCCGGTCAGCGTGAAGTCCGTGAGCAGCGAGAATGTGGAGGAGCCGGTGCCGAAGACGGCATCGATGACAACAGTCGTCCCCGCGGCGGGAGCCAGGTTCAGGGCCGCGTTGCTGCCGTTGCCGAGGCGATAGCTGAACCGGCCGCCGATCGCGCCATTGACCTGAGTCAGGTTGTTGTCGCCGTTCCCCAGAGACACGCCGAGGTTACCGGACACCGCGCCGCTGATGACGAAGGTGTTGGTGTCGTTACCGCCGTTAACCGTCAGGTTACCGGCGTACAGCGAGAGGGGGTTATCGACAAAGACGTTGGCGCCGCCGCCCATCTCGATGGAGGTGTTGCCCGCGACGTCGCTGAAGTCGCCGAGGAAGACCGTATCGGCGTCGCCGTTGCCGATGTAGAACAGGCTGCCGTTGATGCCGGTGCCGCCAGTGGTCGGCGTCAGGAAGAACGTGTTGAGGCCGCCGCGGAGGTTGACCGACATGTTTCCGCCGACGGAAAGCAGCGACAGCACCTGGACGGAGTCGGTGACGGCGCTGCCGGTGATGGTCAGGCTCTTGCCGATGTCCACCAGCGACCCGGCGTTGAACGTTACGTTCAGCGGGTTGGCGACCGTCGGAGTCGCGGCCAGCGTCACCGCCCCGCCGACCTTGAGCATGTTGCCGGTGCCCGAGTTGAACGTCCCGACCCCGGACATCGTCAGGTTGCCGCCGATGATCCAGTCCTGGTCGTTGAGGTTGACCGTGTTCAGCCCGAACCCATCGGAGAAGGTCAGGCCGCCGCCGATTGACAAGTCCCCGGTGGACGTGACGATGTCGTTCCCCAACCCGGTGAGCAGGGTGACGTTTCCGCCGATCCGGCCGGTCAGATCGACCGTGTCGATCCCGTTGCCGCTGTTGATCAGCAGGTTGCCCGGGAAGGCCAGTTTCCCGCCGGCGACGTCGGCCACGAAGTTGATCTTGTTGGCGAGGTTGGTGCCGGTGATCGAGATCAGCGACCCGACGCCACTGAGGGTGACCTTGTGATCGGTCGCGTTGAAGAAGTCGTTGACGGTGATCTGGCCAGCCGTCCCCGTCGTGGAAACGGTCAGTTCGCCGACCTGGTTGCTTACAAACAGGTTGCCGGCGACCAGGCGGATTGTGGCCGGAACCCAACGGTCTTCCAGCCCCTCGACTACGGGGCGGAAGGAGTGTTTACTACGCATTCCGACGATCTCCCCAAGAAAATGACCCGATAGAGCCCCAAATACCTGGGGCTAGCACGTTGGATGTTGCTCAAAGTGCGAGCGGGCGGCGCGGTGCCCACAGGCCTTCGCGGACATGCTAATTGGCAAAATCACCTCAAACAACGCAACTCCAGCATTCCCCTAGGTTTGCCCAGCGTTGGCCATCTCTACAACCCGCAGAATCGTTACAAACGGACATCCCTCCCCACTCTCGCCCCCCGCACCGGCCCGGAAAACAATTCAGGCGGCCGGGGCCTCCCAATCGGAGTTCCCGGCCGCCTGAGTCCCGTCGCGCGTCCAGGGGGCTGTTAAGCCCCGACGGCCTCCTTGTACAGCTGCTCAAACCCGGGGCTCGTGGCCCGGGCGCTCTTCTTCAGGTCGATGAGGAACCCCCTCTCCTCGTCGTCGATCTTGCCGTCGGCGTAAAGGAACCGGCGGAGCCAGGTCGCCTCGGTGTCGCTGATCTCCCCGTCGGCGAGCATGGCCGCCTTCAGGGCGGCGAACAGCATCTGGTTGAACTCGCCCACGACGGCCGTGGCCCGCTTCTTCAGGTCGAGCAGGAACTCCAACTCGCTCTTGTCGAGCCGGCCGTCGGCCCAGATCTCGTTCTTGATGATGCGCGTCTCCTTGGTGTCGATGCGCCCGTCGGCCAGGGCCAACGACTTCGCCAGCTTCTTCCAGTCGGCCATGAGAGAGACTCCTTGAGGTACGGCGTCCCCGGCGGGGGAGCCGCGCTCCCCCTCGCCTCCCTCTTCGCATGGGGCGGGCGGATCTTGCCGTCAATCCACGTAGGGGTTGGCCGGCGGATCGACGACCTCGACGAGCTGACTCAAGGGCTCGCGCTCGCTCGGCGTCAACACCAGCGCCGTGCCGTAGTTCCCCTTGCCCGTTTCGAAGAAGCGCATCTGCCCGATGACGCGCACCCACTTGCCCTCCAGCTGCGCCGCCGGCAGGGCCCCCTTCGTGCCGGGCGCCAGCGCGAAGATGACGTTGATCGGCTGGGCGTCGGCGGCGCAGCAGTTGATGCGGTAGCGGGTCAGCCGGAACGTCGTCGGGTTGCCGGTGAACCGGCCCACGACGCTGACGCGCTTGCCCTCGTAAAACATCCGCTGCTCCGGCGAGTTCGCGGCCGCCTCCAGCTGGGTGAAGCGCATTTCCGGCGCCTCGTACGTCGTGCCGAGCAGCAGCACGGCGGCGGCGGTCGGCACGTCGCCGAGCATCGACCCGCCCGGCGGCGTCGTGCCGACCAGCCCCAGGGCGATGCCGGCCCGGGTGCCGGCGTTCTCGACGTCCTTGTCGCTGACCTTCGCCGTGTTGGCCATCTTCGGCTCGATCAGGTACGGGGCGTAGCTCTCCCAGAACCAGTGGACCGCCAGCGAGTAGACGAACACCTGAACCGCCACCGCAGTGTAGATCGTCAGGATCAGCCGCGGCCGGAAGATCCGCGTGTACATGGCGTAGAGCTTGAAGTCCATCATCGGCCCCAGCACCAGGAACGCCAGCTTGGCCGACGGCCGCAGCGTCACGAAGCTGGCGGCGACGAAGGCGTCGGCCTCGCTGCACAGGCAGAGGACGACGGCCAGGCCCATCATCGCCAGGATGGCCAGGGCCGAGTAGTTCTCGCCGATGCTGGAGATGTCCTCGGTGGTCAAGAACAGCCGCGTCGTCGCCGCCAAAAGCGCGCCGAGGATGAGGAACACCGTGATGTCGATGAAGTCGTGCAGCGCCGTCTCGGTGACGTTGCTGACCCGCTGCCACAGTGAGCGGCGCTCGCGCCCCTGGCTCTCGACGACGGGCAGCCCGCTCGGCCGGGCCAACGGCGTCAAGAGCGAGTTGCCGTGCTTGCGGTACTGGGCCTCGACGACCAGGGCCGTGACGACCGCCACCACGTAGGCCATGCCGGCGCGGAAGCCGAGCATCCACCAGCCGCCCATCTGGTAGCTGGGCTTGCCGCCCTCGAAGACGTTCTCCATGCCCGAGAACGCCGCGAACGTGCTCAGCAGCACGACGACGTTGATGACCGGCCCGGCCAACAGGTAGGCGATGCAGCAGGACAGCGGCAGGCCCTTGCGCAACAGCCGCCGCATGATCGGGATGATGCCGCACTCGCACATCGGGAAGACGAGGCCGAGCAGCCCGCCCATCAGGACGGCGACGACGTGGTTCTTCGGCAGGACGGCGGTGATGACGCTCGGCGGCAAGAGCTCCTCGAGCAGCCCGGCGATGATGGCGCCGAGGATGATGAACGGCAGCGCCTCCCAGAGGATGCTGCGGAAGATGACGATGAAGTTGATGACGGCGCCGAAGACGTTCCGGTTGAAGTTGGCGCTGTCGGTCCACCAGCGGCTGCCCAGCTCGACCGGCTCGCGGTCGAACGCCGGGTTGGACAGCACCAGGAAGTACAGCACGATCGGCAGCATCAGCACGACGTAGCGCCACGGCGCCCAGCCGTGGTCGTGCCCGTCGCCGTGGGAGTGGGAATGCCCGTGCGAGTGCGAATGCCCGTGGCCGTGCGCCTGGGAGGGGGATTGGCCGTGGTCGTGGCCGCACGCCTCCCCGTGGTCGTGGCCGTGCGCCTCCCCGTGGTCGTGGCCGTGCGCGTGGCCGGGCTCCTGGGCCTTCCCCTCGGCCACATCGACGGAGCGCCAGACGGCGACCGCCCGCAGCAGGACGATGCCGAGCAGGCTGAACGCGCCCAGGGCGACCCAGATGTGGAACTTGGGGTGGAGCATCTTGCCCAGCAGGTTCGACTGCCAGAGCATGATGGTCACGCCGGCGATGGCGCCGCAGACGCCGATGGAGAACAACTGGTCGTAGTAGTAGGCAGCGCGGTCGTCGTGGTCGTGCGGCGCGTCGGCCATGGCGTGTGGTCTCCGTCGAGCGGGGGAGTGCTCCCATGTTTACGCTACGAAGCGGCCCGCCGTTCGCGTAGCCGGGGGCCGACGACCGCCGAGGCGATGAACGCCGTCACGCTGACCAGGATGACCGTGCCGGGAATGCCCAGCCGCAGGTCGAAGCGGTTCTCGCACTCCCAGGCGGCGGCCTGGCCCAGCAGGCTGGACGCCAGGCACAGCCCCATGGTCAGCCAGAACACCTGCCGCAGGTTCCGCGACAGGTTGGCCGCCGTTGCCGCCGGCACCACGAGCAGGGCGTTGATCAGCAGCACGCCGACCGTCCGCACGCTCAGGTTGACCACCAGCGCCAGCAGCATGATGAAGGCATAGCTGACCAGCCGGGTCGGCACCCGGCGGGACAGCGCCAGGCTGGTGTTGAAGCTCGACAGCAGCAGGTGGTTGAACGTCAGGGCCAGCAGGGCCACCGTCACCACGGTCAAAAGGGCCAGTGCGACGAGGTCGTCCCCGCGCAGCAACAGCGGGTTGCCGAAGAGGAAGTCCTCCAGGCGGAACAGGTCGCGGCTCTGCATGACCTCGCGCAGCATCGCCGCCAGGCCGATGGCGGCGGCGAAGGCGACGCCGATGACCGTGTCACTGGCCAGCCCGGTGCGCTCGCGGACGTAGGCGATCAGGTAGCCGATGCCCAGGCCGAACCCGAGCATGATCGGCGTCACCCAGGTCCAGAACTCGGCGGCCGGGCGGAACCGGGAGATGAACCAGGTGAACAGCACGAAGCCGATCGACACGCTGGCGAAGGCGCAGTGGGCCAGGGCGTCGCTGAAGAACGCCATCCGCCCGCCGACGACCAGCGAGCCGACCGCCCCGCAGCTGAGGCTGACCAGGACGAGGGCGACCAGGGCGTACAGGTTGTACGAGTACGAGAAAAAGCTCCCCGACGGGGCCGCCCCGGCGAGCCTCAGGAACAGCCCGTCGAGCCAGTGGCCCGAGGCGTCGGCTAAGAGACCTGTCAACATCGGTCACCCCCAGGCGGCCGCGGCTCGCGGTCAAGCGCCGTCGAGGCGGCGCAGCGTCCAGAACAGCCAGCCCCACAGCCCGCCGACGAGCAGCACCACCACGGCGTAGGACTGCCAGCCGATCCAGCCCAGCCGGTCGCGGAGGCCGCGGATCGGCGCCAGCACCTTGTCGCGGTCGTGCTGCACCAGCGCCACCCAGCCGGCCTCGTCATCGCCCATACGGGCGTAGCCGGCCAGTTGTTCGCTGCCGTCCACCGGATCGACGAGCGGGTCGATCGTGCCCAGCGCGTCGGGGAACAGCTCCCTCATCCGGGCGGCGGGGAACAGCTGGCGGGCCGGCTGACCCAGCCGCGGCCGGTTCGGCCGGGCGGTGTCCAGGACGCGGTGGCCGCGGGGGTCGTACAGCACAACGGCCCCGCCCCGAGCCAGGTGCGCCTCGCGGAGCCACCGACTCATCTCCGAGATCAGCACGGCCGCCTCGACCACCCCGACCACCGCCCCGCCCGGCCCGCGCACCGGGGCCGAGACGCTGACGAACAGCCCTTCGGGGTCAAGCGACGAGGCGTAGGGGGCGGAGACGTGGGGCCTCTCGATCGGCGGGTGCTGCCGGCCCGCCTCGTCGTAGCGGTCGCCCTGGCCGGAGAACCAGTCGCGCCAGGAGAACTGCGGGTAGGTCAGCTTCAGCCCCTTGGGATCGACGGCGATCAGCTCCGGCCGCCGGCCGCCCTCGGCGGCCTTGCCCACCCGCACCATCGCCAGCAGCTCGCCGCGGCCGTTGGTCACCGTCGCCTCGGCGAACAGCCGGGTGGCCCGGCCGTCCGACGTGCTCATCAGCGCCAGCAGGCGCTTCTCCAGCGCCGGCCGGTCGGCGGCCAGGGTGGCGGCGGCCAGGGCCGGCGTGACCGCCTCGGTGACGCGGCGGAGGCGCGGCCGCAGCTGCTCCTCGATCGCCCCCGCGACCAGGCTGGCGCTGGAGCGGTTGCTCTCGACCAGCTGCCGGGTCAGGTCGCGGGCGTAGGTATCGACCGCCTCGGAGTTGGCCCGCGACTCGGTGAACGCGGTGACGAACAGAGTGAACAGGGTGGCGACCAGGCCGAACAGCACCAGCGGCCGCCGCCGGTGCGCCTCGTCGCGCCGCTTCAGGGCGGCGAGCAGTTCGCCAGCGTCGGGGTAGCGGACCCCGGGGTCCAGCGCCAGGCAGCGATCGACGATCCGGGCAAGCTCGGCATCGACGCCTGGCACGCCGCGGTGGGCCGAGGGCGGCGGCGCGGCCCGGAGCCACTCGCGGTACCGCGCCAGCCGCGCCGTCAGGTCCGGGGTGCGGGCCAGCTCGTCATGGATGCCCTTGTCGAAGCGCGGCGGCGAGCCGGTCAGCAGGACGTAGAGGACGGCGCCCAGGGCGTAGACGTCCCAGCCGGGGTCGGCCTGGGTGTTGTGGCGGTCGGCCTGCTCGGGAGGCATGTAGTACAGTGTGCCCAGCGCCGGGCCGCCGTCGCCGGACGGCTGGGCCTGGCCGAAGTCGGCCAGTAGCACCCGGCCGCGGGCGTCGAGCAGGACGTTGCCCGGCTTCAGGTCACAGTGGCAGATCCCCTTGGCGTGGACGTAAGCCAGCGCCTCCGCCGCCTGGCGGAACAGGTCGATCGCCTCCTCCGCCGGTAGCCGCTGCCGGGCCGCCAGCCGGTCGGCCAACGACCCCCGGTCGGCAAACGCCATCACGTAGTAGGGCGGGTCGGCCGAGGCGGCGACCTGCTTCAGATCGACGATGCCGTGCACCGCGTCGAAGCGGGCGTGCTGGCGGACCTCCTCCAGCAGCACCTTCCAGCGAGCGCCGGGGCCGTGCGTGAAGAACTTGACGGCAACGAGCTTGCCGGTGGCCTCCTCCCGCGCCTTGTAGACCTGACCGAACGAGCCGGCGCCGAGCAGGGCCAGCAGCTCGTAGCCGGGGGCCGACGGCACCCTCCCGTCCGGCAGAGGAGGGCAGCAGGCGTGCGGCTCGGTCACCGGCGAGGTGTTCGTCGTGGCGGGGTCATCCCGGTGCAAGGGTCGCTCCCGGTCGGGGCCTGGGTTTCCCTTCCAACTTCACTCTAACAGGCGGGTCGGGGGTGTCAACGAAGCCCCCCGGTCGGAACCACCCGCACGACCCGGAGTGAGAGCCGCTCTTCCCCAGGCGCGCGATTTGTCATTTTCGCGATATGAGTTATACTCCCAAGGGGGCGCTGCGCCCGGCGGCACCCCAGGCGAGGGGAAGACTGCGATGAGCCACGAGCACCGCGCGTCCGTCGAGGGCGACGTCATGGGCCTGCAAGCCGACGACCGGCGCAAGCACCCCGACCGCCGCAAGCGCACCATTCCCGTTGCCGTCGAACGCCGCAGCGGCAAGGACCGCCGGCTCGAGCAGAAGGGCGAGCGCCGCCGCCAGGTCGATCCGACGACGTGCGAGAAGGACTACTCCGACGAGGAAATCATCTTCATGAAGGCGATGGACCTGTACAAGCGGGCCAACCGCCGGCCGTTCCCGACGTGGAGCGAGGTGCTGGAGGTGCTGCGCTCGCTGGGCTACCGCAAGACCGAACCGGCGACCGCCCTGCCCGGCGTTCCTATCCCGCCGCCGAAGTAACCGCGGTCCCAACGAGAGAGCCGGGCCAACGCCCCGTGAAGCAGCGTTGGCCCGGCTCTCTCGTTCCTGCTGTCGGCGGGTTGACTCTCCCGAACCCCTCCGTAAACTGCCTCTGCCACTTATTTTCACTAGATTGACTGTCTCGAGACGGTGATTAGTAATCACCGAGGAACTGCCCCATTTGAGGAGGAAGCCCATGTTTGCTTCACCGAAGCCATCGTGGATCGGCTCATTGTTCGCCTCCCGGCGGGGGGCCGCTCGGAAGGACGTCCGGCCCCGGGCCCGGTTGGGCCTGGAGGGGATGGAAGAGCGGGTCAACCCGGTGGCGCTGCCGTTCAACCCGCAGCAGCTGCTCAGCCAGCTGGCCCAGCGGATCTCGCTGCCGTCGCTGCCGGCCTTGCCCTCGCTGCCGTCCCTGCCGTCGCTGGCCAGCCTGGTCAGCCGACTGCCGGTCGCCCAGCTCCGGGTGGCGATCAACTCGCTGCCGTTCCCGCAGCTACAGAGCCTGGTCAGCCGGTTGCCGTCCTCGGCGGCTTCCCAGTTGGCGGCCAGCCTGCCGATCGCCACGCTCCAGTCGGCGCTGAACCGGCTGCCGGTCAACACGCTCCAAAGCGCGCTGGACCAGCTGCGCGACCGGATCGGGTCACTACCCAACCTGTCGGACCTCGGCCGTAGTGAACTCCAACAGCTGATCAGCAGCCTGCCGACCGGTCAGCTCCAGTCGGCCCTGTCACGCCTGCCCCTGGCGCAGCTGCGCCAGGTGGTCCCGAGCCTGCCGGTCGCCCAGCTCCAGAGCCTGGTGAACCGACTACCGGTCCTCCAGCTCCAGCACCTGGTCAACCGCCTGCCGCTCTGGGCCCAATCGCAACTGACCTCGGCGCTGGACCACCTGTTCAGCCGGTTCAGCTCCTTGCAGGACACGTTCCAATCGCTGCTGAGTCGGCTGCCGCACTGAGCCTCGGATCGGCGGGCGAGGGCTCGGCCTTCGCCCGCCGCGGCACGTCAATTCGGCTTCTCCACAGTCAGGGCAACCACGAGGTTGGACAAACTCGGGGATCGCGCCCTTCTCCAGGACCAGTTCCGCGACTTGCTTGTCGGACCGCTCCGGCCGCAGCGTCAGGTAGCGCACCTGGCGGCTGTTGGGGCAGAGGAACGCCAACGTCGAGCCCGGCACATCGACCTGGCGAATCCAGTCGGCGACCTCCTCGCCGTTGCGCCACACGTGCTCCTCTTCGGCCCTGTCGGTGTAGCGCACGCGTAGCCTCATGGCGACCCTGCCCTTGAGTTCGTCCCCCTCCCCCAAGGGCTGCCACGGCCAACCCCAGCCGGCGACGCCGCCCAGGAAGTGGATCTCCTTCACCCGGGAGTTGATCGGAATCGTCACCGACTCGGGCGCCTCCCTCGACTGCCTCCCCAGGGTGCTGTGCAGCTGGATCACGTTCTTGGAAAACTTGGTGATGGCCGGGGCGATGCGGAACGGGATGTCGTTCACCCAGGTGACGGCCTGCTCGGGCAGGACCAGCATCTCGTTGGCCCGGTCATCGGCGAACAGCGGCTGGCGCGAGGTGGAGGTGGAGTACGACTCCATCGGCAACAGGAAGAAGCGCGGATCGACCGGCCGCTCGGGGGCCGGGCGGCGACGGGTGGGGGCGGGGCCGGAGGCGGGAGGACCGGCCTGGCTTCCTCGACCGGCTCGGAAGTCACCTTGGCCGGGCGCAGGACCAGCCAGAAGGCCCCGACGAAGAAGGCCAGGGCCAACAGCACGCTGCCGCCGACCACCGCCCACGCCGCCCCGCCGAAGCCGCCCTGCGGCTTCCGGACATGGACGGCGCGCGACCTCCGCTTCCCCTCCTGCTCGATCAGCCGCGACGGCACGACCGCCGCAACGGCGACGACCTCGGCCGCGACGGCGGTCGGCCGGCGCTTCGCCCCCGGCAGCCAGGGGCCGAGGGCCTCGATCACCTCTTCGGCGCTGGCGTACCGCTTCGACGGCTTCTTGGCCATCATTTTCAGCACGACGTCGCTGAGGCCCTCCGGCACCTCCTCCCGCAGCGACGCCAGCGGGGTGGGATCGACGGTCTGGTGCTGGGCCAGCTTCTGGAGCATGTTGCCCTGGAACGGGGGGAAGCCGGCGATCAGCGCGTACAGCGTCGCCCCGAGGCTGTAGATGTCGCTGCGGGCGTCCAGTTCCTTGTTCAGCGCCTGCTCCGGCGAGACGTAGTCGGCGGTGCCGACCGCCTCGTTCTCCGTCCCCAGGGACCCGGTCAGGTTGTCGGCCTCGTTCTGGTAGCAGCGGGCCAGCCCCATGTCGAGCAGCTTGACGGTGCCGTCCTTGGTCACCATCAGGTTGTGCGGCTTGATGTCGCGGTGGACCATCCCCTTCTCGTGGGCGTGCTGCAGCCCGGCGGCGGCCTGGACGACGTAGGCGACCGCCTGGGAGTAAGGCGGCGGCTCGCCCTTGTCCAGCAGCGTGTCGAGCGGGTCGCCGTCCACGTACTCCATGGCGAGGTAGCTCACCTTGGCCTGCTGCCCGACGTCGAACAGCCGGACGATGTTGGGGTGGTCCAGGGCGGCGGCCGACCGGGCCTCGCGGTGGAACCGCTCCAGGGCCAGCTTGTCCTGCGACTTGTCGGTCTGCACCACCTTGAGGGCGACGCGGCGCTTCATGGCGATGTGCTCGGCGAGGAACACCGCGCCCATGCCGCCCTGGCCCAGGGGCTGGAGGATCTTGTACGAGCCGAGGACGAACCCCTTGTACTTGCCCAGCAGCAGCTGCTTCGACTGGTAGGCGGTCAGGAGCCCCGCCTGCACCAGCGCCGCGGCGCAGTCGCGCGGGTCGGGGGGCAGGGCGGCGCCGTCGGGGAAGTGCTGGGCGAACCTCGCCTGGTCGTGGAGGTCGCTCTTCTGATACAGGCTGAGGAACTCCTCGGTCGTCGAGAGGGTGCTCATTCTCGCCCCTTCGCGAGTGGGACAGGTGGGGGATGGCCGGGCGCCTCCGGACCCACGCCCCGACGCCCCGGCGGCCGGCCGGGGCGGGTCGGCTCGCATTGGTAGGGAGGGGGGTGGGCACTCTACCCTAGTCCACTCCGGCCGGAAGGGCAAGTCTCGCGTCGGTTCAAACGTCACTCCAGGCCGAGCGTCAGCAGGGCCGCCTCGGACAGGCGGTCCTTGGTCCAGGGGGGCTCCCACACCAGATCGACCTTCGCCGCCGTCACCCCGGGGACCGCCGCCACCTTCCGCTGCACCTCGGCGGGCAGCGACCCGGCGACGGGACAGTTGGGCGAGGTCAGTGTCATGCGGATCGCCACCTCACCGGCCGGGGTGACGTCGAGCGAGTAGATCAGCCCCAGCTCGTGGATGTTGACCGGCAGCTCCGGGTCGAAGACGGTCTGGAGCGCCGCGACGACGCGCTCCTGGAGGGTGGCGCCGGGAGGCAGCTCCGGCGCCGGCGCGGCGGGCGGCTCGGGCCTCTCGCCCATGACGGGAGGTGGAAGCGGTTGTCGGACATGGTCGGCCTCCGGTCGTAGGACAAGCTGCCAGCTTGTCCTGTGGGCCAGGGACAAGCTGGCAGCTTGTCCTACGACGCCAGCGCCGCGCGCTGCCTCAGCCGCTGCACCATGGCGGCCAGGCCGTTGCGGCGGTTCATGCTCAGGTGCTGGTCCAGCCCCAGGCGGCGGAAGTAGCCGTCGATGTCGAACGCCAGCACGTCCCTGGCCCGCTGGCCGGAGTAGACGTGCTCCAGGAGGCCGATCAGCCCGCGGACCAGCTCGGCGTCACTGTCGGCGAGAAACTCCAGCACGTCCTTCGTGCCCGGCTTCTGGCGGGCGGTCAGGTGGACGACGCTCTGGCAGCCGTGGACGCGGGTGCACTCGGTCTTCAGGTCGTCGGGCATCGGCGTCAGCTTCTCGCCCAGCTCGATCAGGTACTGGTAGCGGTCGCCCCAGTCCTCCAACAGGTCGAACACCTCGGCGATCTCGTCGGCGGCCGCCTGGGGCGACTCGGCCATCGCCGGAGCGAACGCCAGGTCCAGGCGCGGCGGGCAGGTGTCGCGGGTCGAGCCGCACAGCACCGACTCGGCGGGGCAACTCTCCTGGGCTTGCGGGAGGGCCCGCGATCGCCTCGCCCCCTCCTCGACGACCCGCTGCAAGGCGTCGGCGAAGGCGTCGATGTCGGCCAGCGTGTTGTACATCGCCACGGACATCCGCACGGTGCCGGTGATGTCGAAGCGCTCCATCACCGGCTGGCAGCAGTGGTGCCCGGTGCGGACCGCGACGCCTTCGAGGTCGAGCCGGGCGCCGACGTCCAGCGGCGCGATCGCCGGGTCGGTCACGAGGAACGACACCACCGCCGCCTTGCTCGTGGCGTTGCCGACGATACGGACGCCGCGGATCTTGTGGAGCCGTTCCGTGGCGTGCCGCAGCAGGGCGTCCTCGTGGGCCGCGGCCTGGTCGAGGCCGACCGCCTGGACGTAGTCGATGGCGGCCCCGAGGCCGACGACGCCGGCGATGTTGGGCGTTCCCGCCTCGAACTTGCTGGGCAGCTCGGCGTAGGTGGTCCTGGCGAACGACACCGACCTGATCATGTCCCCGCCGCCCTGCCACGGCGGCATCGCCTGCAGCAGCTCCGCCTTGCCGTACAGCGCCCCGATGCCGGTCGGGCCGTACAGCTTGTGCCCAGAGAAGACGAGCCAGTCGCAGTCCATCTCGCGGACGTCGATCGGCAGGTGCGACACGGACTGGGCCGCGTCGATCAGCACCTTCGCCCCCCTGGCGTGGGCCAGCTCGATGATCCGCTCGACCGGGTTGAGCGTGCCCAGCGAGTTGGACAGGTGGACGACGGAGACGAGGCGGGTGCGCGGGCCGAGCAGCCTCTCGAACTCGTCGAGCAGCAGCTCGCCGTCGTCGTTCATCGGGATGACGCGGAGTTGCGCGCCCGTCGCCTCGCAGGCCAGCTGCCAGGGGACGATGTTGCTGTGGTGCTCCATCGCCGAGACGACGACCTCGTCGCCGGGGCGGAGGAACGTCCGGCCCCAGCTCTGGGCGACGAGGTTGATCCCCTCGGTGGCGCCGCGGGTGAAGATCACCTCGCGGAGGTCCTGGGCGTTGACGAACCGCCGCACCTTCTCGCGGGCCGCCTCGAACTCGCGGGTGGCCCGCTCGCTGAGCTGGTGGACGGCCCGGTGGATGTTGGCGTTGTCCTGGGTGTAGTAGCGCTGCAGCGCGTCGAGGACGGCGCGCGGCTTCTGCGTGGTGGCGGCGTTGTCGAGGTAGACGAGCGGCCGGCCGTGGACCTTCTGGCGAAGGATCGGGAAGTCGTCGCGCACGCGAGTAGCGTCGAACGGGCGCGGCCCGGCCGGCGGTGTCATGAGCCTCGGAGCCGTTTGCGTGGTCGGGGACATGGCTCACTCATCCTCTTCCAGCCGGGGCAGGTGGCTGGCTTCGAGCAGGGCGCTTTCCAGCCGCTGCCGCAGCGACGGCACCTTGACGCGGCCGACGATGTCGTTGGCGAAGGCGAAGGTCAAAAGCGCCTTCGCCTGCTCCGCGCCGACGCCGCGCGAGCGGAGGTAGAACAGCTGCTGCTCGTCGAGCTGGCCGACGGTCGCCCCGTGGGTGCACTTGACGTCGTCGGCGAAGATCTCCAGCTGCGGCTTGGTGTTGATGGTGGCGTCGTCGGACAACAGCAGCGTCTTGTTGGTCTGCTTGGCGTCGGTCTTCTGGGCGTCGAGCCGGACGAAGATCTTGCCGTTGAACACGCCCCTGGCCTTGCCGTCGAGGATGCCCTTGTACAGCTCGTGACTGGCGCAGTGCGGCAGGGCGTGGTCGATGACCGTGTGGTTGTCCATGTGCTGCGAGCCGTTGGCCAGGTACAGGCCGTTGACGGTCGCCTCGGCGTGGCTGCCGGTGAACTTCACGCGGACCTCGTTGCGGGCGATGGCGCCGCCGAAGCCGACGTAGTGCGTCGAGAAGTTCGCCTTGGCCGGGACGACGACCTGCGTCGTGGCGAGGTGGAACGCCTCGGCCGACTCCTCCTGCACCTTGTAGTGATCGACGACGGCTCCCTCGCCGAGGACGATCTCACTGACGGCGTTCACGGCATACCGGACGGCCGGTCCCTCGTGGGGCTCGACAAGTGTCACCTGGCTTCGTGCGCCGACGACGACAAGGATGCGGCGATACCAGAGGCGCCCGGCTGGCTCATCCGTCGGGGTCAGCAGGTAGCCCAGGCGGATTGGCTCCTCGATGACGACCCCGTCGGGGACGTAGAGAAATACGCCGTCCCTCCAAAATGCCGTGTTCAGCGCCACGAACGGGTTCGCCTTGAAGTCCCCATGCTGCCCGAGGTGGGCCTCGACAATTTGGGGATGGCGTTCCAGAGCGTTTTCGAGGTGGTCGATGAGAACGCCCTTGGAACGCAAGGACGTTGGCACAAAAGGACAATCTCCTCGTGCCAGCTGCATCGGCGTGCGGACCAGCGGCGCGACGCTGGTGAACTTCCAGTCCTCGTCGCGCTCGCCGGGGAAGCCCAGCTCGCCGAACCGGGCGATCGCGGCCTTGCGCAGCCGGGCGATCGCCGGCCGGTCGTGGCCGGGCAGCGTCCTCTCGACCTCGCTGAAGGCGTCGAGGTGCGTCCTGGGCGTGGTCAATTCCTTGGTGAGTGTCGTCGTCATGTCACACCCCCGCCGGCACGCGGTCTTCAATGCCCAGGCCGGCGTAGCCCTTCTCTTCCAGCTCCAGGGCCAGCTCCTTGCCGCCGCTCTTGACGATGCGGCCGTTCGCCAGGATGTGGACGCGGTCGGGCACGATGTACTGCAGCAGTCGCTGGTAGTGCGTGATGACCAGCATGGACCGCTGCTTGTCGCGTAGCGCGTTGACGCCGTCGGCGACGGCCCGCAGGGCGTCGATGTCGAGGCCGGAGTCGGTCTCGTCGAGGACGGCGAACTTCGGGTCGAGCACGGCCATCTGGAAGATCTCGTTGCGCTTCTTCTCGCCGCCGGAGAAGCCCTCGTTGACCGGCCGCTTGAGCAGGTCGTCCTTGAGGTGGATGAGCTTCATCTTCTCCCGGACGAGTTTGAGGAACGCCCCGGCGTCAAGGTCCGGCTGGCCGCGGTGCTTGCGGATGGCGTTCAGGGCGGCGCGGAGGAAGTAGGTGTTGGTCACGCCGGGGATTTCCACCGGGTACTGGAAGGCGAGGAAGACGCCCTCGCGGGCGCGCTCCTCGGGGTCCATCTCCAGCAGGTCCTTGCCCTCGTACAGCACCTGGCCCTCGGTGACGTCGTAGGCGTCGCGGCCGGCCAGGACGCCGGCCAGTGTGGACTTGCCGGAGCCGTTGGGCCCCATGATGGCGTGGACCTCGCCGGCGTTGATGGTCAGGTCGATGCCGCGGAGGATCTCTCGCTCCTCGACGCGGGCGTGCAGGTTCTTGATTTCGAGCATTCGTGGTAACTCGTGTTGATGAATCAGACGATCAGCTTGACCGCCATGACTGTGACTTTGCAGTCCCCCGGATCGACGTTGTACATGACACCTAGCGGGTCGTCGTAGTAGGCTCGGAAGTGGCCGAACGGGATACCTTTGGCGTCGGCATCTTCCCTCAATTCTTCGTCGATCCGGTCGGCCGAATCCGCGATCGCTTGCCGATCGGCGGCCTGCGTCCAAAGCGTCGCCAGACGCGCTCGTGCGGAGGGCACCCACACGACGGTGTAAATCACCTGGCCTTCTCCTGGGCGCGAATCTCCTTCCACACCTCCGACAGCGGGACGCCGCCCCTCTCGGTCGCAGCAATCCGCTCCACTTCCTCCAGGTCCCAGATGTGGGAGTACTTGGCGTGCAAGGCGGCCTGCTTCGGATCGACGGGGGTGTAATACCCAAGAATGACCCCCTCCTTGGTGCGGATCTCGACGGGCTCGGCCACCCCGGAGAGCGCGTTGCGCACGGCCTCGTCAGCGACGATGTGCCCCATGGGTTGTTCCCCTCGCTTCATCCGACGCTCCCTTCCAGGCTCACGCCCAATAGCTTCCGCGCCTCGACGGCGAACTCCATCGGCAGCTCGTTGAACACCTCCTTGCAGAAGCCGTTGACGATCAGCCCCACCGCGTCCTCCGTCGAGAGGCCGCGCTGCCGGCAGTAGAAGATCTGGTCCTCGCCGATCTTCGACGTGGACGCCTCGTGCTCCACCTTCGCCGTCGGGTTCTTCACCTCGATGTACGGGAAGGTGTGCGCCCCGCAGCGGTCGCCGATCAAGAGCGAGTCGCACTGCGAGTAGTTCCGAGCGTTCGCCGCACCCTTCAGGATCTTCACCAGGCCGCGGTAGGTGTTCTGCCCGTTGCCGGCCGAGATGCCCTTGGACACGATCGTGCTCTTGGTGTCCTTGCCGATGTGGATCATCTTCGTGCCGGTGTCGGCCTGCTGCTTGCCCTTGGTCAGCGCGACGGAGTAGAACTCGCCGACCGACTCGTCGCCCTGGAGGATGCACGACGGGTACTTCCAGGTGATGGCGCTGCCGGTCTCCACCTGCGTCCAGCTGATCTTCGACCGCCGGCCCTTGCAGATGCCGCGCTTGGTCACGAAGTTGTAGATGCCTCCCTTGCCGTCCTTGTCGCCGGGGTACCAGTTCTGCACGGTCGAGTACTTGATCTGGGCGTTCTCGCCGTTGGCGATCAGTTCCACCACGGCGGCGTGCAGCTGGTTCTCGTCGCGCTGGGGGGCCGTACAGCCTTCGAGGTACGAGACGTAAGCCCCCTCCTCGGCGACGATAAGCGTCCGCTCGAACTGCCCGGTGCCCGCCGCGTTGATGCGGAAGTACGTGGACAGCTCCATCGGGCAGCGCACGCCCTTGGGGATGTAGCAGAACGACCCGTCGCTGAAGACCGCACTGTTCAGGGCGGCGAAGTAGTTGTCCGTGTGCGGCACCACGCTACCGAGGTGCTTGCGCACCAGCTCGGGGTGCTCCCGGACGGCCTCGGAGAACGAGCAGAAAACGATGCCCAGCTCGGCCAGCTTGCCCTTGAACGTCGTCGCCACCGAGACGCTGTCGAAGACCGCATCGACGGCCACGCCGGACAGGCGCTTCTGCTCGTCCAGCGGGATGCCCAGCTTCTCGAACGTCTTGCGCAGCTCCGGATCGACCTCGTCGAGGCTGGACAGCTGCTTCTTCGGCTTGGGCGCGGAGTAGTAGATGACGCCCTGGTAGTTAATCGGGGCGAACGTCACGTTGGGCCACCAGCGCGGCTCCTCCAGCGTCAGCCAGTGGCGGTACGCCTTCAGCCGCCAGTCCAGCAGCCACTGCGGCTCCTGCTTCTTGGCCGAGATCAGGCGGATGATGTCCTCGTTCAGCCCGGGGGGCGCCGAGTCCGCCTCGATCGTCGTGACGAAGCCGTGCTCGTACTCCTTGCTGGCGAACTCTTCGATGGTGTTGGTCGGGGTGCTCATCATCCATCCCTTGCGGGGCTTCTTCCTTACTGGGGTCAACCGTTCCCGTCACGACCGGGACAACGGCGCCAGCGACAACAACGGCTTCTCGTCGCGCAGCTGCGTCTTGAGCCGCTGGACGGCCGGGATCTCCGGGTGGAGCAGGTCGGCCAGCGTGATCTGGTCCAGCGTGTGCCGCAGCCACTGGTCCAGCGTCTGCCACAGGCCGCGCAGCGAACACCCGTCCTGATGGACGCACGGCCCGGCCGTCTCCGGGCCGGCGTGTCGCTTACAGTACCCGGGGTCCTCGTACAGCGGCTCGCCCAGGGCCAGCATCACGCCCCCCAGCCGGATGTCGCCGGCGGGGCGGGCCAGGTGATACCCACCGGCCCGGCCGCGCACGCTCTCGATGTAGCCGGCCTGCCGCAGCACGCCCAACAGCTTGCCGACGTAGGGCGCCGACAGGTTCTCGGCCTGGGCGACCTCGGGGATCGTCAGCGACTGCCCGGCCCGCGCCAGGCGCAGCAGGCAGCGAACGCCGTACTCTTCCTGGGCCGAGATCTTCATGCGCCACCCTCCCGGTTTCCCCCCTTCGCTCCATTCTAAGAATCTCTACTTTTTTGTCAAGAATATCCGGCATTCGTGGCGGAGAATCTGGCAGCAAGGGGGTTATGCGTTGACTTGATTCCGGTCAACGCGCCAGAGGACGTGTTCGAGGCCGGCGTTGAGGAACAGCTTGCCCGGGCGCATGCCGAGCTTCCTGGCGACGCCCTGCGACGGAGTGTTGATGGGGCGGATTTGGGCCATGACGAACGGCTCGTTGCGGACGTGGAAGGCGTGGTCGCGGACGCCGAGGGCGGCCTCGGTGGCGTAACCTTGGCGCCAGAACGACCGGTGGATGAGGTAGCCGATTTCCGACATCGGCACGCCCTCGACGAGGAACCGGACGAGGCCGACCTGGCCGACGGGCTGGCTGGTGTCCTTGGCCTGCACCAACCAGAGGCCGTGGCCGTCCCGGTCGTAGCGCTCCAGGTTGCGCTGGATCCAGGCGATGGCGTCGGCGCGGGTGTACCGCTGGGGGTAGAAGCGCATCGTCTCGTCGTCCTGGACGAGGGAGGCGACGAAATCGACGTCGGCCGGCGTTAGCTCCCGCAGGACGAGGCGCGGGGTTTCGAGGATGACCTTCATGGGGATGATGATACGGGCCGGGAGAAAAAATAGCCCTTGTCGGGATCGCCCAGGCGCGTACAATACGGGTGTGGACTGCCAAGCAGTCGAACCGCGGCGTGGAGCAGTGGTAGCTCGCCAGGCTCATAACCTGGAGGTCACAGGTTCGAGTCCTGTCGCCGCAACTCGAAGCAGATAGGGCCGGGGAGTTCATCACTCCCCGGCCCCTTCTGCTTTTCAGGTTTCCTCGTTCGCCCGCGCGTCTTGCGCGTTAGAACTGGCAGACGTGCTCCGCCATCGGCGAGTCGTCCGCGGGCTGGTGCTCGACCAGGATCTCGCGCGCCCGGTGGGCGAGCGCCCGGTGGACCCAGACGTCGCTCTGCGCCCAGGGCGTGTTGTCGAACCAGAAGGTCCGCTGCTCCCCGACCAGGCACTCGATTCCCTCGGCCTCCAGGGCACCGCGCCAGGCCTGCGCCAACTCGCGGTTCGGCGTCGTCGCCACGCAGACGATGTCGCTCTCGCTCATGGCCCACCTCATGATCGCCCAGGCCACCCGCCCCCCGCAGGCGCGCGGCCCGGTCGGCTTCATACACCCTTCATGATGAGACTTTTGACCCGATTAGTCTAGGGTCACCCGAAAACCTTGGTAATTTAGGTCAGCCTTCGGCCCCTTCCCACGGTCGTCGGCGGGAAGGTCGGCGCTGCCCCCGCGGAGCACCCCTTCCCCCCCTTCCCCCTCCACCCACTCCGCGACGTTCCCCCCCAGGTCGTACACCATCTCGGGCTTCCCCACGCCCCGGCCGCTGCCCACCTCCTTCAGCAAAGGCGCCCCACCCGGCAACCTCTTCAGCCGCTCGCGCAGCCGGGCCGCGTCGTCCGGGTTGACCGCGTAGCCGGCCCAGGCGTCGAGCGTGTTGTCGCCGTCAGCCGGCTTCTCGTACAGCGCGTCGGCCTCGCCCTCCCTCGGCAGCCGGTAGCGCTGGCCGGTCTTTCGACTCAGCCAGGCACAGTACGCCCGGGCCTGCGCGAACGTGACGCCGTTGGCCGGGTGGTTGTCGGTCCCCGGCTCGACCCGGTAGTTGGGCTCGAACTGCGCGAACTGGGCCCGCGTCACCTCGAAGCGGCCCACGAGCAGCGCGCCGTGACGAACCGTCTCCGGCGCCAGCACCCCGCCGCGCGTCACCCCGTAGCGGCCTCCCACGCGCTTCGCCCCCTGCCGCTTCAGCAGCCACGACAGCGGCGAGTCCTTTTTCACCAGCTCGTCGTCGGGCTTCGCGGAGGCGAACAGGTAGCGGTCCAGCCAGGCCATCTCCTCCTCGACCTTGCGCCTCTGGTGCGACAGCTTCGCCAGGGCGTGCTTCTCGCCGGGGAACAGGACGAACCGCACCGGCGCCTTGCCGAGCTGCTGCAAGGCGCGGTACTGGGCCCAGCCCTGCTGCGGGTGGACGACGCGGTCGTCGCCGCCGAAGAGGATCAGCGTCGGCGTCGTCACCTTCCCGAGGAGGTGGAACGGCGACTTCTTGACGAACAGCGCGAGGTCTTCCAGCGGTGACTTGCCGAGGTAGAAGCGGTCGAACGCCTCGCCGAACTCGCAGGAGGCCCAGTCGCTGACGTACTCGATCGACCCGGCGCCGGCGACGGCGGCGCGGTAGCGCGACGTCCTCGTGACCAGCACGTTGGTCAGGATGGCCCCGTTCGACCAGCCGGTCAGCGCCAGCCGCTTCGGATCGACGAGTCGGCGGGCGATCAGTGCATCGACGCCCTTCTCGATGTCGTCGGGCTCCAGCTCGCAGTACCTCCCGTCGGCGATCGAGTCGAGCCAGGCCTGGCCGTAGTTGGCGCTGCCGTGGTAGTTCGGCCGCAGCACGAACGCCCCGCGCTGGCAGACGAGGTTGGCGGCGTAGGACCAGTTCTCCTCCCAGCTGTCGAGGTCGGCCGCCGCCGGGCCGCCGTGGATCTGCACCACCAGCGGGGTCGGCTGGCCCGGCGACCAGCCGTGCGGGTAGTAGAGGACGCCCTCGACCTCCTCGTCGCGCGCCCCCTTCCAGCGGACGACCTCGGTGCGGGCGATGCGCTTCTTCGCCCACCGGTCCTCGACGTTGGCGATCGCCCTCGGCTTGCGGAGCCTGCCCGCTTCGTAGCGGGCGTGGTACCAGCGCGTCGGCGAGCTGGCGGTCGAGTGGGCGTAGACCACCGACTTGCCGTCGCGGGAGGCCGCCAGCGCGAAGAGGTTGGCCGCGTGCTTGCCCTCGACCCAGCGGCGCGTCAGGACGCCGTTCTCCCAGCTGTACTGCGCCGGCCGGAAGCGCACCCCGTCGGCCAGGAGGGCGAAGAAGCCGTGGGCGACCGGCACCACGCCGGGGTGGTCGGCGTTCATCTCCTGCGTCGCCAGGCCGCGCGGCCAGGCCAGTGGCAGAGGCGTTTCCTTCCTCGTGGCGAGGTGGTGGTAGTAGAGCTGGGTCACGCCGGCCTGGGCGAGCTGCGGCTTGCTCGAATGGTCGTGGGTGGCGTAGAACCCCTGGCCGTCGGGCGCCCAGACGACGTGGCGGACGTTGAGGGCCGGGTCGCTCAGGACCGGCCGCCGCCGGCCGGTCTGGAGGTCGTGGAGGTAGGCGACGGGTTTGACCTTGTTGTCGTAGGCGTAGCGCAGGCTGCGGCCGTGGACGGCGACGACGCGCCGGCCGTCGGGCGAGACGGCGAACGATTCGACGCGGTCGGAGTTGTCGGTCAGCCGCGTCACCTTCTTGGTGCCGACGTCCACCTGGTACAGGCGCACCGGCGGCTCGTTCGCCTCGTCCTCGACGACGGCGGTGGTGTCCTTCCTGTCGTCCTTCAGGACCGTCTCGCGGCGGCCGGCGTCCTCCTGGGCGGAGAAGACGATGGCGTCCCCACCGGCCCAGTCGAAGTGCTGCACGGCGCGCGGCCCCTCGGTCAGCGGCCACGGCTCACCGCCGGTCGGGTCGAGCAGCCAGACCTGCGCCTTCTCCTCCTCGTCGTCCTTCTTCTTCCGGGGCCGCTTGTCGTCCGCCTTCGGGGCCTTGCGGCTGGACAGGAAGGCGATGTGGGTTCCGTCGGGCGACCAGCGCGGCGACGTGGAGGAGTCCTTCCCGCGCGTCAGCTGCACCTCGCGGCCGGTCTTCAGGTCGGTGCGGAACAGGTGGGTGACCATCTCGTTCTGGTCGTGATCCGGCGCCGACTTGAGCCAGACGACGAACCGGCCGTCGGGCGAGAGCTGGAAGTCGGACGCCGACTCCGCCTCCACGACATCCTCGACGGTCCACTCCTCGTAGTCGCGCGGCGGCGGGGCGGCGGGGCGGGCGCTGACCAGCGGCAGCAGCAGTCCGGGAAGCAGGAGCAGGTAGCGGCGCATGGAGGCACTCCAGGGAGTCGGCAGAGGCCTGTCTCTCTGGAAATGCTACGCCATTCCCGGGGCCTGGGGCAGTGGCCCTCTCCGTCAGCCGCCCGCTTCGGGAGTCTTCTTCCCGTTGCTGCCGGGCGTTCGCTTCTTGCGGCAGCGCTTCGTCCCCCTCTTTTTCTCGATGTGGCGCTCGGTGGCCTCCTCGACGGAGTGGGACTGGGTCAGCCGGGAGTCGGACCTCGCCAGCTCGACTAGCCGGCCGTAGTGCTCGTGCAGCGTCTTGATCTCGTCCTCGGTCAGCCCCTCGACGTTGATGAGGCGGTTGCTGGCGCCGGCGACCGCGGCGACCACCTCGTTCAGCTTGAGGTGGATCGCCCGGGAGTCCTTGTTCTGCGACCGCTGGATGAGGAAGACCATCAGGAACGTGACGATGGTGGTGCCGGTGTTGATGACCAGTTGCCAGGTGTCGGAGAAGGCGAACACCGGGCCGGTCACCACCCAGATCACGATCGTCAGGGCGGCCAGGGCAAACGCCATCGAGCCTGCCCGACCAGTCGGTGGCCAGACGGGAGAACCGCTCCAGGACCGGCTCCCGGGAGGCGGCCACCTGGCGGCCGGGCTTGCCGTTGACGGAAACCGAAGACATAGCGATCCTTTACGCTCACAGGGCGGGCGCTGTCTCTGTGCATGCAACTTCCGGACCGTGGGCCGCGCCGGCCCGGCTGCGGGTGACCCCGACGGACCCGATCCGTTCTACTATCATGTGATGAACCTCGGGGTGCAAGGAGGCGCCGGCATGTCGCGCATCGTCCTCGTTCACGACTGGCTCACCGGCATGCGCGGCGGCGAAAAGTGTCTTGAGGTCGCTGCCCGCCGCTGGCCCGACGCCCCGCTTTACACGCTGCTGCACAAGCCCGGCTCCGTCTCGCCGGCCATCGAGCGGCGCCGCGTCCGCACCAGCTTCCTCAACCACCTCCCGCGCGCCCACGATCTGTACCGCTACTTCCTCCCGCTGATGCCAACCGCGGCCCGGTCGTTGCGGCTGCCGCCGGCCGACCTCGTGCTCAGCTTCAGCCACTGCGTCGCCAAGGGCGTCGCCGCCACCGGGCCGCACGTCTGCTACTGCTTCACGCCGATGCGCTACGCCTGGCAGATGCGGTCCGCCTACTTCGGCGGCCGCGTCCGCGGCTGGCCGGCCAAGGCCCTCGACCGCGTCCTCGACGCCCTGCGCGACTGGGACCGCCGGACCGCCGCCGGCGTCGATCACTTCGTCGCCATCAGCCGCACCATCCAGGCCCGCATCCGCGAGTGCTACGGCCGGGACAGCGCCGTCATCTACCCGCCGGTCGATACCGACTTCTACACACCTGCCCCGGGGCCGCGCCAGGACTACTACCTCGTCGTCTCGGCGTTGGCGCCGTACAAGCGGCTCGACCTGGCCGTCGAGGCGTGCGCCCGGCTGCGGCGGCGGCTCGTCGTCATCGGCTGCGGGCAGGACGCGGCCCGGTTGAAGACAAGGGCGGGCGGCGACGTACACTTCCTCGGCTGGCAGCCCGACGAGGTGATCCGCGACCACCTGCGGAGCTGCCGGGCGCTGCTGTTCCCCGGCGAGGAGGATTTCGGCATCGTCCCCGTCGAGGCGATGGCCTGCGGCACTCCGGTGATCGCCTACGGCCGTGGCGGTTGCGCCGAGACCGTCGTGCCGCTCGGCCGGCCGCGGCCCACCGGGGTCTGGTTCGACGAGCAGACCGTCGAGGGGCTGGGCGAGGCCGTCGAGCGCTTCGAGTCCCACCGCGAGGCGTTTGACCCCGCCGCCGCCCGCCGCCAGGCCGAGAGATTCTCCCTCCCTCGTTTCCGCCGCGACCTGTTCGCCTTCCTCGACGCCGTTCTCATTCCCATTTCCATCACCCGCCGGGCGGCTTGACTCGACCCGGCACAATTCTTGCAATCCACGTTTTCTTCCTTGCCAGTCAAACTTGCCCTGTTTATCAAGACTGGCAGAGGCAACCCAGCATGCCCAAATTACCCAGGTCTCGTTTTCTCCGACAAGGGATGAGCCATGAAGAGACGGGTGGGGTTAGCGGCTGTATTGTGCATGGTCCTTCTGACGGGGACGGCGTTCGGCGGTAAGAGGAAATGCTGTCCTCCTCCCTGCGCACCGAGTTGCGCTCCCGCGTCGTGCGGGGTGACGTACCAGACGCAGTACCAGATGGTCAGTCGTACTGTGTGCGAGACGGTGCCGGTGACGGTCATGCAGGACGTGACCGAGGTGGTCACGGTGCCGGTGACCTCGACGCAGACGCGGACGGAGACGTACTACGAGCAGGTGACCGAGACGGTGCCGGTGACCCAGACGGTCTACAAGACCGAGTACGTCAAGCAGAAGCAGAAGGTGGCGGTGCAGAGGCCCGTCACCAAGACGGTGGAGCAGACCTACCAGGTCTGCGTGCCGGTGACGAAGACGGTGGAGGAGGCCTACGTCGAGCAGGTGCCGGTCACCCGCAACGTCGAGCAGACCTACCAGGTGTGCGTGCCGGTGACGAAGAACGTTGAGCAGACCTACCAGGTCGCCGTCCCCGTCACCCGCAACGTCGAGCAGACCTACCAGGTCTGCGTGCCGGTCACCCGCAACGTCGAGCAGGCCTACCAGGTATGCGTCCCGGTCACCAGGACGGTGGCGCAGACGGTTAACGTCCAGGTGCCGGTCACGCGGACCGAGCAGCGGACGGTGGCCCACACGGTCTGCGAGACGGTCCCGGTGACCCGCCACGCGACGGTGACGACGTGCCAGCCGGTGGCGGTGGCCTCGGGCTGCGGCGGCTGTGGGGGGTGCGGCGGCTGCGCCCCGGCGTCGTGCGTCCAGATGGTGCCGACGACTCACACCGTCGCCTACACCACCTACCAGTCCGTCCCGCGGACGGTGACCGCGACGGTCAACGTCAACGTCACCGACTACAAGACGGAGGCCCGGACGCAGAACGTTCAGGTCACCGAGATGCAGACGCAGATCCAGAAGCGGACGGTGCCGGTGACGACGATGGAGACCCGGCTGGAGAAGCGCCAGGTCCAGGTCACCGAGTACCAGACGCAGACCCAGAAGCGGACGGTGCCGGTGACGACGGTGGAGACCAAGCTCGAGAAGCGGACCGTCCCCGTCACCGAGTACCAGTCGGTGACCAAGAAGCGCCAGGTCCAGGTCCAGAGCATGGAGACCAAGCTCGAGAAGCGCCAGGTCCAGGTCACCGAGTACCAGACGGTGAACGAGGAGCAGGAGGTGACGGTGGCGCAGACCAAGCCCGTGCAGGAGACCGTCAAGGTCACCCAGGTGCGGTGCGTGCCGAAGACGCGGCAGGTCCAGGAGCAGGTGGTCAGCTACCAGCAGCAGACCCGCGTGACCAAGAAGCCGGTCACGACGTACCAGACGCAGACCCGGGTCGTGACCGAGTGCGTGCCGGTAACCGTGGCCGTCCCGGCCGCAGGTGCGGTGCGTGCCGAAGACGCGGCAGGTCCAGGAGCAGGTGGTCAGCTACCAGCAGCAGACCCGCGTGACCAAGAAGCCGGTCACGACGTACCAGACGCAGACCCGGGTCGTGACCGAGTGCGTGCCGGTAACCGTGGCCGTCCCGGCCGCCCCGGCCTGCGCCCCGGCCGCCCCGTGCTGCTATTGATCGAACCGCCTCCCCGAGGCCGGACCGGGCCGCGAGGGTTTGCCTCGCGGCCGGTTTGTTTTCCCACGCCGTACATCCTCCCCCGCCTGCCGAGGGCGGCGGCCGGAAGACGGCCCGCGCGCAGCGCCCCGGCCGGTTTTGCCGGCCTAGAATGGTTTGCCCGGGGAGGGCCCCGAGGGATTGAGGCGAGGCCCTCGCCCGGCCGGGCCGAAGATCAGTGGACGATCGAGGCCCGTCTCGGACACGCGCACCGGCACGACCCCGGGGCCCCAGGCGGCGGCGGGATTCATGACCAGGAAGCACATTCATGGCCCAGGGCTGGCCCTCCACCACGACGCTGTGGGCGCTGATCACCGCCTGGGTGGTGCTGGGCGCGCCCGCGGCCCCCGAGCGGGGCGTCTCGACCGACCAGGAGCCGCCGCCGGCCAGGAGCGTCTGGGACCGCGTCAGCACCGGGGTGCAGTCGCTGCTCCGCCCGGCGCGCCGCCGACCCGGCCCGGGACGAGGTGCGGGCCGCCCTGGAGCCGATGGGCGTCCACGCCTGGCACGCCGCCGGCCACCGCGGCAAGGGCGTCAAGGTCGCCGTGCTGGACACCGGCTTCCGCGGCTATCGCAACGCCCTGGGCCAGGTGCTGCCGGCGCAGGTGAAGGTGCGGTCGTTCCGCAAGGACGGGCGGCTGGAGGCCCGCGACAGCCAGCACGGCGTGCTGTGCGCCGAGGTGATTCACCACATCGCGCCGGAGGCCGAGCTGCTGTTCGCCAACTGGGAGCCGGAGACGCCCGCCGCCTTCCTCGACGCCGTTCGCTGGGCGAGGTCGGAGGGGCGACCGTCCTGTCCTGCTCGGTCATCATGCCGAGCTGGAGCGACGGCGACGGCGGCGGGTTGGCCCA
Organism: Gemmataceae bacterium; assembly: GCA_046350195.1. Taxonomy (GTDB): domain Bacteria; phylum Planctomycetota; class Planctomycetia; order Gemmatales; family Gemmataceae; genus CALDUY01. Next base: position 49,611 of record JAXMAW010000027.1, read on the forward strand.
TCGGGAACTGCGCGAGGCCCTCGGGGACGGGCTGCTGTTCGCCTGCGCCGGCAACACCGCCCAGCCGCCACTGGAGCGGCCCCGCCGCCGTGGACCGAGACGGCTGGCACCAGTGGGTGAAGGGGAAGCCGGACAACGCGATCAAGCCACTCTCCTCCGCAGCGCGTCTCGGTCGAGCTGGCCAGCCGGGACGGGGCCTTCGACGTCGTCGTGCTCGACGCGACCCGGTCCCGGGAGGTCGGGCGGGCGCGGGCGGCGTCCCAGGACGGCTGCTCCAACGCCGTTGTGCGGTTCGAGCCGGAGGCCAACCACCGCTACCTCGTCCGCGTCCGGTCGGCGGCCAGGGGCCAGGCGGCTGCTCCGTTCCACCTCACCTGCCTGGGCGGGAAGCTCCAGTACGCGACGGCGCGCGGCAGCATCCCGTTCCCCGCCGACGGGGACGAGGTCGTCGCCGTCGGCGCGGTGGATGGGAAGGGGCGGCGGTTGTCGTACAGCTCGTGCGGCCCCACCGCGTCGGGGCCGAAGCCGGACCTGGCGGCGGCGGTGCCGTTCCCCAGCGTCTGGCGCCCGGAGCAGCCGTTCGCCGGCACCTCGGCGGCGGCCCCCCAGGGGGCGGGGCTGGCGGCGCTGGTGTGGACACGCCGCCCCGACTGGGGCGGCACCCGGGTGCGCCAGGAGCTGACCCGTGCGGCGGCGAAGCTGCGGCAGGGCCACTGCTGCGAGACGGGCCACGGCGTCGCCCGGCTGCCGTCGCTGGAGCGGTGAGCCCGCGCGGTTTGATGAGCCGGCGGGTTAAACCCGCCGGCTCCTCGGTCAAACGCCCATCACGTTGTAGCCGCAGTCCACGTACAGGACCTGCCCGGTGACCGCCGACGCCAGCGGGCTGCACAGGTAGACGCAGGCGTCGGCGACCTCCTCCGGCTTGACGCCGCGCGGCAACGGCGACCGCTCGGCGGCGTAGTTGATCATGTCCTGGATCTTGCCGATCGCCTTGGCCGCCCGCGAGGCGTAGGGGCCGGCCGAGATCGTGTTGACCCGGACGTTCCGCCGGCCGAGGTTCAGCGCCAGCTGCTTGGTGTCGAGCTGCAACGCCGCCTTCGCCGTGCCCATGCCGCCGCCGTAGTGCGGCACGACCCGCTCGCCGGCGAGGTAGGTCAGGCTGACCACGCTGGTGCTCTCGGGCTTGTCGGCCATCCACGGCAGGGCGGCCCGGCACAGCCCGGTCAGCGAGTAGGCGCTGATTCCCATCGCCGTCAGGTACGCCTGGCGGCTGACCTCCCAGGCCAGCTTGGTGATCTCCGGGCTGAACGCCACGGAGTGGATCAGGATGTCGATCCGCCCGTACTTCTCGCCGACCTTCTTGACCATCCCCTCGATCGAGTAGTCGCCGTGCTCCTTCTCGACGCGCTGGTAGCGGCGGTCATTGCGGGTTGCCTCCGGCACGTCGGCCAACGAGTCGTAGGAGACGTCGCAGGGCAGGATCTGATCGACGGTCAGCGACCCCTCGCCGCGAGAGTGCTTGCGCGCGGCGACGTCCTCGGGGGCCGACCCCGAGAGGAAGCCGTTGACGATGGTGAGCATGCGGGGGTGGACGGCCCAGACGAGCTTGGCGCCGGCCTCCTGTAGCCCCTTGGAGATGAACCAGGCGAAGCTGTCGCTGTCGCCGACGCCTGTGACCAGCGCCACCTTGCCGCTAAAGTCGATGGGGATCATGTCGTTGTCGCCTCGCCGGGGTTTGGTGCGATAAGCTAATCGGTCTAGCAAATTGGGGCAACCCCGGCAAGGCGAATCGGCCGCGCGGCGGCCCAACGGAGTTGAGCCGCTTCCAGGCTGTAACATTCCCCCCCGACGGCGGTACAATGGGCAGTCGATCCCCGCACCCGGAGCGCGCGCCAGGCCATGGCTAACCCGTTTATCCTGCTGCGATGCATCGGCAAGGCGGCCGCGAACTTCCTCGGCGGAGGCATCGCCGGCGACGTCCTGTTCGAGATCCTGCCCGACGCCGCCCACGACGCCTGGAAGTGGTGGCACACCGACCGCGACGCCGAGCAGCGCCGCCAGGACCTGGCCGCGGTCGCCCTGGCCACGCCGGCCGAGATCAAGCAGGAGGTCGCGGCCATCGTGGACGAGGTGGCCGCCGACAGGCCGCCCGAGGTCAGGCACCAGCTGTCGATCTACCTCAGCCTCGTGCCCGGCCAGGTGCGCAAGTCGCTCCGCCGCCCGTCCGACCCCAGCGGCGTTACCGTCCCCTACGAGATGGCCCCCAGCAAGGCCGACGACCTCCTGCCGCTGCTGCCGGCTCGCCTGCCGCGCTTCAAGCCGGGCGACCGGCCGATGCCCGGCGTCGATTGGGAACTGGAGGAGCTGCTGGGCGTCGGCGGCTTCGGCGAGGTGTGGAAGGCCAAGAACCCGCACTTCACCAGCGCCGCCCCCGCCGCCCTGAAGTTCTGCCTCGAGCCGTCGGCCGCCCAGTTCTTGCGCAACGAGGCGGCCGTCCTCGACCGGGTGATGCGGACCGGCCGGCACCCCGGCATCGTGACCCTTCAGCACACCTACCTGTCCAGCGAGACGCCGTGCCTGGAGTACGAGTACGTCTCCGGCGGCGACCTGGCGGGGCTGATCCAGGAGTGGCACCGGTTTCCCAACCGGCCGACGCCGATCGAGATCTCGCGCGTCCTGCACCAGCTGGCGACGATCGTCGGGTTCGCCCACTCGCAAAGCCCGCCGATCGTCCACCGCGACCTGAAGCCGGCCAACGTGCTGGTCCAGGGCGGCGTCGGCGGGCTGCCCCAGCTGAAGGTGGCCGACTTCGGCATCGGCGGCGTCGCCGCCCGCCAGGCGATGGCGGACAACACCCGGGCGACGACGCGCGGCTTCTTCCTGGCGACGGCATTGCGCGGCTCCTGCACGCCGCTGTACGCCTCGCCGCAGCAGATGCGCGGCGAGGCGCCCGACCCGCGCGACGACGTCTACGCGCTGGGGGTGATCTGGTACCAGATGCTGACCGGCGACCTGACCGCCGGCCGGCCCGGCGGGACGCGCTGGCAGAGGCGGCTCAAGGACATGGGGCTGGACGACCAGGTCATCGACCTGCTCGGCCAGTGCCTCGAGGACGACCTGGCGGACCGCGTCGCCGACGCGGTGGCGCTGGCGGAGCTGCTCGGCGAGCTGCTGCCGTCCCGCAAGAGTGACCCCGCGGCCGAGGCGCAGGCGTCGGCCCGGTCCAAGGCCGCCAAGGTGGCCGGGCTCTTCAGCGCCCCGCCGACGCCACGCCCGCCGGAGGCGCCGACTCGCCCGCCCGCCGCCCCGGCCCAGGCGAAGGAGGACGCGGAGCGGCGCAAGCGGGAGGAGCTGCGCCAGCAGCTGGCCGAGGCCGACGCCGAGTTGGCGGCCCGGCCGGCGGACGCCGACTGGCTGGCCCGGCGCGGCGAGGTGCGCCGCCAGCTCGGCGAGCACGAGCAGGCGATCCGCGACTGCACCGAGGCGATCCGCCTCGACCACGGGCTGGCCCGGGCCTACGCCACCCGCGGCGGGGCGTACCGGATGCAGGGGAGCCTCGACCTGGCCCTGGCCGACTGCTCGGAGGCGTTGCGGCTGGACCCGGCCAACGTGCTCGCCTGCTTCAACCGCGGCGAGGCGCACCGGCTGCGCCGCGAGCTGGACAAGGCGATCGCCGACTTCACCCGCGCCCTCGAACTCGACCCGTCGTACTCGTGGGCCCACGGCTCGCGGGGGGCTGCCCGGCAGCAGAGGGGCGACCTGGCCGGCGCGCTGGTGGACCTCGACGTGACCCTGCGGCTGGAGCCGGGCTATGCCTGGGCCTACGTCGTCCGGGCCGAGACGCACCGGCTGCGCGGCGAGCACGAGCGGGCCATCGCCGACTGCAACGAGGCGATCCGGCTCCAGCCGGACCAGTTCATGGCGTACGCGACGCGGGGGGCGGCGTTCCGCCAGAAGGGCGACTTCGCCACGGCGACGGCCGACCTGCAACAGGCGCTGCGGCTGAAGCCCGACTACCAGTGGGCCCGCGACCAGCTGGAACTCGCCCGGCGGCGGCACCGCTAACCTAAAATCCAGGGCGTTGCCCGTTCGGCTTCCCCTTCACTCCCGCGCCGAATCGAGTAGCGCGCCGGCTTCCTTGTAGGCCATCCACAGGATGAGGTCGTCGGCACTGGCGCTCTCGACCCGGATAGCCTTCTCGTTAGCGGGGGGCGGTTTCACCTTGCCGACGGCCTCGGCCATCCGTTTGCGAGCCTCGGCTTCCCGGCCCTGCCGAAACAGGCTCATCACCTGGTAGAACGGCGTGGTGCCCGACACGCAGGCATTGCCGCTCCCAAGCTTCGCCGCGGCGAGCAGGGCCGCGTCGGCGGCCGCGTAATGGCCGCACCGGTACTCGGCCATGCCCAGGCCCATCTGGAAGTAGGCCAGGTACATGTGCCCCTTCCCCAGCTCCACCGCGCGCCGGGCGAGGACGAGGGCGGCCTCGTTGGTCCTGTCGTCGGCCGGGCTCAGGCAGCAGATCTTGGCCGCCCGCTCCGCCGTCGTCGGGTCTTTCGTGTCCCGGGCGAACCGAAGGGCCCGGTCGCGGGTCGCGGCGAGCGCGTCGTGCTGGCCGAGCCAGGCCTGGACGGCGGCGGTTTTGAGCAACGGCGGCGCGCCGGTTTGGAGCGCGAGGAACGTGTCCGCGTCGCCCACCTCGGCCCACAGCCGGGCGAAGGCTTTCTGTTCATCCGCGGGGAGTTTGGCCAGCGCCGCCTTGTCGCGGAGGCTGGCGAAGTCGCCCTCCTTGGCCCAGCCACTCACCCTCGCCACGATGGCCGGCCGGTCCTGGGGCGGAGCGGAATGGAAGAGCCTCCCCCAGGCCGCCAGTTCGGCCACCAGCCAGCGGCCTGTCGGCGAAGCTCTGCCTTGGCCAAGCTATCCGGGCGCCGGAACGTCCCGGCCCAGGCCGGCGGCGGCCAGGGTAGCGCGGGCGGCGTGATAGCGGGGCTGGGCCTTCCGGTCTTCGCCGAGGTTCGGGTCGTCGGCCAGCGCCTCGGCCCAGAGCCGGGCGGCGGCGGCGAAGTGCTTGCGGTCAAAGGCGAGCTGGGCGAGGCCCAGCCGCTCGGCGTTGTCCACGGGTCGGCCCTCCTCCCCGCAGCACGCCTGCTAGTCGTGGGTCCAGGGTGACGTCGGGTTGACCCGGTGGGGCATCATGGCCGGGCGAGTCGGGTACACCCATCAACGGGATCAGGCTGCCGCCGACAACCAGCAGCACGCTCGCCGCCCCAAGCGCCAGCTTACGTCGCCGCGACCACGGATTCCTTGCGGGTGGCGATACCGCGTTCCACTGGGCCGTGGTTTCGCCGCCGACGGGTAGGCCGGGCGGGGCCGGGAGCGACGGGTCGTCGAGGTGGGCCAGGTAACGTGACAACACCTCCGCGACGGCCGCGGCGGTCTGAAGCCGCCGGTGGGGTCCTTCACGAGCAGCAGGTTGACGACGGCGGCCAGCCGCCTCGGGGATGGCCGGGTTGACCTCGCGGATCGGCCTGGGCGTGTCGTCGCACACCCGCTTCATCACGCCAAGCGTCCTGTGCGCCCAGAACGGCGGCCGGCCGGTACACATCGTGTACAGCACGCTGCCCAGGCTGAACAGGTCGCTGCGGTGGTCGAGGGTGTCGCCGCGCGCCTGCTCGGGCGACATGTACATCGGCGTCCCCGGATCACGCGTGACTGCGTCAGGCTGACGTCGTCCACGGCCCGGGCCATCTCGAAGTCGGCGACCTCGACCCGCCTGCCGCCGCCCTCCAGCAGGATGTTGGCCGGTTTGATGTCGCGGTGGATCAACCTGCTGGCGGCCACCGCCAGCCCCTCGGCGATTTCCTCGGCGCCGATCCGAGGGACGTCCTGGGCCTCCAGCGGCCCTTGCTCGATGCGGTCCTGCAAGGTCTGGCCGGCGACGTGTTCCATGACCAGGTGCGGGGATCGGCCGCTCGTACACGTCGTGGTGGTGCTGATGACGCGCTCGTCGTTGACGGCGGCGGCGGCGCGGGTCTTCGCGGACGAACTCGACGCGCGCCGGCGTTCTCGGCGAGGTGGGGGCTGAGCACCTTGATGGCGACCGGCCGTTGCAGCGTCTCGTCGAACGCCTCGGAGCACGATGCCGAAGCCCCCCTGGCCGAGCACCTGGAGCACCTCGTAATGCCCCAGTCGGCCCAGCGAGTCGGGCCGGCGGCCTGGCTGCAAGAACGAGAGGCTCCGGTCCGGAACGGGGTGGGGCTGGCCGGCCTCGGTGGCCGACGACCCGCCCGCCGGCCGTTGACGGCCCGAGAGGGGCTTCACGTCGGTCGAGGGGCCGGGACCGGCGGTAACCTCGGCCGACTGGCCCGGCTCGGCCAGGGTCGGTTCGGCAGCCTTCCGTGGCTCGGGAGCCTCGTCGGCGGGGTTCATTTCGTCCACGGCTGGTGTCCCCCGAACGCCCCCTGGCCAGTCCCACCCCGTAGAGAATCACCGCGGCTCGATCACGCCGGACACCAGTTGGAGCCGGAGCGAGGGCAGGGCGGAGGCGAGCTTCCTGGCGCCGGCGTCCGTCACCTGGGTCCCGCGGAGGTCCAGGTACTTCAGCGCCTTGAGGCCGACCAGCTCCCCCAGGCCCGCGTCCGTCACCTGCCCGACGTTGTAAAGGCTCAGGTGCTCGAGGCGATGCAGGCCGGCCAGCTCCTTCAGACCGGCGTCCGTCACCTGGGTGGTTTCGAGGCTGAGCCACCGGAGGCCTTCAGGCCGGCCGCCTCCTTCAGGCCGCCCGCGTCCGTCACCCTGGTGCCCCAGAGGCTCAGCCACCGGAGGTCCTTCAGGCCGGCCAGGACCTTCCTCCGCGTCACCGACGTTTGTGTGTCGGAGGTCAAGGGTGGTCAGGGCCATCCCCCAGGGGTGAGGTTCGAGAGGACGCCGAGTAGCGGCAGCCAGGGTCGTTGCGGCAACCCCTCACGGCGGAGAGGTCGCCCAGTCGGCCCCGGCCCACGTCGCTGCCGGAACAATTGAGCGACCGCATTGTTTGTACGCGCGTACGGGCGAAATGTCGTCGCTCACCTGATCCGTCGAGAACGCCAACCCCGTCACCACGCTGTCCTCGATCGCGGGCTCGGCTCTGCTGTCGAAGCCCGGGTTGAGGGACTTCAAGCAGCGCGCAAGGACAGCCTTCACTCGCTCGGCGGCCGGCAGGGCGGCCACGGAACGCCCCAGGCGGCCGCGGCGGCGTCCTTCGCGTCGCGCGCCGCCTCCCGACTGACACGGACGACCTGCCGGCCGTTGTTCGTCACGGCGACCACCCCGACTCAGAACCTGGCCACCGCGCGTTCGACCGTGTGGCTGCCGGGCTTCAGGCGGATCTCCTTGGCCCCCCGCCCTGCGATGACGAGGTCCGACCCAGGACTCGACGCCGACCCCGGGGTCGGCGACCTCGACGACCAACGCGTTCCCCTCCGGGAGAACAGCCGGATGACCGTGCCACGCACGTCGGTGACGCCGCTCGCCTCGGTGAGGCCTGTGCCGGCGAGGAGCGTCACCAGCGACACGGCCGCGGCGGCAGCTCCATCCGCCGGTTTGGAACCGCGACCCTGGCCGGCCCGCCTTCCGGGGCCTTCCTGGACTGGGTCGTCTCCACCGGGGGCGGCCCGCTTGCCAACAAGGCGGCCACCTCCGCCGGCCGTAGCGCGAACCGATCTTCCGGCTTCTTGGCGGAGCTGGAGATGACGTCACAGAGCCACTGCGGCACCTCGGGGATGACCTCGCGGATCGGTCGGGGGTGTCCTCGGCCACCCGGCGGAGCACCGCCAGCGTGCCGCTGGCCCGGAACGGCGGCCGGCCGGTGCAGGTCGCGCTGCGACGCTGCCGAGGCTGAACAGGTCGGCCCGGGTGGTCCAGGCGTCCCCGGACGCCTGCTCCGGGGCCATGTACAGCGGCGTCCCGGCGATCACCCCCGGACTGGGTCAGGGTTGGCGTCGTCGGTTGCCCGGGCCAGCCCGAAGTCGGTCAACTTGACCCGCCGGTCGGGGCAGGCCTCGATCAGGATGTTGGCCGGCTTGATGTCCTGGTGGATCAGCCTCGTACGGGCAGGCGGCCGCCAGCCCTCGGCGACCTGCCGCCGATCCGCCACTTCTCGCGGGCCCAGCGGGCCGGCCCGGTCCAGCCGCTGCTGCAGGGCTTCGCCGGCGACGAACTCCATGACCAGGAACGGCAGCGGCTGCTCCCCGACCGCGTACACCCGGACGACGTTGTCGTGGCGGACGCCGGCCGACGAGCGGGCCTCGCGGAGGAACCGCTTGCGGGCGGGAGAGGTGACGGCCGTGGTGCGGGGCCAGCACTGGACCGCGACCATGCGCGCCGGAGCCCCTCGTCGAAGGCCCGGAAGACGATGCCGAACCCGCCCCGGCCGAGGACCTCGAGGACCTCGTAATGGCCGATGCGGCCCAGCGACCCGGGCCGGGCCGGTGGCTGCAAGAAATCGAGGTCTCCGGCTCGGTTCCTGATCTCGTCTTCGACTCGGGTCGGGACGGATCCATCGACCGAGGGCCACTCTCGTGTGGCACTGCGGTGGAGCGGGGCCCGCGGAGATTTGCTCGACGACGGGCTTGTTGAGGAAGTCTCCCACCCTGAGGTGGGCCTTGAGTAGTTGACCCGGCGGCGCAGCTCGACGTCTCCCCGCAGGCCGAGTCCAGGTAGGCAGCCCGGTCCGCCGCGGCTCCCTTTCTCCAGGGCCGCGAAGAACAGGTCTTCCACGGCAGAGGCATTGCTCATGGCCCGGCTCCTGGAGAGTTCGCTCCCAGTTATAGCCGAACCAGCCCGGAAAACCCTCAGGCCGTCAGGTTTTTTCATAGGATTTGTCCTGGCCCTCCCCAGGCCGCGTCACACCCGGGCCGGGCGCGAAGCGAGCGGTCCGGGCTCGACCGCCTGTCATGCCCCCGCCGCCGAGGCTTCACTTTCGGCGGCGGCCTTCACTGGCCGACGTCACCGAGCCGAGGTCGCCGAGGATCGCTGCCGCCCGGTTGGGTCGGCGACGGTGTCGAACGAGACGCAACCGACGAACTTGCCGCCCAGCACCGACATCGTCAGGCCGTGCAGGCTCAGCTCGGCGGCCCACTGGTTGGTGACGCGGTGGGCCAGGCCGGCCGCGTTGTCGCCCTCGACGCGGAGCACGATCGGGGCGTTGGCCTCGTGCAGCCCCGCCGACTTGGCCGCCCGGGTGACCAGCGGGCCGGTGACCGGGGCGACGTAGAGCACGCCCGCGCCGGGCCGGTCCGGCAGGCGGTGCGTGTAGATGTATTCCAGGTTGGCGCCGGCCTGGGCCAGCAACGCCAACTTCGCCGCCACGCCCCCGGCCTGGTCGGCCACCTCGCCGCTCCAGACGTGCACCCGATCCAGTTTGAAACTCATGGCCAAAGGCCTCCGTTGAGTGAGGGTTCGAGAGTAAAGTATAGGCGGGCGGCCGGCGAGTGGTACCGGCCGCGCCAACATTCGGCCGCGCGCCGGGTTATACCGGTGGTCGTGCCGAATCGTCGGGATTCGAATTGCCGTCCCGCCCCGGCCGCGTCACAATGAACCCACGTTCCTTCTCTCGACCCCGGGAGCGAGTTCCATCATGAAAGGTCGCTTGCTGGCCGCGCTGGCGCTCTGCGTCGCCATCACCAGCCTCACCCGCGCTGACTACGTCCTCATCATCGCCAACCTCAACGCCCGCAACGACGCCGGGGGTACCGATGGCGGCTTCGGCTTCCCCCCCGGCATGGGCGGCCGGGGGATGGGGATGGGGATGCCGTCCGGTGGCGCCGGGCCCGGCGGCGCCGCGGGGATGACCCCCGCCGGCCTCGGGGGGCCTCCCAGCGGCGGAACCGCGCCACTTGGTGGCCTGGGGGGGGGGCCCCCACGGGGTATGGGTATGGGGATGGGGGCCGGCCCCGGTGGCATGATGGGCGGTGTGGGCGGCCTGATGGGCGGGATGATGGGCGGGCTCGGCGCGGTGGACCAGGCCGATGACTCCCACTACATCGTCGTGACCGTCCTGGAGGTCGGCGACATCGGCTCCAAGTTGAAGAACTTCGAGTCCGGCGCGTTCGAGCGCCAGGGGGGGATGCCGTTCAACCACCGCTGGGGCGGCAGGGCGACCCTCAAGCACAAGACCCCCATGTACGAGGTCGTGCCGCTGAAGAACAACTCCGGCCAGCTGCTCCAGAGCGCCACCCGCCGCTTCGCCCAGCGCCTGGAGAAGCTCGGCGCCGGCGCCTCGACCGAGGACAAGCTGACCCTGGCCCGGTGGGGGCTGGAGAACGGCCTGCTGGCCGAGTTCACCAAGCTCATGGACGGCCTCGCCTCCGCCGAGGAGTCGAGGAACGACCCCTTCGTCAAGGCCTACGTCAAGACCAAGGCCGACCTCGACCGCCCCGCCGCCAAGGACGACGTCGTCTCGGCGTGGCGGACCAAGGTCCTGGAGAACTACCGCGTCGCCGAGGGCCCCCACTACGCCCTGCTGCACAACCACGCCCAGGGGGAGGGGGCCGAGGAGGTCAAGCACACCCTCGACCGCCTGGAGAAGACCATGCGCAGCTACTACTACTGGTGGGCGCTGCGCGGCCAGCCGCTGCCGGTGCCGACCGCCCGCCAGGTGGTGGTGCTCAGCGACAAGATCGAGGACTTCCGCCGGCTGCAAAAGCACCTCACCGCCAGCCCGCTGTTGGCCGACAGCTTCTTCGCCCGCCGCGAGGGGCTGTCGGTCTTCGCCGGCAGGCGCACCGACGACGCCTACACCACGCTTGACCGGATGGCCAAGCCGTACTGGGAGAAGGGCTACGTCCGCAACGAGCTGCTCCGCGGCTCGCTCAAGGCCGGCGTGCCCAAGGCGATGCTGCCCCGGCTGCAGATGACCGGCGGGCACAACGAGGAGGTCGATACCGCCCGGGTCTTCGCCCTGCTGCTGCGGGCGATGGAGGAGGAGTGGGACGCGACCGGCCTCAGCCACGAGGCCAGCCGCCAGTTGGTCTACGCCTCGGGGCTGCTGCCGCGCAACGTCCACGCCCCGGAGTGGCTGATGTTCGGCCTGGGCAGCTTCTTCGAGGTGCCGCTCCAGTCGCCGTTCGGCGGGGCCGGCGCGCCCAGCCCGTACTGGATGCCGCGCTTCCGCGAGTATTACAACGCCAAGCAGTACAACCGGGGCCGGGCCACGGCCGCCAACCCCAGCTCGTACGACGCCCTGGTCCAGACGGTGACCGAGGGCGGGTTCCGCAGCAAGCCCGAGCGGGCCACGCCCCAGCCGGACGAGACCCCGGAAATGGCGACCCACCGGGCCAAGGAGTCGCACGCCCGCCGGGCCCGGGCCGCCGCCTGGTCGTTGACGTTCTTCCTGGCCAAGATGGAGCTGGACGGCCTGCGGCGGTACTTCAAGGAGCTGTCGCGAATGCCGCGCGACGTCGAGCTGGACGACAAGGTGCTGCTCGCCTGCTTCGCCCGGTCGTTCGACTGCGTCAACGCGGACAAGTCGCTGAACAAGGCCAAGTTGACCAATTTGGCCGACCGCTGGATCAAGTACGTCCAGAGCACGCCGCTGGAGGCCGAGGCGGTCCACCGCAAGATCCGCGAGTACTACAAGCAGGTGTCGAGCGTCCCGCCGCCCGGCACGGGCAACCCCCCCGCCGGCCCGGCCGGGCTTGCCCCGCCGGGGGCCGGGGGCCGCGGCATCGGTCCGGGCTCCTGATCCCCGGGCCTGAGCTCGGCGTGAGGAGGGCAGGCCGGCCGGCCTGCCCCTCCTCGCTCACCCCCGGTGTTCGCGCCTTGGCCTCCAGGACTCACCGCCCGCAGCAGCGCCTCGGCGTCGTACGGCTTGCTGAGCACGGCGGCCAACCGGGCGGCGCACACCGCCGTCAGCGGCGGCTCCGGCCCGGTGGTGCAGGTCACGACCAGCCGCGCCGCCGGGTTCCTCCCCAGCCAGAGTTCGAGCCGGCGCACCCCCTCCGGGTCAAGGAGGCTGGCGCAAACGACGACCACGTCCGCCGGCCCGGCCCCCTCGTCCAGGGCCGGGCTGGGCCGCGCCCGGTAGCCCCCCAGCCCCAGGATCATGCCCGCCAGGCGCCCCACGTCGGCCGAGGGGTCAACGACCCACACGGCCTGGGGCCTCGCCGGCCTGGCGGCCCGCTCCGGGGTCAGGGGGAACTCCAGGACGAACCGCGCCCCCTGGCCCGGCTCGCTGTCGCAGCCGACGCGCCCGCCGTGCCGCCGCACCACGTCGCGCACCACCGCCAACCCCAGCCCGGTGCCGCCCGGTCGGGTCGTGACCAGCGGGTCGAAGATCTGGCTCCGGGCCTCCGGCGGGATGCCCGGCCCGGTGTCCTGGACGGCGATGGCGGCGAAGCCCCCCTCGACGCGGGTCTCGAACACTAACCGGCCCTGGCCCCCCATCGCGTCCAGGGCGTTGCCGGCCAGGTTGAACATCGCCCGGGCCAGGTCCGTCCGATCGACGTCGAGGGTCAGGCCGGCCGGGTCGAGCCGGTACTCGAAGGCCACCCGCCCCGCGCGGGCGCGGAGCGGCCCCTCCAGGTCGCGCAGCAGGGCGTGGACGTCGGTCCCCCGCCGGGCCGGCGCCGCGCCGCGGGCGAACGCCAGCAGCTGCCGCGGCAGCTCGGCGGCGCGGTCGATCAGCCGCGCCAGCTCCGCCAGCCCGGGGCCGGCGTTCTCCGGCGCCGCCTGGAGCAGCTCGACCTGGCCGCGGATCATCATCAGCCAGTTGTTGTAGTCGTGGGCGGTCCCCAACGCCCTCAGGCCCAGCTCGGCCCCGGCGGGCAAGGCGGGCGACGTCTCCTCGAACACGACGACGGCGACGGACGGCCCGCCGCGCGGCCACCACCGGTACTTGACCGCCCGCACCTCGCGCGGCCCGGCCGCGCCCTCCCGCGTCTCCAGCCGCTCCAGGCGGCCCAGTTCCGCGGTCAGGCGCACGTCCGCCGCCTCGCGCGCCGCGAACGGGACGGGCCAGAGGTCGAAGACGCCCTGATCGACCAGTTGCGCCTCGTCGCGCCCCAGCCAGCGCGCCAGGGCCTTGTTGACGAACAGGCAGTGGGCGTCGGCGTCGTAGACGACGGCGCACTGCGCCAGGGGGCGCAACGCGGCGAACAGGGGCTCCCACGGCGACAGACCCGCCGCGAGGTCCGAGGGGGGCTCGGCGGAAGGGGGCATCGGTTCAACCTGTGCGAGCGGGCGCGGGGAAACGGCAAACATGGCTCCACCTGAAACAACGGGTCCGGGGGCGCGCGGGAGAAGGTCTCCCGCGCACCTAGCACGATTCAGGTTGCGCCCGCGGGTCACGGGCCGACGACGGTCTCCCGGCCGGGAAGCGGGTCCAACCGCGCCAGTAGCCGGTCGCACAGCTCGCTCGCCAGGGTCGGGGCCCAGGACATCGGGTCGGCCGGCCTGTCGGCGTTGGCCCGGTCCCGGACCCAGCGGACGACCGTCTGCCGGCCGATGCCGCGCAGGGCCACTCGGACGATCGGCCGCAGGGTGGACTCGAGAATCTCACGGCCGCGGGGGCTGGAAAGCGGCGCCTCCTGGCCGACGCGGCGGGCCAGGTCGAGCAGGGAAGGGTCGTTGGGTATCATGGTCTTTTTCCTCGTAATGCTCGGTAGGGGAGGGGCGCTCAGGTGCCGGTCTGGAGGACGTAGGCGTAGGCCTTCGCGGATGCCGTGCCCCAGGGGCTGACCGCCTGGGCCCAGACCAGGCCGTTGTCGGTCGAGGTCCCGTTGAGCGTCACCACCCACTGGAACGAGCCGCCCCGGCCTTCGGTGCCGGTCGAGCCGCCCTGCACGTTGATCGGCGAGCCGCCGAAGTTGACCGTCAGCGACTCGACCTCCCGGCGGTAGCTCACCGTGCCGGTGAAGGTCCAGACGTGGCCGGGGCCCTCCATCGCCGAGAAGCTGGTGACCACCGGGGTGGTATCCCAGATCTCCTCCATCGCCGTGGCGCCGGCGGCGGTGGCGTAGATCTTGCCCAGGCCGCTACCGGTCAGCGTGACGGAGTAGTGGCCGAACCAGTCCGTCTTCGCTGTCCCGCTGACCACACCACTCAGGTTGATCGTGACGTTGCTGGAGTTGGGGACGCCGGTGAGGTCGCCGCCGAGCATGAGGTTGCGTCCCGTCCCGAACTTGACGCCGAGGGTCAGGATGGGGGTCGGGACGTAACGGGTTTCCAAGGCCTCCAGGGAAGGCCGGGCGAAGGGACGACGGGCGGGGGCGTCGTGACCGTACGAGCGCAGGCCGAGCATGAAAAGAACTCCTCAAGGGACCAATCGCGCTGCGGGGATGACGTCCGACCCAGGGGCCGCGCACACGTGGGGCGTCCCCTTGCCAGTGGGTTTGCGGACGCCGGTCAACCTTGACCGGGGAGAAAGCGCTTGTGGTGTGGGATAACTAATTGCTTTTTCAATGTCCAACTGGACAGGAATTCCGGAAAGATTTTTGTGAATAGAATCCCGCCCGGACGCCCGCGCCTCCCGGACGGGTCAGCGCGATATGTTATCCCCGTGGCGGGGCTTCCCGGAGACTCATGGGGACGACGGATGTTCTGGCGATGGCTGTTGGGCCGAACGCAAAACAGCCTCCCCAAGGCGCGGCAAGAGTTCGCGAGGCGGCGGGCCGGCCTGGAACGTGAGTTCTTCGCCGCCGCGTCGGCCAGCGGCAAGCCGCGGGGGCTGCGCTGGAAGTCGATCGACTGGCAGCCCGGGGTCGAGCTTGCCCGCGAGCGCAAGACCCGGCGGCTGGCCGCGCTGGTCGGCGTGACGATCGCCTTCGAGGCGGTCGAGGGCGGCGAGATGGAGGGCGTCGCGGCGGTGGGCAACCTGCGCGTCGGCTCGGCCGTGTTCTTCTGGCACGACGGCGCCTGGCGCACGACCGGCCGGGTGGTGCTCAACCTGTTGCCGGAGGAGGCACTGGCCCGCCTGGGCGAGGAGTACGAGCGGGTCTCCGGGCCCGCCTGACCGGCTACAATCTCACCTACCAACGCCGACCCGGGGAACTGGCCATGCGCCGCCTGCTGCTCGCTCTGTTGCTACTCTCGCCCGCCCCCGTGCACGCCGCGGCGAAGCCGAACTTCGTGTTCCTCCTCGCCGACGACCTCGGCTGGTCCGACGTCGGCTTCAACGGCCGCAAGGACTGGCCGACGCCGAACCTCGACCGTCTCGCCGGGCAGGGGACGATTTTCAAGCGCTGGTACACCGCCGCCGTCGTCTGCGCCCCCAGCCGGGCGGCGCTGATGACCGGCAAGTACGGCATCCACAACGGCGTCAGCGGCAACTCCGACGACCTGCCTGCGAAGGAGGTCACGCTGGCGGAGGCGCTCAAGAAGCAGGGCTACGCCACGGCGCTGTTCGGCAAGTGGCACCACGGCCGGCCGCGGCCGGGGGCCAAGGGCTACCGCCACCCGCTGGACCTCGGCTTCGACGAGTTCGTCGGCTACACCGACGCCCGGCACGCCTGGGAGCACTTTCCCAAGGAGCTGTGGTTCGGCCGGGAGCGGAAGCCGGTCAAGGGATACTCCGCGACGATCGTCGCCGACCAGGCCATCGACTTTCTAAAGCGGAGGAAGGACGGGCCGTTCTTCCTCTACGTGCCGTTCATCGAGCCGCACCTGCTGATCGAGGCGCCGGACGAGGACGTGGCCGCGTTCAAGGGCAAGTTCACGGACCACGATGGCCCTCTAGGGGCTGTGAAGCTCCTGGAGTCGAAGCCGTTGGGCGGGGTGTTCCACGACTTCCTCGCCGGGCTGGCGAAGGCCAGGGAGAAGGACAGGAAGTCGCACATTCGGGCCGCCTACGCGGCGATGATTACCCGGCTGGACAAGGAAGTCGGCCGGGTGCTGAGGGCGCTGGACGAACTGAAGCTGAGCGAGAACACCCTCGTGGTGTTCACCAGCGACCACGGGGCAACGCTCGAGGTCGGCAACCTGGGGGCGTCGGCGTACCACGACTCGAACTTCCCCTTCCGCGGCCAGAAGCGCAACCTGTGGGAAGGGGGCATCCGCGTGCCCGCCGCGGTGCGCTGGCCCGGCCAGGTGCCGGCCGGGAAGGTGTCCCAGGAGGTCGTCCACATGACCGACGTCTTTCCGACCCTGCTCGGCCGCCGCGGGCGCGAAGCCGGACCCGGCGTGGAGCGTCACCGGGGCCGACCTGTTCGAACGTCTGGCGCGGCCAGGCGACGGGGCCGGCCGAACCCTGTTCTGGGAGTGGCGAGCCGAGGGGTTCCAGCAGCTGGCGGCGATGCGCGGCGACCTGGAAGCTGGTCGTGACCGGGAACAACCCGCCGGAGGTGTTCGACGTCGTCCGCGACCCCGGCGAGCGGCGCAGCGTGCTGTTCGAGCACAAGCCGCTGGCCGACGAGATGCGCAAGGCGCTAACGGAGTGGTTGGCGACGGAGACGGAGGAGTCGAAGTGGGGCCGGCAGCCGACCAAGAAGAAGTAAGGCTTCCCCGGCCGCGCTTCTACCTGTCCATACTCCGTCCGCTTGGGATTTATCTTCTTCGGAGGTTGCGCGGTTGAAGGGCGAGCGAGCGCGAAGCCGCAAGCGGCGTGGTGGCGAACGGGGCAGGGCCGGCCGGGGCTAACGCGGCTCCTGTGCGGAGCGCTACCGCTTGCGGGTTCGCGCTCTCCCCCTCCTTCCCAACCGCCTAACTCCTACTTATATTTCTTCTTGCGCGGCGCACGCGGCTTGCCCGGCGCGGCAGGGAGTCGCGCGAACAGTTCGGCTAGAGGAAGGGTGAAGCCCGGCAGCACGTCGCCGCCGTCGAGGGCCTGGGTTTCGTCGAGGGTGGCCGCGGGGGCGTCGGGGCTGGTGTAGACCTCCGCTGCGCGCTTGCGCGGGTCGATCATCCAGACGAGTCTGGCGCCGGCGAGGAAGTACTCGCCGAGCTTGCGCTCCATCTCCTCGGGGGTGTTGGTCCTGCTGAGGACCTCGATCGCCAGATCGGGCGCCAGGTCCGGGATCGGTTTGGAGGGGAGCAACCGCCCGGGCAACTTGTCCCAGCGGAAGAACGCGACGTCGGGGACTCGCACCAGCCCGCGAAGCAACCGCACCGTGCCGTCGGCCCCGGCGGGGATGCCCAGGTCATGCTTTCGTGCAAAGACGCTGATCTCGCTCAAGACATGGCCGGCGATCATCGATTCTGCGAGCCCCATCGCCTTCTCCACCAGGGTGCCATCGACGAGTTCGTAGAGGCGGTCGGAGCGGCGCATCGCTGCGAGCAGGTCGCGCTCGGTGGCCGTGCCCGGCGGCGGGGTGAAGCAGATGCGCTCCAGCGGGATGTTGCCCAGCCTCCGCACCAGATCGGCGGCGGTCTCGAACGTCACGGCCATCGGCACGACTCCGGGTCGAGATGGGGCTGTGTGGGTGGATTAGACCAGAGTCGTGATGGGGTGTCGAGGCGTGTGCCGACTCACCGCAGCGCCAGGTAGTACACCCCGTCGCCGTCGAGCAGGGCGAACTCCGGCCGCGCCATCTGCGTCGGGTCATCGACCGGGCGCAGCTCGACGGCGCGCCGCTGGCGCAGCCGCCGCAGGCCGTCGTGGAACGTGGCGATCGACAGCTCGCGGTGGTGCTCGCCGACAGCGGCGAACAGTTCCGGCAGCGGGCACTCCGCCGCGCCACCGGCCTGGCGGCGGTCGAGGTAGTTGATCGCGTCCACCGCCCAGGAGTGCAGCTCCAGCACCTCGGGAGGCACAAGTGGCGACGCCGCCTCCAGCCGCCGCAGCGTGTCCACGACGCGGCGCTCCATCGCCTCCAGGCGCTGCTGCCAGCGGGCGGCGTCGGCGGTCAGGCGCGCGTCCATCTCACGCAGGGCCGACCGCATGCCGTCGAGCCACCCAGGCCGCCTCGCGGTTGGCCCGCAGGGTGGCGCGGAACTCGTGTAGCGCCTGCGTCGGCGACTCGTGCTGGTGGAGGAACTCGACGCCCTTGGGGGTGATCTCGACCCAGTCGATCTCGGTCCGGCCCTTGACCTCGACGCGGGTGCGGCGGAGGAGTTCCTGGGAGAGGCCGCCGAGGGCGGCTTCGACGTTGACGCCGGTGCGGCCGGCGAGGAGGCCGTCGAGCTTGCCGGCGCGGTAGAGCCGGTGCTCGCCCGGCGTCGCCAGCGCCCGCCGCAGCGCCTCGACCAGCACCTCGGTAACGCGGTCCTTCGCCTCCATGCGCGCGAGGCCCTCCTGTGCGGCGAACATGGTAGCGGGTAGAACGGTCCAGGTATAGAGCAACCGCCACGACACGGAAACGGGACGACATGCGCAAGCGAATCCTCAGCGGCATCCAGCCCTCGGGCAAGCTGCACCTGGGCAACTACTTCGGCGCCATCCGCCAGCACATCGCCTTGCAGGACGAGGGGGCGGAGTGCTTCTACTTCATCGCCGACTACCACGCCCTGACCACGGTGCGCGACGCCGAGGAGAAGGAGGCCGAGGACGCCCGCAACTCGTCGGGCAAGGTCAAGGCCCGCAAGGCCGCCGACATCCTCCGCGACAACGTCCGCGACGTCGCCCTGGACTACCTGGGCGCTCGGCCTGGACCCGGACAAGGCCGCCCTGTACCGCCAGTCCGACGTGCCGGAGGTGACCGAGCTGGCCTGGATGCTCGCCACCGTCACCGGCATGGGCCTGCTCGAGCGCGCCCACTCGTACAAGGACAAGGTCGATCGGGGCATCGCCGCGTCGGTCGGGCTGTTCACCTACCCGATCCTGATGGCGGCCGACATCCTCATCGTGCGGTCGCACGTCGTGCCGGTCGGCAAGGACCAGGTGCAGCACCTGGAGATGACGCGCGACATGGCCGGCTACTTCAACAACGCCTACGGCAAGGCCGTCTTCCCGATGCCGCAGGAGCGGCTGGACAAGGCGGCCACGGTGCCGGGGACCGACGGGCAGAAGATGTCGAAGTCGTACAAGAACACCATCGAGATCTTCGCCGAGGGCAAGGCGCTGAAAGGCGCGGTCATGAACGTCGTCACCGACAAGACGCCTCTGGAGGAGCCGAAGGTCCCGGAAGGGAACAACGTCTTCGCCCTGTACGGCCTGTTCGCCAGCGACGCCGAGCTGGGGAAGATGGCGTCCTTGTACCGCCACCCGATGGAGGACGCCGAGGCGCGCGGCGGCCGGCCGTTCGGCTACGGCGACGCCAAGACCATGCTGCTGGACAAGATCAACGCCCACTTCGGCCCGTTCCGCGAGAATCGCAAGCAGCTGGCCGCCCGGACGGGCTACGTCGAGGAGGTGCTGGCGGCCGGGGCCCGCAAGGCCCGCGCGGAGGCACAGAAGACCATGGAGCTGGTCCGGGCGGCGGTCGGCATGCTGCCGCGCCCGGTCGTCTGAGGCGGGGCGGCGTATGGGCTGGTTGAAGGACCTCTATTGTCGCTATCTGCACGCCCGCCACCTGCCGCGGCACTGGCGGCTGAGGCGGCGCACGCTCGACGGCCGCATCGCCCGCCAGGTGGTGATCGCCAACGAGTACCGCCTGCCCGACCGGTTCGAGGAGGGCGCCGTGGTCCTCGACGTCGGGGCGCACATCGGCTCGTTCGCCCTGGCGGCGTTGCGGCGCGGCGCCGCCGTCGTCCACTGCGTCGAGCCGGACGCGGAGAACTTCGCGCTGCTGGCGCACAACCTGTCCCCCTATGCGGATCGCGTTCGTCTGCGTCACGCCGCCGCGTGGCGGTCGGACGTGAAGGCGGGGCGGCTGTCGCTGCGCAACCCGCTGGCGGCGCGGAACACCGGCGCCCACCAGGTGGTGACGGTGGAGGGGGAGGAAGGCGTCGAGGCCGTGGCGTTCGACGAGCTGATCGACCGGGCCGCGCCGGGGGGCCGGGTGCGGCTGGTGAAGATGGATTGCGAGGGGGCGGAGTGGCCGATCTTGCTCACCTCGCGGCGGCTGGACCGGGTCGATGCGCTGTGCGGCGAGTACCACCTCGGCCCGCTGCCGGCGGCGTTCGGCGTCCCCGGGCAGACGTTTAACGTGGAACTGCTGGAGCGCGTGCTGACGGATCGGGGGTTCGCCGTCCGTACCGAGCCGTTGCCGCCCCGGCCGTACCCGTGCGGGCTGTTCTTCGCCGGCCGCGTGGTCACTCCGCAAGCCCCGGCGGTAGCTCGTTGAGCCGCTCTGCTCGCCACTCCGACTCGCACACCAGCTCGTGGACCGCGACGTTGCGGATCGGCCCCAGCCGCTTCCAGTCCGCGACACCGTGGCCGGGCAACAGGCTCAGCAGCAGCACCCGGATGACGATCCCGTGCGCCACCACCACCAGCGTCTTGCCCTCGTGCAGGCCGTCAGCCGCTCCCAGGCGGGCAGGACGCGGGCGCGGATGTCGTCGAACGACTCCGGCGCCCGGCGGGGCGTAGTCCGTCTCGCCGGCCACCCAGCGGCGTAGCGTGTCGGGCCACGGCCCTTCCGGCCCGCCCGCCGGCGTGCCGCTCAACGGCCCGACGCGGCGCTCGTGCAGGGCGCGGCTCGATCTGGAGCGGCAGCCCGCACGCCCGGGCGATCGGGGTCGCCGTGTCAATCGCCCGCCGCATGCCGGAAGACGCGACGGCCTGGGGGGCCAGGCCGGCGAGGTAAGCGGCGACGACCTCGGCCTGCCGCCGGCCGCGCTCGCCGAGGCCGACGTCGGACTCGAAGCCGTGGAAGACGTTCGGGTTGGCCGTCTCGGCGTGGCGGAGGAGGAGGACGCGGGTCGGCATGGTCGGTTGGCCTTCAGTGCCCGGGCGACGTTGGATAGAGTAGCACCCCGCGGAACGGATCCCAGGCAGGAGGCCCGGCGATGCGACAGGGAAGGTGGCTGGTCTTCGTGCTCGTCCTCGCCCCCCCTGCCGTGGCGTCGCCCGTGCCGCCGGGGCCGCCGCCGGTCAAGGACCGCAAGGCGCTGCGCGAGGAGGCCAACCGGTTCGCCCACCAGCTGAGCCACTTCTCCGAGCAGGTCTCGCTGAACTACTACCGCCCCGTCAATCGCGAGGACCTCCTGGAGGGCGCCCTTTACGGCCTTTACCAGGCCGCGCGCAAGCCGCCGCCCCGCGACCTGAAGGCGCAGGTTCGCCAGGCCGTCTCGCTCTCCTCGACGATGCGGGCGCAGGCCCTGCAACAGCAGGCGATGACCGTCTCGGAGCGGCGCCCGCTCGAACCGGTGGAGAAGCTGCTCGTCCGGCTGCGGGAGGAACTGGGCGACGCGCCGGCCCTGGACGGCCGGCCCGCCGTGCTCGTGGCGGTCAAGGCGATGACGCGGCTGCTCGACCCGCACTCCGGCGTCGTCTCCCTGGAGGAGCAGCGGCGGTCGATCGGCCTGGACCACGAGGCCCTCGGCGTCGGCGTCCAGTTCAAGGAGGCGCAGGCGCCGGGGTCGCTGGAGGTCGAGACGGTCCACCCCGGCGGCCCCGCCCAGCGGGCGGGGCTGCGCCCCGGCGACGTCATCACCCGCCTCGACGGCCAGCCGGCCGCGAAGGCGTCGCCGGCCAAGGTGATGGCGCTGCGCGGCACGCGGGTCTACGACGACCTGCCGGACCTGGCCGTGCCGGCCGCGTCGGCGACGAAGCCGGCCGAGCCGCCGCAGCTGATCCAGGTCCACTTCCGCCGGCCGGGCGAGGCCGAGGAGCGGACCGCGACGCTACTGCGCGAGCGGTTCCGCCCGGAGACGGTGCAGGGCGTCCGCCGCCGCGACGACAACAGCTGGGAGTGGCTGCCCGACGAGCGGGAGCCGTTGGCCCACGTCCGCGTCACCCACCTCAGCCGCGGCACCGGCGAGGACCTGCGCCAGGTGGTGTTCGCCCTGCGGCAGCGCAAGGTCAAGGGGATCGTGCTCGACCTGCGCTGGTGCCCGGGGGGATACCTGAACGAGGCGGTGGAGGTGGCCGACCTGTTCCTGGGGACGTGCGTGATCGCCACGATCAAGAACCGCGGCCGGGAGGACACCGTCTACCGCAGCACCGAGGAGGCCAAGCCGGGTCGCTTCCCGCTGGTGGTGCTGGTCAACGGCGAGACGTCCGGCGGGGCGGAGCTGGTCGCGGCGGCGTTGCAGGACCACAAGCGGGCGGTCGTCGCCGGCCAGCGGACGCTGGGCAAGGCCAGCGTGCAGACGCCGCTGGCGCTGGGCCTGGACGGGATCGGGTTCAAGCTGACCAGCGGCACGTTCGTGCGGCCCGGTGGCAAGAACCTGCACCGCTTCCCCGAGAGCGGCCCGGGCGACGACTGGGGCGTGATCCCCGACGAGGACGCGCGGCTGTCGCCGGACCTGGGGAAGCGCTTGAAGGGCTGGTGGCAGGCGACGGCGCTACGGCCGCCGCGCTCGGCGGAGCGGCTGCCGCTGGACGACCCGCGGGCCGACCCGCAGCAGCAGCTGGCGTTGCAGGCGCTGCGGAAGCTGGTGAAGTGACCTGCCCCGGGCGTGAACGCCCCAGGCCCGACCGTCAGGGAGGACGTTGCGTCGCGCCCAGTGCGTCCGAAGCCCTCCCTCACGGTCGGGCCTGGGAGAGTGTCACCTGCACGTCGAGCCACGCCCCGTCGCGGCTGTACTTGAGGACATCGTCCTTGGCGCGCGGCGTTAGCTCGGCCGCCTCGATCTTCCTCGCCACCGCCTCGTCGGCACAGCGGAACGCGCCCGTCACCTTGGCCGGCTTCGACGGCGCCAGCCACAGGGCGAACGTCTTCACCTCGCCCAGCCGCGCCGTCAGCGGCACGTCCTTCGCCGCCGCGGCGAGCGTCGGCAGCCAGGTCTTCTTCCAGTCGTCGGCGTGGCCGGCGACCCACACCGGCGCCCCCACTGGGATACGCTTCTCCACCACCTCCCGCAGGTCGGTACGCAGCGGCTTCAGCCCGTCGTGCGGCTTGCCCGGCACCAGGTCGAACTGTCCGAACAGCCCGACGACGAAGGTCCGCTCGTCCGCCAGCCACAGCGTCGCCGGCACGCCGCGCACGCTCGCCGTGTACAGGGTGCGCTTGGTCCCGTCGTCGGCGCGGCCCTCGCGGGCCTTGCTCGCCTTCAGGGCCACCTGCACGCGGCGGGCGTCGTAAGGCTGGCTCGTGCGGACGACGAGCTGGGTCGGCGGCGTCAGGTCGGCGTCGTGGCCGTCGCGGACGGTGACGCCCAGGACGACGTGCTCGATCTCCTCGACCGCGACGCCGACCCAGTCCTTGAGGTTGTCGAGCTGGTAATCGCCCTGGCCGATCTTGAAGGGCCGCGACCGGAGTTCCCGGCCCGCCGGGCTGGCCAGCAGCTCTTCGACCTGGACCGCCGCGACGACGCCGGTGGTCGCCGGCAGGTAGCCCAGGCCCGCGAGGTCGCCGGGGGCCGGGACCTGATCGGGCGGCTCGGTTCGCTCGGTCTGCCAGGGCCGGCGCGACTTGCGCGGCAAGGCCCGGTCGTGGTCGCGCCGCGTCTGAACGGTGAGCAGGGCGTAGGTCAGCCCGACGCCCGCCATCAGCGCCATCACCGCCAGGACGCCGAGCGCCACCAGCCGGTTGGCCCGGACGGGCTTCGCGACCGGCGTCGGAGGGGCGGTCGCTGGAGAAGGATCGGCGGGAACGTCGTCCGGCAGGCGCGTCAGCGTGAACGCCTCGCCGCAGCGGGCGCAGGCGACCTTCTGGCCCACGGCGAGGCCGGGCGGCACGGGTTGGCGGGCGTTACAGTACGGGCAGGTCAGTGGGTCGGCGTCATACGGTTATTCTTCACGCCGCGGGGAACCCTGTCCAGGGTGTGGCCGGGATGATACGAGCTTCGTAGGACAGCTGCCAGCTTGTCCTGGTGCGTGAAGAGGACAAGCAAGGCTGCTTGTCCACGACCGGAGCACCCATGCCGACCTTGACGTCCTCATCACCAACGGCCGCGTCGTGGACGGCACCGGCAATCCTTGGTTCCGCGCCGACCTCGGCCTCCGCGGCGACCGCATCGCCGCGCTCGGCCCGCTCGCCGGCGCCACGGCTTCCGTCACGATCGACGCGGGCGGTAAGGTCGTCGCCCCGGGGTTCATCGACGCCCACGTCCACGGCGACCTCGCCCTGTTCCTCGACCCCCACCACGAGCCGGCCATCCGCCAGGGCGTGACGACCTACCTCGTCGGCCAGGACGGCGTCGCCATGGCCCCGGCGTCGCCGGCCGTCTTCGAGTACATGTGCCGCTACACCGCCGGCTTCTCCGCCGGCGCGGAGTGGCTGCGCCGGCCCGACCGACCGTCCTGGCGCTCCGTCGAGGAGTACCTCGCCGCGTTCGACCGCCGCACGGCGGTCAACGTGGCGACGCTGGTTCCAACGGCAACGTCCGCATGGAGGTCATGGGCTGACGACGCGCAAGGAGCCGACTCCAGACGAGCCTGGCCCGGATGAAGCGGCCTGTCCGCGAAGGGATGGAGCAGGAGCGCCGTCGGCCTGTCGAGCGGGCTGGACTACATCCCAGCCTGTACGCCCAGGAGGCGGAGCCTGGCCGGTTCGTGCTCCGCCATCGCGCCGCACCACGGCGTCTACGTCACGCACATGCGCAGCTACGACCCGTCCGGCGTCGAGGCGTCGCTGGGCGAGGTGTTCCGCATCGGCGAGGCGGCTGGCGTCCCTGCATGCATCGCACTTCAACAGCCAGCGGCTGGTGCTGCCGCTGCTCGATGCCGGCGGCCGCGGCGTCGAGGTGACGTTCGACCTGTACTGCTACCTGGCTGGCAGCAGCATCCTCGGCATGTACGCCGGCCGCCGGCCGTGCAGGAGGGCGGCCTCGATGCCACAATGGCCCGCCTCCGCGACCCGGCGGTGCGGGCGAAGTTGCCGGCGTCGTTCGCGGCCCTGAAGGCGCCGGAGACGTTGCGCATCAGCTACGTCGCCAACCCGGAATGGCGGCAATACGAGGGGATGACGCTGCCCGAAGCCGCCGGCTCGCACGACCTGGAGCGGCTGGCGACGTTCCTGTGCGAGATCCTGCTCGCCTCGGAGATGGCCGTCGGCTGCGTCGTGCCGCACCGGCTGGCGCGGCGAGGAGGACGTGCGGGCGCTGATACGGCACCCGGCGATGATGGGCGGCAGCGACGGCATCTTCACCGGCAGCCGGCCGCACCCGCGCGGCCGCGGCTGTTATGCGCGCTACCTCAGCCACTACGTCCACCAGGGTGTGTGGAGCTTGGAGACGGCGGTGCAGCGGCTGGCGGCCCACCCGGCGCAGCGCTTTGGACTGCGCGACCGTGGCCTGTTGCGGGCCGGCCTGGCGGCGGACGTCGTCGTCTTCGACCCGGAGAGGATCACGGACCGATCGACGTTCGACGACGGCCGGCGCCTGGCGGTCGGCATCACGGATGTATTCGTGAACGGTGAGCCAGTGTTGCGCGGTGGGGAGCGGACGACAGCTTTGCCTGGGCGCGGGCTGCGACGGGGCGTATGATCGGTGATAATTGGTTTGGGGGTGGGTCGTGGGGGTAAATCCAGACCGGCCCAAAGCGGAACGGATCGCGGAGTTTTTGAGGTGCCTTGGCTCGGCACCTGCGGTGAGTTCATTCGAGGAGGCCTATCAGCAACTATGCACCTTGCTGACCCACGTCGAGGATTCGATGACTTCCATCCCTTGTAACCCTGCCAATTGGCGAACCGATGGCCGGATGTACCCGCCACAGCAGGACAGTATTCGGGATGTGGAAGGCCACCCGAACACCAAGCGATTCCGCAGTCTCAGGCACAACACCTTTTTCGGCGAGAACGGTGCGATCGAGATCCAGGCGGTTTCCGACGGAGCGGTCATCTTCGCGAAGCCAGGCGCGAACGGGAAGGGTGTGTGGGACCAATGAACGAGATTCAGGCACTGCAAGAACGTGTTTCCAAGCGGTTCCCGACAGCGAAAATCACGCTCGACCCATCCGGACGGCCGACCGGATCGTGGTTCCTCGACATCACCTTGGACGACCAACCCGTCGTCGTGGAGTGGCGCGCCGGCCGTGGGTTCGGCATCAACGCAAGCCGAACCACCGCGTACGGCGAGGGGCCGGATGAGATCGTCTCGGACCTGGAGACGGCCTGCCATCT
Source organism: Gemmataceae bacterium (assembly GCA_046350195.1). GTDB lineage: Bacteria > Planctomycetota > Planctomycetia > Gemmatales > Gemmataceae > CALDUY01. Next base: position 75,629 of record JAXMAW010000027.1, read on the forward strand.
GGTAGTTGGAATTCTCGCCGGCGCGCGAACGTGTTTGCTCCACGGGATGGACCGGAGCCTCGGCCTTGGCGAGGCGGCCCGCCGCCTCGGAGACGACACTTCCCAGGGCGATTGAACCCGACAGGCCGAGCCTCTCTCGGAGGAACTCCCGTGGCGGACCCTCTCCCGACAACGGCGAATCCTTCCTTGCGTCTGCTCGTACTCCGTACCAGGCAGCTGGAGCGTCTTCGTGATTTCTTCCGCCCGCTTGGGGTGACGTTCACCCCTGAGCGTCACGGGACCGGCCCGCTGCATTATGCCGGCGAGGTCGGCGGTGTTGTGTTGGAACTCTATCCTCTGCCGGAAGCGGCCCGGCCCGACGACCACCTGACGCGACTCGGCTTTTCCGTTCGCGACCTGGCGTCGGCGCTACATGAGTTCGAGGCGGCGGGCGTCGCCGTGGTATCTGGAGCGCGCGAAACCGAGTGGGGTCTTCGTGCGGTGGTCCGCGACCCCGATGGGCGAACAGTAGAGTTGTACCAGGACTGAACCGACTCAGAGGCTGTTCGGGAAGGCTCCCCTCGCCCCCGCTTCGGGGGAGAGGGGGTCTTCGGGCCGAAATCCTCCCCCTCACCCCCACCCCCTCTCCCCCTGTGTACAGGGGGAGAGGGGCTTCCCAGACAGCCTCTCAGATCGACCCAGGCTCGCGCCCACCTTGTCCCTTCATCTTCGTCGCGCTGTCGCCGAGTTCCTCGCGGGCGCCGTCGGCCAGCTTCTTCAGCCGCCCCACGACGGCCGGGTGCTTCTCGGCCACGTCGGTCGTCTCGCCGGGGTCAGCCTGGAGGTCGAACAGAACCAGCAGCGTCTTCTTCGTCACGTACTTGCCCGGCTTGCCGTCGCGGCCGCCGACCTCCAGCGAGCGGTACTCGTGCGGGAAGTGCAGCTTCCACCGGCCGCCGCGCACCGCTTGCAGCTCGCGGCCCCACCAGAAGAAGTACGCCTCGTGCGGGCTTTTGCCGTCAGCCTCGATCAGACTCCGAATATCCTTGCCGTCGATCGGCCGCTCCGGCAGCTTCGCCCCGGCCAGCCCGGCGAGCGTCGGCAGCAGGTCGATCGTCATGGCCGGCTCGTGGCTGACTGTCCCGGCGGGGATGTGGCCCGGCCAGCGCATGACGCACGGCACGCGGACGCCGCCCTCGAACGCGGTGCCCTTGCCCTCGCGCAGCCCGGCCGTGCCGCCGGCGTGGTGGCCGTAGCTCAGCCACGGGCCGTTGTCCGAGGCGAAGATGACCAGCGTCTTCTCGTCGAGCTTGTGCTTGTGCAGCGCCGCGAGGATCTGGCCCACCGACCAGTCGATCTCCTGGATCACGTCGCCGTACAGCCCCTGCTTCGACTGGCCCTTGTGCCGGTCCGAGACGTACAGCGGCACGTGCGGCATCGAGTGCGGGACGTAGAGGAAGAACGGCCGGCCGCGGTTGGCGTCGATGAACCGCACGGCCCGCTCGGTGTACCACGTCGTCAGCTTCGCCTGGTCCTGGAAATCCTTCTCGACGACCTTGTCGCGCTCGATCAGCGGCAGCGGCGGGTAGTTCGCCTTCGCCTCGGGGTGCCTCGGCCACATGTCGTTCGAGTAGGGCAGGCCGAAGTAGTCGTCGAAGCCGTGCCGCGTCGGCAGGAACTTGTCGTGGTGCCCCAGGTGCCACTTGCCGTAGATCGCCGTGGCGTAGCCCTTCGGCCTGAGCACCTCGGCGATCGTCTTCTCCCCGTCGGAGATGCCGACCTTGCTGGCCGGGCCCAGCGCCCCGAGGATGCCGACCCGGTTGGGGTAGCAGCCGGTCAAGAGCGCCGTCCGCGACGCGGAGCAGACGGCCTGGGCGACGTAGAAGTCGGTGAACCGGCGTCCCTCCTTCGCCAGCCGGTCGAGGTTCGGCGTCGCCCAGCCCTTCGCCCCAAAGCAGCCGAGGTCACCGTAGCCGAGGTCGTCGGCGTAGACGAGGACGACGTTGGGCGGCGTCTCGGCGTAACTGTCAGAAACAAGACAGGATGCGATCAGCAGGCAGACGAGGGTTCGCGGCATGGGAGCGGCCTCCGGAGGGGGAAAGCGCCGCTGCTGGTTTAGCCGTCTCCGAAGCGCCGGGCAATTTTCTTTTTTTTCTTGTCCTAATCCTGGGAGCCGTCCGTTTCAGGGGATAGAGAGAGACAACGCCCGGTCGCTCCCTCGCCCGGCCATCGCCCAGAGAAGGGGACTCGCCCACCCCTTCTCTTGCCCCTTTTCACCCACCGCATCCAACGGCGTCGCCGCCATCACCGGGTCAGGCCGTCAGCGCGCAGGAGCACGCTGACGGCCTAGTCTCGTTTTGGGCCTTCCTCCTCACAGCTTCCCCAGGATCACCCGCGCCGCGTTCCAACCCGCCGCGCCGATCACCCCACCGCCGGGGTGCGCCGCCGCGCCGCACAGGTACAGCCCCTGGATCGGCGTCTTGTACCCCGCCCAGCCGACCACCGGCCGCAGGAAGAACAGCTGGTTCAGGTGCATCGCCCCCTGGAAGATGTTGCCGCCGGTCAGGCTGAATGTCCGCTCCAGGTCCAGTGGCGTCACCACCTGCCGGGCGATCACCGACGACTTGAACCCCGGCGCGTACTCCTCCAGGATGTCGAAGCAGCGGTCGGCGAAGCGGTCCTTGAGGCCGTCCCAGTCGCCCTCGGCCAGCTTGTACGGGGCGTACTGGATGAACATCGACATCAGGTGCTTGCCCGGCGGCGCCACCGTCGGGTCCACCGCCGAGGCCATGGTGCATTCCAGCACCGGGTTGGCCGACGGCTTGCCGTACTTGGCGTCGTCGTAGGCGCGCTCGATGTAGTCCTGGTCGGGGCAGATGTGGACCGTCCCCTGGTGCTGCGGCCCCGCCTCGTGGCCGGGCTTGCACTTGAACGACGGCAGCCGCTCCAGCGCCACGTTGATCTTCAGACTCGCGCTCTCGTAGCCGATCCGGCCGATCGCCGCGGCGAAGTCCGGTGGCAGCTGTCTGGGGTCCATCAGCTGGGTAAACGTGACGTGGCAGTCGGCGTTGCTGGCCACGATCGGCGCGTGGAACTCGTCGCCCTGCACCAGCGCGACGCCGGTGACGGCACCGTTCTTGATGAGCAGCGTCTTCACGTCCGAGTTGGTGCGGACGTCCGCCCCCAGCGACTTCGCCACGCTGGCCAGCGCGTTGGACAGCCCGCCCATGCCGCCCTTGACGTAGGCCCACACGCCGCGCTTGCCGTTGGTCTCGCCCATGACGTGGTGGAACAGCACGTAGGCCGTGCCCGGCATCGACGGCGAGGCGAAGGCGCCGATGATGGCGTCGGTGGCGAGGGTGGCCTTGAGCTGTTCCGACTCGAACCAGCGGTCGAGGATGGTGCGCGCGGGGCCGGTCAGCACCTCGACCGCCTCGCCCATCTTGACGCCCATGGCCCGGAACGCCCGCCCCAGCTGGAACAGCCGCCACAGGTCGCCCAGCCTTGGCCGCAGCAGGTTCGGCGGCTTCTGGATCAGCGTCGGCTCCAGCACGTCGGCGACGCGCTCCAGCATCTGCTCGTAGCGCGGGTACGCCTCGGCGTCGCGCTTGCTGAACTTGCCGATCTCGCGGTGCGTCAGCTCCTTGTCGCCGCCCATCAGCAGGTAGCGGCCGTCGGAGAACGGCGAGAACGACGACGGGTTGCGCTCCAGTAGCGCGAAGCCGTGGTCGTGCAGCTTCAGGTCGCGGATGATCTCCGGGCGGAACAGGCTGTTGACGTAGGCGGCGGTGGAGACCTTGAACCCGGGGAACGTCTCCTCGGTGACGCAGGCGCCGCCGACGACCGGCCGGCGCTCCAGCACGAGGACTTTCTTACCCGCTTTGGCCAGGTAGCAGGCGGTCACCAGGCCGTTGTGGCCGGCGCCGAGGATGATCGCGTCGTAGCGGCCGTGCATGGTCAGGGTCCTCACCGCTCCCTGGCGAGCGGGGGCGTTAGCCCCTGTTGGGATCGCTAACAGGGCTAACGCCCCGCTCGCCTGCTCCACGCCCCACGCCGCTCATTGTAGCGTCGCGCCGCGGCCGGTACACTGGACCGGATGTCGAACAGCCCCGACGTCCTGGCCGGCCGGCTGTCGATCTACGTCGCCTTCGACTGGGGCGAGGAGATCGACCTGGAGCGGGCACGCCAGCAGGGCGCCGGCGTCGTGCTCGACATCGCCCGCCGGCCGCGCACCCCGCGCAGCATCGCCCTCCGCCCGCCGCCACTGCGCTTCCCGCTCGGCCCGGTCGCCGTCGCCATGCCCGGCCTGGCCGGCTCCGCCGTGCGCTCGGCCGAGGCCACCGTGTTCGACTTCGCCGGCGTCAGCGTCGCCTTCCACGTTCCGTTCACCCTGCCCCGGCATGAGCTAAGATTGCTGGCGGCCCGGCTCAACGACCCCGAGCCGAGCCTGCAGATCGTCCAGGCAGCTCGGGAGGCCGTCGAGCCTTTGTACCACAAGCTCCAGCCGGCCATCAGCAAGCCGGCCTGGGATCGGGCGCTGTCAGAGGAGTACTTCGTCTTCCAGTTCACCCCCGCCGCCAACGTCTCCCCCGACGCGCTACTCGGCGACCACGCCGACTGGCTCGCCGGGCTGTTGCGCCTGGAGGACGAGCCTTTGAGCGCCCAGGAGGTGACCGAGGCGCTGCGGCTGACGCTCCGCTACGGCGCCGACGACCTGTTCATCCCCGACTGGGGAGCGGCCGTGCTGGTGGACCGCGAGGGCGAGAGCGACGAGACGCTCCAGGTCATCGAGTTCGCCAACCTGCGGCTGTTGGAGTACCGCCACATCGACCGCCGCATCGACGACATCCTCGGCTGGGCCGACGACCTGGTGCGGAAGGCGTCACGGTCGCGGCTGGCGGCGCTGCGCGGCCACCACGCGGCGATGCGGGCGCGGGGCGAGCTGCGTGTCGATGCCGGGCTGTTCGAGCGGACGGTGACGGCGCTACGGCTGGTCGGCGACCAGTACCTGGCCCGCGTCTACAAGCTGCTGGCGACGCGGTTCCACCTGCCGGAGTGGGAGCGCGGCATCGAGCGCAAGCTGGAGATCCTGGAGGGCGTCTACCAGGTCGCGTCGCACCGCAGTAGCGACTTCCGCTCGGAGTTCCTCGAAGTGCTCATCGTGCTGCTCATCGTCGTCGAGATCCTCATCAGCATCTTCAAGCACTGAACCCATGCCACCGCTCGTCTTCTCCCCGTTCCTCCGGCCGATGCCCTGGGGCGGCCGCCGGCTCGGCGACACCCTGGGCAAGCCACTTCCCCCCGATGGCACCTGGGGCGAGTCGTGGGAGGTCAGCGCCCATCCGACGCACGTCAGCCGCGTCGCCGACGGGCCGCTCGCCGGCCGGGCGCTGACCGACCTGCTGCCGGGCTTCCCGCTGCTGGTCAAGTACCTCGACGCCAACGACTGGCTGTCGGTCCAGGTCCACCCGGGTGATGACAAGGCGATGTCACTTTCCGGTGAGCCGCTCGGCAAGACCGAGGCGTGGGTCGTCCTCGGCGCCGAGCCGGGCGGCCGCATCTTCGCCGGGATGAAGGACGGCATCGACCGCCGGGCGTTCGAGCGTGCTTTGGCGGAGAAGCGCGTCGCCGAGTGCCTGCACGCCTTCCAGCCGAGGGTCGGCGACTGCCTGTTCTACCCCGCCGGCACCGTCCACGCGGTCGGCGGAGGCGTGCTGCTGGCCGAGGTGCAGCAGTCGTCCGACGCGACCTTGCGGCTGTACGACTGGGACCGGGTCGGGCCGGACGGCAAGCCGCGCCCGCTGCACGTGGCCCAGGCCCTGGAGGCGATCGACTGGGGGCGCGGGCCCGTGGCGCCGGCCGTCGGCCAGGCGCTTCCCGGCCTGCCCGGCGAGCGGCTCGTCGTCTGCCGCTACTTCACGCTGGACCGCTTCCGCGTGGCGGAGCCGGTCCCCTCGCCCTACGGCGGCCGCCTGTCTCTGTGGATGGTCCTCGACGGCGCCGCCGAGCTGCGGGCGCGCGACTACCGGCGTGTACTCCCGCGCGGCGGCACGGTCGTCGTGCCGGCGGGCGTCGAAGGCGTGTCCTGGCACCCCTCCCCGGCCGCCACGCTGCTCGGCGTGACGCTGCCAGAGGGGCTCAGCGGGCCACCGTGAAGCCAGCGTGCCGACCCGTCGGGGCCTGCTCCTCGTCTTGCTCGCCGTCGATGTAGCCCTCGAACCGCTCGCGGACCGCCTCGCGGAACCGCCGCACCTCGCCGGCCGGCCCCTCGACCAGCATCCGCACCCGCCCGTCGGCCAGGTTGCGCACCCAGCCGGTCACGGCGAAGCGCCGGGCCAGCGCCGCGGCCGTCGCCCGGAACCCCACCCCCTGAACGCGCCCCGAGTAATGCACCAGCCGGCCGATCGGCCCTTCGGATGTCGGCATCGCTCCCTCCTTCCCGAATTTCCCTCCTGCCCATCGTTGCAAATAGTGGCCCATCCGCGACAGGCCAGGGAATCTCCTTGCCAGAGACCGGGACGCATGTTCAGTTAAAAGAATGTCCCACGAAGAGCGCCGTTCTGCATGCCGGTCTCGCTGCACACGCACAGTTGGTACTCGCTGCTGGAGGGGGTTTCGAGCCCCGAGGCGTTGGTCGCGCGCGCCGTCGAGGGCGGGCACACCTCGCTGGCGCTGACCGACACGAACAACCTGTACGGCGTCGTGCCGTTCGTCGAGCTGGCCAAGCAGGCGAGACTGCGGCCGATCGTCGGGGCGTGCCTGCGCCACGGCGGGCGGCAGGCGGTGGCGCTGGTCGCCGAGCGGGAAGGGTATCACAACCTTTGCCAGGTCATCAGCGGCGTGCAGCTGTCGGGCGTTGAACGCTTCTGCGAAGCGTCGCTAACCGACCTCCTCGGCGCCTACCACGGTGGGCTGCACGTCCTCACCGCCGACCCGGAGTTGGCCGAGCAGCTGCACGGCGCCTTTCGGGACCGCCTATGGCTGGAGGTCATCCGCCCCGGCTGCCCGCCTAAAGAACGAAAACTTCTCGACTGCGCGAAACGGCTCGGCGTCCGCCTCGTGGCCAGCACGGCGGCCCACCTGACCCACGCCGACGAGTACCCCACCCTGCGGCTGGCGGCTGCGGTGCGCGAGAACACCCTGCTCGACCGCCTCCCGCCGACGGGGCCCGTCACGCCGGAGCACCGCCTGCTCTCCGTCACCGAGATGAGGCGGCGCTTCCGCGACCTGCCCGAGGCGCTGGCCGCCGGGGACGACCTCGCCGGCCTGCTTCGGGCCGACGTGCTGCCGCGCGAGTTGATCCTGCCCGGGCCGAAGCTGACGCGCCCGCTCGACCTCGTGGCCTACTTCAAGGCGCACTGCGAGCCGCGCCTGCGCCGCCGCGGGTTAGAAGGCGACCCCACCGCCCGGCAGCGGTTGCGGGAGGAACAGGCGGTCATCGGGGCGAAGGGCCTGGCCGGGTACTTCTTGACCGTGCACGACATTGCCCGCCAGCGCGGCACCGCGGCCACACGATGGGCGCGGCGGCAGCCGCCGGCAACTCGCTGGTGTGCTACCTGCTCGGCATCACCGAGGGCCGATCCGCCGCGCTTCGGCCTGGAGATGGAGCGGTTTCTGCACATGGAACGCATCGACCTGCCCGACATCGACCTCGACTTCGACTGGAAGGTCCGCGACGAGATCATCGACTACGTCATCCGGAAGCACGGCGGCGAGCACGTGGCGCGGATCAGCGCCCACCTGTCCTTGCAGCCGCGCTCCGCCTTCCGCGAGTCGGCCAAGGTCCACGGCCTGTCCGACGGGCAGGTCAGCGAGTTACTCACCCACCTCGACGAGCGCGTCGAGGAGACCTTGCTGCCCGACCCGGCACGGCCCGCGCCCCGGGTCCCGGCGTCGCCTCGTTCCCCTGGAGCCTGTGCTGCTGGCCGCGCATCGTCGCCGACGCCCGCCGGCTGCTGGGCCGGCCCACGCACCTGTCGCTGCACCCCGGCGGCATCGTCATCACGCCGCGCCCGGTGCGCACCTATGCCCCGGTGCAGTGGGCCGCCAAGGGCGTCGTCATGACGCAGTTCGAGAAGGACGCGGCCGAGTACATCGGGCTGGTGAAGATCGACCTGCTCGGCAACCGCGCGCTGTCCACGGTCGATGAGGCGACCCGCCAGCTCGCGCGCCGATCCCGCCCGCCCTGTCGTGCGGCCAGGACGAGGGGACGCTGCGCCTGCTCCGGGGCGGCGACACGCTCGGCGTGACGCAGCTGGAGTCGCCGGCGATGCGCCACCTGCTGACCCAGATGGGCGTGCGCGGCCTCGACGACGTCGTCCAGGCGCTGGCGCTGGTGCGGCCGGGGGCGGCGTCGGCGGGCATGAAGGACCGCTTCGTCCGCCGCCGCCGCGGCCTGGAAGCGTTTGAGATCGAGGACCCAGCGCCGCAACGGCTGTTGGGGGAGACCGAAGGGATCATGCTGTACGAGGACGACTCGCTGCGGGCTGATCCAGGTGCTGACCGGAATGCCGGCGCCGGCCGCCGACCGCTTCCGCAAGCGCGTCAGCAAGCACAAGACGGAGCACGAGGCGGAGGAGCTACGCGGAGTTCCTGCTGGGTGCGTGGCGAGCCGCACGAAGTAAGCGGTCCGGGGGAAAGACCGCTTACTTCGCGCGGCTCGCCAGGACCCGGCCGCTCGCCGAGCTGTGGTCCCAGCTGGTGAAGTTCAACCTCTACTCATTCTGCAAGAGCCACGCCGTCAGCTACGGCCTGATCGCCTGGCAGGCGGCGTACCTGAAGGCGCACCACCCCGTCGCGTTCTGGGCGGCGGCGCTGAACAACAACATGAGCGCCTACCCCCGCCGCGTCTACGTCGAGGCGGTCAAGCGCGCCGGCCTCGAGCTGCGCCTGCCGTGCGTCAACTGCTCCCGGCTGGAGTTCTACCCCGAGGGCGGCGCCATCCGCGTCGGCCTGGGGGCGATCGTCGGCGTGCCGGAAGAGGTGAAGCAAGCCATCGTCGAGCAACGGCACCGCGACGGCCACTACCACGACCTCGGCGACCTGCGGCGGCGCGTGGCGGTCGGCCCCGAGGCGCTGGCGGCGCTGATCCGGGCCGGCGCGCTGGACTTCACCGGCCGCAGCCGGCCGGCGCTGTTCCTCGAAGCGAAGCTGCGAGCCGCGCACGAAGTAAGCGGTTTCGGGGAGTCACTGTTCGACCTCGACCCCACGGAAGGCTGGTCGCCGCCGGACGACCCGCCCGAGCAGCGCCGCCGCGACGAGTGGCAGGCGCTCGGGTTCACCCTGGGCCCGCCGCTCTTGTCGCTGTTCCCCGCCGAACCGGAGCCCGGCCCGCCGCTCGTCCCCAGCCAGGACCTGCCGGCGCACGCCGGCCGGCTGGTCCGCATCCGCGGCCTGGTGGCGACGGCGCGCACCACCCTCGGCGTCGATGACCGGCCCGTGCAGTTCGTCACGCTGGAGGACGAGCGCGGCTTCAGCGAGGTGACGCTGTTCGACGGGACGTGCCCGCAGATGCCTTACCTGACGCTGGGGCCGTACACGGCGACCGGCGTCGTCGAGGAGCGCCTCGGCGCGGTCACCCTGACCGCCCGGCGGTTCGAGCGGGAGCCGGGCCGCCGGGCGGCGCGGCCGCTCACCTGACGGCTGTCTCGCGGACGGCGCGGTCGGCCTCGGCCTTGAACTCGTTCAACTCGATCACCTGGTCAGGGAGCAACGAGGCGCTGCGGCTCCAGTGGTCCAGCCGGCCTTGCGCCTCCTTCGCCTTCGCCAGGTCGCCGAGGCGGGCGTGGCTGGCCGCCAGCACGAGCAGGGCCAGGCCGCGGCGCGGCGGGCTGGACAGCTTGAGGCCCTGCTCGGCAGAGGCGATGGCGTCCTTGTACCCGCTCGCGCGATAGTGAGCGAGGGCGAGGGTTACGTGGTTGTCACCGCGCTGGGGGAGCAGATCGACGGCGGTCTTGGCCAGGGCGAGCGCCTCGGTCAGGTCGAACAGCCGGCCCGGCCGAATGAGGTAGGCGTGCGCCAGGTCGCGGCAGACCAGGGAGTGGTCCTCACGGCTAGCACGCACCAGCGGGAGAGCCTCGGCCAACTCGGCGATGGCCTCGTCGAACTGGCGCAGCCGCAGCCGGCACCCGCCGCGCGACCCCAGCAGGTGCCCGCGCTGGGGCGGCTGGCCCGGCAGGGCGGCGGTGTAGTCGTCAACGGCCGCCTGCCAACGGTTCGCCCACTCGTTGAGGTGCCCTCGAAAGTGATAGGCGTTAGCCGTGCTGGGGTGCCCCAGAAGGATCGCCAGTGACAGGTCGGCGTGGGCGACCGCTTGCTTTCGGCGCGTGCCCGGGTACAGCAGCATGCCGCGCCGGTAGCGAACGTCGGCGTCGAACGGATTGCGGGTGAGGGTCAGCGTGAGCAGGGCCAACTCGACGTCCGTCGAGGGCGGCTTGGCAGGGGCGGGCGGCGGCGGAGACGGGGCGATGGCGGCCTTGCGCACCCGGCCCAGGATCACCTCCCAGGCCGGCTTCTTGGCCGGCGACGTGTCGAGCTTCAGCTGGATCGGCTCGATCTCCTTCGCCGGCGGGAACGTGGGCCAGTGCGGCCCCAAGCCGCGCTCGCGCAGGCGCTGGCCGATCAGCCGCAGGTCCCAGACGTGGATGCTGGCGTTCGAGCCCTGCTTGACGTCGATGAGCCGGCTGCCGTCGGATGTGAGGAGCAGCTCTTTCGACACGCCGGGCTGGGGGGCGTCGAGCTTCCCCAACTCCAGGCCGTCTTCCAACCGTTCGAGGTAGATCGTTCCGTTGCCTTCGTCGCGAGCCACCCATCGGCTGTCGGGCGAAATCACCCCCCGACCTTTCGAGAACGTTCGTTGCCTCTCCCAGGTCTCGACAGCCCACAGCTCGCACGGGTCGCCCCAGACGACTAACCGGCGGCCGTCGAGGCTGAACTCGGGCCGGCCGCCGTTGCCTGGCAGGGTCAGGAGAGGCTTGCCGTCGCTCGCCTGCCAGATCTGCACCGGGCCGAAGGGGTGGACTGCCGTCGCCACCCAACGGCCGTCGGGACTGACCTCGGTCCAGCCCGCGTCGGCCACCGGCAGGTGGACCGTGCGGGGCCGGGGCCCCAGATGCACGACAGAAGCGCTCGCCTGGCGGTTGTAGGTGCCCCGCACCAGACCATCGCGACTGAAGCGAAAGTAAGCCCCGAACGTCTCCGGGCCCAGGATCCGGGTTGAGGGCCCGACCAGAATCTGGTCGCCCTCGCGCCGCACCGGCAAGCGATGCGCGCCGTTCGTCAAGTGGACGTAGAGGTCGCCCGAGCGTGGATCGGCGGCCACGTTGGTACCCTCGTTGAGGGCGCCCAGCTCCTCACCGGTCTCCAGATCCCACAGCCCCATCCCGCAATCTCCCCCGACAGCCAGGAGCCGGTCGTTCGCCAGCAGCGCGGCGTTAAGGAAGCCGTGCCCCGCGGGCGCGGTCGCGCGGCGAAGGGCGCGCAGCTCCCGACCGTCGGCGACGCGAAACTGCCGGACCTTCCCACCCTGCCACACCGCCCCGCATGCGTCGCCGTTGATGAACATCGGGCTGATGCCTACCATGGCGGTCGGATCGGCAGAGAAGAGCACCCGGCCGGTGTGGACGTCGAAGAGCCGCCAGGTAGAGGCCCAGCCCACAACCAACAAGCGGTCCCCTCGATGGTTGAAGGTCACCACCGGGCCGCCACCGACTGCCACTAGCAACTCCCGCACGAGTTGGTAGGTGCGGGCGTCGTGCAACCGCACCCGGCTCTGCTCGCAGACCGCGAGGAGCCGCCCGTCCGGCGACCAGGCCACGCCCTGGCCGTTCTCGGCCAGGGCAATCGACGCCTTCACCTTCCCCGACGGGACCTCCAGCACCTGCGCAGTCTGCGCGAAGTGGGACGAGACGGCGATGAGCGGCTGACTGGGGTGGAAGGCGGCATTTAACTCCACCGGTGGCAGGGCCCGAATCGCCCACTTCGCCTGCTTCTCCAGGTCGATCACCAGCAGGTCGTCCTTCCCCAGGGCATCCTTCTCAATGGGCTTTCTCGCCAGCGCCACCCAGGGCCGGTCCGGCTTGAACACGGCCGCATAACCGCGCGGCTCGCGCGCCACCTCCTCCACTCTCGAAGGGGTGATGCGCCAGACAACAGCCTGCCACCCCTCCTGCACATTGTGCAAGCAGGCCGCCAGGTAGCGGCCGTGCGGGTCGAAGGTCAGTAGGGCCTGACGCCCAAAGGGGACGGCGACACGGTGGAGGAGGCGCTCGGCGGGAAGCTCGTGGATCGTGAGCTGGCCCTTCGGGTCGAGACGCGCCAGCAGCCGGCCGTCGGGGCTGAAGGCCGCCCTGTTCTCCTGGGAGTCGTAGCCGGGGCCGAGCATCATGTCGGTCAGGGCGAGGGTGGCGACGGTCGCGTCTTGCAGCGCCTTGCGCTTCGGGTCCGGCAGCTCCAGCTTGGAAGCCAGATCGCCGGCCCGGTCGAGCAGCTCCAGGCTGCGGAAGCGCTGTCCCGAACGGCGGCTGAGCCGGTTGGCGTCAGCCTGTGACACCAGCGACTCGAACAGCGCCTCCTGTGTCTCACGATCCTTTTTCTCCAGCTCCTCGACCTTCTCTCCCAGGCTCGACTCCGCGGTCTTCGCCCGCCCCAGCGCCGCGTTGAGGTAGACGACGCCGAGGCTCGACCCGATGGCGACCAGCAGCAGCAGCCCGGCCACCGCGCCCAGCGTCGCGGCCCAGGAGGGGTTGCGCCTCGCCCAGCGCCAGGCTCGCCCCAAGGGGCTTACCGGCCGCGCGGCGACCGGCTCGCCGGCCTGGAAGCGGCGGAGGTCCTCGGCCAGGGCGGCGGCGCTGGCGTAGCGCTGCTCGGGCCTCTTCTGGAGGCACTTCAGACAGATCGTCACCAGGTCGCGCGGCAGGCCCTTCACGCACTGACTGGGGGACGTCGGCTCCTGATGGTGCACGGCCTGGAAGACCTGGAAGACCGTCGCCCCCAGGAACGGGGGTCGGCCGGTGAGGCACTCGTACAGGATCGCCCTGGCGCGTACACGTCCGCCGCCGTCGACCCGGCCGCCCGCCTGCCTGCTCGGGGGCCATGTACGACGGGGTGCCGACGACCGCCCCCGTCTGCGTCAGCCGGGTGTCGTCGGCGATGTGGCGGGCGAGGCCGAAGTCGGTGATCTTCGGGACGTAGTCGCGTTTTTCGGGGCGATCCGCCTCCCGCCTCGGGGGTGGGGGCCACGTCAGCAGCACGTTCGCCGGCTTCAGGTCCCGGTGCACGATCCCCGCCGCGCGCCGCGTCCACCGCCCGCGCCAGCGTCTCGATCAGTGGCCGACTCCGCCGAGGGTGGGGGCCGGCGGTCGAGGTACTGCGCCAGGCTCGGGCCGTCGACGAACTCCAGGGCCAGGTACGGGCAGCCGTCGTGGGCGCGCCGACCTCGTAGATCTGCACCACGTTCGGGTGGTGCAGCGCAAGCCGCGAACTCCGCCTCCCGCCGCAGCCGCACCGCCTGCACCGCCTCGGCGGGCGCTGCCGGCCAGCACGCATTTCGTGCCGCCACCACCCGGTTCGCCGCCCGGTGGTGCGCCTTGTAGACGACGCCCATGCCGCCCCGGCCCACCTCCGCCAGCACCTCGTACCCCGGCACGAGGCCAACCCGCCGGTGGTGGCGGGGGTCGCGCCGGGCGGGCGCCACGGCCGTCGCCCTGGCGACGGCCCGGTGCAGGCCCACCCGCGCCGCGAGCGTGTCGGCGTGGTCGGGGAAGCGGCAGCGTACTCGTCCACGCCGGGTGATCGCCCGGCCTTCCTCGCGGAGCAGGAACTCGTTGAAGATGAGATCGACCGCCGCCTCGGCGCGTCGCCGCTCGGGGTGCCGGTCGAGGTACCTCGGCCAGGGGAAGCGCTCGCCGGCACGCCGTGCCGCCGCCGCTGCTGGTCAGCGCGGAGCCGCCGGCAGCCGGACCTCGGGGGTGGGGCTCCTCATGGTCGTCTCCTGGGCCGCTACGGACCTCGTCGTCAAGCCCAAGCTCCTGGCTGACCCGCTCGACCGCCCGGGCCAGTTGCATCCGCCGCGCAGCGCGGGCGCCGCCGACGCGCCGGGCGACCTCCTCCCACGCCAGCCTTGCTGCCGCGGGGCCTGCCAGGGACTGCTCCTCGTCGGTGAGGCGGCGGCGGAACTCCTCCAGCAGGTCCTTGGCTTGCAGCACCCGGCTGGGGCTGGCGTCGCCGCACGCCACCGTTTCCATCGCGCCGGCCCCGCCGTCGCGGCGGTGGTCGCGCTTGAGGGCCGACTGCCGCCGCGCCGCCGACGCCAGCTTGTTGCGGGCCATCTTGACCAGCAGCCCGAGCAGCTGACCGGGCTGCTCCAGGTCGTACTGCCCCGCGGCGACGCGGACGAAGAAGCTGGCCAGCACCGACTGGCAGACGTCCATCGAGTCGAACAGCCGACCCAGCCGCTCGTCCTCCAGCCGCAGGCGGACCTCGCGGCGGATCAGCGGCTCGAAGCGGCGGAACAGCTCGGCGGCCGCCTCCGGGTCCCCGGCCCGGACGCGGCGGACGAACTCGACGAAGTTGGGATGCTCGTCCACGGCGGCACCTCTGGGGGATCGCCTCCCCCCTGGTTATAGCAGCCCCGCCGGCCCGCACGCCAGCGAATCCCGCGGCGTGGCCCGGGGTAGGCCACTCGCGCTGGGGCGGGCGGCCGACCCGGCTCGCAAACTGACAGGAAGGAAATTGCTCCTTCGACCGACTATTGATATGATAAGTAACGTCTCAACACGGTCAGGAGTGAAGATCCATGGTGGCGACGAAGAGCGGTTCCCCCGACGTGGTGGTGATCGGCGGCGGGCCGGCCGGCTCGACGGTCAGCACGCTGATCGCCCAGAAGGGCTACCAGGTCCAACTGTTCGAGCGCGAGCGGTTCCCGCGCTTCCACATCGGCGAGTCGCTCATCCCGGAGACGTACTGGGTGCTGAAGCGGCTGGGCATGCTGGAGAAGATGAGGCAGAGCCCCTTCGTCAAGAAGCACAGCGTCCAGTTCGTCAACGCCTCGGGCAAGCTGTCGGCCCCGTTCTACTTCTGGGACAACAAGCCGCACGAGTGCTCGCAGACCTGGCAGGTGGTCCGCAGCGAGTTCGACCAGATGATGCTGAACAACGCCCGCGAGCGCGGCGTCGAGGCCCACGAGGGGGTCCGCGTGCTCGACGTGCTGTTCGACGGCGACCGGGCGGTCGGGGTGAAGATCCAGGGCGAGGACGGCCGGCCGCGCGACGTCCACGCCCGGGTGGTCGTGGACGCCAGCGGGCAGAGCACGATGCTGCAAAACCGCTTCAAGCTGCGGCTGTGGGACCCGGTCTTGAACAAGGGGGCCGTCTGGACGTACTGGAAGGGCGCCTACCGCGACGCCGGCCGCGACGAGGGCGCGACGATGGTGTTGCAGACGACCAACAAGAAGGGCTGGTGGTGGTACATCCCGCTGCACGACAACACGCACTCGGTCGGCGTCGTCGCCCCGTTCGACGAGCTGTTCAAGGGCCGCGGCAGCCACGAGCAGATCTACAACGAGGAGCTGGAGAAGTGCCCGGCGGTGAAGGACCGCGTCAAGAACGCCACCCGCGAGACGGGCTACTTCGCCACGAAGGACTACTCGTACCGTTCCAAGGAGGTGGCCGGCGACGGCTGGGTGCTGATCGGCGACGCCTTCGGCTTCCTCGACCCGCTGTACTCGTCGGGCGTGCTGATGGCGCTTCGGTCGGGGGAGATGGCAGCGGACGCGATCACCGAGGGGCTGGAAAGGAACGACGTGTCGAAGGCCCAGCTGGGCCAGTGGGGGCCGACGTTTAATCAGGGCGTGGACCGGATGCGGCGGCTGGTGTGCGAGTACTACGACGGGTTCAGCTTCGGCAAGTTCGTCAAGCATCACCCGGAGCTGAAGGGCACGCTGACCGACTTGCTGATCGGCGATTTGTTCACCGACAAGGTGGACAAGGCGTGGGCGCCGATGGAGTCGCTGTATCCCGAGGGAAAGGCGGCGCCGAAGCCGTGGTTCGCGCCGGCGTCGGAGGAGGTGGCGGAGAACAAGGTGAACGAGCTGTTCCTGCCGGAGGGGTATCGGCCGTGACGCGGGCCGTGGCCGCGGCGGTCAGAACATATCGACCATGTGCTGCCCGCCGTGTTCGGGGTTGCCGATGAGCCGCTGGTTGACCGGATCAACGACCCAGTCCAGCAGCTCGAGCGGCACCTGACCGATCAGGACCGGGCAGCCATCGGGCACTTCCATGACGTCACAGGTACAGTCACGCCCCATCACCGTAAGCCGAACCGCGTGGTAGATCTGGGCGGTGACAACGCCGTTGGCCGTCCGCATCGTCCGGGTGCGGGCCGGCAACAGGCCGAGCTGGGCGATCACCTTCGGCGGCGCGGCCAGCATCATCGCCCCGGTGTCCACGAGCGCGTCGAGGACATCGACCGTCCGCACCTTGTCCGGCGCGAGGGTTCCTCGCTCAACCGCCAGGAAGTCTTCGAGGTTCTGTAGCGTGGCGGGCGTGGTGACGCGACCCCTCGTTTTCGCCCTCATCGAACTGCACCCCACGGGGGAATGGGCATCTCGATCATCCTACCAGCAAGGGAGACGTCCAGCGAGAAGCCATGTTCCGCGCAACGACGACCTGCTGGATTCCGTCGATCACGCCTCTGCGGTAAGTTGGCATGCAACAAGGAGGCGAATGGAGTCTCCCGGGGATGTCCCGAAGTGACCGGTCCTGGACGCTGACAGACCGCTGGCTCCTCCCCGTCGCCGCCCCGCCGTTACCCGACGGCGTTTTGACGGTGGACGGCGAGACAATCGTCGCCGTCGAGGCCGCCGTGAGCTTTCGAGCGATGTGGTATCATCAGTACCATGTCCAGCGATCCGCCGACGAGAGAATCGTTGCTGGAGGAGCTTGCTCAACAAGGGGTGAAGCACACCCCGGAGCAGGTGGTGGCGATCGCCCGCGACGCGGCCGGAAAGGTCGTGTTCCTCGAAGAAGGGAACGCCAGGGCGGGCCTCCGGCACATCGTCGAACAACACGGCGCGGACTTCGCCAGGCGGGGCATTCCGGAAGAGCGGATTCCCGAGGCCGTGCTGGCGGCGGCTACCCGGGGAACGCAGGTGGGAATCCAGGGAACGCGGCCGATCTTCGAGGTGGACTTCGACGGCCAGACGCGGCGAATCGCGGTCACGGTGGGGGCGAACGGCTTCATCGTCGGGGCGAACCCGGCGGCCAAGTAGAGGTTGAGCTGTCATGTCGAAACAACTCAAACTGATGGCGGACTACGGCTGCTTCCCGCTGTGGGAATACCAGGACGGCGAGCCGGTGGGCAACCTCGACCCCGACCGCCTGGCGTTGTCGGCAGAGCTGCGATCGGCCCTGCGGGCGTGGGCCGCCGCTTACGACCGCACCCTCAACCCCGATTACCCCCCCGACTCGGGGTTTTCTACCCCCGCGGAAGAGGAGGCGTTCGAGGCCGAAGGCCGGCGCCTTTGGCAAGAACTGAAGTCCCAGTTAGGCGCCCGGTACAAGGTATGTTACTTCAGCAGCCGAGAGGCTCGGTTGCTCGGGTAGGATGGTAAGCTCAATCTCCCTCACCGCCCGCTGGCTCTTGCCCGTCGCCGGCCCGCCGTTACCCAACGGCGTTTTGACGGTGGACGGCGAGTCGATCGTTGCCGTCGAGCCCGCCGGCACGCGCCCGGCCGACCT
>JAXMAW010000028.1:0-92844 GCA_046350195.1 Gemmataceae bacterium
GGCAGCGGAAGCCGTCGCCGGCCGGCGCCTCCGGCCGGGCGCCGCGCTTCGAGGCCGGCGCCGCCTCGCCCTGGGCGACCAGCAGCTTCGACATCTCGTCGCGCGGCATGTAGTCGCCGCGGTCGTCGGCCACGGCGAAGCCGTCCTTCCAGGCCTTGATGGCCTCGTCGCGCCGGCCGGCTTCCAGCAGGGCCTGGCCGAGCAGCTGGTAGACCTTCGAGAACTGCGGGCTCAGTTCCAGCGTGCGGCGGAACGAGGCGATCGCCTCGTCGTACTGCCTCTCTTCCAGCAGGAGGCTGGCGAGCCGGTAGTGGGCCAGCTCGTTCTCCGGGTCGTCGGTCGCCATCTTGCGGAACTGCGCGATCCGCTCCGCGTTGGGGCTGGCATTCGGGTTCACGATGTCGCTCTCCTGGGGGCAATAACGCCGCGAGGGCGCTCCCTGGTTCATTGTAGGGAACGCCCTCGTCACTGGTCGGGCCGGCCCGGCGTCATTTGCCGCCCATGACGGTCAGGTCGAGCGCCTGCTCGGTGGACTTCCTGGCGATGTTGTCGGTCGCCTTGAGCACGATCTTGAACTTGCCGGTCCGGTTCAGGTCGAGCGGGACCGGGGCGAACGCCATCAGGCCCGGCGTCTTGGGGTCGGCCTCCTTGAACTCGCCCTTGAACGGCTTGGAGACGACCGGCTTGCCGGCCTCGTCGAGCACCTGCATCTCGAAGGTGACGTTCGGCTGCTTGTCCTTGCCCAGCTCGTAGCCGACCAGCGAGTGGTGGAACCAGACGCGCTGCCCGGGCACGCCGACGTTAGGCACCGGCTCGCCGCTGCCGGAGGTCAGCTTCAGCAGGGTGAAGCCGAGCCTGACCGGGATCACCTCGAAGGTGTGGTTGAGCACCTTCTCGGCGCCCTTGTTTTGCCGGTCGCGGACGGTGATCTTGAAGGTGTACTCGCCGGCCTCGGCCTCGGTGTTGATGAACGTCATGCCGAACGCCGGCAGCGACGAGCCGCCGAGGCTGTTGACCGCCTCGAGGTCCTGCGGCTCGCGCTTGAACTCGGGCTTGTCCTTGCCCTTCTTGGTCAGCTCGATGCCCATCGAGTAGAGGACGCGGCCGTCGTCCTTGACCTTGAGCCCGTCGATGTCGAACGCGACCACCAGCATGTCGCCGGGGAGGAGCTTGGTGTCCTTGCGTTCCTGTCCGAGGACGCCGTAGGTCGTCCGGACGTTCTTCAACTCCAGCTGGGCCGGGGCGACGCTCACAACGGTCGTCAAGGCGAGGGCTGCCCACATTGGCTCGGGTCCTCCCGTGTACGGGGACTGCGCGGGTTGTTTCGGGTCGAACTTCCCCGTCATTGTGCGCACCGACGGCGTCCGCTGCCAGGGGAAAAACCGCCCTCGTTGGCGGGGGGGTGAAAACCTTTGGCGGCCCACCGCGCCCGCTGCTACAATCGTCGTCGTCCGAACCCGCCTCGCCCTGCCCGCCCTCACGCCGTTGTCGAGGACCGCTCCCGATGCGTCGCATGCTCGCCGTGCCGGCCGCCCTGCTGCTGGCCTTCGGCCTCCTCTTTAGCACCGACCTCCCCGCTCAGAAGGCCGGGCCGTCGGTGCCGCACGGCCAGGACCGGATGCCCGGCCCGGCCCTGAGCCCGGCCGAGGCGCTGGCGAAGATGACGGTGCCGCCCGGCTTCTCAGTGGAGCTGGTCGCCAGCGAGCCCGACCTCGTCAACCCCGTGGCGATGTGCTTCGACGAGAAGGGCCGCGTCTGGGTCACCGAGAGCCTCGAATACCCGCGGCGCGAGCCGGGGCCGGGCCGCGACCGCGTCAAGGTCCTCGACCTCGGCCCCGACGGCAAGGCGTCGAAGGTCACGGTCTTCGCCGAGGGGCTGAACATCCCCTCCGGCATCGCCGTCGGCCACGGCGGCGTCTGGGTCGCCAACGCCCCGGACATCCTCTTCTACAAGGTCGGCCCGGATGGCAAGGCCGCCGGCAAGCCGGAGGTCGTCGTGAGCGGCTTCGGTCGCACCGACACGCACGAGCTGCCCAACTCGCTGACGTGGGGGCCGGACGGCTGGCTGTACGGCTGGAACGGCGTGTTCAACTACTCGCACGTCAAGCACCGCGGCAAGGAGTGGAAGTTCACCTGCGCCATCTTCCGCATCCACCCCAAGACGCGCGACTTCGAGCTGTTCTGCGAGGGCACGAGCAACCCCTGGGGCCTGGCCATCGACGGCGAGGGCAGCTTCTTCGCCTCCGCCTGCGTCATCGACCACCTGTGGCACCTCGTCGAGACCGGCTACTACCACCGCCAGGGCGGGCCGTACCCGCCGTTCACCTGGAAGATCGGCTCGATCGTCAAGCACAAGCACCAGAAGGCGGCCTACTGCGGCCTGGTCTGGTTCGACAGCGACGCCTACCCGCCCCAGTACCGCGAGAAGCTGTACATGGGCAACATCCACGGCGGCTGCATCAACTCCGACGAGCTGACCCGGGACGGCAGCACCTACTTCGCCAAGCCCCGGCCGGACTTCCTGACGGCGAACGACCAGTGGTTCATGCCGGTCTCCCAGAAGGTCGGCCCGGACGGCTGCCTGTACGTCCTCGACTGGTACGACCGCTACCACTGCTACCAGGACGCCAACCGCGACCCCAAGGGGATCGACCGGCTGAACGGCCGGCTGTACCGGGTGCGCCACAAGGACACGCCGCGGGCGCCGAGTTTCGATTTGAGCAAGGAGAGCGACGATGAGTTAATCAAGCGTTTGGGGAGCGCAAACGTCTATTATCGCGACATCGCTCAGCGCCTGCTAACGGAACGGGCCTCGCCGGAGGTGCGAGCGAAGCTAAAGGAGGTGGTTCTCGACAAGGCCGTTGCCCGGAAAGCCCGGTTGCACGCGCTGTGGGCCCTGGTCGGCTCGGGCCAGGTGGAGGAGGATTACCTCGTCAAGCTGTTCTCGGCTGACGACGCGACGGTTCGGGCCTGGGCGGTTCGGGCCGCCGGCAACGCTCGTGCGGTTCATGACCTCGCCCTGGCGCAAAAGCTCTCGGGCGGACCCAAGGTCAGCCGCGATGAACTCCTTCAGCTGGCCATCGCGGCTCCAAAAGTCAGCAAGGGTGGGTCGGCCATCCCGCTGCTTCTGGACGTGCTTTCCTATTGCGTCGATGACAAGCTGATCCCCCACATTGTCTGGCAGAACCTGCACCCGTTGCTGGAGACGAACTCCGCGGAGTTTCTCGAATGGCTGAGGTCAGGCCCCCCCGTGCGGAACCTCGGCCTGATCCTGCCTCGCGTCGTTGAGCGCATGCTGGCGGTCAAGAAGCCTGACCCGGCCACGCTCGTCGAGCTGTACTCGCTCGTGCGACACGGGAAGTCGGCCGACCTCGGGGCGGCGCGGCAGGTGCTCGCCCTGCTGACGACCAAGATCGAGAACGGGGAGATCAGTCGGGAGCTGATTCGGGGGAAGGTGGCGGCGGTGGTGCGGGGCGAACGCGAAGCCGCAAGCGGTCGGGGGCCGCTCTACACCGAGGCGACCTTCCTCGCGGCGGTGCTCGGCGACAAGGACGCGTTGGCGGCGGCGCACCGGCTGTTCGAGAAGCCCGACGAGCGCGACGCCCTGCGGGTCCGCGCCCTGGAGGTGCTGATTGCCGCCCGCGAAGCGGGCGTCCTCGATCCCGTCGCCACCGCGCTGGCCGACGGCAAGAAGTCGTTGGCCTTCCGCGCCGACGTGCTGGCCCGCCTGTCCCGCCTCAACAGCCCGCGCGTCGCCGAAATGCTCCTCGGAAATTATGGCGGACTCGACCCCGAGCTGAAGCCTCGCGCCGTCGAGGTCCTCACGGAACGTCCGGGGTGGGGGAAGGAGCTGCTCAAGCAGATCGCCGACAAGAAAGTCAGCGCCGGCGTCCTTAACGTCAACCAGGCGCGGCGGCTGCTCGCCAGCAAGGATGCCGAGCTAGTGACCCTGGTGACGAAGCACTACGGCACCATCCGCGAGGACCGCAACCCCGAGCGCGAGAGGGTCGTCGCCCAGATGCGGCGGGTGCTCGAAACGACCAAGGGCGACCCGGAACGGGGGATTCAGGTCTACAAGAAGCTCTGCGCCCAGTGCCACAAGCTGCACGGCCAGGGCGAGGAGGTCGGCCCGGACATCACGCTCAACGGCCGCGCCTCGTTCGAGCAGCTGCTCACCAACGTCTTCGACCCGAACCTGGTCATCGGCGAGGGCTACCGTGCCACGACCGTCGAGACGGCCAAGGGGCGGGCGCTCACCGGGCTGCTGGTCGAGGACAGCCCGACGCGCGTCGTCCTGAAAGTCCAGGGCGGCAAGCAGGAGGTGATCGCCCGGAAGGACGTCGAGAGCCAGCAGACGAGCAAGCTCGGCCTGATGCCGGAGGACGTCGAGAAGCAGCTGAAGCCGCAGGAGATCGCCGACCTGTTCGCGCTGCTGAGTCTCGACCGCCCGCCGAGTGACCCCAAGGCCCGCTGGATCCCCGGCACGCCGAAGGGGCTGAAGGGGGAGCGATGACGACCCCTGTGGTGTGCCTGCTGGTGTTCGCCGCCGCGCCGGCCGACGAGGCGTTCGAGACGCGCGTCCGCCCCGTGCTGGTCGAGCACTGCCAGGGCTGTCACGGCCCGAAGAAGCAGATGGGCGGCCTGCGGCTCGACTCACGCGAGGCGCTGCTCAAGGGCGGAGACAGCGGCCCGGCCCTTGAGCGGCTCGTGCCGGCGATCCGCCACGAAGGCGACCTCAAGATGCCGCCCCGCAAGCGGCTGCCGCAGCCGGCCATCGACGCGCTGACCGCCTGGGTGAAGGCCGGCGCACCCTGGCCGGCGGCCCGGGACGTGGCGGCCGGCGGCGAGGCGTGGCGAACGCACTGGGCCTTTCAGGCAGTGCGCCGCCCGCCGGTGCCGTCGGCGGGCGCGGCTTCCAATCCGATCGACCGCTTCCTGGCGGCCCGACTGGTGGGGAAGGGGCTGACCCTCTCCCCCGAGGCCGACCGCCGCACGCTGATCCGCCGGCTGTCCTACGACCTCGTCGGCCTGCCGCCGCACCCCGACGACGTGGACGCCTTCGTCAGCGACCCGCGGCCGGACGCCTACGAGCGCCTCGTCGATCGGCTGCTGGCGTCGCCGCGCCACGGCGAGCGCTGGGGGCGCTACTGGCTCGACGTCGCCCGCTACGCCGACACGAAGGGCTACGTCTTCTTCGAGGAGGCCGACTACCCCTGGGGCTGGACCTACCGCGATTACGTCGTCGAGGCGCTCAACGCCGACTTGCCCTACGACCGCTTCCTGCTGGAGCAGCTCGCCGCCGACCGCCTCGACCTCGGCGGTGACGGGCGGCCGCTGCGGGCGCTGGGCTTTCTGGCCCTGGGCGGCCGGTTCATGAACAACGTCCACGACATCCTCGACGACCGCATCGACGTGGTGACCCGCGGCCTGATGGGGCTGACCGTCGGCTGCGCCCGCTGCCACGACCACAAGTTCGACCCCGTGCCGATGGCGGACTACTACGCCCTGTACGGCGTCTTCGCCAGCGCCGTGGAGCCGACGGTGCCGCCGCTGTACGACCCCGCTCCCGCCACCCGGGAGTACGCCGCCTTCCGGAAGGAGCTGGCGAAGCGCGAGAAGGCGCTGGCGACCTTCGTCGAGGGCAAGTTCGCCGAGCTGCGCCGCGGGGCACGCACCCGCGCCGGCGAGTACCTGCTCGCCGCCCACGCCCGGCGCGGCCAGCCGCGCGGCGACGACTTCATGCTGCTGGCCGACGGCGGCGACCTCAACCCGACGATGCTGCTGCGCTGGCAGAGCTACCTCGAGCGCACGGCGAAGGCGCCGCACCGCGTCTGGGGCGCCTGGCACGCCTTCGCGGCCCTCCCCGAGGGCGAGTTCGCCGCCCAGGCGAAGCCACTTGCGGCCCGGCTGGCGACCGACCCGGCGGTCAACCCGCTGGTGAGGTCGCTGTTCGTCTGTCCGCCTTTATCCCTCGCGGATGTCGCAATTCGCTACGGCAAGCTGTTCGCCGAGATCAACGAGTCGCGGGTCGATCCCGACTACGAGGAGGTGCGCCAGGTCCTCGACGGGCCGAACGTCGCCGCGAACATCCAGCCGGCTGAGATCAGCAACCTGGAGCTGCTGCCCGACCGCCCCGCGCAGGCGACCCTCCAGAAGCACCAGCGCGCCGTCGAGCAGTGGCGCGCCACGGGCAAGGGGGCGCCGCCCCGGGCCAACGTGTTGCTCGACCTGCCGCGCCCCGTCGAGCCGGTCGTGTTCCGCCGCGGCAACCCCAACAACCCCGGCGAGCGCGTGGCCCGTCGGCTACCCGCCCTCCTGTCCGGCCGGCCGCTCGGCGACGGCTCCGGCCGGCTCGAACTCGCCCGGGCCGTCGCCGACCCGAAGAACCCGCTGACCGCCCGTGTCCTGGTCAACCGCGTCTGGATGCACCACTTCGGCCAGGGCCTCGTGGCGACGGCGGGCGACTTCGGACTGCGCGCCGACCCGCCGACGCACCCCGACCTGCTCGACTGGTTGGCCGACGAGTTCGTCCGCTCCGGCTGGTCAGTCAAGCACCTGCACCGCCTCATCGTCACCAGCGCCGCCTACCGCCAATCCAGCGCCGATCGGCCGGCCAGTCGCTCGGCCGACCCCGACAACGCCCTGTTGTGGCACTACCCGCGGCGGCACCTCGACTTCGAGGCACTGCGCGACACGCTGCTGGTGATGGCCGGCCAGCTCGATTCCACAGTCGGCGGCCCGTCGGCCAAGGACGCGCTGTCGCCGAACGCCCACCGGAGGACGCTGTACAGCTGGGTGGACCGGCTGCACGTGCCGGGGCTGTTCCGGGCCTTCGACTTCCCCAGCCCCGACGCCAGCAGCCCCAAGCGCGACCGCACCATGGTGCCGCAGCAGGCGCTGTTCCTGATGAACGGCCCGTTCGCGCTGCACGCCGCGCGGGCGCTGGCGGCCCGGCCGGAGGTGGTCGAGCTGAAGACGCCGGTCGAGCGTGTGATGCGGATGTACCGGATCTGCTATGGTCGTCT
Organism: Gemmataceae bacterium; assembly: GCA_046350195.1. Lineage (GTDB taxonomy): Bacteria > Planctomycetota > Planctomycetia > Gemmatales > Gemmataceae > CALDUY01. Next base: position 7,026 of record JAXMAW010000028.1, read on the forward strand.
GCCGGATGCCGACGAGCTGGCGCTGGCGCGGGAGTTCCTCGACCCGAGCAAGGCCGGGCCGGAGCCCGGGCCGCGCTTTGCGCAGGCGCTGCTACTGAGCAACGAGTTCGTGTTCGTGGAATGAGGTAGTTCAACATCCCCGGCCGAGGCGAGCGAGGAGAAGCGATGGCTCTGTCTTACGTGGTAATCGCCGGGTTGCTGACGGCCGGGAGTCCAGACGCCCCCGGTTTCTCACCGCGCAGCGAAATGCTGGAGCTTGCCCCCGCAACGAAGATAAAGCTGGGTATGACGGAAGCCCAGGTCGAGCGGTTACTGGGTGAAGCGCCAGGCGGAACCATACACGTGGGCGGGTGTGGGATGGCTCCGCCTGCCACGACCACGATGGACATCCGCATCTACAAAAGGTCGAAGACATTTGTGACCTATCGGGACGGAAAAGTCGAGGGCGTGCGGGATTAAGGAGGACGTCGTGAGCCGAGCTGGACGCATCGACCGAGCCGTGGGGGTCGAAGGCCCGGAGCCCGAGCCGCCCACGCTGGAAAACGGGGACCGGCTGGACCAACCGACGTTTCACACCCGGTACGAAGCGATGCCGGAGGACACGCGGGCCGAGTTGATCGGAGGGATTGTCTACCTCATGGCTTCCCCAGTGAAACGGGCACACGGCAGGGCCCACATGCTGACCTCGCATTGGGTTCTGTCCTACGAGGATGACACCCCCGGCGTCGAGGCGCTGGATAACACCACCAACATCCTTGGGCCGGAAAGCGAGCCTCAACCCGACGTCTGTCTGCTCATCGCCCCGGGGCACGGTGGGCAAACCACGGAGAGGGACGGGTACGTCGTCGGCGCGCCGGAACTGGTGGTGGAAGTCGCGGTCAGCACCGAATCCATCGACCTGCACGCAAAGAAGGCCGACTACGAGAAATTCGGCGTGCGCGAGTACATCGTCGTCGCCCTCCGCCAACGGCGCGTGTTCTGGTTCGTGCTTCAAGGCGAGCAGTTCCACGAGCTGGCACCTGGGGCCGACGGTATCTATCGCTCCGGTTGTTTTCCCGGCCTCTGGCTCGATCCCATCGCCTTGCTCTCGGAGAACAAGCAGCGGCTCCGCGAAGTGTTGAACGCCGGCCTGGCTTCCACCGAGCACACCGAGTTCGTCGCCCGACTGGCGGCGTTCAAACAGGAGAAAGCCCCATGACACCCCTCTCCCGCCGAGACCTGCTCCGCCGCGCCGGCGCCGGCGTGGCGGCTCTGGGGCTGGCCGCGCTGCTCGCCGAGGAGTCGTGCGCCGCGCCGCACTTCCCCGGCCAGGCGAAGCGCGTCGTCCACCTGTTCATGAACGGCGGGCCGTCGCAGGTGGACACGTTCGACCCCAAGCCGCTTCTGGACAAGTACCACGGCAAGCCGCTCCCCTCGCCCAACCTCCGCACCGAGCGCAAGACCGCGGGGGCGCTGCGGTCGCCGTTCGCCTTCAAGAGGTACGGCAAGTCCGGCCTCGAGGTCAGCGAGCTGTTCGCGAAGACGGCGGCGGCCCACATCGACGACCTGTGCGTCATCCGCTCGATGCACGCCGACGTCCCCAACCACGAGCCGTCGCTGATGCTGATGAACTGCGGCGAGGGCCGGCAGCCGCGGCCGAGCTTCGGCTCGTGGGTGACCTACGGGCTGGGCAGCGAGAACAAGAACCTGCCCGGGTTTCTCGCGCTGTGCCCCGGCGGCTACCCGATCGTCGGCCCGGCCAACTGGCGCTCCGCCTTCCTGCCCGGCGCGCTGCAGGGCACCTACATCGACACCCAGCACCAGGACGTGACGAAGCTGATCGAGAACATCCGCCACCCCGCCGGCACGCCGGCCGAGCAGCGGCGGCAACTCGACCTGGTGCGCCGGCTCAACGAGCGGCACCGGGCCGCCCGCGGCGAGGACGCCCAGCTCGACGCCCGCATCGAGACGCTGGAACTGGCCTACCGCATGCAGCACGAGGCGCAGGAGGCGTTCGACCTGTCGCGCGAGCCGCTGGCGGTGCGCGAGCGCTACGGCACCGGCGTCCACGGCCGGCAGCTGCTCATCACCCGGCGGCTGCTGGAGCGCGGGGTGCGCTTCGTCCAGGTGTGGTCGGGCGCCGGCCAGCCGTGGGACAACCACGACAACATCGCCAAGGAGCACCGCACCCTGGCGGCCGGCTGGGACGGGCCGATCGCCGCGTTCCTCGAGGACCTGAAGCTGCGCGGCCTGTTCGGCTCGACGCTGGTCATGTGGGGCGGCGAGTTCGGCCGCACCCCGGTGGCGGAGCTGCCCGGCCTGAGCGGCCGCGACCACAACCACTACGGCTTCTCGATGTGGCTGGCCGGCGGCGGCGTGCGGGGGGGGTACGCCCACGGCGCGACCGACGAGCTGGGCTTCACGGCAGTCCAGGACAAGGTGCATGTCCACGACCTGCACGCGACGATCCTGCACCTGTTGGGGTTCGACCACGAGCGGCTGACCTACCGCTACGCCGGCCGCGACTTCCGCCTCACCGACGTCCACGGCCACGTCGTCAAGGAGGTCCTGGCGTGATGGCTCGCACCGCCCTCGCGGCACTGCTCGCTGGAACTGTCGCACTGGGGCAGTCCACCAAGCCATCGCCGCCGAAGGTCGTCCTTGTCGGCGACTCGATTCGCCTCGGCTACGCGCCCCTGGTCGCGAAGCTGCTCGAAGGGCAGGCGGCCGTCGTCAGCCCGCCCGGAGCCGGCGACAGCGCCTGGCTGCTGAAGAACCTCGACGCGCTCGTCCTCGACCACAAGCCCGACCTCGTCCACCTCAACGTCGGCCTGCACGACCTGCGGCGCGACCGAAAGGCCAAGGCGCTACAGGTCGATCTCCCGGACTACGAGAGGAACCTCGACAAGGTCCTCGCCCGGCTGAAGGGCACCGGCGCGACCACCCTCTTCGCGACGACGACGCCGATCGACGACGCCAGGCACGCCAGGCGCGGCTTCGACCGGTTCGAGAAGGACGTCGCCCGCTACAACGAGGCGGCACTGCGGGCGGCGCGGAAGCACGGCGTCGTGGCCCACGACCTGCACCACCTCGTCCGCCACGCCGGACCGGACAGGCTTCTTCTGGCCGACGGCACGCACTACAACGACGCCGGCAAGCGCCTCCAGGCCGAGGCCGTCGCCGACTGCGTCCTCCGCCACCTGGCCCTGCGGGCGAGCAAGGCCGGCACCGTCCCCACCGCCGACCCCACCGATACGGCGCGTTACAGGAAGGCGGAGGCCGAGCGCGACGCCCTCGTGCCGGCGGCCTTCAAGAAGCTGCCCGTCGGCAAGTTTGAGCCGCCGGCGACTGCCGAGGAGTGGCACAAGCGCCGGCCGAAGGTCCGCGAGATCGTCGTTAGCTCGCTGGGAGACCTGCCGCCGCGGCCGAGGCCGTCGGCCCGCCTCGTCAGCCGCGAGATCCACCCGCACTTCGCGCTGGAGAGCCTGACGATCCCCAACGGCGTCGATGGCGAGATGACCGCCTTCCTCCTCCTGCCTCACACCGGGGTCCGACCGCTGCCGGCGATCCTCTGGCTGCACTCGTCGAGCCACGACCGCACGCAGATGCTGAAGCGCGGCCACAACGGCGGCGACGAGCCGCTCGGCGAGGTGTTCGCGAAGCGGGGCTACGCGGTGTTCGCCCCGGACGCCTGCTGGTACGGCGGCCGCGCCGGCGCCGGCCCTTCGGGCCAGGCCGAGGCGGCGCGCGAGCAGCACGAGTCGCTGTTCAAGTACAACCTCTGGTTCGGCCGGACGCTGTGGGGCATGTTCGTCCGCGACGACCAGGTGGCCCTGGACTACCTCTGCACCCGCGCGGAGATCGACGCCAAACGGATCGGCGCGACCGGCATCAGCATGGGCAGCACGCGGTCGTGGTGGCTGGCGGCGGTCGATGACCGGGTCGCCTGCGCCGTCGGCGTCGCCTGCCTGACGCGCTACCAAAATATGCTAGCCCATGGACAACTCCGCCAGCACGGTGTTTACTATTATGTCAACGGCCTGCTCAAGCACTTCGACAGCGAGGCGGTCGTGGCGCTGATCGCGCCGCGGCCGTTCCTGGCGCTGACCGGCGAACTCGACGCCGGGTCGCCGGCCGACGGGGTCCGCGCAATCGAAGGGCAGGCCGGCCGCGTCTATTCTGTGCTGGGGGCGAAGGACCGCTTCCGGAGCGTTCTGTACCAGGACACCGGCCACGTCTACACCGCCGACATGCGGCAGCGCATGCTGGCGTGGTTTGACCGCTGGCTGGAACCGGGGAAAGGAAAGGGCGGTACGAAACGACAAGTAAGGGGAGGCGTGACGGTCGCGCCGGCCGGGTAACGACTCGCGTCCCGCCGGACTGCAAGGGTAGCGCCTGTTCACACCCCAGGGGAAGGAGGGACAATAGCGATTGGCCTGCTGGCCTCGCCACGGACCGTCGTGGAGGTAAGATCAACACCTGTTCGTGCGTCTTCTTTAGGATGAGGCGCCTTCTCTCCGGCGAACAGGAGGTCCGAAGCGGTGACCGACTGGGATCGCATCGTTCGTGAGCACGGCTCGGTCGTGTTCGCGACGGCCTGGCGCATTCTCGGCCACGCCGCCGACACGGAAGACGTGATGCAGGAGGTCTTCCTGCAGGCCCACCAGATGCAGTTGACGCAAGAAGTTCGTTGCTGGGAGGCGTTGCTGCGCCGCCTGGCCGCCTGCCGCGCGTTAGACCGCCTCCGCCAGCGCCGGCGGGTCGTGCCCCTCGAAGGCCTGTCGATCCCGACCACCGCCGACGACCCCGAGGCGCTCGCGGTGGAGCGGGAGCTGGACGCCCGGCTCCGGCAGGCGCTGGGCCAACTGCCGCGGCGCGAGGCGACCGTGTTCTGCCTCCGCTACTTCGACGACCTCTCCTACGAACAGATCGCCGAGACGTTGCAGATCAGCCCCGGGGCCGTCGCCACCGCCTTGCACAAGGCCCGAGCCCGGTTGGAGACGCTGCTGTTGGAGGCCGCTCAGGAAAAGTGACGTATGGCAGACAAGTCGCACCTCCCGGATGACCGCACCCCCTGGCCGGAACTCGGGGACCTGGTCCGCGCCTCCGTGGAGCGAATCCGCCACTCCCCGCCCCCGCCGGAGTCGCTCAGCCGGGCGTTGGAGCGGGCCCGGCGGCTGGGGTCCCCGCGGCCCCGCCCGTGGCTGGCCCGCCGGGCGTCGCTGTTCGCCGCCAGCGCCGTCGCCGCCTCGCTGCTCGTCGGCCTGGGGCTGCGGTACGGCCCCAACCCGTTTGCCGCCCCGCTGGACGTGCCCTCGGGGCGGGGCGGCGACCTGGCCTTGATGGGCCCCGGGGACTTGCGCCTCTCGTCGGACACCTACGGCCAGTTCTCCCCCGCCCCGGTGCCGGGCGGCACCCTCATGCTCGTGCCCGGCCGGGTGGCGAACGCCGGCGCGCCCGGCGATGACTACCTGACCATCGGCGTCGCCCAGGTCGGCAGCCACTGGGGGGCCTGGGAGCAGGTCCGCGCCCTGCGCGAGGTGTCCCGGGCGATGCCGCAGGCCGACCGCAAGGCGGTCGAGGCCTACCTCCGCCACCAGGCCCGGCCGGCCCGCCGGCCCGCCTGGGTGAAGGACGGTCGGCCCCTCCGCCAGGCCCGCATCGCCCAGGACGGCGACGGCCGCGAGCTTCTGCTGGAAGGCGTCAAGGTGGCGGTCCGGATCGAGGGGCCGCGCGCCCGCACCCTGGTCCAGCAGGTCTTCTACAACCCCGACGACAGGCCCCTGACCGGCACGTTCGAGATGGCGGTCCCCGACGGGGGGAGCCCGTCGTACTTCGCGCTGTTCCCCGGCAACAAGACGAACACCGAGGGGGCGACGTGGCCCAAGGACGTGACCCGGTCCCCCGCCCCCGCCCGCGTCGCGCTGCCGACCCCGGAGGAGGCGATGAAGCAGGTCGATCCCTCCTGCTGGGGCCGGCCGAGGGTCGGCTGCATCGTCCCCGTCCCGGCCGCGCCCGAAGAGCCTGCCGACCCAGGCCCGCTTGCGGCTGACTCGCCGGGCCGGGCGCGGGCGACGTTCCGCGGCCCGGTCGGCACCATCCTGCCACGGGCCCACGTCTGCGTCCTGGTCGCCTACGAAGAGACGTTACCGTTCCACGACGGGCGCCTCGTCTACCGCTACCCGCTGCCGGAAACCAAGCTGTACGACCTCGCCGTCGTCGTGCAGGCCGACGCCGCCCTCGCCCCCGGTGCCCGCCTTTCCCCGGGCGAGGGGGAGGGCCAGACCGCCGACGGGCTCGTGACCTACCGCCGGGCGTGGAAGAACGCACGCCCCGGCGAGGAGGTGGTGTTCACGGCGATCCCGCCGAGCCCCGCGGTCCAGGCGACCAGCTGCAAGCACGGCGACGGGCGTTACCTGGTCGCCCGGCTGCGGCCCGACGTGCCGGCGGCGCTGGGCGAGGCCCCGTTCGCGCGGCACGCGGTGTTCCTGCTGGACACGTCGGCGGGCGAGAACGCCGCTCGGGTGGACCGGGCCGTCCAGCTGATGCGACGCGTGCTGGAGACCGACGCCTCGATCGCGCAGTTCAACGTCCTGACGTTCAGCACCGGGGCGGCGTGGCTGGAGCCGGGCGGCTGGCTGCCCAACACCCAGGCCGGCCGCGACGCGGCCCTCTCCCGCCTCGACGGCGTGGTCCTCGAGGGGGCCACCGACCTGTCCGCGGCGGTCGAGAAGCTGCTGGCCCCCGCGTTCGCCGTGCCCGCGGGCTTGCCGATGCACTGCTTCCTGCTGTCCGAGGGCCGGCTGAGCGCCGGCGAGACCGACGGGCCGAGCCTGGTGGCCCGGCTGGAGGCGCGGGCGGGCTCCCGCCTGCGCTGGCACTGCTACCAGCTCGGCCTGGGCGACGAGAACGCCGACCTGTTCGCACTGTTGACCCGGGCCGGCGGCGGGGTCTACCGGTGCCCCTCCGAAAAGGACGTCCCGGCGGCGGCTCAGGCGCACCGGAGGCCCTCGCTGCGGATCGACCGAGTCGCCTTCGAGGGCGGCCCGGAGGCGACCGACGTCCTCGTCTCCGGGAGGCGGGCGGCGGTTTACCCGGGGGGCGACCTGGTTGTGGCGGCCCAGTTGTCCCGGGCGGGGCCGACGACGCTGGTCGTCGAGGGCCACGCCGGCGACAGGAAGGTCACCCAGCGGTTCCCGGTCGAGGTGCGCGACGACGGTCAGTTGGCCGGCCGGGCCTGGGGCGAGCTGGCGGTGTCGTCGCTGCTGGCGTTGAACGACCCGCGCCTGGAGCCCGCGGCCGTGGCGATCGCCAGCCGGTTCCGCGTCGCCAGCCGGGCGACGGCGTTCGGCCTGTTCGCCGACCCGCGCCGGTGGGAGGCCGAGCCCCCGCCGCCCCCGGGCCATGACCTCGAAGCCCTCCTCGACGGCGCCTGGAAGGCGCTGGGGCGGGAGGCGACGCCCCAGCAGAGGCGCGACTGGCTGGCGGCCCAGCTGGGACACTGGGTGCCCCTGGACGCGGTCCGCCGAGACCTACGCGGGCTGGTGGCGATGCTCCCGGAGCGGGAGCTGAAACTGCCGGCGGCGCGCCTCCAGGGCGGGCTGACGCGCCGCGCCGGGGCCGACCCCGCCTACCTGGCCGCCCGCCGGCAAGACCGGGTCGCGATTGACCCCGTGTTGGACGAGGCCCGACGGCGCCTGGCGGCCGGCGAGGCGGACGCCGCCGCCCGCGTCCTCTGCGGCCTGGCCGAGGAGCACGCCGGCAACCCCGACGTGGCTCGGCTGGTGGCGTACCACCTGGTAGCGACGGGCCGGGCGGCCCTGGCGACGCACCTCCTCGCCGACCAGGTCGAGCAGCGGCCGCACGACCCCGCCGCGCACCGCGCCCTGGCGGTGGCCCTGGACGAGGCCGGCCTGCCCGGCCGCGCCGCCCTGCACTTCGAGGTCGCCCTGGCGCTGCTGGGGCCGCGCGGCGGCTGGGTGGCCGGGGCCCGCGAGGAGTTCGTCTTCCTGCTCCGGCGGCGGCTGCGCGACGGGCAACTGCCCGAGGGCCTGCGCCGCTACTTCGACGAGCAGCTCGCCCGCCTCGACCGGCACGACAAGGCGCCTCTGCAAGTCAGCATGACCTGGAACGCGACCGCGTCCGACGTGGCACTGCGCGTCACCGACGCGGCCGGGAAGGCCGTGCAAGCCCCCGGCCGGAAGCCGACGTGGTCGGCAAGCTGGCCGGGCCGCGGCGGCTGACCCGCCCGACGGCCGACCCGGTCACCGTCGAGGTCGAAGTGACCCAGGCGGCGGCGCCGGCCGCGGCGGAGACGTTCGTGTCGGTACAGGTGGTCCGGGCCCCGGGCACGCCCGAGGAGAAGGTCGAGACGAGGCGTCCTGCTGCGGAAGGCGGGCGATCGGGCCCGCATCGAGTAGCGCCCGGGCGGGCAGAAGGCGACGGCCCGCGGAGGCGCAGCTAAGCGGCTCCGTGGGCCGTCGCCCGGAGGCGGGTCAATCCTTGCGGTTGAACTGCTTGATCAGGCTCATCGACCTTTTTGCGGCTGTAGGCGATGTTGTTGTTGTCGCTGTACTCGATGCGCAGCACCTCCCAGGCCTCCTTGTCGGAGGTGTCGAGGTGGACGACGATGTCGGCCGTGTAGTGCTTGCCGCTGACGGCGCCCTTGTAGGTGCCCTTGATGTTGAGCTTGGAACGGCCCTTCTTGACCTCATCGAGGGTGTACTTCTCCATCGCCGCGTCCTTGCCGGTGCCGTGCGCCGCCTTGAGGATCGCCTTGCAGACGGAGGCGACGAACTTCTTCTCCTGGTCGCCGCGCGACCGGAACTTGGGGACCTCGTCGTCGGCGGCGCGGGCGGCCGGGGCCAGCGCCGCCAGGCCGGCGAGCAGGGCGGCGCAGAGCCGCGGCGACAGGGCGTGGGTCATGGCTGGTTCTCCTCGTTCGACGGGGTGGTGGGGTGGGTCGTGGGGGCTGCCGGCTCGCCCGACAGAGGTTCTTCGCCGCCGGCGCCACCCGCTTTGATTCTATCCTCCGGCGGGCCGCCCAGCGCGTCAAGCGCGGTTTCGCCGGGCGACTTTGATTGAAGGCCGCCCCCCGCCGGGCTACCATGCTACTTCAGGGTCGCCTGGTCCGCGCGAGTTGAGCACAGCCATGGCCAAGTCCACCGAGGCGTTGATCGAAGACGTCCGGCGGCGGGTCCACCGCCTGCTGTACGACGACGTGATCGAGCAGACCATCGTGGTGATGCGCGAGCTGAGCGCGGCCCTGACCCAGCTGGCCACGACGGTGACCGGCGACCGCGACGCGGTGAGCGACGCGCAGAAGGAGAACCTCAAGTCGGTCCTGCTGCCGTTGTACAGCGAGTCGATCCGCGAGGCCTTGCACAAGGGCGAGCTGCCGATCACCAACGGCATCATCCGGGCGAAGAACCGGATCCTCAAGGCCCTGGACGTCAGCCCGCCGGCGGGCCACGAGGAAATCGACCCGCGCGACTACCCCAACTACATCTGGTGACGGCCCGGCACCGGTCGGTACAATGGCGTTGGCCCCGCGCCGCATTGATGGGCCAGGTAACGGCGCACCCCTCCCCATGAGCGACGGCAAGCTTCGCCAGGCGATCGCCCTCGAGGCCGCCCGGCTGATGTACGAACGCCTCGAAACCGAGTACTACACCGCGAAACGCAAGGCCGCCAAGCGCCTCTGCCGCGGCGGCCTTAAACCCGAAGACCTTCCCTCCAACGCCGAGATCCGCGACCAGGTCCAGGTGTTCGCCCGACTGCACGAGGGCGACCGCCGCGCCGAGAACCTGCGCGAGATGCGCCTGGACGCGCTGCGGATGATGCGGCTGCTGCGGCCGTTCCGCCCGCGGCTGATCGGCAGCGTGATGACCGGCCACGTGCGCAAGGGCTCGGACATCGACCTGCACGTCTTCTGCGACGCGCCGGCGCTGGTCACCGACCTGCTCGACCAGGCCGGCTGCCAGTACGACCTGGAGCGCAAGCAGGTGGTCAAGCACGGCGAGGCGCGGGTGTTCACCCACGTCCACGTCTTCGACCGCTTCAACTTCGAGCTGACCGTCTACCCCGAGGACAAGGCGCACTACGTCTTCAAAAGCTCGATCACCGGCAAGGCAATCGAGCGGGCCGGCATCGCCGAACTGGAGGAGTTTTTGGCGAAGGAGTATCCGGATCTACAGCTCGACGAGGAATTGGCCGAGGCCGAGGCGGCGTCGGAGGCCGACCCATACCCGGTGTTCCGCCTGCTCCTGTTGCCGTTGGAGCGGGTGAAGGGGCACGCCAGGTACCATCCCGAGGGTGACGTACTGTACCACTCGCTCCAGGTCTTCGAGCGGATGCGCGAGGCGCGGCCCTACGACGTGGAACTGTTGCTGGCCGCGCTGCTACACGACGTCGGCAAGGGACTCGACCCTGGCGACCACGTCGCCGCGGGGCTGGAGGCGTTGGAGGGATTGATCACCGAGCGCACGCGGTTCCTGATCTCCCACCACATGGAGGCGCACGCCTACCGCGACGGCACCTTGGGCCACCGGGCACGCCGGGCCCTGGAGGCGTCGCCGGACTTCGAGGACCTGTTGTTGCTCGAAGAGTGCGACAGCAACGGGCGGGAGTCCGGTGCAGTCGTCGGCACGGTGGACGAGGCGCTTGACTACCTGCGCCAACTGGAGCGCGAGAACGGCTAAAGTAACTTCAGGGGCGTTCCGAAGGCTTTGGCAAGAATCCTGGCGGAGAGGAGGGCCGTTCCGTGGGCTTTGGCAGGGTTTCTGACGGGGAAGCCTGAGGCGGACCATCGGCCAGCGTCTGTGTCATAGGCGGGACAGGGATTGGCTGATTAATGCAGGAGTACGCCACCGTATAAGGCCACGTCACGACATCGCCGATAAGACTGAAGGGCAGGTCCGCGGCACAGAATAGCATTAGTGCCACCTGTGCATGCTGCTCCGACTCCGCCTTGGGGTGTGATCTGAAGCCAAACTCTCCGTTAGCCGCCTTCTCAATACATTTCACATCTTGCCTCACTCCACCGAAAGGGCTCACCCCACCCTCTTCGGGGCCTGCCCGGGACAGATTTGCAACAGTCCCGCATCCGGCAAGTGGTAGGCATGAAAACACCAAAACAAAACGGACGGCGCGAAACGCCATATCACTACCCCCCTGACAGAGAGCGCAAAGATAGCGACCGGCCACGACCGAGCAAGCCCAAAATGATCGCACCGGGTCACCGGCGGATGTCGACGCGGACCAGGAGGTAGCCAGGCAGAAACGGTGGTGGCAACGCCAAATCGACCTGCTCGCTCACCAGTCAGCCGTCGATGAAAATGCCAGACTTTCGCCCTCGGCCGCGCTACCGGGCACGCCCCCTCGGGGCCAAGCGTCCCCCCCACCAGACCGATCTTGACGGTCACGACGGTTCCTCAACGATCGGGCAGGAGGACCGGCGGAAGCCACCCCCGGGCATGGACGCCCTACAGGTTCGCGGGAACGAACCCCCCGGTTTCAGGTGGTATTGAGGAGGCTGCCAATGTGGCAGCCCGGCAGCATTTGGGGCTGATTTCAGCAATCGGCATCACCCAGAGGACCTGCCATTCCACCTCGAGCGCCGGACACTCGACAGTGCCCAAGAAAGCAGGATCGCCATCTGAAGCACCCGCGGTCATGGCACATCGGCCAATGTCTCGGAGCCAGCCCCGGCCGCAGCAGCCCCTGCGGGCAACCTGACGAAGATTTAACCAACTTGCCCTTTCTTCCCCCTCGCTAGCGCTGATATAGCAATACAGGTGGGAAGTTCGCGGCCGATCGGTGGTATGCATCCCGTGCAGGACCATGGCAGGCGAATTGAAAAGAGCCTCAATGCCTCGGAGGAAAACACAAACCCCGCCTCGATTGATACCCGCGTCGGTGCTTCTGTGCGTAACCCAAGAAGCAATCAACGAGCGAAAAAACGCTATGGGTATATTAAGAGCCTCAAAGAGACAATTGATTGTTCAGGGGCCCGTGCAGAATCTGCGTCGGCTGACACCCGTTTCTGGTAAGTTCAACACATGTCACCCCTTCGAGGATGGAAGATGGACTCTATACACGCCAAATTGCCCTTTACTCTCACGAAGAAGCGGACCGGTCAAGCGAGTGAGAGCGGCCGCCGGACCCCGATTCTAGCCATCCTCATGTCGCTAATATTCCTCTCCCTGCCTGCATGTCACAAGGACGAGGAAAGGCACGAATCGGAGCAGCATAAAATCGTCCTCACCAGCCCCATGGCAAAGGACGTCACCATCACCCAGCAATATGTCTGTCAGATCCGCTCACAGCGCCACATCAATGTCCGCGCCCTGCAGAGCGGGTACCTAGAGCCGATCCAGATCAAGGAGGGCCAGAAGGTAAAGCAGGGAGACGTGTTGTTCAAGATCGTGCCGACACTTTATCAGGCAAGGCTGGACGCCGAGAGGGCCGAAGCCCAGTTAGCGCAACTGGAATTCAACAACACCAAAAAGCTGTACGACGACAAAGTGGTCTCCATACAAGAAGTGGCTTTGCACCAGGCCAAACTGGATAAGGCCAAGGCCAAGGCGAAGCTGGCGGCGGCCGAACTGGACTTTACCATCGTCAGGGCGCCGTTCGATGGCATCGTCGATCGCCTACAAGAACAGCAGGGCAGCCTGATCAAGGAGGGCGACGTCCTCACGACCCTGTCCGATAACAGCGTGATGTGGGTTTACTTCAACGTGCCCGAGGCACGCTACCTCGACTACACCACCGGCCCGAGTCCTGAACAGGAGAGCCGGATAATCGAACTCGTGCTGGCGAACGGCAATAAGTTTCAGCACAGTGGCAAGATCGGTGCGATCGAGGCCAAATTTAACAACGAGACCGGGAACATTCCCTTCCGCGCCGATTTCCCAAACCCGGAACGCCTGCTGCGGCACGGCCAGACTGGCACCATATTAATCCACCAATCATTGAACAACGCCATCGTCATCCCTCAGCGGGCGACCTTCGAGATTCTTGACAAGCAGTACGTATACGTCGTTGATAAAGACGACGTGGTGCACCAGCGCGAGATCGGGGTCCAGCACGAGTTAGACGACATTTTTGTAATCAAGAAGGGACTTGATGTGACCGACAGGATCGTCCTGGAGGGGGTCCGACAGGTGCGCGACGGTGAAAAGGTGGAATACGAGTTTCGCAAGCCGGAAGAGGCCCTTGCAAACCAAAAAAACCACGCAGAATGACAGCCGGCTCCCGACGTTACGAAATACAGAGTCCAGCGAGATAATCTGAGCGCCATGTTCACTAAGATCCTTTACCGGCCTGCCTTGGCGATCGTTGTCTCGATTATCCTCCTGTTCCTGGGATTGCTGGGGATTAAGACCCTCCCAATTGCCCAGTTTCCCGACATAGCGCCGCCGACAGTTCAGGTCTCCATTGCTTATCCTGGCGCCAGTGCCAATGTCCTGGTCGATTCAGTCCTGATTCCGTTGGAGCAATCCATCAACGGCGTCCAGAACATGCGCTACATGGTCTCCTCCGCCACCAGTGCCGGCGAGGCCGCGATTCTGATCTACTTCGAGCCGGGCACGGACCCAAACATCAATGTCGTGAACGTGCAGAACCGGGTGAACATCATGCTGAGCCGGCTCCCGCCCCTGGTGGTGCGGGAGGGGATCCTCGTCAGCCAGGTTGTGCCGAGCATGCTGATGTATGTGAACATTTACAGCACGGATCCGAATGCCGACCAGAAGGACCTGTTCAACTTTGCCAACGTCAACATCATGCCCGTGATCAAGCGGATCCAGGGCATGGGTATCCCCAGGAACCTCGGCAACCGCACCTTCGCGATGCGGATCTGGTTGAATCCCGACCGCATGCGCGCCTACAAAATATCGGTTGATGACGTCATGAAGGCTGTGGCAGAACAGAGCGTGATTGGGTCCCCCGGCCGGCTCGGTCAGGCCACGGGAATACAGTCGCAGTCAAAGGAGTACGTCCTGACCTATGTGGGGCGCTATAACAAGCCGGAGCAATATGAGAACATCATTCTGAGGGCCAACCCGGACGGGGAAATTCTCCGCCTGAAGGACATTTGCCTCCCCCCCAAGGAGCAACCTACGCCGGGGGGGGCAGAACACACCGGTTCCGCTGGAAAAAATGCCCTGTCACATGCTGAAGGCGAGCACGGGGGAAAGGCCCCGGGAAACAGGGAGCGCCGCGGTGTCGAACTCGGCTCGGAGTTCTTCGACATTTACTCCGACATTAACGGCCACCCCGCGGCATCCATCGTTCTAAAGCAAGCTCCCGGCTCCAACGCCGCCGTCGTCATTGAGGAAATCAAGAAGGAGCTCGAGAAGATCAAGAAGGAATCTTTCCCACCTGGTATGGACTACGAAATCGCCTACGACGTCTCCAAATTTGTTGACGCCTCCATCGAAAAGGTCCTCCACACCCTGCTCGAGGCGTTCATTTTGGTGTCCCTGGTGGTCTACATGTTCCTCGGGGATTTGCGTTCCACCCTGATCCCGACCCTGGCGGTTCCGGTGTCGCTGATAGGGACCTTCTTTGTTCTGAAGTTGTTCGGCCTCTCCATCAACTTGATCACGCTGTTCGCGATGGTACTGGCGATCGGGGTCGTCGTGGACGACGCGATCGTGGTGGTCGAGGCGGTGCATGCCAAGATGGCCGAGAAGCACCTTTCGCCCTACAAGGCGACCATGGAGGTGCTTCACGAGATCAGCGGTGCGATCATCGCCATCACCCTGGTGATGACGGCCGTCTTCATCCCGGTGACATTCATTCCCGGGCCGGTCGGCACCTTCTACCGCCAGTTCGGCATCACGATGGCCACGTCGATCATTCTCTCCGGCCTGGTGGCCCTGACTCTGACCCCCGTGCTCTGTGCGATGATTCTCGCGCCTCACGCCCACGGCCGTACGGGCCACGTGAAAAGGCGGCGGGCACTCGAGGTCATTCTGCTGTACGTTGTTGGGGGGGTGTTGGTCTTAGCGCCAATCACTTATCTGGCGTATTATTTGTGGGGGCCTATCGGCTTACTGCTCATTCTCGTGCCGTTTTTGCAGCGTCCTTTTGACCGCGCCGTCGAGAAGGTCACCGGCGGTTATGAAGGGATCCTTCAACGGATTGTCACGCGCCGCACGCTGAGCATGGCCGTCGTTGGGGCCTTTGCCGCCGGCATTGTTGCCGTCAACACGAAGCTTCCGAGTGGCTTTATCCCGGGTGAGGACCAGGGCATCATTTACGCGGTCCTCCAGACGCCCCCGGGCTCCACGCTCGAGTACACCAACGCCAAGTCTCACGAGCTAGAGCAGCTCGCCAAGGGGATCGATGAAGTCACCTCCGTCACCTCGCTGGCCGGTTACGAAGTTTTGACTGAGGGCCGCGGCTCGAACGCGGGGACCTGCATTATCAACCTGAAAAACTGGGCCGACCGGAAGAGGACCGCGCGCGAGATCATCACAGATCTCGAGGAAAAATGCCGCCAGATGGCCAACGTCAAGCTTGAGTTCTTTGAACCCCCCGCGGTCCCCGGCTTTGGCGCGGCCGGGGGGTTCTCCTTGGTGCTCCTCGACAAGACGAATACGTCCGACTACCAGCGGCTCGGGGCGGTGAACGAAAAGTTCATGGCCGCCTTGAAAGACCGCAAGGAACTACAAAACCTGTTTACCTTCTTCGCCACGGACTACCCGCAATACGAGCTGGTCATCAACAACGACGTGGCCATGCAGAAGGGCGTATCGATCGGGAAGGCGTTGGACAATCTTAACATCCTCATTGGCAGCACCTATGAGCAAGGGTTCATCCTCTTCAACCAGTTCTATAAGGTGTACGTTCAGTCGTCCCCGGAGTTCCGGAGGCTCCCCGGTGATCTGGACAACATGTTCGTCAAGAATGATCGTGGGGAAATGGTCCCCTATTCCTCGTTCATGAAGATCAAGAAGCAGCAGGGTTTGAACGAAATCACCCGGTATAACCTGTATCCGTGCGCTACCATTCAGGGCGCTCCAGCTCCCGGCTTTAGTAGCGGGCAGGCAATCCAGGCCATCGAGGAGGTCAAGGCCGAGATACTTCCTCCGGGTTACGACATCGGCTGGGCAGGTATCTCTTACGACGAGTCGAGGGCGGGTAACGAGGCTGTATATATCTTCCTCATCGTCGTCGCCTTTGTCTATCTGGTTCTGGTCGCACAATACGAGAGTTTCATCCTGCCGCTGGCCGTGATCCTGTCTCTCCCGGTCGGAATCTTCGGGTCCTTCCTGTTCCTGAAGGCCACGGGGTTGTCCAACGACGTCTGGGCCCAGATTGGCCTGGTCATGCTCGTCGGTCTGCTCGGCAAGAACGCCATTCTGATCGTCGAATTCGCGGTGCAGCGGCGGCGTGAGGGGTTGTCTCTCCGGGATGCGTGCGCGATCGAAGGCGGGAAGCGCTTCCGGCCGATTCAGATGACCTCCTTTGCATTCATCGCCGGTCTCCTTCCACTGGTCAGCGTTTACCGGCGCCGGGGCTATCGGGAACCTGAACCATTGGCACCACCGGGGTCGGCGGGATGTCGGGTACCGTGGATAGTTCTGTAATCCCCGGTCTGTATTGGCTTCAGCGCCCGGATTTCAGACGCTGCAAACTTCTCGGGACGAGGCTGGCGAACCTCCTCTGCGAGATTCTCGAACACAATTCGTGAGAAGCACGTGATTGCGGGGCTTCCGGACCAATCCCGTTTGTTCATCCTCAACCGGGATCCCTCACTTGTCGTCGTGGTGGGAGGCCGCCCTCGCAATCGCAGGCCGTGGTGGCATGGCCCGATCGTCCATTCTCCACCTTACCTTGGAAGGTGCTGAATTTCACAGTGGCTTTCGCTCCCCCGCACTGATTTTCAAGCCCTGTCGGCATAACTCGTTATAGTCCACTCGCCTTATCGGTCGAAGGAAGACGGTGGGCAATGCTTGTGGTGCCGCTGGCTTTTACCAGCCTGTGGGAATCCTCAGCCTCGCCAGTAACTGGGACCGAGGGCCTGCTGAAGTCGAGCGGGTGGCCAGCTGGAGAACTACCCACCGCGATTGATGAGTTTTTCAATGACCCGGTGCTTACCTGCTTGATCGACCAGGCACTGGTCGGCAATCGGGAGCTTTGGGGCCTCGCTCAGGACATCAAGGACGATGCGGATGAACCTTTCAGTGAGATATTCAAATCAAGAAGGTCTGGCATCAATCGGCGGCCCGTCGCTTGTAGCGTGCTGCTGGCTTTGCCTGCCTGTGGAATCCCCTGTCTTCGCCAGGCGGACCCGGGGACCAGGCCTGGCCGGTACTTCAGCGGCGTACAGCTCGGATAATCCTCGGCCCTACCAAGATTGATGAGTTTTTCAGTCGGTCTGCGCTACCTGCTTGATCGACCAGGCACTGATCGCGACCGGGAGCCTGAGGATCCTGAATGAGGAAATCCGCATCGCTGAAAACGAGGTTCTGTCGCGGAGGGGGCTTACTTTCCTTCGTTGGGTACAGGGCCGACGTGGAGTAGATAAGCCCAGCCGGTTCACCTTGGGGGCCGCCGAGGAACAACTCGAGTACCTCCCCGGCAAGCACTTTCCCGATCCGCTGCCTAATTTTCTGGTTGGCCTCAATTTATTCTGGCAGGTGGACATCTGGAGGGAGTTGCGGAATGCCAGGGATGCGGCCGCAGCGCCTCTTCGCCGCCAAGGAGCGACGGAACTACTTCGTGACCCGCTGGTCGCGGAGGTTGCCGCTAGAGAATTATTACCGGGCTGCGCGTCGACAAGCGGATTGAGAATCTTGATCAAACCATCGAGCTTCAGGAGTTAAGCCTCAAGATCGCCAGGTCGAGGCTGGCGGCTGGCCGCGGCACTGAGTTGGCGGTCCAGCGTTTCGCGGGCGGAGGTTCGTACAACTGTTAAAAAGCTGATCGTTAAGCAGGGAGATCATCGAGGTCGAGAACCGTATCAACTTCCTCGCCAACCGTTTTCCCGCATGCCTGTCGAACGGTCATCCGCGGGATTCTTGAACTGACCATCCACGCTTGGAGTGGGGATACCCGCCCAACCAGCCAGAACCGGCCCGACATCCGCCAGGCCGGAGCGCGAATTGGAGGCTGCGGGGCCGACGTGAAGGTCGGCCCGGCCCATTTCTTCCCCTAGGTTGGACATCACCGGGGGTGTTGGCTACCAGGCCTTCAGCCCAAAGTACCTGTTCTTGACCCCGGAGGCCTTGATTTTCGTCGCCGCTGGTAGCGTGGCCGGTCCTTTGATCAATAAGGCAGCGATTAGGGCCGAATACCTCACCGCGAACGCCAAGCACCGAGACCGCCCAGAATCCGGCCGCCGTAATCCTCAACGCCTTCACCGAGGTCGTCAACCGTGTGTCCATGGTGGACATCATAGCCGCAGCATCGACATCAGGAGGCAGCAAGTAGAATCGCCCGTCCTTTAAGGTCGATATCGCCAGCAAGCTGTTTCAGGCCGTGCCCGGCGAGTACATAGACGTAAGCATCTGCTCAGCGTGATCTCATGGATGCTCGAATGATTTGATCGAATTCAAAGCAGCAGCTGGCTGCCATCGTAAACACCTATCAAGCCCTTGGCGGCGGCGACTTGGCTAAGTTTCCCGCAAAGCAGCACCAGGTGACCCGTTAACGCCAACTCTGCCCTCGGCAATCTCGGCAAGGCCATAGGTTATCCGAGGACAAGGCCAAGGGGGCCGCCAAGGACAAGGACCGACCGGATCCCAAACCGGCTCCCGTGCAGGAGTTGCCCGTCCCGCGCCCCCTAGATAAGGCGCCTGATTTACCTCCTTCTAACCGCTTTGAAATACTACCGCCATTGTCCAAGCCGTGAGCCGGCGGTTCTGAGGGTGGGAAGGGGCGCTCGCCTGGTTTTTATTCCCCCCGGGTCTGGACCGGAATTGCCAAGGCGGCTCCGCCCTCTACAAGGGAGTCGGGCCTGCCAATGGCCCGTTGCCGGTTGCCTTGGCCGGCTTGCCCCCGCTTGGGGGCCTGCTGCGCCGGCCCCGGGGCCAATGAGGGGTCTGGTGACGATTTCCTCAGCGCCTTGGCTTGTTGCTGGGTGCGGTTGGCCGCTGGCCCTCATGCCAGCAGCTCGCTGCGGACGCGACCTGTACTGCTGACCGGCATCGGCCGGCCGAGGCGGTCGTGGATTTCCGTGTGCGGGTCGATGCCGAGCAGGTGGTAGAGGGTCGCCAACACGTCCTTCGGCGAGAACGCCGTCTCGGCCACGGTCCCGCCGATGCGGTCGGTGCGGCCGACGACCCGGCCGCGGGCGAAGCCGCCGCCGGCGAACAGCGCCGAGTACGCCCGCGACCAGTGATCGCGGCCGCCGCCCTGGACGTTCTGAATCCGCGGCGTGCGGCCGTGCTCGCTGAGCACGAGCACGGCGGTGTCGTCGAGCATGCCGCGGGATTCGAGATCGGTCACGAGGCCGGAGAAGGCCGTGTCGAAGCCCGGCCCGAGTTCCTCGCGCAGGCGCGGGTAGTGGTGGACGTGGGTGTCCCACCCGGTGTTGACCAGGCCGTACTCGTCCCAGAACACGGTGACGAAGGTGCCGCCGGCCTCCAGCACGCGCCGGGCGGCGAGGCACGACTGGCCGAACAGCGTCATGCCGTAGCGCTCGCGGAGGGAGGCAGGTTCGCGCTGCACGTCGAGGGCGGCCCGGAGCTTGCCGGAGGTGAGCACCGACAGGGCCAGCTCCTGGTGACGGTCGAAGGCGTCCTGGCCGGCGAGCCGGTCGGCCCGGCGGGCGCGGAGTTCGAGTTGGCGGGCCAGTGATAGGCGCCGGTCGAGCCGGTCGAGCGCGAGCCCCTCGCCGCCGGCGGACAGCTCGAAGCGGTCGGTGGGCCGGATGCCGAGGTACGGGTCGGCAATCCTGCGCGGGGCGATGCCGGGGGTATTGGCGTCGCGCTCGACGCGGCGGGTGCCCCGGGCCTGGAACTCCGACCAGACGGGGTCGTAGGCCGGCCCGAGGAAGCCGCCGACCGGCCCCGACCGGGCCGGGCCGCGCTTGGAGCCGAACGGGAACGGAAGGCCGAAGTTGCGCGGCACGACCGGCACGCCGCCGCCGTTCTTCTCGGCGAGGTAGTCCACGACGCTGCCGACGTAGGGCCAGTGGCGGCTGTCGCGCGCCCGGGATTCCAGGGGGATGTCGGTGGTGGGCGTGCCAGTCGTGGCGAAGGCGACGCCATGGATGGGGTACGGGTGCGTCAGCGAGCGCAGCACGCACAGCCGGTCGAGCAGGCGGGCGGTGCGCGGCAGGACCTCGCCGAGGCGGACGCCGGGGAGGGCCGAGGCGACGGAGCCGAGTTCGCCGCGCACCTCGACGGGGGCGTCGGGCTTGGGGTCGAGCGTTTCCAGCTGGCTGGGCGAGCCCCACAGGCAGAGGAGGATGCAGCGCTTGGCCTGGCCGAAGCCGGCCGCCGGCGGAGTAGGGGGGGTGGCGGCGCGGGCGGCGAGCCAGCCGGGCAGCGTCAGGCCGAGCGGGGCGAGGGCGCCGAGGTGCAGCAGGTCGCGGCGCGTCAGGCCGTCGCAGAACTGTTTGCGGGAGCCAAGGATTCGGAGCATCGGGGCTCCTGCGGGGAATGTGAGAGGCGAGCCGGCGGGTGGTGCATACCAGTTTACCCGAGCGGGGCCTCGGGTCAACACCGAGCGATCACGGCGAGGTGCGGCGGTGCGGCTGGGGTGTGCCCTGAAAAAGTAGGTGGGAAAACGAGGCCGGAATAGTAGGGTGAGAGTGGCCCAGGGAAATGCTCGCGCGTGCCCACCACCCTCTTGTCCTAACGCCAGGAAGGTTCCCATGTTGCAGCCGACTCCTTCTCCGACTTCTCCGACTTCTCCGACCTCGGAAGGGCGTGAGGGGCGCCGCCAACGGATCCTCCAGGGCCTCAAGGACGACCCGTTGCTGAGCGTCTCGCCGACGGTTCGGTGGACCTGCCCGATGGCAAGGTGTTCGGCCTCGATCGAGCACACCCTGCGCGACCTCAGCCACGACCCGGGCGGCCAAGCGTTCACCAAGCCGGCATCGAGGCCGGCAAAAAAGGGCTACCGCGGCCTCCAGCGTCGTCTGCTCGCACTGCCGCCTGACGCCTGGTTCGTCAGCTACCGCGAGAAGACCTGGCTGACCACCACCGGGGAGGTGACGGTCGCCTCGCCGCCTACTACCACTGCAAGCACCGCCACCGGGGCCACTGCCCGCTTGACCAGGAACTCCCGGCCTGCGCGGCGATCACCCCCAGCAGCGGGCTGCGGCCGCTGGTCTGCCTGGCCGGCACCCTCGGGTCGTTCGCGACGGCTCCGACGACCTGCTGGAGGCGGTTCTGCGGCCTACACCGCCCTGCCGGCGTGCTCCGCCTGGCCACCGAGCAGGCCGGCGAGAGCCTGCTCCACCGGCAAAAGGGGGGCCAAATCGCCGCCCTGGCTTCGCCGGTGAAGTGGGACTTCACCCTGAAGGCCACCGCCACACCGCGGCGTTCCTCGGCTGGACGCCTTCGCGGTGCCGATCCAGGGGCCGGCGGCAAGAAGGCCGACCACCGCATGCTCTACACGGCCACGCTGTACACCCCCGACAAGACCCAGACGCACTACCTGGTCGATTTCGACCTGGACCCTGTGCGCGGCCGCCCAGATGCGCGAGGCGCCGGCGCGCCGGGGCTGGGGAAGGCGAATCAGCTGGTCGCGATCTGATGGTGGCAACGGGCTGGAGGAGGTGATCCACCGGCACTTCGACGACGACCTGTTGTGCATCCTGGACTGGTATCACGCCGGGCACCTGTTCGACTACGCCGCGCGCTGCACCCGCGCGACGCCCAGGCCCAGGCTTGCTGGGCCGCCGAGGCGAAGGGGGTGCTGTACGACAAGGGCGGCACGGCGCTGCTGGCTCACCTGGACAGCCAGCCGATCCCGGCGGAGCCGCTGGTGGCCGAGGAGTGGCGGAAGCTGATCGGGTACTTCAAGAACAACGAGCACCGGACGGATTACCCGACGTACCGAAGCCATGGCTATGACATAGGCAGCGGGCCGACGGAGGCCGGCTGCAAAATCGTCGGGGCGCGGCTGAAGGGCAGCGGCATGCGCTGGCTGGAGGTAGGGGCGGCACAGGTAGCCCCTCTCCGCGCCCTGTATGAGTCCGGCGCGGCCGCCTGGGATGCTTCGCCCTGGCGTTATGACCTTTACCTACTTGGTCAGTACACCCGTGCGGCTGTCCTGGTAGGTATTGTTTCTCACCGATAAACGGGACGCTGTGGGATTACTTGACAGCGAAACCCGAGATTCACCTCGGCACCGGGTACACGCCCGACAGCCGGTCGTGCGGCCCGCGGTTGGGCCAGACGATCGCCACGAAGATGTACGCCCCGACCAGCCCCAGCGCCGCCCACCACAGGTGCCAGGCCAGCCAGCCGGCGAAGCGCACCTCGTCCACCCCCCAGCCGTCCCGCGACGACGACACCCGCCACACGTCCAGGTACAGCGCCGCCAGCAACAGCAGCGTCACCGGCAGCCACACCATCAGCGTCCGCCAGGCGCACCGCCACCGGGCCGCCGGCCGGCCGTCCGCCCCGACCAGCGCGATCCCCGCCAGCCGCGGCGCCAGCCCGCCCCGCATCGCGAACGACCACGCCGCCCAGAAGGCCGGCCAGAAGAGCATCATCGCCGGCAGCGTCCAGTCGCCCAGCCACTCGCCGACCAGGCCGGCCGGCCCGGCCGTCAGGTCGTCCGCCTTGGCCAGGAAGTAGTCCAGCCCCTCGCCCTCGTCGTCCTCCACCCCGACGTAGCTCGCCAGCCGATCGCCACCCCGGCGGAAGCGTTCCTCGAAGCCCTCAGCCGGTTGACGACGAACCAGCTCCACGACGCCAGCACCACCTCGCGGTCGTGGGTCAGCTGCCCCAGCTCGCGATCGACCCGCGCCAGCTCCTCGCGGTACTCCCGGGCCAGG
The DNA here is from genome assembly GCA_046350195.1 of Gemmataceae bacterium. Lineage (GTDB taxonomy): Bacteria > Planctomycetota > Planctomycetia > Gemmatales > Gemmataceae > CALDUY01. The sequence goes on from JAXMAW010000028.1 coordinate 29,977, forward strand.
TCGGGCGTGGCCGCCTCGTCGGTCTCCGCCAGGCACGCCTCCGCCTGGTCGCGGGCGAACTCGCCCGTCGCCGCCCCCAGCACGCAGACGATGTAGGCGATCAGCATCACCACCGGCCCCAGGCCGAACAGGCACAGCATGCCCGGCGTCATCCCGGCGAACATCAGCCCGACTTGCAGGCCGCGCCCCGGCCGGCTGATCTCCTCCGGCAGCTCGTGCGCCTTCGCCAGCTCCTCGCGCGCCTGCGCCAGGCTCACGAACGGCTCCTCGGCCCCCGACGAGCCCATCAGCCGCCCCATCAGCGCCGAGGCGTGCCAGGGGATCGGCGCCCGGATCGGCCGGTCTCGCTCGCCGTGCGGCCGCGGCTGGCCCTCCAGGGCCACCGCCGCCGCCTGCCGCAGAAGGTTCATCGGCGTCCGCACCAGCGCCGGCTCCCGAGCCGGGCGTCCAGCAGCATCACCCGCCCCGACGCCTGCACCCACACCTGCTCCGGGCTTAAGCGTTCCGGCAAGGTGCCTTCCTGCTCCGCCTCCTCCAACTCCGCCGCCAGCTGCTCCAGCACCGACAGCGCGTCTCGCCAGCCGAGTCGGTGCCGCTTCGGCACCGTGTCGGCTACAAGCACGCCGCCGGTCGCCGCCACGAAGGCGTCCCACTGCCAGCCGTCCTGCTCGCCGCCGGCCAGCCAGCCGCGGCCGGGCGTCGCGCGCCACCCCGCGGCGGGCCGCCGTCACCCGGCCGCCCGCGCCGCAGCCACAGCCACACCGGGCGGTGCGTGCGCTGCCGCGTCCTCGCCGTGCAAGCACCATCTCGTCGGGCGTCCGCAGGGGCCGTGCCGCCAGCAGAACGTCGTAACTGCCGACCCGCTCCGGCACCCCGTCGGGCAGGGCGGCCTTCGCCGGCCAGCCCGCCTTCGCCCGAGATCGGAACGGCGGCCTTCGCCTCGGTAGGCGGATCACCCGCGTGCCGACAGCAGCTCGTGCAGGCCCAGGTAGCCGCTGCGCCGCCGCATCGTCGAGGCCAGCACCGCCAGCCCGACGCCGTACGACAGGTACGGCAGTGCCGCCACCAGCAGCACGCTGGCGACGACCCGCATGGTCACGCTGACGTCGCGCTCCTCGACCAGCCAGCCGCCCACCTGCCCGCCGATCGCCATCAGTACGCTGCCGGCCAGGACGCCGGCGTCCAGCACGAGGTAGAACAGGAACGTCCGCCACAGGCTGCCCGCGGCAGCGACGGCCGGTCGCCCCGTCCGCAGCGCGTCCCGACCCGCAGGCGGCGGCGTACTTGCCCGGCGAGCAGCCGACCAGCCACTCCGGCAGCCCGAAGTACACCACCCCGCAGACCAGCCCCAGCAGCGGCGACAGCAGCGGCCAGACCCGCGCCTGGCTCGCCGGCGCCAGCACCGCCACCAGCTTCCCCAGCGCCAACCCCAGCGGTAAAATCAGCAGCAGGTCGAGCAGGAACGCCGTCACCCGCCAGCCGACCTCCGGCACGACGGCCGGCCCGCCGAGGAACGGCAGCAGGGCCAGCCGCAGCTCCTCCAGGTCCTGCCAGCGCGCCCGCCGCGACTTGGCCAGGCCGCGCAGCACCACCTCGTCGAGGGTGCGTGGCACGTCCTTGCGGTACTTGCGCATCGACGGCGGCGGGTCCGACACCGCCCGGGCCAGCGCCGCCGTCGGGTCGTCGTCCTGGAACGGCGCGCGGCCCGTCAGCAGGTAGTACAGCGTCGCGCAGACGGAGTAGACGTCGGTCTGCGGATCGACCGGCTCGTTGCGGATCTGCTCCGGCGAGGCGAACAGCACCGTGCCCAGGAACGACCCCGACCGCGTCAACTGCTCCGGCCCGACCAGCGACTTGGCCAGCCCGAAGTCGCCGACTTTCACCCGGCCGTCCTCGTCGAGGAAGCAGTTGGACGGCTTGACGTCGCGGTGGACCACGCCCAGCCGGTGGGCCTCCTGTAGCCCCTCGACGACGTCGAGAATCTTCGTCACCGCCTCCTCGACCGGCAGCGGCCCCCTCTCGGCGACCAGGTCGCCGAGGTTCTTGCCGGGCATCAGCTCCATGACGATGTAGGGCTGCCCGGCCTCCTCGTCGGCGGCCAGCACGAAGACGCAGCGCGGGTGGAACAGCGCGGACGCCAGCCGGCCCTCGCGGCGGAAGCGCTCGACGGCGTCGTGCGAGTCGGCGAACTCCGGGCGGATCAGCTTCAGGGCGACCCGGCGGGCGGTGACCTCCTCCTCCGCCTCGAACACCGTCCCCATGCCGCCCCCGCCGAGCGTGCGCAGCAGCCGGTAGCGGCCGACCGCCTCCGGGTGCCGCCCGAGGCGGCGGGGCGCCCCGTAGGCGAGGGTCGCTTGCGGGTCGGCCGGCGCCTTCCCGCCCGGGAGCGTGGTCGCCTCCGACGGCCGCCGCGGCGGCAGCGTCTGGACCTCCGACCCCAGCGGCGAGCCGCAGTGGGAGCAGAACCGCGGCGCCACCCGCGAGAACTCCAGCGCCGTGCCGCACTGTGGGCAGTCGAGCCGCATAGTTTCCCAGTAGTCAGTAGCCAGTAGCCAGTAGAAAGCAGCAGAGCCGGCAGTGAGTCTCTTCCTACTGACTACTGACTACTGGCTACTGACTACTTCTATCCGGCTGTGGTCGTCCAGCGTCACGCTGGACAGCTCGCCGTTGTCCTTGGCGAAGTGGACGGTGACGACGACGATGTCGTCCTCCGGCACCCGGTCGGTGGCCAGCCCCGTGGCCAGGTAGTTCACGCCGCGGAACGTGCCCTCGACGGTCGTGTCCCAGCCCCAGCGGCTGTTCATCCGTACCCGCTGGGTGATTCGGATGCGCTGGCCCGGCCTTAGCGACTTTACGACCGAGGCCAGCCGCGGGCGGACCGGTCGCGTCGAGGAGGGCAGGGTGTCCGGCTGGCTCATGACTGCTTCTCCGCCCCGCGAGCGCCGCGCACCAGGGCGATCCGCCCCGACCGCGCCAGCTCGACGATCCCGTACGGCCGCATCAGCTCGATGTACGCCTCGATCTTGTCCTCCCGCCCGGACATCTCGATGATCATCGTGTCGATGCCGATGTCCACCACCCGGCCGCGGAACATCTCGACCAGCAGGCTGATCTCGACGCGCTGCAGCGCGGTCGCCTTGACCTTCAACAGCATCAGGTCGCGCTCGACGTAGTCCTCGCTGGAGATGTCGTGGACCCGGACGACGGTGACTACCTTGTCCAGCTGCTTGCGCACCTGGTCGAGCACGCCGTCGTCGCCCTTGACGACGAACGTCATCCGCGACAGGTTGGCGTCCTCGGTCTCGCCGACCGCGAGGCTGTCGATGTTGAAGCCCCGCGAGGCCAGCATGCCCGAGATGTGGGCCAGCACCCCCGGCTGGTTCTGCACAAGCGCCGACAGGACGTGTCGCATTCCGCTTTTCTCCCCCACCGCGTCATAAGATACCGTGATGATAGGAGAACCGTGACGTCCCGGCGACACCCCCGGAGCGCCCATGCAGACGATCCTCGCCGTCGCGGCCGCGCTCGCCCTCGCCGCCCTGCTGGCGGAGCGCTGGCGGCTGCGCCGGGCGTTGCGCGGCTGCGAGGAACGGCTGCGGTCGCTGTCGGACACCGAGGAGCGGCTGCGCGAGAGCGAGGCCGACTTCCGCCGGCTGGTGCAGCTCTCCCCGGTTGCCCTCGCCGTCACCGACCGCCGCAGTGCCGTCATGCTGGTCAACGACCAGTTCGTCACCGCGTTCGGCTACACCCGCGAGGAGCTGCCGGTGGTCGAGTCCTGGTGGCCGCTGGCCTACCCCGACGAGGCCTACCGCGCCTGGGTGCGCTCGACCTGGGAGCGGTCCGTCGCCGAGAGCCGCGCCGCCGGCCGACCCGTCCCACCCCACGAGTACAGGGTCACCTGCAAGGACGGCTCGGTCCGCGACGTCGTCTTCCGGCTGAACTTCCTGGCCAACAAGACAATCTACTCGCTGGAGGACGTGACCGAGTTCCGCCGGGCCGAGGCCAACTTCCGCGACATGGTGCTGCTCTCCCGTCCCGCTGGCCGTCACCGACGCCGCCACGGCCGGGTCGTCATGATGAACGACCAGTTCGTCGCGGCGTTCGGCTACGCCGCGGGCCGCGGACCTGGAGCACTGGTTCCCACTTGCGCCCTACCCCGACGGGGCAGCCCAGCGGCAGGCGCGAGGAGAACTGGCGGGAGGTCTCCGCCCGGGCGCGGGCCGGCGAGGTCGAGAACGCTTGCCGCCGCAGGAGCGGCGGGTCACCCACAAGGACGGCAAGTCCGCGACGTGGTCTTCCGCGCCCGCCTGTTCGCCGGCCAGGTCATCTTCACCCTCCAGGACGTGACCGAGGAGCGGCGCGCCCGCGCCGAACTGGCCCGCCACCGCGACCGGCTGGAGGAACTGGTCGCCGAGCGCACCGCCGAGCTACAGCGCGAGATCGCCGACCGCCGCCGCGCCGAGGAGGCGGCCCAGTCGGCCGACCGGCTCAAGTCGGCCTTCCTGGCGACGATGTCGCACGAGCTGCGCACGCCCTTGAACTCGATCCTCGGCTTCACCGGGCTGTTGCTCAAGGGGACGCCCGGGCCGCTCAACGACGAGCAGCGCAAGCAGCTGGCCATGGTGCAGACCAGCTCGCGCCACCTGCTGACGCTCATCAACGACGTGCTCGACCTGTCCAAGATCGAGGCCGGCCAGATGCCCCTCCGCGCCGAGCCGTTCGACCTCGCCGGGCTGATCCGCAGGGCGGTCCGCGCCGTCGGCCCGCTGGCCCAGAAGAAGGGCCTGGCGCTGACCGCCGAGGCCGGGGACGGGGTCGGCCCCGTCCTCGCCGACTCCCGCCGGGTCGAGCAGGTGCTGCTGAACCTGCTCAGCAACGCCATCAAGTTCACCGAGCGCGGCGGGGTGTCGGTCCACTGCGAGGCGCGCGGGGCGTGGGCGGTGACGGTGGTGCGGGACACCGGCATCGGCATCGCCGCCGAGGACCTCGCCGGGCTGTTCCGGCCGTTCCACCAGATCGACATCGGGCTCAGCCGCAAGCACGAGGGGACCGGCCTGGGATTGACGATCTGCCGTCGCCTGGTGAACATGATGGGCGGGGCGATCCGCGTCGTCAGCGAGCTGGGCCGCGGCAGCGCGTTCATCTTCACCCTACCCCTGGCCCAAGGGACCGAGCCATGACCCGGCCGATCCTCGTCATCGAGGACAACGAGCAGAACCTCTACCTGATGCGCTACCTGCTCGAGAGCGACGGGTTCGAGGTGGCCGAGGCCCGGGACGGCCGGGCCGGGATCGCCCTGGCCGGCCGGATCGACCCGCTGGCGATCGTCCTGGACATCCAGCTGCCGGCGCTGGACGGCTACGCCGTCACCGGCGAGCTGCGTCGCAACCAGGACCTGGACGGCGTGCCGATCATCGCCGTCACCTCCTACGCCATGGTCGGCGACCGCGAGCGCTGCCTCGCCGCCGGCGCCACCGGCTACCTGGAGAAGCCGATCGACCCCGACACGTTCGTCGCGCAGATCAAGGCGTACCTGCCCGGCGAGCCGACCGGCCTCCGCGGCGAGGGGGTGGAGCATGTCGAACATCCTGATCGTCGATGACGACGACCAGAACCTCTACCTACTTGAGGCGCTGCTGGCCGGCCACGGCCACCAGGTCGTGCGGGCGCGGAACGGGGTCGAGGCACTGGCGGTGGCCCGGCGGTCGCCCCCCGATTTGGCGGTCTCCGACATCCTGATGCCAAAGATGGACGGCTTCACCCTCTGCCGGGAGTGGAAGCGCGACGACCGGCTCAGCCGTGTGCCGCTGATCTTCTACACCGCCACGTACACCGACCCCAAGGACGAGCAGCTGGCGTTGAGCCTGGGGGCGGACCTGTTCGTCGTCAAGCCCCAGGAGCCCGACGCCCTGGTGGAGATCATCCAGGGGGTGCTGGAGGGGGGGCAGGGGAGCCCACCCGCAGCCGCCGCGGACGGCCGAAGAGGTGCAGCAAGGGAGTACAACGAGGCGGCACCCGATCCGCAAGCTGGAGGCGAAGCTGGTCGAGCTGGAGGTCGCGGCGGGCGGCGGCGGCCAGCGAGGCGCATTCCAGGCGTTCATGGACCACTGCCCGGCGGCCTTCGTCGAGGACGCCGCGGGGCATACGTCTACGCCAACCGCGGCCTGGGAGGGCCAGTTCTCCCCGCCGCGGACCGACTGGATGGGCCGGACCGACTTCGACGTGTTCCCCGGCGAGACGGCCCGGCTGACCGGGAAAGCGACCGGGAGTGCCTGGAGGCGGGCCGGTCGGTGCGCGTTCAGGAGACCGCCTCGGGGGCCGGCGGCGAGGCGCGGCACTGGCTGACGATCAAGTTCCCGCTGCCGGCCGCCCCGGGCGAGCGGTCGGGCCGGCTGGGCGGCATGGTGCTCGACGTCACCGGGCAGGCCCGGCTGGAGCAGCAGCTTCGCCAGGCGCAGAAGATGGACGCGATCGGCCGCATGGCCGGCGGCGTCTCCCACGACTTCAACAACCTGCTCACGGTCATCGGCGCCCACGCCGACCTGCTCCTGGCGAGGCCGGACCTGGGCGACCTGGCCCGCGACCACGTCGGGCTGATCGGCCAGGCCTGCGGCACAGGGGGCGCCTGGCGACGGCTGCTCCTGGTCAGCCGGACGTCTGGCGTCACCCCGGCCCGGGTGCGGCTGGACCAGGCCGTCCGAGGCCATGGGGCCGATGCTGCGCAGCGCCCTGTCCCGCGACATCGACCTGGTCGTCACCACGGCGGCGGAGGGCGCCTGGGTGAGCCTGGGGTCGGGCCAGGTCGAGCAGGTGCTCCTCAACTTGACGCTGAACGCGCGCGACGCCTTGCCCGGCGGCGGGCGGCTGACGATCGAGACGGCGGCCGAGGGCGAGCAGGTGCGGCTGGTGGTCGGCGACACCGGCACCGGCATGACGGCGAGACGTGATGTCGCACCTGTTCGAGCCGTTCTTCACCACCAAGGGGCCCGGCCGGGGCACCGGGCGCAGGGTTGGCGGTCCGTTTACGGCATCGTCACCCAGGCCGGCGGGCAGGTCGCCGTCGCCAGCGAGCCGGGCGGCGCTCGTTCACGATCTACCTGCCAGCCGCGAGTCCGCCTCGCCGAGGGCCGGGCCGGTCCCTAGAATGCCCGGGTGCTTCCTCTCCGCCAGGGGCCCGATTCGCAGCCGTGACGAACTCGCAGATCACCCACGCCGCCCGGCTCGACCGCCTCCGCGACGCCGTCGCCGGGGTGCTCCTGGGGAAACCCGAGGGCATCCAGCTGGCGCTGGTCGCCCTGCTCGCCGACGGGCACCTGCTCATCGAGGACGTGCCGGGCATCGGCAAGACCCTGCTGGCCAAGGCGGCTGGCCCGCAGCCTCGGCTGCACGTTCCACCGCATTCAGTTCACGCCTGACCTCTTGCCGTCGGACCTGCTGGGCACGAGCGTGTTCCACCAGGCGTCGGGGGAGTTCGTCTTCCAGCCCGGCCCGCTGTTCGCCCAGGTGGTGCTGGCCGACGAGATCAACCGCAGCACCCCGCGCACCCAGTCGGCCCTGCTGGAGGCGATGAGCGACCGCCAGGTGTCGCTCGACGGGCAGACCCGCCCGCTGGGACCGCCGTTCTTCGTCGTCGCCACGCAGAACCCGTACGAGTTCGAGGGCACCTACCCACTGCCCGAGAGTCGAACTCGACCGCTTCCTGGTCCGGGTGCGGCTGGGCTACCCCGACCGGAAGGCGGAGCGGCTCATCCTCGACGGCCACCGCGACGGCGAGCCGGTGGACAAGCTGACCCCGGTGCTGTCCGGCGACGAGGTGGCGGCGTTGCAACAGCGTGCGGCGGGTGGCCGTCGAGGCCAGCCTGGCGGACTACCTGCTGGACATCGTCGAGGCGACCCGCATGCACGCGGACATTCAACTCGGCACGGCAGCACCCGCGCGCGACGGGGCTGCTGCGGGCCAGCCAGGCGCTGGCCTTCCTGGAAGGCCGCGACTACGTCGTTCTCGACGACGTCAAGCGGCTAGCCCGACCGGTGCTTTGGCTTGCGCCGCCTGTTGGTGCGGCGGCCGGGCCACGTAGGCCGACGCCGCCAGGCAGGCTCGTCCCGAGGAGGTCGTCCGCCAGACGCCGGTACCGGGGTGACTGTCCCCACCCTCGCCCCGTCCCCATCGCTCCCATCCGTAGCTTCATGGGGGCCCGGTCGCCTGGCTGACGGGGCCAGGAATGTGACCCGTCTTCGTCACAGCTCTCCGCCCCAGCCGTACCTGGAAACGAGAAGCACTGCCTAGCAAGTTCTCGCCCCCGGGGCCTCCGGCCGCATGCGGCCGGAGGGGTTCCCGCCGGGACCTACCGAACGACAATCTGCGGTCCAAGAAACACCTTTTCGCGAGGGTTCTCATGTTGCGCGCCTGGACAAAGTCGGCGGGTACGCCCGGTTCACGGCCCCGGACAAGCCGCGCCCGGTTGGGGTTGGAGTCCCTCGAAGGGCGCTGCCTGCCGGCCTCCTCGGTCACGGCCCCGGGCGCATTTCTCGGCTCGGCCGCGCTGGCCGGGGCGGTGGGCCGGCCGGTGGCGGCGGTGACGACGACCTACTTCACGGACCGCCGAGGGGGCCTGTTCACGGTGGACGTGGCGACGGGGCGGACGACGTCGCTGGGCAGCGTCGGGGTGACACTCTTTGACATCGCCTACTCTCCCACCGGCCAGCTGTACGGCGTCAACAGCAACGGCCGGCTCTACCGCGTCAGCGGGCTCGGCTCCTCGCCGCGGGCCGAACTGGTGGCCCCCCTCCGTGACCCCAGGGGGCGGGTCGTCTTCGCCAACGCGCTGGAGTTCCGCTCCGACGGCCGGCTCTTCGCCGCCGGGTACAACGGCGTCTACGCGGTGAACGTCAACACCGGGACGTGCGCGCTCCTGTTCGCCCTGCCCGGCCGGGACAACTCGGCGGGCGACCTGGCGTTCGATCCGGCGGGCAACCTGTACGCCACCACCACCGCCGGCTTCCTCGTCCGGCGGACGCCGGCCGGCGCGGTGTCGCGGATGCGGACGGGCCGCGGCGACCTGTACGGGCTGGTCTGGCGGGACGGGGCGCTGTACGCCTTCTCCGATCGGACGGGCGGCATCTTCCGCATCCTCTACGGCAAGGGAATGGCCCGCATCAGCACCCTCGCCACCGGGCCGGGGGCCTACGGCGCGACCCAGTTCACCGGCGCCCCGAGCAACCCCGGAACCACCTACTTCACGGACCGCGACGGGGGCCTGTTCACGGTGGACGTGGCGACGGGGCGGACGACGTCGCTGGGCAACGTCGGGGTGACGCTCTTCGACCTCGCCTACTCTCCCACCGGCCAGTTGTACGGCGTGGACAGCGGGGGTGGGCTCTACCGCATCAGCGGCCTGGGGTCCACGCCGCGCGCCGACTTCGTCGGGCAGGTCGAGGACGGCGACGGGGACAACCTGTTCGTCAACGGGCTCGAGTTCCGCCCGGACGGCCGACTGTTCGCCTCAGGGTACAATGCCGTTTACGAGGTCAACGCCGACACCGGCGACGCCGGGCTGGTGTTCAACCTCCCCGACGGGGAGGACTCGGCGGGCGACCTGGTGTTCGACCCTTCCGGCAACCTGTACGTGACCACCCGGGAGGGCGACCTGGTGCGGCGGACGCCGGCCGGCGCGGTGTCGCGGATGCAGACGGGTCGCGACGACCTGTACGGGCTGGTCTGGCGTGACGGGGCGCTGTACGCCTTCGCCGACGGCACCGGCGACATCTACCGCATCACCTACGGCGTGGCCATGGCCCTGTCCAGCACGCTCGACACCGGCCCCGGGGCCCACGGCGCGACGCAGTACGCCGGGCCCGCGCCGAGCGGGCCGACGACCTACTTCACGGACCGCCGGGGGGGCCTGTTCACGGTGGACGTGGCGACGGGGCGGACGACGTCGTTGGGCAGCGTCGGGCTGGTGCTGTTCGACCTCGCCATGTCGCCTTCGGGTCAGCTGTACGGCGTCAACAGCAGCGGCCGGCTCTACTTGGTCAGCGGGCTCGGCTCCTCGCCGCGGGCCGAGCTGGTGGCTTCCCTCACGGACTCCAGGGGCCGGTCCGTCTTCGCCAACGCCCTGGAGTTCCGCTCCGACGGCCGGCTCTTCGCCGCCGGGTACAACGGCGTCTACGAGGTCAACCCGACCAGTGGCGCCTGCACCCTCCTGTTCGGGCTGCCCAACAACGACAACTCGGCGGGCGACCTGGTGTTCGACCCGACGGGCAACCTGTACGTCACCACCACCGGTGGCTACCTCGCCCGCAGGGACGCGGCGACTGGTGCCGTGACGAGGATGAGCACGGGGCTGACGGACCTGTACGGGCTGGTCTGGCGCGACGGGGCGCTGTACGCCTTCGCCGACGGCACGGGCGGCGTCTACCGCATCACCTTTGGCGGGGCCGTGACCCGCGTCAGCACCCTCGCCACCGGGCCGGGGGCCCACGGCGCGACGCAATCGTTCTGACGGCCGTCGGGTCGGGCTCGAACGACCCACCCGGGGAGGCGGTGAGGGAGAAGGTCCGGGCCAGGAGGGGTTGCTTCCCTCCTGGCCCGTGCCTTGCGCCACCCCCAGTTAGAATCCTTTCGACGCCCAGTACAGGTTGACGTAAGCGGTGCGGGCAAGCGTTGCAGCGTAGGAGTTGGGAGTGGCGTAAACCCACGCGGCGTAGGCATACTGCATGGCCACGTTGTATTTCGACAGATCCCCGGTCTGGATGCCAATCCGCGCGTAGGAGTAGGCCATGTAGGCGTAGAAACGCGTGGCGGTGTAGATCCCGCTGTAGTTGTAGGCGAGTACCGCGTAGTTATAGCCCAAAACTCCGACCGCGCTCCGGTGGACCCTCGCCTGGGATGCCTGAGCGCCCGCGGTCGGATGAGACGAATGGGCGGCATCGTTCGCATGAGTCGTCGTGGCGACGGTCGCCTGGAGCGGACCTGTCAGCTGAGCCGAATGGGTGACGTCGTTCACCACCGTCATGGTGGCTTTCGTCTGGAGCGTGGTGGCGGCCTGGGTCAGGGTGCCGGTGACGTTGTTCTGTTGCGAAGGAGCGTGGTTGATCCGCATCGGCTGGGCGGCCTGAATGTGGTGCTGGGTCGGGATCGGGGCGATGGGCAGCACGGCGGCGGCCTTGGCGTCGAGCATCTGTCGATCTTCGAGGCGTTCCAGGCTCAGGTTCGCGTTGCGGGTCTTGAGGGAGACGGTCATGGCCCTATTCCTTTGCGTGTTTCGAGGTTGCGGTTCGGTCTACACCCGATATATCCCCCCCGGTTTTCAAACCGGACAGGGGGCGGCACAATTATTTCGGGAGAGCCACGTCAGTTTGCCTGTGGTGCTTCCGTGCCGGGTTGTAGGTGTTGTTCAAAATAGATTCCTCGCGGGGCGCCAACGTGCTGATCGAAGTCCTGGGAACCGAGACTAACGGCGTTGATGGCGACGTGCGCCCAACGAGGGCGATCGGGGTACGCCGGGAAATCGAGAAGAGCAAGCCCTGGCGACAAGGCCTACCGACAGGGCCAGAGCAAACCTGCGCGGGGTAGGTGCGAAGGAAGAACGGTTATTGCAAAACCAAGGCAAAGCCATTGGTCAATTACTTCTGCGCGCTTTACACCCGTGAACGGATACGGTCCGGGAAGGAGGCCTCGCCGACGAGTCGGGCTAGCGGTCGGGCAAATCGCGCAGCTCGTTGACGTCCTGGATGCGGGAGGTTAGAGATACACTTACCTCCCCGCACTTCCCAGGAGTGGCCCATGCCCGGCCCAGAAGACGCGACCCGCTTGAACGACGCCCCGGCTCCCGCCCGTTGGGTGTCAGATACTGACGCCAGCAACGCCACCTCGACCACGGCGGCGTCTCTGCCGGCAGCAAGTATCGTTCGCTACGTGCTGGGCGAGGAGGTGGCCCGCGGGGGCATGGGCGTCGTCTACCGCGCCACCGACACGACCCTCGGGCGCGAGGTCGCCGTCAAGGTCCTCCAGGAGCGGTTCGGCCCCGGCTCGCCGGCCGCCCGCCGGTTCGACGACGAGGCCCGCATCACCGCCCAGTTGCAGCACCCGAACATCCCCGCCGTCCACGACCTCGGCGTGCTGCCCGACGGCCGGCCGTTCCTGGCCATGAGGCTCATCAAGGGCGACACGCTGGAGGCGATGTTGGCCGCCCGGCCCGCCCCGTCGGCCGACCGCGGGCGGTTCGTGGCCGCATTCGAGCAGGTCTGCCAGGCGGTGGCGTACGCCCACGCCCACGGGGTGATCCACCGGGACCTGAAGCCGGCCAACGTCATGGTGGGCAGCTTCGCCCAGGTCCAGGTCATGGACTGGGGGCTGGCCAAGGTGCTGGCCGGCGCCGAGGCCGGCGGCGACCCGCAGGCGACGACGGGGGAGACAGAGGTGCGGTCCCTACGAGACGGGGCGTTCACCCAGGCCGGCAGCGTGCTGGGCACTCCGGCGTTCATGCCCCCCGAGCAGGCCGCAGGGGCCGTCGGCAAGGTGGACGCCCGCAGCGACGTGTTCGGGCTGGGGGCCATCCTGGCGGTGATCCTGACCGGCCAGCCGCCGTTCGCGGCCGGGTCCGCCGAGACCAGCCGGGTGAGGGCGGCCCAGGGCGACGTGGCCGATTGCCTCGCCCGGCTGGACACCTGCGGGGCGGAGCCTGACTTGGTGGCCCTGTGCAAGCGCTGCTTGAGCCCGAAGCCGGCGGACCGGCCTGCCGACGCCGGCGAGGTGGCCAGGGCGGTGGCCGGGCTGCGTGCGGCGGCGGACGAGCGGGCGCGGCGGGCGGAACTGGACCGGGCCGAAGCGGTGGTGCGAGAGGCCGAGCAGCGTGAGCGGCGGAAGGTGTGGCTGGGGCTGGCCGGTGCGCTGGCGGCTGGCCTGGCGGTGGCGGCGGCGCTGGCCGTCTGGGCCGACCGGGCCCGGCGGATGGCCGAGGCGGCCGAGCAGCAGGCCGAGGATGCGAGAGGGAAGGAGGCTCAGCAGAGGCGAGAGGCGGAGGCGCAGACCAAGCTGGCCAACGCGGTGAAGGACTTCCTGAAGTACGACGTGCTGCGGCTGGCCGACCCGGCGACGCAGCAGCGGGACCGGAGGCTGGCCTACGACGCCGACGTCAAGCTGCGCGACGTGGTCCTGCGGGCATCGAGGGCAATTGAGGGGAAGTTCGCCGACCGCCCGCTGGTCGAGGCCGAACTGCGCTGGACGCTCGGCCACGCCCTGTGGGGCATGGGGCGGGCCGACCTGGCGGCCCCCCACTTCGAGCGAACGCTGGCCCTTCAGAGGGAGAGGCTGGGCCCCGGCCACCCCGACACGCTCGCGAGCATGAGCAACCTGGCCAACAGCTACGCCGCCCTGGGCCGCCACCCCGAGGCGCTGAAGCTGCACGAGCAGACCCTGGCCCTGCGGAGGGAGAAACTGGGACCCGACCACCCCGACACGCTCAACTCGGCCTTGGGGGTGGTCGCATCGCTGGTCGCGCTGAAGAAGCCCGACGAGGCCCTGCCGCGCCTCGACGAGACGCTCACCCTGGCCGACCAGGCGGCGGCCGGCGGCAAGCCGCCCGACCCCCGGCTGAAGCCGGCATTGATCAGCCTCCGCGTGCAGATCTTCGCCTCCCGTAGGGACGCCGCGGCCTGCCGCCATTCGGACGAGAAGCTTCCCCTCCGCTCCGCCGGCGGCCTGTACGACGCCGCCTGCTGGCGGGCGGTCCTGGCCGGGCTGTCGTCCGGCGACACGGCGAAGGCCGAGGCCGACCGGGCCATGGCGTGGCTGCACAAGGCCGTTGCCGCCGGCTACAACGACCGCGCCCACATGGAGAAGGACGCCGACCTCGACGCCCTCCGCGGCCGCGAGGACTTCCAGGCGCTGATGAGGCAGCTGGCCGCGAAGCCGGAGTTGCTACGGATGCCGCGGAAGGAGTAGGAGGCGGCGTACACCTCCCAACGTGTGAAACCTCTGGGCAGCCGCGGACACGGCGCGCGTCCGTCTTGGCCCGAAGCTCCGGCCAGGTTCGGGCAGAAGCAGCCCTCGCCGGCCCCTGGGCGTAATGGAGAGTGTCACGGCCCACCCCGCGATCACGACCCGAGCGAGGCCGGACAGTGTTTGGTACAACTATATGGCCGCCCACCGAGGTACCAGCATGGCCCCGCCGCCCGAGCACGACGCCCTCCGCCAGGCCCACTGGACCGGCTGGCGGCCCACGCGCGAGGGCCGGCTCTGGCTCGGCATCGTCGTGCTGCTGCTGACCGTCGGCGTGGTCAAGAACATCAACCTCCTGACCCTGCTCGGCTACGTCCTGCTGGCCGTCATCGCCCTGGCCAGCGTCGTCGCCGGCCGGCGGCTGCGCCGGCTGGAGGCGCGGCGCGTCCTGCCGGAGAACCTCTTCGCCGGTGGCCCGGCCCGCCTGGAGGTCCGGCTGCACAACACCTCCTCCCGGCCAGTCCGCGGCGTCCGCGTCGAGGACGGCGGGGCGTCGCACACCGCCGGGTGGTTCTTCGAGCGCCTCGAAGGCCACGCCCGCCGGGCCGTCGAAGCCGAGATCGTGCTACCGCGGCGCGGCTGGTACGACTTCGCCCCGCTCGCCGCCACCGGGTCGTACCCGTTCGGGCTGTGGCAGCGGCGGGTGCTCGTCGGCCCGCCGGCGCGCGTTCTGGTGCTGCCGCGGCCGGGCAAGGTGCTCCGCGAGCGGCTCCGCCACCAGCTGCGCGGGGCCGACCCGCGCGGCGACCGGGTCATGCGGCACCGCTGGCGGCACGAGGCGGCCCAGGCCGACTTCCACGGCCTACGGCCGTTCCGCCCCGGCGACAGCCCGCGGTGGATCCACTGGCGAACCAGCGCCCGCCGCGGCGAACTGATGGTCCGCGAGTTCGAGGACGTGCCTGGCGACGACCTCGCCCTGGTCGTGGACGTGCCGGGGGACTCCGGCCGGCTCGAGGCCGTCGTCGCGCTGGCGGCGACGCGGGTCTGGGAGTGGGGCCAGAGGCGCGGCGACCGGCTGGTGCTGAGCGTCGGCGGCGCCCGGCCGGGCCTGATCGACGGCGTCACCGGGCCGGAGCACACCCGGGCGACCCTGGAGTGCCTGGCGCTGCTGGAGCCGGCCGGCCTGGGCGCCGCGCCGCCGGCCCTGCCCACCGACCGCGTGCCTTCGACCGCCTCCGTCGTCGTCCTCGCCGCCGAGGACGACGGGCTGGCGGCCCACCTGGAAGCCGCCCTCGCCCGGCCCGTGACGGTCCTCACCCCGGAGCAACTGCGCCTCGCCGGAGTCTACACCCCGCCATGAGCCGACCGCGCACCGCCGCCCTGTTCTCCCACCTGGCGCTGGCCATGGCCGGCGTCGCGCTGGGGGTCGCCGAGCTGGACTTCCTGCCCGAGGCGCCGCTGGTGCTGGCGATCTACCTCGCCCTCGTCGCCGCCTCCTGGAGCGCCGAAGGCCAGTGGGGCCTGCCGACCTGGGCGGTGAACCTGATCGGCCTGGGGATCGCCGGCACCGCCAGCGCCTGGATCGCGTCCCGGCTGGGCCGGGGCGAGGCCGCCCTGTGGCAGCGCGAGGTCCCCCTGGCGGTCGCCGTCGTCCCGTACCTGGGGCCGCTGCTGATGGGGCTGACGGCGGTCCGGCTGTTCTGCCCGCGCTCGCCGCGCGACTTCTGGGTGCTCCAGGGGCTGGGGCTACTCCAGGTCGCCCTGGGCTGCGTGCTCAGCAGCGGCGCGCTGTTCGGCGGCGCGCTGCTGGCCTACCTCGTGGTGGGCCTGTGCGCGCTGGCGGCGCACGAGCGCCACCGGCAGGGCGGGTTCGCGGCCAGTGGCGGTGGGGCGGCCCCGGGCCGGCTGGCCGGCTGGCTGGGGTTCAGCCTGCGCTGGACGACGGCCGTCGGCCTCGTGGCCCTGCCGTTGTTCTTGCTCACCCCGCGCGCGGAGGGCCCCGAGTGGGACCCGTGGGGCCGGTTCGGCTTCACCCAGCCGGCCGCGGCCCAGGCTCGCACCGGCTTCGCCGAGGAGATCGACCTCAACCGCGGCAGCACCTTGCAGCCGGACGAGTCGGTGGCGTTCACCGTGGCCGTGACCGACACCGAGGGGCAGCCGGCCCGCGGGCTGCCCGGCGACCAGCGCTGGCGCGGCGTCGTGCTCGACAATTACCGCAACGGCCGGTGGAGGAACAGCCTCAACTGGGCCTTGCCGCGGGCGGCAGCGCGGCCCCCGGGCCGGGGCACCGAAGGGCTCTACCTGCACTTCCGCGTGCCCGGCCGGGCCGGCGGGCTGTTCCTCGCCGAGCCGGTCCGCCTGGGGCCGCTGTTCAACTCACTGCCGGTCTGGGTGCCCAACCAGGTGCCCGGCGAGCCGCTGTTCCACGAGTTCTTCGGCACCGTCGTCCCGGTCGTCCCCCCCAGCGCCGTCAGCCACACCGAGTACCGCTACACCCAGGTACTGACGCCGGGGCCGCTCGACCGCTACCCGGTGCTGCGGACGCGCGGGGACTACCTCCAGCAACTGACCGAGAACCGCCCCGAGGACCTGGTGGGCTGGTCCCGGCAGTTGCTGGCCGAGCTGGCGGCCCGCGGCGATCGGTTCGCCGCCCTCCGGCAGGCGATGCGCGCCAACGCCGAGACCGGCGACCCGCTGCCGCCGGAGCACTGGGAGACGGCGGCGCGGCTGCTGAGCGACCACCTGGCGCGGTCGAGCCGGTACGGCTACAGCCTGACCTTCTCCCGGTCGTCGCCGGACCTGGACCCGGTCGTCGATTTCCTGGTCAACGTCCGTCACGGGCCGTGCGAGCGGTTCGCGACGGGGTTGGCGCTGATGCTACGGGCGGTCGGCATCCCGTCGCGCGTCATCAAGGGCTTCCGCGGGGCCGAGGAGGCCGCCCCGGGGAGCTATCAGGTGCGGAACACCCAGGCGCACGCCTGGGTGGAGGCGATTGTCCTGTCCCAGGGGACTGGCCAGCTCAGCTTCGACTGGGCCACCCTCGACCCGACCCCGGAGCACGACGCGGAGCGGGAGGCGTCGGCCCTGTCCAGGCTCTGGCAGCTCCAGCACAGCGGGCAGGCGCTGTGGCAAGACCTGATCGTCGGCTACGGCCCGACGCGCCAGGCCGACCTGCTGCACGACCGGGCCGAGCCGGGCCGCTGAAGCGCGCGCTGTGGCTGGCGGCCGCCGCGGCGGGCGCTGCTCGCTGCCCGGCTGTGGCGGCGCCGGGGCCGGGCGCTCACGCCTCGCCCCGCCGGGGCGGAGGGCACGACCGCCTGGTGTCGCCGTTGGCCGGCCGCCCACCTGTCGCCCCGCTCCGACGAGACGCCGCGCGAAACCTGGCCGGCCGGGCCGCCGAGGCGATGGCCTGCCGCACCCCGGCGGGGCTGGCCGCGGTGCCGGGGCAGGTCGTGGACGCCGTACACCGCGCTACGGCGGGCGCAGCCCTGGACGAGCCGGCCCTGGTCGAGGCCCGGTCGGGGCTGGCGCTGGAGGCGCGCTGTCGGCGTAAACCTCGTCAGCCGCCGACACGCTCCAGGACGTGCGAACTGGAACGGCGACGACCGGCCGCCGAGGATCACCACGTTGTCGCCCTTCCGCCTCCGCCTCCTTGAGGTCGAGCGGCCGCCGATCAGCTTCTCGTTGACGATCGTGCCGAGGTTGCTGCCCTGGTCGCGGACGATATAACGGGAGCCGGCGATCACCTCGAACGAGGCGTGGTTGCGCGAGACGTTGAACGGTGACTTGTCCAGCAGCCACAGGTCGCTGAGGGCGATCGCCTGAACTCGTGGGCCTCGTTGGCCTGGCCCAGCCGGAAGGGGAAGGCGTCGATCAGCACCCCTCGGGCGTCGAGGACGCTGGCGGCGTGCGACAGCGGGTGCAGCGACAGCCGGTACTGGCCCGACTTGCGGCCCTCGCCGGGGCCGGTCGGGTCGGTCACCACCTTGTCCCGGGCGTCCAGCTGCCGCAGCCGCTCGAACAGGCTGCGGAGGAACACCAGGCGCACTTCGGCGGGTCGGACACCAGCAGCTGGGAGAACTCGTCCCGGCCCAGCCGGGTGGCCTTCCTGTCGCTGACCGCCTGGGCGGTGTCGCCGCGCGGGGCCGCTCGTCGATCAGGCCCATCTCGCCGAACACCTCGCCGGGGCCGACCTGGCCGACGGGCCGCGGGCTGGACGGGGTATCCCCGCACGATCTCGACCGTGCCGGACTGTAGCAGGTAGGCGTGGTCGCTGGGATCCCCCTCCTGGAACAACACGTCTCCGGACCGGAAGGCCACCTCTTGCATGGACCACCTTATCTAAGGCCTTGGCCGGCGGAGGCGCTGGGAGGGCCCCCGCCGGCCGTTCGGTTCAGCCACTTCTTGACCTTGAGCGTACTCGACCTCGAAGACCAGGTCCGCGTCCGGCGGGATGACGCCGCCCGCCCCGCGCGAGCCGTACCCCAGCTTGGCCGGGATGATCAGCTTCCGCTTGCCGCCGACCTTCATCCCCGCGACCCCCTCGTCCCAGCCCTTGATGACCATGCCGGCGCCGAGCGTGAACGAGAACGGCTCGTTGCGGTCGTGGCTGGAGTCGAACTTCTTCTTGGTCTTCTCCAACCAGCCGGTGTAGTGGACCTCGACGCTGTGGCCCCTTCTTGGGTCTGTCCCCGGTGCCGGCCTTCAGGTCCTGATACCGCAGGCCCGAGTCGGTCTTGACCACCTTCGGCTCCGGCTCGGGATCCGGCCGCGCCTCGGCCACGCCGAGGGTGAGAAACGCCAGCGCCAAAGCCGCCAGTGCCAGATACTGCATCACGCGCCTCCGTTCGGGGTAGTTAATCACATCCGCATCTATCCTACACCCTGCGGTCGCGGCGGCTCTCGCCGTGTGCCCAGTGGCCGCGCCCGCCGCCGCGCCCTACCATCACCCTGCCCTGCAACGATGGCAACCATCGCCGCACGCCCACAATGATTGTGGAGTGGCTCCGACATGCGTACCGGCGGGCTCGGGAAGACATCCACGCCATGATCGCCCACAGGTAGCGGAAGCGCGCTGGACGTGGTGGAGCTGCCGCCGACAGACCTGGCGGTGGGTCGGCTGGGGGCTGCTCGTGGCCCTCGCCTTGCCGGGGCCTCCGGGGCGGTGGTGGCCCTTGGGGGTCTGGCTGGCCTCCGACGGCCAGTGGCCCCTTTGAGGCGTGGGGTAGGCCCCCGGCCTACCCCACACTCCCACCGCGCCCGCCCGGTGGTCCTTTTCACGACCCGGCCGTGACGGGCTCGCCCTGCTGTTGCGGATCAGCGCCGCCGCCGTCTCCCGGAGCAACTCCTGCTCGGCCTCGTGCGTCTCCCGCCAGAACCGGCGCCGCCGCGATCTGGCCGCACCGCTCCTGGAACTGCGCCGGCGTCTCCTGCAAGTCCGGGAACTTGTCCACGAACTCGAGCACCTTGGCGTACTCCTCCGGGTACTCGCCGAGGATGCGCCGCGCCATCCGCTTCTTGTCGGCCGGCTCCATGTAGGTCGTACTCGACCGCCTTGTCGATCCGGCCGGGGCGGGTGGAGATGAACTCCATCGTCCCGTCCGGCAGCCGCGCGGCTGGCCCAGCCGCCGGGTCGATCTTCGCCAGGTCGTTCGTCGATGACCGTGAAGATCCTTGCCGTGCTTCACCTTGCCGAGGGTAGCTCAGCGCGGCAAGTCGAACTCGCCGTTTGGCCGGCTCACCCTTGCCGTTGTCGTCGTCGTTGCGGCGAGGGAACAGGAACGGCATCGGGCTGTTCTTCCTCGCCACGTTCTCGCGGCCGTGGAAGACGTTGTCGATGTCCTCGATCAGGGCGATGCACGGCACGTTGACCTGCATGTCGGTCCACGCCTTCATCGCCCGTGGTTGCTCATCTGCGCCAGGTTGAAGACGTAGATGGGCATGTTCAGGTCCTCGGCGAAGGCGCGGGCCAGCGCCGTCTTGCCGGTGCCCGGCGGGCCGTACAGCAGCCAGCCGCGCTTCCACGGGATGGCCCGGTCGCGGTACCAGGCCGCGGGTATTCGCCACGCTCGATCTCGCGGATCAGCTTCTTGACCCGCTCGGGGAAGATCAGGTTGTCCAGCCGCCCGGCCGTTGTGCAGCGCCTTGCCCAGCCTCGTCCGGGGAGTGGCTGAGCAGCCGGTAGTAGTGCTGCCGGTACCACGGCAGCCCGTTGGCGCCGGTGTCCCAGTCGTCCTCCTGCTCCTTCCGCGGCGGGACGTGGTGGATGACGAACCGGTTCTTCGCCTGCTCCTCCGCCGAGTTCACCTCCCACGTCAGCCGGTTCGACTCGTGGCACGCCTTGCGCATCAGGTCCTCGAAGTCGAGCGTGCCGCGCAGGAACGTCACGGTCGAGTAGATCTTGGTCGCCCTGCCGGAGTTCGTCGCCGGACGGCTGGGTGCCCTTCGTCTTGCGCTCCAGCGAGTTGGCGAAGAAGAACGGCCACCAGCCGTTCCAGAACACCAGGCTGCGGTTGCCGAACTGCTCGTACGGCACCAGGCCGTAGCGGCCGTCGCGGTGGTGCTCGAAGTCGGCGCCGTACATGCTGTCGTAGTTGCGGTACTCCGCTTGTAGCTCTTGACCAGGTAGGCGATCGCCGCCTGGTGGGCGGCCCTCGCTGGGGATCTCGACGCGGCGGATCAACATGCCGGCGATCCGCCAGCCGAAGCCCTTGACGTGCTCCCAGCAGGCGGCGAGGATGCCGAGGGCGGCCCCGCCGAAGAAGACGTTGCGAAAGTCCATGGCCCTTCCTTTCCCTGACGGTATCGAGGAGAAACGAGGTCCCACTCATCTCAAAGTGAAGAGACGAGGGGCATGGGCTCCGCTCCCTGATGTGTTGGGGTACGCCGCGGCTTTCCAAGGGTGACGGGAGGGAAGTGCCCGCGCGGGGGATGGTGGGTACAAACAGCGACCACTGCGGAGGAGGCCTCCGCCATCCACTGGATTATAGCTGGGGATTACAAGGAGCGTGACAGAAAAAGGAGGCGTCAGCGACGGCTTCGCGGAGCCGCTGCTGACGCCTCCTGACCCCCAGCGTTGGGGCTACTCGCGACGCAGTACCACGGCGTTGCCCAGGTAGAGCACCCGGAACCGCTTGCCGCTGAGGGTCACGAACGAGCCGTTGGGCAGCCCGGCGAACGTCCCGTTGACCGTCCCGCCGACCGTCTCGATGATCGTGAACTGGTCGCCGATCGCCACCGCCGGCCCGGCCGTGCCCAGCAGGATCGCCCCGTTGAGGTTGATGTTGCCGTTCACCACCAGCTTGTCGTGGCCCGAGCCCGGGGTGGTGTCGTTGAGGTTGACCACGAACCGGACGTCCGGCCGCCAGGTGACGCTGTTCGTCTCCAGCTGGGCCGTCGGCGACGTCAGGTCGCCCACCGCGACGAGGCCGTTCGGGGCCGACACCGTGATCTGCCCGACCGCGCCGCTGCCGCTCAGCGTGCCGCCGGCCAGCACCACGTTGCCGACCGTGCCGTTGACCTGCACGTCGCCCTGGGCGATGACCGTCGCCCCGTTGTAGCTGCCCAGCCCCTCGAGGACGAGCTGGCCCAGGCCGCGCTTGGTCAGGTTGGCCGGCGTCACGTCGGTGATGTCGTTGGTCAGGACCAGTCGGGTGCTGGTGTTCACCCCGATCGTCGCGTTGTCGCGGAGCGAGATCGGGCCGGTCCAGGTGTTGACGCCGGCCAGGTTGGTCAGCGCCCCGGCGTTGACCGGCGGCAGGCCGGCGCCGGCCAGCCACAGCTCCTCGTCGGCGACGGTCATGCCGGCCGGGTTGAGCAGCTCCAGTGCCCCGCCGGCCCGCACCTCGGTGCGGTTGCCCGTGCTGCCGGCAGCGCCCAGGCCACCCGGCGTCAGGATGCGCAGGGCCCCGGCGAGGATGATCGTCACGCCCTCGTAGGTGCTGTCCTGGGTCAGCGTCATCCGGGCCGGGCCGACCTTGACCAGGCCGCCCGTGCCGCTGACCGGCCCGATCACGTTGAACCGCGACGTCGGCGTCGCCACGTTGATCGACGGCTGCGGGAAGAACGGCGGGACGGAGACGAGGATGATCGGCCCCTGCCAGTTGACCGCGCCGATGACGATCAGCGCGCCGCTGTTGGCGATGCCGGTCCCCTCCAGGAACAGCTCCTCGCCGACGACGGTGAACGGCGCCGTCGCCGCGTTCTTGATGGTCCCGTCGTTGTTCACCTCGTTGGCCGGCAGCGGTGGCGCCTGGAGCTGGAGGGCGGCGCCGAGCCGGACGTAGGTCAGGCCGCTGTTGGCCGGCCCCAGCCCCCGGGGCGAGGTGACCACCACCAGGCCCTCGTTGATGAACGTGGAGCCGGTGTAGTTGTTGGCGGTGCCCAGGATCAGGGTGCCGGTCCCCTCCTTGGTGAAGCCGACCCCCGGGACCGCCTGGGTGATGACGCCGACGCCCGGCAGGCCCGCCCGCGCCCCGATCGTCAGGCTGCTGCCCGACTCGACGCCGATCGACGAGTTGCCCCGCAGCGTCAGCACCCCGGTGAAGGTGTTGTTGTTCGAGACGTTCCGCAGCGCCCCGGTGTCCTGGCCGTTGAACGTCCGGCCGGGGCCGAGCAGCTCGACCCGCTCGTTGACGAGGTTCGTTTGCAGCTCCAGCGAGGCGAACGGGCTGACGACCGTCTTGCCCAGCGGCGACGTCGAGCCCAGCGCGGCGGGGTGATCGACCCGCAAGGCGCCTTCCAGGACGTTGACCGCGCCGCCGATGTTGGTCGGTGCGGACAGGATGACCCGCCCCGGGCCGGTCTTGTTCAGGGTCAGGTTGGCCCCGGCGCGGAACTCCACCAGCGGGGTCAGGAAGTCGATCGTCGAGTCCCGCTCGGCCCGGACGTCGGTGGCGCCGTTGAGCTGGATGTTGCCCTTCCACACCGACGTGCCGGTGATGGACCGGATCGCCCCGCGGTTGAACCGGTTGTTCTCGAAGTCGTCGGTGTTGTCGTCCAGGAACATGGTGAACACGCCGCGGCCGAACGTGCCGACGGTCAGCGTGTTCGTCTGGGCGTTGAACACCACCTGCTTGACCTGGACGTTGGGCAGGCCCTCGCCGTAGCGCGCCCAGGCGAACCCGCCGCCGGTGAGCCCGTCGGCCAGCTCGGCCCCGGTGAGCCGGTAGACGCCGTTGTCGTTGCCCAGGTAGATGTCGCCGTTACGCGAGTTGAGGGTGACCTTCCACGCCGGCAGGTCGGGCAGCTCGCCGCTGATGTCCACCCACGTCTGCCCGCCGTTGGAGGTGCGGAAGACCTGGCCGGCGCTTGAGCCGTCGCGGAAGACGTGGCGGACGATGTAGGCGACGTTGCGGTTGGTCGGATCGACGGTGATGTCGCCGTAGTTGGCGTACGGCCCGGTGTTGAGCAGGTTCGAGGTCGGCAGCCCGGCGTCGCGGCGGGCCCAGCTGCTGCCGCCGTTCTTGGTGACGAACAGGCCGAAGTTGGTCAGCACGTAAATCGTGTTCGGGTCGTAGGAGTCCGGCCCGGCGTTCTGGGCGTCGGGGAAGGCCGGGTCCGCCAGCGGGGCGCCCTCGAACCGGGCCAGGGCCACGCTGCGGATCTTGACCGTCGAGAACGGCTGGCTCTGCTGGTCGGGGAACCACTTGGACGGCTCGCCGATCGTCCGCACCGTCAGCGGCTGGCCGTTCCCCGCCGCCAGGTCGGCGAACAGCGTCTCCTGGAGGATGTTGATGTCGTTGTCCAGCGGCAGGACGCTCCGCTGCACGACCAGGACGCGCGACGGGTTGAACGGATCGACGACGAAGAGGAACCCGGCGCTGCTGGTGTAGTCGGGGAAGTTCTCGGTGCCGCTGGACCCGAAGATCGACTGGTCGTCGTTGTTGGGCAGCATGTAGGGGTAGAGGTGCGGCTCGCTGTACTGGTACGGCAGGCCGGAGCTGACGGTGTAGGAGATGAAGTTGGTCCCGCCGGTGGCGTTGTAGACCGGCGAGGGGGTGACGGTGTGGACCACCGTCCAGGTCTTCCCGCCGTCCGTCGAGCGGACCAGCTCGTTGTTCCTCATGTGGTAGATGAGGTTCGGGCTCTTGGGGTGGATGTAGGTGAGCCCGCCATGCCCGCCGTCGATCGCCCGCGAGTAGCTGGAGCCGTTGTAGAGGATCGTGCCGTTGCCGATCGTCCCGCCGATGACGACGTTGGGGTTGAACGGATCGACGTCGAGCCCGGTGAACTCGCCGATGTTCAGCCCGCTGCCGTTGATGTTCTCCCAGGTGGCGTCGGCCGCCATCGACGACAGCCGCCAGACGCCGCCGTCGGTGGCGACGACCACCCGGCCCAGCGGGTCCACCGCGGCGCCGTGGTAGTTGACGTGCGGGGCGTTGGCCGACGTGCCGACGTCGTTCCAGGCGGGGGTGGCGCCGGGGACGTGCACGAACGGCCCGTTGGTGAACGGCTGCCCCACGCCGGCGACGAACACCCGGGTGGCGTCGGCCCGCCCGGCGTTGGTGGTCGTCACGCCGGCCGGGCTGACCACCAGGGCGTTGGCGTACCAGCCGGCCCCGGGCTGGTTGGTCCGGACGTTGTCGAACGGCAAGCTGTTCGGCTGCGGGGTGCCGCCGTCGAGGCCGCCCGGGATCGCCGGCGCGAAGTCGCCCCAGCCGCCCAGCCCCCACTCCGCGACGGTCGGGGCGGGGTTGTACGTCGCCGTCATGCTGAGCAGCTGGCGGAACCGCCCGTCGTTGTTGCCCGGGGCCGGGTTGTTGAGGAACTCCCGGTCGAGGTTGACCGGGTAGGAGACGAAGGCGAACTGCCGGACGTCGCGGCTGAGCCGGCCGGCGTTGCCGTCGGGCTGAGTCGGCCGCACGCCGGTCAGCTTGATCATGCCGTTGCGCGGCGTGACGATGTTGTCGATCGTCTCGTCCCCGTTGGGGAAGCCGTTGGCCGTCCAGCCGGCGGTGTCGGCGGCGCTGCCGGGTATGCCGGGGCTGCCCGGCAGGACATCGGAGAAGTCGGTGAAGAAGCCGAGGTAGGCCGAGTTGCTCGCGGCGGCGACGGTAACGCCGAGGTCGTGGCCGGTCGGGTCGCCGACCGCGAAGGTGACCATCCGGTACTCCGGCCGGTTGGGGTAGACCTCGCCGGGCACCCCCGCGTCGATCGGGTAGAACGGGTTGGACAGGTACGGGTTGACGTTGATCACCGTCAGGTCGGTGAACCGGTTCAGGTCGTCCAGAACGATCGTGCCCACCAGCGGGGCGGTCAGGTCCACCCACCCCTCGGCGACGGCCGGGCGGAAGAACGTCGCCGCCAAGGCCGGGTTGAACCGCCAGATGCCCAGGTTCAGGTTGCCGGCGTTGGCCGGGTTGGCCGGGTCGAAGCCGTTGACCCCGGGGCCCTCGACGGTGACGTAGAACACGTCGGCGTTGGTCGGATCGACCACGATCTGCGAGATCGTCTGCCGGTCGAACGCCGCCCCCGGCGGCTGGATCAGCCGCCAGCTCTTGCCCCCGTCGATCGACTTCAGGATCCCCTTGCCGTAGTAGTCCTCGACGGCGTGGTTGGGGTTGCCCAGCCCGACGTAGATCACCCGCGGGTCGGACGGGGCGACGGCGACGGTGCCGGCGAACAGCACCTGGTCGGTGTAGGTGGGGTCGTTGACGTGGTCGATGAGCGGCTCCCAGGTCAGGCCGCCGTCCTTGGTCCGCCAGGCGCCGCCGGAGGCCGACGTGATGTAGTACACGTTGGGGTCGATCGGGTCGGTGGCGACCGACGTCACCCGCCCGGTGGTGTTCCCGGTGCCGGTCGTCCCCGCGCCGCCGGTCTGCCCGCCCACCGTCGGCCCGCCGCCCAACTGGAGCCAGCTCGGCTGGATGTTCGGGGCCGAGTTGGGGCCGTTGCCGACCACCTCCAGCGCCTCGCCGCCGATGGTGACGTCGTTCTGCACCTCGATGGAGGCGTCGTTGAGCAGCACCGTGCCACCCCGCCGGGCGACCGTGCTCGGCAGCCCGAACGCCTTCGAACTCTGGGCGCTGACGATGCCGGCGGTGATGACCGTGTTGCCGGCGAAGCTGTTCTCGCCGGCGAGCACCATCTTGCCCCGGCCGACCTTGGTCAGGCCGCCCGGGCCGGCGACGTCGCCCCGGAACGACAGCCGGCTGTCGTTGCCCGTGTCGAGCACGACGTTGGAGTTGAAGTTGACCGGCCCCAGCGCGGTGTTGTCGTCGGAGAGGTTGGTCACCGTCCGGGCCCCGCCCTGGACCGGCGTGCCGGATGTGACCGCCACGCCGGTGCCCCCGCCGGTGATCTGCGGCCGGTCGGCGCCGACGAGGTTCTTCTGGAACGTGATCGTGTAGTAGTACGACCCGTCCAGCGCGTCGATCGCCAGCGTGACCAGGACGCCGCCCGCCCCGATGGGCGGCAGGGCGTTCAGGGCGGCCTGGACCTGGGCGGCGGTGGCGCCGAACGGCAGCACCCGCGTCACCTGGTTGCCGAACACCAGGCGGAAGGAGGCGGTGCCCGGGGCGGCGCGGCGGACGCGGACGCGCTGGGTCTCCGCCAGGCCCGTGCCGAACAGGTCGATCCGGTCGCTCACCTGGATGCCGCCGCCGACCCCGCCGTTCACCGCCGGGTTGTGGCCGGCGAACTCCAGGGCCGCGCCGTTCTGCACCGTCGTCGTGGTGGGAATGACGTCGTTGACGTTGCCCGGGGTGGCCTTGTAGCCAACCCCCAGGGCGGTGTCGGACTGGACGCGGACGGTGCCCTCGCGGACGTTGAACGCCCCGCTGTAGTCGCCCGGCCCCTGGAGGATCAGCCGGTTCTTGCCGTGCTTGTCCACCCCCGCGGGGCGGTTGGTCGGCGTGACGACGGCGGTGTACTCCCACACCGTGCCCGGGTCGCCGGTCGAGCCGCGGTTGACGATGATGTCCACGAACGTGTCGGTGCCCGGGCCGAACGGGACGGTGACCGTCACCGGGGCCGTCGGGGTGGAGACGAGGCCGGTGTTGAAGATGACCTGCCCCTGGTACTCGATCTCCAGCCGGTCGGGGATGTTGAAGAAGTTGTAGGTGAGCTGGATCACGCCCTGGTTGGCGGCGACGTCGAGGCGGTAGCGGTCCTCGGCGATGCCGGCGCCGGCGGCGCTGCGCGGCACGACGAACCGGCCGAGCGTGTCGCTCATCTTGCCCGTCATCGTCATCTGGCTGACGGTCGCGCCGAGGTCGAACGGGTCGAGGTCCACGCCGATGCCGACCTGGGGGTCGCCCGGCCGGCTGAACAGCTGGATGTCGCCTGAGACGGTGTTGTCGCCGGAGAGGTTCAGCAGCGCCCCGTTCTGGTTCAGCTCGGCGAAGCGGTGGGTGATGCCCTGGCCGGACAGCCAGAGGTTCTCCGGCAAGTCGATGTCCAGCCCGCCCAGCCGCGTCCGCTTCAGGTGCAGGGCGGCGCCGAAGGCGACGCGCGTCTCGGGGAACTGGGTGAAGCCGTTCTGCGGGATGTCCTGGCCGTTGAGGTCCTTGCCGCCGACGAGGATCGGCAGGGTGCGGAGCTGGTCGCCGCCCAGCGCCCGGTCGTTGCGGGCGGTGATCCAGCCCCCCTGGATGTACGTCACGCCGGTGTACGTGTTCGGCTGGAGCGTGCCGCTGCTGTCGCCACTGAGCACCAGCTCGCCGCCGCCGACCTTGAACAGGTCGGCGGAGATGGAGGTGCCGGCGACGTAGGTCTGGCCCAGCCGGACCTCGGGGGTGTCGCGGAACGTGCCGTCCTGGATCACCCCGGAAAGCGTCAGCTGGCTGTGGAAGAACGGGTCGGTAAACGGGGCGGTGTCCGGCTCGACGCCGACCGACGCCCCGCGGTCGCGGAAGCTGACGCCGGTCGGCACGCCTTTTACGCCGATTTGCAGGTCGCCGCGGTCCAGCCGCGTCATCAGCGAGATGGCGCCCTCGAACTCGTTGGTCCCGCGGATGTTCCGCAGCGACCCCGCCCCGTTGGCGCCGACGCCCATCAGGAACAGGTTCTCGTCGGCGAAGACGATGTCCGTGGCCAGGTGCAGCCGGCCGTCCGGCGAGAAGCCGCCCGGCTTGGAGTCGTTGCGGCGGTCCGCCTCCAGCTCCAGCGAGCCGTTGGGGAACACGTAGGTGCCGTTCTGCTCGGACCCGGTCGTGCCCAGCGCCTGCGAGTCGCGGATGTTCAAAAAGCCCTGGAGCACCTCGGTCCGCCCGCGGTAGGTGTTGGCCGAGACGAAGATCACCCGGCCGGGCCGCGTCTTGATCAGCGCGTACTCGGTCCGGGTCAGGTCCTGGCTGCCGGGCACCGCCGTCAGGCTGTCGTCGTCGATCCGCCCCTCGATGGCGATCGACGTGTTCGCCTCGGCGCCGATGCCGACCGTCGAGTAGTTGACGGCGTTCTGCAGGACGACGCCGGTGTTCGGATCGACCAGTTCCGGCTGTTTCCAGACCAGCGGATCGACGTTCGCCGCCGCCCCGTCGCCGGTCCACAGCCGCACGTTCTGGGTCCAGGCGTTGTCGCCGCTGGCGTTGTTCAGCGCGCCGGACACCGTCCGGCCGTTGACGCCGGCCTCCTTGGGCCGGACGTGGACGCCCTCAAACCCAGGGCCGTTCAGCGTGAGCGTCTCCAACGGCACCCGGAAGCCGATGACCTGCTTGGCGGCGTTGCGGATCACCGACGGGTCGATCCGTCGGGCGTCGGGCACGTAGCTGAGCTGGAGCGTTCCGGAGCGGCCGGGGAAGCTGTTGACGACGGTGCCGTTGAACCCGAAGGTCGGCGAGCCGGCCCCCAGGGCGCGGGAGTGGCGGATCTGCAGGATGCCGTTGTTGACGAACGTCTGGCCACGGTACACGTTGCCGGTCGGCGTCCGCAGCGGGTCGAGGACGACCACCGCGGGGCCTTCCTTCGTCAGGTTGTGGCCGACCGAGGTGTCCCGGATGACGCCCTGGAGCTGGAGGGCGCCGGCGTTGGAGGCGATGGTCGAATCGGCGTCCAGGGTGATGGCCCCGGTCAGGAAGTTGGTGCCGGCCACGTTGAGCAGCACCCCGTCGCTGGCCGGCCCGGGGCCGTTCAGGATCAGCGGCTCGGCCATGGCCAGCCCGCCGAGGTCATCGACCTGGAGCTGGCCGCTGTTGGGGAACGTGCTGAGCACGATGGTCGGCCGGGACGACGACCCCAGCGCGTTGTGGTGCGTGACCCGGACGGCCCCCTCGACAATGGTGATCGTGCCGGTGTAGCCGGAGTTGTCGTTGCGGAGCACCAGCGTGCCGGGCCCGTCCTTGCTCAGCTCGACCGGCGAGGTGCTGAAGATGCGCCCGGTGACCGTCAGGTCGGCACCGTCGTCCTCGACCTTGACGAACTGGCGGTTGAACTGCCCGCCGCCGAGGACCAGGTTCAGGTTGACGATGTTGTTGGCGGCGCCGAGGTTCGAGGTCAGGTAGCCGGTGCCGGGCGTGGCCGTGCCCAGGATGATCGGGTTGCCGTTGAGGCGGAACCCGCTGCTGGCGAACGTGACCGAGTTGAAGGTGGTGTTGACCGGGAAGTTGTTGACCGTCACCAGGCGGGTGTTGCCGTCGAAGATCAGGTTGTCGCCGGCGCGCGGGGCGACGTTCTGCTCCCAGTTGACCGGATTCGACCAGAGGTTGTTCCCGCCCCCGCCGTCCCAGACCCGGGTCGCGGGCGACAGTCGAACCTCCAGTTCCTCGACGGTCAGCTTGCGGACGAGGCCCCTGGGGACCTTGTTCTTGTTCTTCGAGCCGAACAGCCGCCGCAGTCGCGGATGCCGCCGTCCATCGAGATCACGTTGGTGTAGCCCATCTTCTGAAGGTTGTCGGCCGCCAGGGCCGAGCGGAAGCCGCCGCCGCAGTAGAGGATCAGCTCCTTCGACGTGTCGGGGAAGCGCTGCTCGACGTCGCGCTCGAGGACACCCCGGCCCATGGGGACGGCTCCGGGCAGGTGGTCGCGGGCGAACTCGCTCTCCTCGCGGACGTCGAGGATCGTCAGCGGCTCGCCGCGGTCGAGGCGGGCCTTCACCTCGTCAACGGTCGTCTCCTTGACGCGCGCCTTCGTGTCCTGGACGAGCTTCAGGAAGCGCGGGCTGTGCTGCATCGCCATGGGGTTCAACCTCCGGGTTGGGTTTGTCGCGCCTCCTCGCGGCGGAAGCGGCGGAGGACAAAGAACGCTTCGAGGAGTTGCAAGGCGACGGCGGCGAGGACGATCCACGGCAGGGCGTTCATGACGGCCACGAACCGGCCCAGCGCGGGGTCGTCGGCGACGGCGAGCCGGTCGCGGAACTCGGCCCACCGCCACCACCACAGCCCGAGGGCGACCGCGGCCAGCGCCAGGGCCGCGCCCAACTGGGCGAGGTAGCGGCCGCGGGTCATCGTCAGCACGCCGTACAGCTTGATCCGCACCGGCTGCACGTCGGTCACTCCCGGAACGCCGCCGGCCGGCCGGCACGGCGGGGGTCCATGACACCTTCGTACCTGCCCCCCTTGGCGTTGTAACAGATCGAATGGGCGTCGCCTTGCGCCCGAACCTTCAGGACGCGGTGGCCCATCTTCTCCAGCCGCGTGACGGCGTCGGCGTGCTTCTCCCAAGTCGCCGTTTCCAGCTGCACCCTGTCGGGGAACCACTGCTGGTGCATCCGCGGCGCGTCCACCGCCTGGTGCAGCGGCATGTCGTAATCGACCACGTTCACAACCACGCCAAGCACCGTGTTGATGATCGTCCGCCCGCCGGGGCTGCCGGTGATCAGGGCCGGCCGGCCGTCCTTGACCAGGATCGTCGGCGTCATGCTCGACAGCATCCGCTTGCCGGGTGCGATCAGGTTCGGCTCGGTGCCGACCTGCCCCTTGCGGTTGGTCACCCCCGGAACGGGGTTGAAGTCGGTCATCTCGTTGTTGAGCAGGAAGCCGCCGCCGCGCACCACCACCTTCGAGCCGAACGAATCTTCCAACGTCGTCGTGGTGCTGACCGCCATGCCGGAGGCGTCGAGGACGGAATAGTGCGTCGTGTGCGTCTTTTCGTCGGCGAGCTTGATCTCGCCGGCGAGTGACTCGCTCGGCGTGGCCTTCTTCAGGTCGATGCCCAGCGCGAGCTTCCTGGCGTACTCCTTCGTGGTCAGGTGCGCCGGGTTCTTGACGAAGTCCTGGTCGCCGAGGTAGGCGGCCCGGTCCCGGTAGGCCCGCCGCATCGCCTCCGTCATCAGGTGCAGCGTCTCGGCGGAGTACCGGGGGTGCCTGTTGAGGTCGAAGGTCTCCAGGATGTTGAGCATCTCGACGAGGCAGACGCCGCCGGAGGACGGCGGCGGCGGGGCGTACACGTCGTAACCCCGGTAGCTGCCGCGGATCGGCTCGCGCAACTTCGCCCTGTACCTCGCCAGGTCCTCGGCGGAGATCAGCCCGCCGCCGGCCCTCATCTCCTGGACGATCAGCTCGGCCGTCTCCCCCTTGTAGAACCCGTCCGGGCCTCTCTCCTGGATCCGCCTCAGCGTCCGGGCCAGGTCGGACAGGACGATCCGGTCGCCGGCCTGCCAGTCGGACTTGCCGCCGTCCTTGCCGTAGGCCCGGACGAACTCCGGCGTGACCTGCGTGCCGCGCAGCGCCCAGCCGAGCGACGACGCCAGCTGGGCGTCGATGACGAAGCCCTCCCCGGCCAGCCTCACCGCCGGGGAGACGACGTCCTTCCACGGCAGCCGGCCGAACCGCTGGTGGGCCAGGTACAGCCCGGCCACGGTGCCGGGCACGCCGACCGCCCGGTGACTGTACCAGGTGTCCTTTTTGGTGAACATGGTCCGGCTGGCCGCCAGCGGGGCGGTCTCCCGGTAGTCGATGACGACCGGCTCGCCCTTGCCGGTCGCAGGGTGGACCAGCATGAACCCGCCGCCGCCGAGGTTGCCCGCCGACGGGTACGTCACCGCCATGGCGAACGCCGTCGCCACCGCCGCGTCCACCGCGTTGCCGCCGGCCAGAAGGACGTCCCGGCCGACGTCCGCCCCCGGCGGCGACACGGCGACGACCATGCCGTGCCGTTGCGACGGGCGGGCGGCGAAGCTGAGGGGGGTGAGGAGGGTGAGGACGACGAGCAGTCTGCGCATGGTGCGGTCCCTCGCGAACGGGGCCAGACCATCTGACATCGATCGCGGGGGCCCGATCGGTTAAGAGAACCTGCTCGGGCCGGCCGACGACGTCCCAGCCGTTCATGGGTCGTGCCGGTTCTGACAGGAGGAGTGCTATGGTACGTCTGGTCTTGGCGGCGTTCCTGGCAGGGGTGGTGCAATTCGCCTGGGGGTTCTACTTCTGGGCCGCCTCGCCGATGAGCAAGGAGATGATCGGCAAGCTGGCCGACGAGGACAAGGTGGTGCAGGCGCTGAAGGACGCGAACCCCCAGACCGGCATGTACTTCGTGCCGTTCGCCGACCCGGAGGTGATGTCCGGCGACAGCCCGGGAGCGGCCGAGGCGTTCCAGGACCGCCACGCCGAGGGCCCGCTGGTGCAGATCATGTACCGCCGCGAAGGCGCCGCCTGCATGGACCCCAGGCAGATGGGCCTGGGCTTCGCGCACATGGTCGGCGGGTCGTTCCTGGCGGGGCTGCTGCTGTTGATGGCCGGGCCGGGGCTGCGGACGTACTTCGCCCGGGTGCTGTTCGTGGCGCTCTTGGGCGTGTTCGCCGTGTTCGCGTTGAACCTGGCGCAGCCGATCTGGTTCCTCCACCCGTGGAAGTACCACCTGCTGCATTCGGTCTTCGACGTCGTCTCGTGGGTGCTGGCGGCGATCGTGCTGGCGGCGCTGGTCCGCCGGGCGGATTGAGGACGGGGCCGCGCCCGCGGCGAGTCTTCGAGCGGGGTAAGCGGTCTGGGGAAGACCGCTTACCCCGCTTCGCCTAGGTGCCGTAGGCGGCCTTGACGGTCAGCGGAAGGTGCGGGTGGCGTTGCTGACGATCTTCAGGTCGCGGTCGCGCTCATGTTTTCTCCACGGGGCAGACTCATTCGGTTGACTCACCGCCCGGTCGGTGGCGGGACGCCAAGCTGCTCGCAGATCCCCCGAGCCGTCGTCGTCTTGATCTCGCGGTGGCGAGGGACGAACGTGTGGCGCCCGTTCGCCGGGTTGGACACCCGAGTATGTTTGCCCCCCTCGCCGACGATCTGGCAGCCGTGATCACGAAGGTGTCGAAGTAGCTTTTGGCGCGACAAGGGGTGTCTCGATTTTTTGTTGAAGGATCAGCTTCATCGGTTCGAGAACCGCCGCGGAAGGGTCGGTCGCGCCGGGGTCGGGCCGCGGGAGAGGGCGCCCGTCTTTGATCTCCCACTCGACCATGTCGCGCAGGGCCGACCGCAGCATCCTTCGCGCCTTCTCCAAGGTCCGTCCCTGGGTCAGAACCCCCGGGAAATCGAGGAGCCTGGCCATGTACCAACCGTCCTCGATGGCGTAGTAAGCCGCGTGGTAGTCCAGCTGAATCATGTCCCGGCCCTCTCCAGTTCCGCGTCGCACCCCTTGCTCGTCGGCCTCCCGTCCCATCTCGCCGGCCATCAGCCGGCTCGGGGCGTCAGATTGTATCACGGACCGACGGCAGGCAGCAACGAAACGGGGGGCTCCGTTCGGAACCCCCCGCCTCGGCCCTCTCGCAGTTTGATGGTCAAGCCGTCGCCGGTGCCAACTCTGACTTCTCGTCCGTCTCGGCGGCGACGGCCGCGCGGCCGCGTCAGCAGCGCCCGCCAGGTACAGCACCGCGACCAGAAGCAGCAGCGCCTTGATGCCGGTGGCGAACGTCACCGTCTGCACCAACGCGCCGGCCAATGAGCCGAGCAGGTTCGCTCCCAGGGCGACGTCCTTCCGCTCCACGTCGGCGAACGAGCGGATGAAGACCAGGCCGCTGAAGAACATCGGCAATGCCGTCAGCAACCCGACCAGCAGCGCCTTGGAGAAGTACGGCAGAAACGCCAGGCTCGACAGGTCGAAGAAGTACAGCCCCAGGCACGAGCCGATCAGGCACGCCCCGACCAGGCCCATCGGCAACCGCGGCCAGGTCGCCCCGACCAGGTTGGACAGCAGGATCATGCACAAGACGCCGGAGACGATCACCCCGTTGACCTGCCAGGTGTTGCCCAGCACCACCGAGGCCTTGCTGATGTTCTGCACCTCCAGCAGCATGAACGCCGCCCCCATGAAGAAGAAGTGCCACAGCGAGCGGTCCCAGCGGGCCGGCGACAGCGCCGGCGCCTGCAGGCGGTAGGCGGCGTAGGCCACCAGCGCCCCCAGCAGGATGCCGAGCATGACGTACAGCGTCGGGATGCGGGCCGACTCGAGGTAGACGTAGGGCCAGTCGTCGGTCGTCACCCGGGTCGTGTGCGGGAAGCTCAAGGGCGACTCGGCCTGCCACCGGGCGACCTGCTCGGCCAGCCGACTGTTGTTGGCCAGCGTCCCCTTCACCACCGACTCGTCACCGGTGATGAACAGCACGCCGCCCCAACCGCTGCCGGTGGACTTGATGCGGAACGCCACCGGCTGCCAGCCGAACACCTCGGTCAG
Organism: Gemmataceae bacterium; assembly: GCA_046350195.1. Classification (GTDB taxonomy): domain Bacteria; phylum Planctomycetota; class Planctomycetia; order Gemmatales; family Gemmataceae; genus CALDUY01. Next base: position 64,448 of record JAXMAW010000028.1, read on the forward strand.
CGCCCGCGACATGCGGTCGGCGATGAACGGCTTGGCCGCCTCGAAGCTGAGCACGACCACCCCGTTCTCCTTCAGCAGCGAGCGGACGTGCTGCAAGCTCTCCTTGGTGTAGACGTAGTGGTCCAGCCGGGCGTTGGTCATCGCCGTCGTCGTGTGCGAGTCCAGCAGGCCGAACACGATCAGGTCGTAGCGCTCGTCGGTCGTGGCGAAGTGCGACCGGGCGTCATCGACGACGACCCGGACGCGCGGGTCGTCGTACGGCTTCTCGGGGTGGCGCTGCCGACCCATGCCGACGATGGCCGGGTCGATCTCGACGGCCGTCACGCTCTGGGCCCCGCCGCGGAGGACGCCGGCCACGTCGTTGCCCGAGCCGGCCCCGACGCACAGCGCCTTGCCCGGCCGGGGCTGGAACAACGTCGGCACGTCGTACTGGCTCAGTCCGTACTGCTCCTTGGGGACGCGCGGGTTGTCCGCCAGGCTGTCCGGCCGCAGGTCGATGATCCCCTGGTAGCCGGCGTTGTTCACCGTGATGATGTACTGGCCGGGGAACTCCCGGTTGTCGTTGCGGAGGTTGAACAGGGCCAGCTTCTGGTACGGCGACCAGGTGACCCCCTCCGACCCCGGCTCGTAGCCGGCGACGAAGCAGCCGACCACGATCGCCCCCAGCAGGCCGATGTCGCCCCAGCGCTGCGGCCCCTTGAGGACGAACGGCATCAGCAGCACGGCGCAGACGGCCGCCCAGAGGCCCGGCGGGAAGTACAGCGCGCTGGCCAGCGCGAACAGCAGGATGCCGACCAGGCTGCCGGCCACGTTGACCGAGTAGGCCTGGATCGTCCGCGGGTGGTCGTCCATCAGCCGGCCGAGGATTCGGCCAAGCGGCACGAAGATCTCCCACAACAGCAGCATCAGGACGAAGGCCAGCAGCAGCCCCAGGCTCACCTTGAAGACGGCCTCGCCGGTGCTGCTCGCCCCCTCCTGAGCCCAGACGACCAGGTCGCTGGCGACGCCCAGCCAGTTGCCGATGTTGCCGATGGCGTGCCGGCTGAAGGGCACCGCCAGCATGGCGACGAGCGTCAACAGCGGCAGCAGCATCTGGCGCGCGGACACCGGCTGTCGGCAGGTGAAGCAGCCCATGCCCAGGCCGAGGAAGCAGACCACGAGGATGGTGTTCTGGAGGTAGGCGAAGATGCGCACCTCGGTGCCGACCCACCGGATCAGCATCATCTCCAGGAACAGCCCCAGGACGCTGACCAGAAAAATGGCCCAGAGGCGGTTCCCGGGCGTGCCCGCCCCCTCCGCCGAGGCGGGGGCGGGGTCCTGGATGTTCGACATGGCATCTCTCCACGGGGTGGGCGGTAGCGGTTCGCCAAACCCTAGCACGGTTCCGAGGGCGAGGCAAACCGCGGTTGCGACTATTGCGCGAATCGTGCCGCCCGTGCGAACCCCGCGCGAGGCCGGGAACTTTCCGGTTTTTCCGGTTGACAACCCAGACAGGCAGTCTTACTCTTACTCCCAGACACACTGTCTGCCTTTTCCCGATGACCGGGCGAACGAGAGCCATGCCAACGCCGCCGAAAGAACGCGACCGCGACGTGCCCGACGCCGAGCTGGCGGTCCTGCAAGCGCTGTGGGACGAGGGGCCGTGTACGATTCGCCAGTTAACGGATCGGTTATATCCACAGGGCTCGGACGTCTACTACGCGACCGTGCAGAAGCTGCTGGAGCGCCTGGAGGACAAGGGTCACGTCCGCCGCGACAAGTCGCAGCACGCCCACCGGTTCGAGGCGGTGACGGGGCGGGACGCGCTGATCGGCCACCGGCTGCGGACGGTCGCGGAGAAGCTGACGGGGGGGATGATGGCGCCGCTGTTGACGCACCTGGTTCGCGCCGAGTCCTTGAGCCAGGAAGAGCGCCGCGAGCTGCGCCAGCTGATCGACGAGCTGGATCGGAAGCACCACCCCAAGAAGTGAGCCGGCCTGGTTGAAGGAGCCGATCCCATGTCCACGCTTGTGGCGCTCGGCCTGGCGAACGCGGTGTGCGCGGCGGCGTTGGCGGTGCCGGCGTTCCTGGTCGGGAGGTACGCCCGGCGGCCGGCCCTGGCCCACGCGCTGTGGCTGTTGGTGCTGCTGAAGTTGGTGACGCCACCGGTGTTCCGCCCCAACCTGGCGTGGCTCCCCGCCGACACGCCGCGGGAGGCGGCGAAGGACGTGGTGACCTTCGCGGAAGAGCCGGCGGGCTTATCCCGCCGGGGCCTGCCCGACTGCTCCAGCCCCGTGTTCGTGTCGGTCCCGACCGGCGCCCAGCCGCCCCGCGCCATGGTGGTCCGTCAGGTGACCTCGGCCGCCCCCTCGGACGTCGTCCTCGCCCCGGTGCGAGCGAGCGGGAAGGCGACGGTCCTCGTCACCGTGCCTCCGCTCGACGTGAAGCCCCTCCCGGTCGAGCGCGGTCCGCAAGCCGACCCCGCCGGCGGCCTGGCCGACCTGGCGGTCCTCGTCTGGCTGACCGGTGCCGTCCTTTTCCTGGGGCGGGCGCTGTTCTTCGCGGCCGGCTTCCACGGCCTGCTGCGGCACGGGCGAGCGGCCCCGGCCTACATCCAGCGGCAAGCCGAGGAGCTGGCCATGGAGCTGGGGATGCGCCGCTGCCCGCGCGTCTGGCTGGTGCCGGGGCCACTGCCGCCGATGGTGTGGGGCGTCTGGTCGGCGCGGCTGCTGTTCCCCGAGGGCTTGCTGACGCGGCTCAGCGAGGGGGAGCGGGCCAGCCTGCTAACGCACGAGCTGGCCCACGTCCGCCGCCGGGACCACTGGGTCCGGCTGCTGGAGCTGGCCTGCGTGACTCTGTTCTGGTGGTTCCCGCTGGTGTGGTGGGCGCGGAAGCAGTTGCAGGCGCGCGAGGAGGAGTGCTGCGACGCCTGGGCCGCCGGCGCGGTGGCCCCGCGGGTCTACGCCACGGCGATCCTGGAAGCGGTGGACTTCCTCGCCGAGGCCCGGCCGCGCCTGCCGGCGATGGCCAGCGCGCTGGACAGCAAGGGGGCGCTGAGGGAGAGACTGACGCTCATCCTGACGGCGCCGGCCCCGCGCCGGCTCGGCTGGCCGGCGCGCCTCGCCGTCGCCGCCCTCGCCGCCGCGGCGCTGCCGCTGGTGCCGACGCTGGTGCGGACCGAGGCGGCCGCCCCGCCCGTGGGGATAACAGACAATCGCGATCCGGAAGCGACGTCGTTCACCGTGTCCGCCACCGACTTCCTCGCCCCGCTGCGGGCGAAGCTCGGCGCCAGGCTGGCGGCGGTCGGGATGGCGGTCTCGCCTGACGGCAAAACATTGGCCGTAGGTGAAGAGGGCGGTCAGATCCGGCTGCTCGACCCTCGCAGCGGCGGCCTGCTGCGGACGCTGAAGGGTCACGACGACGCCGTCACGACGCTGGCGTTCTCGCGCGACGGCAAGCGGCTGGCCACCAGCGGCCCGGACACGACGGTCAAGGTCTGGCGGGTCGCCGACGGCCAGCTGGCCCGGTCGCTGAAGGGCCCCGGCAGCTGGGTGTACACCCTGGCGTTCTCGCGCGACGGCAAGCGGCTCGCCTCGGGGTCGTACGACCGCTCCATCCACGTCTGGCCGCTCGACGGCGGCGAGGCCAAGGTGCTCGACGGCCACCGCGCCTCGGTGCGGGCGCTGGTGTTCGGCCGCGACGACAGGACGCTGATCTCCGGCGGCACCGACCGGGCGATCCGCGTCTGGGACCTGGCGACGGGCCAGGGCAAGACGATCTCGAAGGACCACGAGGGCGACGTCCGCGGCCTGACCCTGCTGGGCGACGGCAGGTCGCTGATCTCCGCCGGCGGCGACGGCTACCTGCGCCTCTACGACCTGGCGGCGATGAAGGAGACGAAGAGCGTCAAGGCCGCCCCGGAGGGGCAGATCATCTCGCTGACGCTGTCGCTCGGCGAGCGGAACCTGGCCGTCGGCACCGAAGGCGGCTCGGTGATGCTGTACGACCCGGAGAAGTTGGTCCTGCGCACGACCCAGGCGTCGGTGCATCAGGGCGGGGCGCTGGCGCTGGGCTTCCTGCCGGGCGGGACGCGGATGTTCTCGCTGGGCGGCGACCACTCGCTGAAGGCGTGGGAGGGCGAGCCGGGCCCGCTGCGGCTGCTGGTCGGGCACAAGGGGCCGGTGCGGCACGCGGTTTACTCCCCGGACGGCCGGTGGGTCCTCTCCGGTGGCGGCTGGCCCGAGGGCGACGGGACTCTACGGCTGTGGGACGCGACCACGGGGCGACTGATTCGCGACGTCGTCACCAGCCAGAAACAGGTCTTCGCCCTCGCCTGGGCACCAGACGGCAGGCATGCCGTGATCGGCCAGGAAGACGGGGCGGTGCAGATGTGGGACGTGACCGCGCCCAGGCTGGTGCGCGACTACAAGGGCCACACCGAACAGGTGCCTTTCCTGAGTCTGTCGCCGGACGGCAAGCACCTCGTAACCGGCAGCCACGATAAGACGGTCAAGGTGTGGAACGTCGAGACCGGCGCCGTGGAGCGGACGCTGTCGGGGCACACGGGGCCTGTGCGGGCCGTGGCCTTCCACGCCGACGGCAAGCGGGTCATTTCCGGTTCGTGGGACAAGACGGTTCGCGTGTGGGACGGCGGGTCCGGCAGAGAGTTGGCCAGCGTCCCCTTCGCCGACGCCAAGGTCGAGCGCGTCGCGCTGCTGCCCGACGGCAAGCGCGTGCTGGTCGTCGGCGAGTCGGTGGCGCGCCTCTACGACCTGGAGACCGGCGGCGCGGTGCGCGAGTTCGGCCCGGTCTCGAACGGGGCGATTGGCCTGGACGTCTCGCCCGACGGCCGGCGGGCGTTGACGTGCGGGTATGACGGCGCGGCCCGACTGTGGGACGTCGAGACGGGGGCAGAGTTGAGGCGGTTCGCCGGCCACCGGGGCACGGTGTGGAGCGTGCGGTTCTCGCCCGACGGCAAGACGGTGTTGACTTCCGGCGGCGGGGCGTGGGTTGGGGGCAAGCCGGTCAAGGGCGACGACTTTGCAATCCGCGTGTGGCGGCTGCCGACGGCGATGAATTAGTCCGCAAAGGAGACCCGATTTATGAACATCTCACGCTCGTGGGCCGTGCTGGCCTGCGCGCTGGCGGCGCTGCCTTGCCCGGCGGCCGACCGCTACGCCGGGGCCGACGCCCTGGCCCGGCGCATCGACGACCGGCTGGCGTCGGCCTGGAAGCAGGCCGGCGTGCCGCCCGCCGCCGACGCCGACGACAGCGAGTGGCTGCGCCGCGTCTACCTCGACCTGGCCGGCCGCATCCCGTCGGTCACCGAGGCGCGGGCGTTCCTCGCCGACCGGCGCGAGGACCGCCGCCGGCTGCTCGTCGAGAGGCTGCTCGGCGGCCCGCGCTTCGCCACCCACTTCGCGACGGTGTGGCGCAACTTGCTCTTGCCGGAGGGCAACGTCAACTTCCAGGTGCGCTTCTCGCTGCCGGGCTTCGAGAAGTGGCTGCGCGACTGGGTCGTCTCCGGGCGCGGCTACGACGCCATGGTGACTGAGCTGCTGACCACGGCCATCCGGCCCGGGGGCGGGGCCTTGCAGATCGGCGGCGCGCCCGGGCCGGCCCCCTTCTACTCCGCCAAGGAGTTCAAGCCGGAGGAGATCGCCGGCGCGGTCGCGCGGACGTTCCTCGGCGTCAACCTGTCCTGCGCCCAGTGCCACAACCACCCGTTCGCCGACTGGAAGCGCGAGCAGTTCTGGAGCTTCGCCGCGTTCTTCTCCGGCATCAAGGTGCAGCGGCGCGGCGACTTCGTCACCGCCGAGGCCGAGAAGGCCGACAGCCACGAGATCGAGATCCCCGGCACCGACAAGGTGGTGAAGGCGAAGTACCTGAACGGCCAGCAGGCCGAGGTCGCCAAGGGGGCGAAGGCGCGGGAGGTGCTGGCGAGGTGGATGACGGCCAAGGACAACCCGTACTTCGCCCGGGCGATCGTCAACCGGATGTGGGCCCACTTCTTCGGCACCGGGCTGGTCGAGCCGCTGGACGAGATGACCGGCACCGAGTCGCAGCCGAGCCACCCCGCCCTCCTCGACGAGTTGGCGGCGGGGTTCGTCGGGCACGGCCACGACCTGCGCTGGCTGATGCGGGCGATCACATCGACGAAGGCGTACCAGCTGTCGAGCCGGCGGTCGCACCCCGGCCAGGACGACGGCAAGCTGTTCGCCAAGATGGCGCTGCGCGGCCTGACGCCGGAGCAGCTGTACGACAGCGTGGCGATGGCGACGGGCTTCCAGGAGGCGGCGCGCGGCGGCGGGTTCTACGACGCCGGCGGGGCGCGGAGCGAGTTCCTGACCAAGTTCGCCAACGGGGCCGACCGGCCGACCGAGACGCAGACGTCGATCCTGCAAGCGCTGACGCTGATGAACGGCCGCGTCGTGACCAGCGCGACCGACCTGAAACGGAGTGAGACGCTGGCCGCCGTGATCGACGCCCCGTTCCTGGACACGGCGGCGAAGGTCGAGGCGCTGTACCTGGCGGCGCTGACGCGGACGCCGACGGCCAAGGAGGTCAGCCGGATGGCCGCCTACGTGGAGAAGGGCGGCACGGCGCAGACGGGTAAGAAGCAAGAGCGCCGGGCCGAGGCGCTGGCGGACGTGTTCTGGGTGCTGCTCAACAGCGGCGAGTTCGTGCTGAACCATTGACTCACAGCTGTCAGCTATCAGCTGTCAGCCATCAGCCAGAGGGTTCTTGCTGATAGCTGACAGCTGATAGCTGACAGCTGACAAGGAGACCTCGGATGTCCACAACTCATTTCTCGCGCCGCGACTGGCTCAAGCTCGCCTCCGCCGGCGCCCTCGCCCCGTGCGTGTCCGGCTGGCTCGAGCCGCTCGCCCGCGCCGCCGCGCCCAACCCGGCCCGCAAGCGCGCCTGCATCCTGCTGTGGATGAACGGCGGCCCGTCGCAGATGGACACGTTCGACCTGAAGCCCGGCCACAAGAACGGCGGGCCGTTCAAGGAGGTCGCCACCGCCGTCCCCGGCGTCAAGATCAGCGAGCACCTGCCGCTGCTCGCCAAGCAGGCGAAGCGGCTGGCGATCGTCCGCTCGATGTCCACCAAGGAGGCCGACCACGGCCGCGCGACTTACCTGATGCGGACCGGCCGCGCCCCCGGCGGGCCGATCCAGTACCCGGCGCTCGGCTCGCTCATCGGCAAGGAACTGGAGCCCAAGGACGCCGAGCTGCCTAGCTTCGTGAGCATCGCCCCGCAGCGGTTCCTCAGCTCGGCGGCGTACTCGTCGGGCTTCCTCGGCCCGCGCTACGCCCCGCTCATCGTCGGTGAGGGCGGCGGCGGGGTCGTCGTTGCCCAGCCCCAAAGCGACGCCTCGCGGTCGCTGCGCGTGCAGGACCTCGACCTGCCCAGGGGCGTGAGCCTCAAGCGCAACGGCGCCCGGCTGGAGATGCTCGACGAGATGGAGCAGGACTTCCTCGCCGACCGCTCCGGCCTGCCGTCGGTCAGCCACCGCACCGCCTACCACCGCGCCGTCGCCATGATGCGCTCGCCGGCGGTCAAGGCGTTTGACCTCGACGACGAGCCGGCCAAGCTGCGCGACGCCTACGGCCGGAACCTGTTCGGCCAGGGCTGCCTGCTGGCTCGCCGGCTCATCGAGCGTGGCGTGCCGTTCGTCGAGGTGACGCTGTCCAACGTCCCCGGCGCCTTCGGCTGGGACACGCACCAGAACAACTTCTCGATGGTCCAGGCGCTGTCGAAGGTGCTCGACCCGGGCTTCAGCACGCTGCTCGACGACCTGGCCGACAAGGGCCTGCTCGACACGACCACCGTCGTGTGGATGGGCGAGTTCGGCCGCACTCCGCTGATCAACGGCGGCAACGGCCGCGACCACTGGGCCGTGTCGTGGTCCACGGTGCTGGCCGGCGGCGGCATCAAGGGCGGGCTGGCCCACGGCAAGACGTCGGCCGACGGCATGGAGGTCAAGGAGAACCCCGTCAGCGTGCCCGACTTCCTGGCGACCGTCGGCCAGGCGCTGGGCCTGGACATCACCAAGCAGAACCCGTCGAACGTCGGCCGGCCGATCCGCTTCGTCGATCCCGGCGCCAAGCCGATCAAGGAGGTGCTCGCATGAAACCCCTCTTCACGCTCCTACTGGCGGGCGTCGTGGCGATCGCCGGGGCGTCGGCCGCCGCGCCGAACGCGGACGGCAAGCAAAGGCTTGTGTTCCTCTCGGACAAGGGCCCGATCGTGATCGAGCTGAACGTCCTGATCGACGGCAAGCCGTTCCGCGCGGCCCACGCCGCCTTCCTGGACGAGCTGTTCAAGGCGCTGGACAGGGACAAGGACGGCGTGCTGTCGAAGAAGGAGGCGGCGGGCGCCCCGTCGCCGCAGGTGCTGGCGGGGCCGGGCGGGTTCGGCGGCGTCCGCGTCAGCGGCAAGGGCCGCCAGCTCGGCGACAAGGTCACGCCGAAGGACCTGGCGGCGTACTACACCAAGAATGGCCTGCCGCCGTTCAGCCTGAGCTTCACGCCGAAACAGGACGGCGTGATCGTGCTGAACAACCTCGGCAAGGACGACGCCTCCGCCGACGCGATCAACGCCCGGCTGTTCGAGCTGCTCGACACCGACAAGGACGGCAAGCTCTCGAAGAAGGAGCTGCGCGCGGCCGCCACCATCCTGGGCAGGCTCGACGACGACGAGGACGAGATGCTGACGTCGGCCGAGCTGCAAGGCCGGGCCGCCCCCCGCGGCAGCGATGACGAGGTGGAACTCGTTGTCGTCTCCGGCGCGACGGCCCCCGCCCCCGCCGACCGGCCCCTGTACGCGGTCGGCGCCGACGGGGTGACGCCGGACCTCGGCAAGCGGCTGCTCACGCGCTACGGGAAGAAGGGGGCGAAGTCGCTGACGCGGGAGCAGATCGGCCTGCCCGCCGGCGCCTTCGAGCGGCTCGACCGCGACGAGGACGACCAGCTCGACGCCGACGAACTGGCCCGCGTCGGCACGCTGCCGCCGGCCGCCTCGTTCACGGTCCGGCTGGGCAAGCGAGCCGGCAAGGAGCCGATCGTCGAGGCCGGCCAGGCGAACGAGTGGGTGAGGGTGACGCCGTCCGGCGGCGGCGCCCTGCTGGAGGTGGGCAAGATCCAGCTGGAGCTGCGCGGGCCGAAGGAGGAGGACTTCAAGGTCAACGTCAACTTCAGTGTCCGCGAGCAGTACATCAACCAGTTCCGCATGGCCGACAAGGACAACAACGGCTACCTGGACCGGGAGGAGGCGAAGGGTAGTCCTTTGCTCAGCAACCTCTTCGCGGCGATGGACGAGGACGGCGACGGGCAGCTGTTCGAGAAGGAGATGCTGGCCTACGTCGATCGCGTCGAGGGGCTGCGCAAGCGGGCGAGCCAGAGCTGCCTGACGCTGAGCGTGAGGGACGACGGCAAGGGCCTGTTCGAGCTGCTCGACCTGGACGGCGACGGCCGGCTCAGCGTCCGCGAGCTGCGCCAGGCCGCGAGGCTGCTGGACAAGCTCGACGCCGACAAGGACGGCCATCTGGCGAAGGCCGAGGTGCCGAAGCGCTACAAGGGCTCGTTCGACCTCGGCTCGTCGTCGGGCGGTAACGGCGGCCGCAACGTGGTCGTGTTCCGCGCCGGCATGGAGGCCCCGACCGGCCCGGCGGCGAAGACGAAGGGCCCGCTGTGGTTCCGCAAGATGGACCGCAACCGCGACGGCGACGTGTCGCTGAAGGAGTGGCTGGGCACCGAGGACGAGTTCCGCGCCGCCGACGCCGACGGCGACGGCCTCATCAGCGCCGCGGAGGCGGAGCGATACGATAAGCGGAAGCGAGCGACTGAGGAGTGAAATGGGTGTGAGCGATCGTGGTGACCAGCCGGAGGGGATTAATACCACCGGCTGGTCACCACGACGATTCACCCGGCCTGCTGGAGTTTGGCGGCGAACACCGATGGGGCTGCGAGGCCGAAGTTATCCAGCTCGATCCGCACGGCGGCGACGTGATGCTCGAACGCCTTCTCGCCGTCTGTCACGTCAGGCAGCATGATGAACGCGCCGGATTCCCTGTGTTCGTAAACGCGGCCCGGCGGGTCATGTTCGGCCGGCCGACAGGAGAAGCCGAGCGATCGCAACACGCTGTCCAGTTGGCCGTAAGTCACGGCGGTTCGTTTCATGTGCTACCCTCCACTTCTCTTGCCCCAAAGCCGCATGCTTGAGGCCGCGAATGATCGCGACGGCTCGGGCGTTCATCGGCTGGCGTCTGGGGACTCGAACCCTCTCGGTGGGTGATCGACCCTGCTATCCCTCAAACCGCTCTCCGACCTGCGGGTCGAACAGCTTGGCCCCGAATTCCGCCCCGATGTCGATGAAGAGGTTGACCACCTCGCCAGGTAGGCCGTAGCAATCAACCCGAAAGTGCTGCGGCCCGAGTTCGACCAGGAACGCCCCTTGTGATCGCTCCCAGTTGAGTTCGTCAAGTCGCACCCAGCCGTCCTTGAACATCTCGGCGACGCGCCCCAGGATGCGATCACCTGGGAGTTTCTCCAGACCCGCCACCTGCTCCCCCTCCATCAACTGCTCGTAGATTGGCAGCGGATCGGCCGGGTTGCCAGGAGACTGTTTCCAGAAGACCAGTTCGTAACTCATAGGTCCCCTTTCCCAATTTCTCATCCCAGCAGCACCATCGACCGCGCCAGCCGCGCCAGGCTCTCGACCAGCTCCTCCCGTAGCGCCGCCCGCACCTCCGCCGCTTCGCCCAGCTCGCGGCCGTCGCGCTTCAGGCCGATCTCGCCCGCCGCGACCAGCGCCGCCAGCCCCTCGACGATCGCGGCCCGGTCGCGCTCCCCGTCGCACAGCGACAGCACGGCGCGGTCGAACACGGCCAGCTCCACCGTCTTGTGCCGGAGGTTCGTCACCCGCGCCCCGGTGCGCGCTTGCAGGCGCGTTAGCGCCGTCGCCCGCGGCCGGTCGCCCGGCGACAGTGTGAACGGCGTCAGGTGCGTGTGCAGGCCGACCAGGCCCGACAGGTAGAGGTGGACCAGCGACCTCGCCAGCATGCCGCGGCCCGGCTCGTCGTCGGCGCCGCCCAGCCGGTCGCGCACCGCCGACCACAGCTCGTCGAAGCGGAACGGCCGCGGCCACTGCTCGAACAGCGTCACCAGCGCCGCCTTGGCGAACGGCACGTTCGTCGAGACGGTCGAGCCGGCGTCGTTGACGAACTCCTCCACCTTGTCCGAGTTTACCTCCGGCCGCTCCGACACCGGCTTCGCCAGCCCCGCCGCCAGCAGCGATTCGACCACCCCCGGCCCCGGCATCCGGCTCAGCGGCACGTCGTCCCGAACGAGCAGCGTGCGGCGGAAGGTGCGGTTCTTCAAAAAGTCGAGGTACTGCTCCAGCTCGAGCAGGTCCGCCGAGAGGCCGCGCAGCACCTTTTGCACCTCGGGGGGGTAGACCGACAGGCTCGTGTGCAGCTCCGCCTCGCCGAGGTATTGCAGCCCGTGCCGTTTGGCGTGGCCCATGAAGTCGGTGAAGTAAACCGGGTGGTTTTCCGATTCGAGGTGCTCGTGGAAGACATAGTAATCGCCTTCCGGGCGGATCAGGTCCGCCTCGTCCTTGAGCACCTTGGCCCAGCTGCCGTCGCGGTCGGGGGTGCTCTCCTCGATGAAGTCGAGGACCAGCCTGGCGTGCTGGACCTTCGCCTCGGCCCCGTCCAGGTCGCGGGTGTGGAACTTCATCAGGTCGCGCACGCCGGCCCGCAGATACCACCCCGGGTAGGTGTTGTAGCTGACGTAGGCCACCCCCTGCGGGGCCAGGTTCGCCCGGCACACCGCCAGGATCTTGTCGCGCACCTCGGCCGGCACCCACGAGTAGACGCCGTGCGCGATGACGTAGTCGAACTCGCCGAACGACGGCTCGACGTCGAGGATGCCGCGGGCCTCCAGCCGCAGGTTGCTCAGTTCCAGCGCCGCGGCGACCTTCCGGCCCATCTCGATCTGCCGCTGGGACAGGTCAATGCCGACGAAGCTCGCCCCCGGCAGCGCCGCGGCCAGCGGCAGCAGGTTGCCGCCGGTCGAGCAGCCCAGTTCCAGGACCCGGCAGCGCTCGACGGGCGCCGGCGTCATGCCCAGCAGCCGGGCCAGCGTGGCCAGGCAGTCGGGGTGGGTCGCGTAGCGCGGCCGGGAGTCGTAGGGGACCTCGTCGTAGCTCGTTGCGGCGGAAGGCATGGCCTCTCCAACGAATGTCCGGGCGAAGACATTCTACGGCTGATGGGGGGCTTGTTCGCCTTCGCCGGCCGGCTACAACACACCTGCCCCTCGGCGGAGGCACCCGATGCGACGCCCTTTCGTCTGGCTGCTCCTCGGCGTCGCCGTGTGCTGCCTGGCGGCGCTCCTGCCCTCGCGGCAAGGGCAGGGGAGCCCTTCCGCCACTCCGCCGCCGACCGTCCCCTACGAGAAGCACTACGTCACCCCGCGGCAGCTCACCGCCGCCGGGTCGCTCGCCGACCGCCGAGTCGAGCGGTTCGCCACCGACCGGCCCACCGCCTTGCTCTTCCTCAAACAGGGCTGTCCCTGCAACGACGACTTCGCGCCGTTCTGGCGGCGCCTCCAGCAGGCCTACGGCGACCGCCTCGCCTTCGTCACCGTCACCGACGACGATCGAGAGGCAATCCGCCTGTTTGAGGTTGAAAATAGCGGTTATCTGATTCTCCTCCGGCCCGACGGCACGGTCGATGCCGCCTGGCCGGGCTGGTCGCGCGAGATGTTCGAGCAGGTCCACCAGCGCGCCGCCGCGCTGGCCGGCGTCGCCGCCGCGCCGCCCGACCTCGACGGCCTGCCGCACGCCCTCACCACCGGTTGCCCCTACGAGAAGTAACCAGCGAGGTAACTGCCATGCCAGACGGCGTCTCGCGGCGGGACATCCTGAAGTACACGGCGGCCGGCCTGGCCGGCGCGGCCATCGCCAAGGGCGTCGATTACCTCGGCGTGCCCGGCCTCAACGCCCGCCAGGAGGGCACCAAGGCCCCGTCGCTGGGCAAGCTCGGCCGGTTCCTGTACCTGTCGCCGCAGAAGCTCGGCGGCGGCACGCACGTCGTCGATATGGACGCGAACAGGACGCTCGCCTGGATCTCGTACTGGAACTACGGCGACACCTGCCCGATCTCGCACCACCTCGCCGCCTACCCGTCGCCCGACCCGTACAAGGGGTTCGAGTTCGTCAACTCGACCCAGGGCGGCGACAACGTGATGATCTACGGCCTGCCCACGCAGATCAAGAAGCTCGGCCTGCTCGAGCCGTGGTACGGCCAGGGCAACCGCATCTACCGCGTCCGCTTCGACGGCCAGCAGATGAACCTCGTCGAGGACGTCTCCGACACGACCGGCATCGGCCTCGGAGTCCATACCACGATCTACCCCGACGCCAACGGCTTCGCCTGCGCCGACGGCCAGAAGGACCTCGCGGCCTTCTTCAACCGCCCGAAAGACCGCGAGAAGACCAAGGTGCTGATGGCCTACCGCGCCGACTGGGTCCCGAAGAACAAGGAGTCGCTGGAGCGCAACTGGCGGGACGGCGGCACGCTGCGCTTCCAGCGGCTGACTCAGCCCAAGGAGACCGGCAAGTACGATTACCAGGGCACCAAGGGCAACAAGATCAACTGGGAAATGGTGCCCATGGCGGAGAACCTGGTCGAGAAGGGGATGATCCCCGGCGACAACCCGAAAGGGCTGGCCGGCCTCGACGGCGTCGTCCACCACCCCGGCAACCGCTACTCGGCGATGATCCTGCGCATGCTCGCCAGCGCCTTGATCCTCGACCGCCAGACGTGGGAGCCGGTCTGCCTGCTGCACGCCCCGGAAGGCTCGCCGGACAACGTCCCGATCCGGAAGGTCGCCAGCGGGCCGGACACGTGGGAAGCAGACTTTAAAGATGTCAAATGCGTGGCCCACGAGTGCGGCTTCTCGCCCGACGGCAAGCACTTCACGCTGATGGCGAACATCCAGCAGAACTACATGCCCGTCTGGGACACCTCCGACGACGACCCGCGCAGGTGGAAGCGCGTCGCCGGCGTGAAGGACCCGTCGTGGAAGGGCGAGTACCCCAGCCCGTTCCACGTCGCCTTCTCGATGGACGGCAGCAAGATGTTCGTATCCGTGCTGCACCCGAAACCCGCCAACAGCGAGGTGGTGGCGGTCGATACGAAGACGTGGAAGATCATCAAGAAGTTCGAGAACGTCGGGCCCGACTGCCAGACGATGGCGGTGACCTACGACGGCAAGTACGTCTTGCAGATCTTCTCGGGCTTCCAAAGGCTCTCCAGCGGTCTGTTCGTGTTCACCCAGGACACGCTGGAGCCGGTGGGCTACCAGCCGAACTTCGGCGGCCACCACGACTGCGTCATCGTGCCGGCCAAGGTCGAGCACCTGCGCAACAGCCGCTGCACGACGGTATGACGTCTCATCTCTGCACGGATCTGGCGAGCCGCGCACGAAGTAAGCGGTCAGGTCAGTATCAGCGGCCTCGCTTGGCGCTCTGCCCAGGGGAGCGCCTCCGCACCCCGCTTACTTCGTGCGCGGCTCGCCGGGGGCACCGATGAACCGCGCCACTCTTTTACCGCGCCTCGCCGCCCAGAACCTCGGCCGGCGGCCGGCGCGGACGGCGCTGTCGGCGCTGGCCGTGGCGGTGGCCATCGCCGCGGTCTTCACCACGCTCGTCGTGCGCCGGGGGCTGTCCGAAGGCCTGGCCGCCGGCTTCGGCCGCATGGGCGCCGACCTGCTGATCGTGCCGCGGCAGACCCTGGTCAACCTCACGCCGGCGCTGCTCACCGCCGAGCCGACGCCGCACACGCTGGACGCAGGGCTGATCGACGTCGTCGCGAAGTTGCCGGGCGTCGAGCGCGTGGCGGCGCAGCGGACTCACCGCGTCGAGCTGCCCGGGCGCGGCCACTCTCACGCCGTCGATCTCGCCTCGTTCGACCCGCGCTCCGACTTCACCGTCCTGCCGTGGGTCGTCGAGAAGCTCGACCGGCCGATGCGCCCCGGCGACCGGATCGTCGGGGCGCGACGTGACGAGAAGGTGGACAGCGAGCTTTCTCTGTTCGGCCAGACGCTCACCGTGTACGCCAAGCTGGGGCTGACCGGCGTCGGGCCGTACGACCGCGCCGTCTTCGTCACGCCGGACACGTTTGAGCAGCTCACCGACGCCGGGGCCGCCCAGGCGTCGGCGCTGTTAGTGCGGCTGCGCGTCGGGGCGAAGGCCGAGGAGGTGCGCTTCGCGCTGGCGGATAACTCCGAGGTGAAGGTCGTCGCCGGGCCGTCGCTGTTCACGTCGGCCCGGCAGACGCTGACGGCGCTCCAATCGGGAGCGCTGTTCTTCACGGCCCTTCTGATCCTCGCCAGCGTGCTGATGGTGAGCGTTGTGTTCTCCGCGGTGCTCGCCGAGCGGCGGCGCGAGCTGGGCCTGCTCCTCGCCGTCGGGGCGAAGCCGCGGCAGCTGCGTCGCCTGGTGCTTGCCGAGGCGGTGATGACGACCGGGCTAGGCGGCATCGTCGGCCTGATGCTCGGCGCGGGATTCGTGCTCCTGTTCTACCGCTCGCTCGGCTACTACTTTGAGACGGTCGCCGCCCCGGTCGGCTGGCCGCCTCCCGAGACGCTGGCCCTGTTCGCCGGGGGTTGCGTTGCGCTGGCGGGCGCCATCGGGCTGGCCGGGGCCGCCGTGCCGGCCTGGCGCGCCAGCCGAGAGGAGCCTTACGTGCTGATGCGGTCGGAGGGCAACTGACGTGCTCACGGCGCGCGGCCTGACGAAGGTCTACGCCGCGGGGAAGCGCCGCGTCGAGGCGGTCGTTGACGTCAGTCTCGACGTCGCCGCCGGCGAGTTCCTCGCGATCTGTGGACGGTCCGGATCGGGAAAGTCCACCTTGCTGGCGATGCTCGCCGGGCTGTGCCGGCCGACGGCGGGCCGCGTGTCGGCCGGCGGCGAGATCGGGATGCTGTTCCAGTTCTCCGGGCTGCTGCCGACGCTGCGCGCCATCGACAACGTCGCGCTGCCGGCCCTGCTCCGCGACGGCGACGGGCTGGAGGCCGTCTACCGCCGGGCCGCGGAGTTATTGACGCGGGTGGGGCTGGCCGACCGGGCGGAGGCGTACCCGGCCGAGCTGTCCGGCGGCGAGCAGCGGCGGGTGGCGCTGGCGCGGTCGCTGATCCACGACCCGCCGGTGCTGCTCGCCGACGAGCCGACCAGCGACCTCGACGCGGAAACCGAGGCGGAGATCGTGCGGCTGCTGCTCGACGTGCGCGCCGCGACCGGCAAGGCGCTGGTGGTGGTGACGCACAACCCCGACATCGCCGCGCTGGCCGATCGCATGCTCCGCCTGGACCGCGGCCGCGTCGTGTCGGAGTCGGCGCCTGAGCCGGCGGGTTTCTCCCGCCGGTCTTTCCCGGACCGGCGGGAGAAACCTGCCGGCTCGGAGACCGCTCCCGCCACAACGTCTCCTCCGCCCACGCTCCTGGGGTCGGGCGCGGGCCGGTTCGTGCTCGACTTCGCCCTCTGGGTGGGCGTCATCGCCCTGGCCGTGGCGGGGTTCAACCACGCCGCCGCCCGGTTCC
The DNA here is from genome assembly GCA_046350195.1 of Gemmataceae bacterium. Taxonomy (GTDB): domain Bacteria; phylum Planctomycetota; class Planctomycetia; order Gemmatales; family Gemmataceae; genus CALDUY01. The sequence goes on from JAXMAW010000028.1 coordinate 81,037, forward strand.
AGCAGTCGCGCCTCGAAGAGCGCAAATCCGATCGCGAGCGGCTCGAGCAGGCGGCGCTGCGCCAGCTACGCGCCGACGTCGAGAACATCGCCGCCGGCCCGGACGGCTCGTTCCTGTTGACGGTCTACCTGCAAAACGTCGCCCCCGAGGAGGAGCTTTACGTCACCGCCCCGAGTCTGCGGGCGTTCGTCCAGGTCGAGCGCGACTGGGTGGAAGTCCCGCTGGAGCCGGCCGACGACCAGGCCGGCCGCGTCGTCGCGCTGACCGACCGGCGCCCCTTCCGGTTCCGCTTCACGCCCCGGCTGACCCGCTTCGAGGAACTGCTGCCGGGCTACATGCACGTGCGGCTCAGCAACACGATGCTGATCCGTCCCGGCCGTGATGCCCAGGCCGCCCCGTTCGAGCGCGTCGATGACTACTACATCTACCTCAAGCCGCACGGCGCCGACGACGCGGCGATCCTGAAGAGGCTGAAGTTCCCCGGCAAGCCGCCGCTGTGGATCCCGATGCCGCCGCATTAGCCGCGACTCTCCGTCTTGACATGGGTGGGCCGGTCGGGCTACTTACGACGGTTCCAGGAGCGCCATCGAACCCCAGGGACGGGGCTAGCCATGATCGACCGCCGCAGCCAGCTGATGTGCCTCGGCTTCCTCCTCTCCGACCTCGCGCTGACCGCGGCGGCGTGGCTGGGGGCGTACTACCTCCGCTTCGAGACCGGCTGGCTGCCCGCCGACGCCGCCGAGGTGCCGTCGTTCTTTCTCTGCCTGCGGCAAACCCCGCTCTTGCTGCTGCTCGCCTTCCTCGCCTACCGCGTCGCCGGCCAGTACGACATCGGCCGGCTCCGCCGCTTCCGCGAGGAGACCGTCGCGGTGCTCCGCGGCACGGCGCTGTTGTCGCTGTTCATGATGGCGACCATCTTCTTCCTGCACGACCCCTACGAGTCGCGCGCCACCATGGTCCTGTTCTGGGCGCTGACCGCCACGTCGATCGTCGTTGCCCGCCGCGTCGGCTGGGGAGTCGTCCGCACCCTCCGCAGCCACGGCTACAACCAGGCGTTCGCCCTGATCGTCGGCTCCGGCCGCGGCGCCCGCCGCCTCGCCGCCACCTTCGCCCGGGTCAACTGGCTGGGCCTGAAGAACGTCGGCTTCGTGGACGAGCGCCCCGCGGCGCTGTCGGCCGACCTCGACGTCCTCGGCGGCTTCGCCGACCTGCCGGAGCTGATCCGCAAGTACGGCATCTCGCACGTCTTCATCGCCCTGCCGCTGGGGCGCTACGACGACGTCCGCCGGGTCTACGCCGTCCTGTCGCGCACCATGGTCGAGGTGCGGTTGGTGCCCGACCTGCCGGCCCTGGCCGGGCTGACGCTGACGACGGCCAACCTCGACGGCCAGCCGCTGATCGGCCTGCGCGAGAGCCCGCACTTCGGCCTCAACGTCGTCGTCAAGCGCGCCATGGACGTCGTCCTGTCGGCCCTGGCGTTGCTGATCCTGTCACCGCTGCTGGCGCTGATCGCGGCACTGGTGAAGTGGTCGTCGCCGGGGCCGGTCTTCTACAAGCAGCAGCGCTGCGGCCTGAACGGCCAGTCGTTCTGGATGCTCAAGTTCCGCAGCATGCGCGCCGACGCCGAGAAGGAGACTGGCGCGGTCTGGGCGCGGAAGAACGACGACCGCCGCACCCGGCTGGGCACGTTCCTGCGCTCGACCAGCCTGGACGAGCTGCCGCAGTTCTGGAACGTGCTGGTCGGCCAGATGAGCCTGGTCGGCCCGCGGCCGGAGCGGCCGGAGTTCATCGCCCAGTTCGAGAGGACCATCCCCAACTACATGGCCCGGCACTGCGTCAAGGCCGGCATCACCGGCTGGGCCCAGGTGCACGGCTGGCGCGGCAACACGTCGCTGCGGAAGCGGATCGAGTACGACCTGTACTACATCACCCACTGGACGCCGTGGCTGGACATCCAGATCCTGTGGCTGACCGTCTTCCGCGGGCTGGTGAACAAGAATGCCTACTGAATCCGGGCGATTCCCCACGGATCTGTCTGACCCGTCTTCATCCGTGTCCGAAGGCCGTGTGCCGTAGGCCCGTGGGGAATCGCCTTATTCTCCGCCGCCGCGACCGCCGGGTGGGGTCCCTATCGGATCGCCGCCGGTCCTGCTACAGTGTATGCACCACATAGAAGACGAGGGGGCAGCGGCGATGGCGTTCGTGGACCGGGTGGAGATTTTCGTCAAAGGCGGCGACGGCGGCTCCGGCTGCGTCAGCTTCCGCCGGGAGAAGTACGTCCCGAAAGGCGGCCCCGACGGCGGCGACGGCGGCGACGGCGGCGACGTCATCGTCCGCGCCGTGGCGGGTTGCGACAGCCTCGCCGACCTGGTCAACCGCAAGTTCTGGAAGGCCGACCACGGCGGCCGCGGCGGGACGGCCAACTGCCACGGTCGCAAGGCCGAAGACCTGGTCATCACCGTGCCGCCCGGCACCGTCGTCTACGACCGCGAGCGCGGCCACATCCTCCGCGACCTGAAGCAGCCCGGCGAGCAGTTCGTCGTCGCCGTCGGCGGCCGTGGCGGCCGCGGCAACAAGTCGTTCGCCTCGGCGACCAACCGCGCCCCGCGCCAGTTCCAGAAGGGCACGCCCGGCGAGGAGCGCTGGGTGCGGCTGGAGCTGAAGGTGATCGCCGACGTCGGGCTGGTCGGCCTGCCCAACGCCGGCAAGTCCACGCTGCTGTCCCGGCTGTCGCGGGCCACGCCGGAGATCGCCGACTACCCGTTCACGACCAAGTACCCCAACCTCGGCATCGTCCACGTCGGCGGCGAAAGGGCGTTCGTCCTGGCCGACCTGCCGGGGCTGATCGAGGGCGCCAGCCAGGGCGTCGGCCTGGGCCACGAGTTCCTCCGCCACGTCGAGCGGACGCGCGTGCTGGTCCACCTGGTCGAGCCGCTCCCCGCCGACGGCAGCGACCCGGTGGCGAACTACCGCGCCATCCGCCGCGAGCTGGAGCTGTACCGCCCCGAGCTGGCGGAGAAGCCGGAGGTCGTCGCCGTCAGCAAGTCGGAGCTGACCGGCGCCGGCGAGGTGCGCGAGCGGCTGGAGAAGGAACTGGGCCGGGAGGTGCTCGGCCTCTCCGCCGTGACCGGCGCCGGCCTGGCCGACCTGGTGCGCCGGGTCGTGACCACCCTGGGCGTGGTCATGCAGGCGGAGTCTCCGCCGCCGGAGCGGGTCGTCCCGCCGCACCAGCGCGACGAGATCCTTTTATGACGCCGCACGTCGTCGCCGATGTCGGCAACACGCGCATCAAGTGGGGGCAGGTGGCCCGCGACGGCCGCTCGCTGTCGTCGATGGCCTCGCTGCCCGAGGACGAGGCCACCTGGGACGCCGAGGGCTGCGTCGTGGGGGTTGCCGCGCCCCGCGACGTGGGTGATGGCGAGCGTGCGGCCGGCCCGGTCGGAGAGGCCTGCCGCCTGGCTGGCGGCCTGGGGCGACCGCGTGGCGCGGCTGGAGAGGGCGGCCCAGCTGCCGCTCCGCGTCGAGCTGGAACGCCCCGACCACGCGGGCATCGACCGCCTGCTCAACGGCGTCGCGGCGAGCGCCACCTGGAGCTCAGCGCGGGGCGCCGTCCTCATCGGCGCCGGCTCGGCGGTCACCCTGGACTGGCTCGACGAGGGCCACGCTCCGCGGCGGGGCGATCTACCCCGGCTCCCTGACCTGATGGGCGCAGCGCTCCACCAGTACACGGCGCTGCTGCCGCTGGTCCAGGTCACCCACCCGGCCCCGCCCTGCCCGGCGGCGACACGATCGCGGCGATGAAGGCGGGGGATCTTCCTCGCCGTCTCCGGCGGCATCCGCGAGGCGGTGCGGGTCTACGCCGAGAAGGCCGCCCACCTGCCGCGTCTTTTCATCGCGGCCAGGCCCCGCTCCTGGCCTCGGCGCTATGGGGCTGCTCAGCGGGCCGCGGCCGGCGCCCTGGAAGACTTCTTGCTCTGGCCAGAGCAGACGCTGATCGGCATCCTCGACAGCGTGGAGCCGCCTGCCGTGACCGACACCTCGCCGCGCTGCTGACGCCCCCGGCAAGAGCCGCCTCGCGGTGGTCGGCCTGCGCGGCCCACGGGCGTGGGAGATCGCCCAGGGGTTGTTCACGCCGCGGTCGGGCAGTTGGCCGTCGAGACCGGCCGGTGGTGGCCTTGCCGAGTCGGCGACCAGGTGGCCGACGAGGGCATCCTTGGCGGTGCGGCGGGCCGGGCCGACCCCGCTGGTCGAGCTGCACGTCCACGGCGGTCGGGAGGTCGCGCGCTTCCTGCTGGACCTGCTGGAAGCGCGGGGCCGCCGCCGTCGGCTGGGAGGAGTTCGTCCGGCTGGAGGAAGACGACCACGCCGACGCCGCCCTGCCCCGCGCGGGCGATGACCACGCGCACGGCCGGCATCCTGCTCGACCAGTACCGCGTCGCCTTCCGCCGGGAGGTGAAACAGGGGCGGGCGGGGGACCGGGACGCCCTCCTGTCGCTGGAGCGGCGAATCAGCTGCACCTGACGACCCTGTTTCGAGTCGTCGTCGCCGCGCACCTGGAACGTGGGCAAGTGAGCAGCCTGGTCAACGCGCTGGCGGGCTACCAGCGGGCGGTCGTCGCGCCGACGCCCGGCACGACGCGCGACGTCGTTTCGACCACGCCGGCGATCGACGGCTGGCCGGTGGAGCTGCTCGACACCGCCGGGCTGCGCGAGGGCGGCGAGAGCGCTGAGTGAGGCTGGCATCGGGCTGGCCCGGCGGGCGATGGCCGAGGCGGACCTGGTGCTGGTGGTCGAGGCGTCGGGTGAGCCGGGGCGTCAGCGACCGGAGTCCGACTCCCCTCCGGGTCGCTGACGCCCCCGGCTCAAGCCACTGGTTCGCCTGGTCGTCAACAAGACCGACCGGCCTCGCCCGGGACCTCTCCTCGCCGGGAACGCCCCGCACGTCTCGGCGGCGACCGGCGACGGGCTGCTGCCGCGCTCCGCCCCGCCGCCTGGCTCGTCCCCGACCCGCCCCCGCCCGGCGCCGGGGTGCCGTTCACCGCGCGCCAGGCCGAGGAGGTCTGGCCTTGCCATGCCCGGCGGCGGGTGACCTCATTGTCTGACCTCGGAGGATGTCCCCCATGCAGCCATGTAAGTTCCGACCCAGCGGCGGCACCCACGCCGGCCTCCTCGACCGCGACCGTCCGCCCGCTGTCCCCGCCGCACTCCCCAGCGACGTGCTTCACGCCGCCGACCCGGCCAGCCTGCTGCGGTCGATCCCGACGCTCGACTCGCTGGCGCCGTCGGCGGTGACGCTGCTGCCGCCGATCGACCACCAGGAGGTGTGGGCCGCCGGCGTGACCTACAAGCGCAGCAAGGTGGCCCGCGAGGAGGAGTCGGCCGGCAGCGGCGCGTCGCGGTTCTACGACCTCGTCTACACCGCGCCGCGGCCGGAGCTGTTCTTCAAGGCGTCCGCGAGGCGCGTCGTCGGCCCCGGCGACCCGGTCCGCATCCGCCGCGACGCCCGCTGGAGCGTGCCGGAGCCGGAGCTGGCCCTGGTGATCTCCCCCTCGCTGAAGGTCGTCGGCTACAACGCATCGGCAACGACATGAGTTCCCGCGACATCGAGGGCGAGAACCCGCTGTACCTGCCCCAGGCGAAGGTCTACGACGGCTCGTGCGCCCTGGGGCCGGCCATCACCCTCGCCGGCCACCTGCCGCCGCTGGCGGAGACGACGATCCGCCTGAGCATCACCCGCGACGGCCGCACCGCCTTCGAGGGGAAGACCGACCTGGGGGCATTGGCTGCCTTGTTCGAGGAGCTGGTCGGCTGGCTCGGCAAGGAGACGAGCCTCTGACGGCGCCGTGCTGCTGACCGGCACCGGCGCCGCCTGGCGACGACTTCACCCTGGCCGTCGGCGACGAGGCCGACGAGGTGGCCGGCGTCGGGACGCTGGGTCAACCGCGTGGCGGGTTAAGGAGAGTACGGATGCAAATCTGGCGATCGGGCCCGCCTTTCGCTGGTGGCGTGGCGGCTGCTGGGCGGCGCTGGAGCCAGCGCTGCTGAGCCCGCAGCCGCTGCTCGTGGCGGAGGTCCCGCTGCCCGAGGGCCTCGACGTTCACCGCCAGCAGCGCGCTGCCCCACGCTGCTGCCTACGCCTTCCTGACGTTCCCGGGGCGCGGTGGCTGCCCGCCACCCGCAAGGCGCCTCGCCCTCTGGGCCTCCTGGCCCTGCATCGCGCGCTGACCGAGGTCGGCCAGACGTTCGTGCCGCCGCTACGGCTGCGTCGCCGACGTCTTCATCAACCTGTTATCCCTTGGCCTGGTCCTGGTGTGGTGGCGGTCGCGGTCACGGGCGCTGGCCCCGAGGCGTCGTGACCGCGGATGGTCGCGCCTCGGGACCGCGCCCACAGGATCAGCCACATCGCCACGCCGCCGACGATCAGGGCCAGGCTGCCGTAGCTCTCCAGGCCCTCCGGCCGCGGGTCGTCCCGAGGATCTCGTTGAGGGACCGGTGGATCCCGTAGACGGCCATCAGCACCGCGAACACCCGCCCCATGGCCAGGCGGAACGGGTAGTACGCCAGCAGCACGAGCATTAGTAAGCGCCATGCTGACCGGCCTCGTAGAGCTGCGTCGGGTACAGGCCGACCGTGCGCGGGGAGATCGTGATCGCCTCCGGCTCCTTGCCGCCCTCGGGGAGGAACTCCACCGTCAGCTGGGACTGGCCGCGCGGCCAGCTGGCCAGGCCGCCGAGGTGGAGGCTCAGGTCGCCGCGCGACTTCACCTCCTGGCCGTTGAGGCCGACGATGACCGCCCCCGGCCTTAGCCCGGCCTCGTAGGCGGGCGAGCTGGGATCGACCGCGCCGACGCGCGCCTCGCGGCCGGGGCCGTCGGCGAGGGTGAACCCGGCGGCGGTCTGCGCCCCGGACTCGACGAGCACCTCGCGGCACGGGGCCGACAGCGGGAAGTGGGCCGCCATCACCACCGGGCACTCGGCGCAGGCCACCTGGCCGTAGCAGCAGCCGTTGAGCAGGCAGCCCAGCGGCCCAGCCGATGCCCAGCGCGATCGACGGGGCGATGGCGTCGAGGAACGGCAGCGTCTTCAGGCCGCGGCGGCGGTAGACCAGCGCCCAGGCGGCGAAGTACGCCACCGCCCCGCCGATCAGCGACCCGTACAGGACGATGCCGCCCTCCCAGATGCGGACCAGCTTCCAGGGCCACTCGGCCAGGGGGGCGCGGGGGTTCTCGTTGAGCAGGTAGGTGATGCGGGCCCCGAGCAGCCCGCCGAGGAACAGCCAGACGGCGATGTCCTGGATGAGGTCGCGGGAGATCCCCTCGCGCTCGGCCCGGCGGCCGGCCAGCCAGGTGCAGGCGATGAAGGCCAGGAACAGCATCATCCCGAAGCCGTAGACCGGGATGCCTTGCTGGCCGACTCGGGACGCGAAACAGTACCTGCCACATAGGTCGCCCTCAACCACAGGCGCGGCGTGCGGTTTGGTATACCGCCGGCCGCCGCGGCTGTCGAGACGAGCGACCCGGGCGGGTGCCCCGCGGCGGGCAATGGTAGAGGGGGCCGGCCGCCACGCCCTTGGCCCGGCGACACCGAGGAAGGAGCGGGACGCTTGGACGACGTTCTGGGTCACGCTACTCCTCTTTTCCTCACCTACCTCGGCCTCGCCGTCGGCAAGGTCCCCCGCCTCCGCGTGGACCGCGCCGGCATCGCCCTGGTCGGCGCCACCGCCCTGCTCGTCGCCGGCGCGGTCCCCTTCGACGAGGCGGTCAGCGCCCGCTGCGTCAACTACGAGGCCCTCGCCCTGCTGTTCGGCATGATGGTCGTCGTCGCCGTGCTGCGCTGTCGGGCTTCTTCGCCCGGCTGACGTCGCGGGGCCTGACCCGCGTCCGCTCCCCGTGGGCGCCGCTGGGGCCAACGATCGGGCTGTCAGGCGTCCTGTCGGCCTTCCTGGTCAACGACATCGTCTGCCTCGCCCTGACGCCGCTTCTGCTCGGCGTCACCCGCCGGCTCCGCTACGACCCGGTGCCGCACCTGATCGGCCTGGCCACGGCGGCGAACATCGGCTCGGCCGGCGCCATCACCGGCAACCCGCAGAACATGATCATCGGCATCCAGTCGCGGATCTCCTACCTCCGCTTCTCGGCGAAACTCTTCCCCGTCGCCCTGCTCGGCCTGGCCGTCGCCTTCCTTCTCCTGTCCTGGCTGTACCGCCGCCTCGCCGCCCCCGCCGCCGCGCCGGCCGAGCACGTCGTCCCCGCGCCGCCGCCGCGGGCCCACCGGCCCGCGCCGCAAGGCCGTCCTGGTCGCCCTGGTCACCGTGGCGCTGTTCTTCGCCCTGCCCAGCCGGCACCTCGCCCTGATCGCGCTGTCGGCTGCCAGCGTGCTGCTGCTGGGCCGCGTCAACCCCGGAAGATCACCGCCAGATCGACTGGACGCTTCTGGCGCTGTTCGCCGGGCTGTTCGTCGTCGTCCACGCCTTCCGCGTCCACGTCGTCGAGCTTTGGCGCGTGGACACCTGGACCTGGCTGCTCGACCGCCCCGTGGACCTGCTCAGCGTCGTCTCGGCGAAGCGCTGTCCAACCTGGTGAGCAACGTGCCGGCGGTGCTGCTGTTCGAGCCGCAGATGCGGGCGATGCCCGAGGTGAGCCGCGAGACGGCCTGGCTGGCGCTGGCCCTGTCGAGCACGCTGGCCGGCAACCTCACCGTGCTGGGCCTGCACAACTGATCGGCCGAGGCGGCCCGGCGGGAGGGCGTCGAGGTGACGTTCTGGGAGTACTCGCAAGGTCGGCGTGCCGCTGACGCTGCTGACGTTGCTGCTGGGGTGGTGTGGCTGCTCGCGCCTTACTGATCGACGAGCGCCAGGCGGCCCTGCCGTCGCCCTGAAGCGGTCGTGGGCCGAGCACCAGGGCCACTCGTGGACCTGCCGGGCCAGCCCGGCCTTGACCGGGTTGTAGGCGACGTACTCGACCAGGCGGTGCGCCTCCTCGCCGTCGCGGACCCGGTGCAGGAACGACTCGGCGTGCTGTGGCCAGCCGGCCAGCTTCGCCGTCGCCTGCTTCCACGTGGGCAGCAGCCCGGCCAGCGGCCCCGCCGAGTCGGCCTGCTCGCCGAGCCGCGGCCGGCCCTTCCGAGTCGGGGCGGCTGGGGCAGGCGGATCACGGCGTGGACGTGGCTGGGCATGACGCAGTAGGCCAGCAGCCGGTAGCGCGGACGCCGTCGAGGCGACGGAGGCTGCGCGCACGACCGAGGCCGCCTCGGGCCGGGCCAGGCCGGCCGTCCAGGGCGATCGAGCAGGCTGCCGAACTGGCCGAACAGGAGCCAGGGCGGCGGGGAGGTGGTGGGAAGGGTTAACCCCGCGAAGGGCGAATCGGCGGAGCCAGCGGCGGCGGGCGGCGCAAAGGTGCTCGCCGACGCCGGGGGGGATCGAGCCGGCCAGGCGGTAGGTCACGAAATAGACGGCGCCGGGGACCTGCGCGCGCAACGGGCCCCGGTGGGTGTGCCGGCCCTCGTGAAACATGATCGCCTCCTGCTCCGCAGAGACGCTCGGGTAGACAGACCTTATCACCCCGCCAGGTGCGCCGCAAGGGGCTGCGCCTAGAAAACGGGAGAAGTTTGGCCCGACTCCGCCACGGCCTTCCCCGGGGGGCGTCGATGCCGAGCGGCTCAAGAACTTCTAGACAGACACCAGACGGAGTCTGGGGATGGGGCTCATGTTCCAGTGGCCGGCGTCACCCGATGGGAGGGGCATCCGATGGCTGAACCAGGCACAACCCGTCGTGAATTCCTGAGGGGCGGAGCGGCCGCCCTCTCGCTGCCGATCGTCGTGCCGGCCCACGTCCTGGGCCGCAACGGGACCGCCCCCAGCGAGAAAACCACGCTGGGGGTGATCGGCGTCGGCCCGCGGTGCACCTACGACCTGAAGGCCATGCTGGGCTTCGCCGACGTCCGCTGCGTCGCGATCGCCGAGGTGCAGGCGAAGCGGCGCGAGGCCGGCAAGAAGCTCGTCGATGGGCACTACGGCAACAGCGACTGTCGCGTCTACCGCGACTTCCGCGAGCTGTTGGGCCGCAAGGACATCGACGCGGTGCTGATCGCGACCGGCGACCGCTGGCACGCCCGCGCCTCGATCCTGGCGGCGAAGGCCGGCAAGGACGTCTACAGCGAGAAGCCGTGCGGCATCACCGTCGCGGCCTGCCAGGAACTGGCCGACACGATGAGGCGCGAGAGGCGGGTGTTCCAGGCCGGCACCCAGCGCCGCAGCGTGCCGAACTTCCAGCGGGCCGTGGCGCTGGCGCACTCGGGCAAGCTGGGCAAGATCCACACCCTGCACGCCTCGGTGTACACCCCGCTGCTGGACAACACCTGGCTGGCCGCCCAGCCGGCCCCGCCCCGCGACGTGGTGGACTGGAACCTCTGGCTCGGCCCGGCGCCGTGGCGCCCCTTCCACCAGGACTACGTCAACGGGCGCTGGCGCGGGCAGTGGGACTTCGACTCCGGGGCCCGGCTGCTCGACTGGGGCGCCCACACGGTGGACCTCTGCCAGTGGGCGAACAAGGCCGACGACACGATGCCCGTCGAGTACGAGCCGGCCGCCGACAAGATCGTCTGCCGCTACGCCAACGGCGTGAAGCTGGTGCTCGACTTCCTCAAGGAGCCGTTCAAGGACCGCTCGCCGCACTACATCTCGCGCCTGGGCACCTGCCCGGTGCGGTTCGTCGGCGACGAGGGCTGGGTCGAGACCGGCGACGAGGGCGAGATCGTCGTCCACCCCCAGTCACTGGCCAAGGAGCTGCCCGACGCGACCAAGCGGGTGCGCGGCCTGGACGTCACCGCCCACTCGCGCAACTTCTTCGACTGCATCCGCTCCCGGAAGGAGCCGGCCGCCCACCCCGACGTGATGCGGCGGTCGCACATCGCCAGCCACGCCGCGGCGATCGCCTGGGTGCTGAACCGCAAGCTGAAGCTCGACCCGGTCAAGGAGGAGTTCGTCGGCGACGACGAGGCCAACCGGCAACGGTCGCGGCCGGAGCGCGACTGGTCGGCGTAACGCCGATCCGGGCTTTTCCCGGGGCGGGCGCCTCAGTATAGTCCCGCCCCGGCCGCAAGGCCCCGCGCCCAGGGAGGGGCGCGGCTGCTCCCAGGGAGGGAAGACGATGCCGAAGCAGCCCCGGCCTTACATCGGGTTGAACGCCGACTTCGCCCCGGCGACGAAGCAGTCCGCCGCGGCGGTCCGCCTGGCCGCCGGCTACCTCGACGCGGTCGTCGCCGCCGGCGGACTGCCGGTCGTCGTGCCGCCGTTCCACCGCGACATCGACCTCGACGCCTACCTCGACCGGCTCGACGGGTTCGTGCTGACCGGCGCCGCCGGCGACCTCGACCCGCGGCGGCACGGCCTGCCGACGCACCCGGCCGTCTGCCTGCTGCCGGAACGTCGCGACGACAGCGACCGGGCGCTGGTCCGCAAGCTGCTGGCCCGCCGGATGCCGCTGCTGGCCATCGGCCTGGGCCTGCAGCAGCTGAACGTCGCCTGCGGCGGGACGCTGTACCTGCACCTGCCGGAGGAGTTGCCGCGCGGCCTGCCGCACCGCGACCCGACCGGGCAGGCCCACCGCCACACGGCGATGATCGAGCCGGGCACCCGGCTGGAGGAGGTCTACGGCCCCGGCGAGATCTGCATCAACTCCAGCCACCACCAGTCGGTCCGCCAGCCCGGCCAGGGGCTGCGCGTCGCCGCGGTCGCCCCCGACGGCGTCGTCGAGGCGGTCGAGACGACCGACCCCGACTGGTACTGCCTGGGCGTGCAGTGGCACCCCGAG